>NZ_JBGSLK010000093.1:0-198053 GCF_041740695.1 Haliscomenobacter sp. | reverse complement strand
CACAAATTCCACGTTATGGACAGAGGACCGTCGCAGTCCCCATCTGTAATGGAATACGCTCCTACGGTGCGGGATTTGGTGGAACGGGATCTGCTGCTGGGTCGCAGTCCCCATCTGTAATGGAATACGCTCCTACTTATTCGTAGCGGAGCGAGTGTCGCCGTGTATGCGTCGCAGTCCCCATCTGTAATGGAATACGCTCCTACTGATATACACATCGTTTCATCTTTAAAAACCTAAGTCGCAGTCCCCATCTGTAATGGAATACGCTCCTACTCTTAATTGCGACAAGACCAAAACGCTTACCTGTCGCAGTCCCCATCTGTAATGGAATACGCTCCTACCGAAATTTTGGACGACCTCGAATCTGAGGGCTGTTGTCGCAGTCCCCATCTGTAATGGAATACGCTCCTACCTTTTCTCGCCGCATTATTAATGCTGGCTTTCTTGTCGCAGTCCCCATCTGTAATGGAATACGCTCCTACATTAATTAACCACATTTATTTTGTGTTTTATGAAGTCGCAGTCCCCATCTGTAATGGAATACGCTCCTACTTTCAGCTTGTTGATCGTTGTTTTTTCATTTTTTGTCGCAGTCCCCATCTGTAATGGAATACGCTCCTACCATTTTTGGTTTTGGGACAAGGAAAGTTACAGAAAGTCGCAGTCCCCATCTGTAATGGAATACGCTCCTACTGATTTTGCTTTACGCAAAATGGCAGGCGAACACTGTCGCAGTCCCCATCTGTAATGGAATACGCTCCTACAGTGCTTTTGAAAAAGAGCTGCATGATTGGGATTGTCGCAGTCCCCATCTGTAATGGAATACGCTCCTACTACCACAAATTCTGGTTAGGATTGTGGGCAGTAACGGTCGCAGTCCCCATCTGTAATGGAATACGCTCCTACAATCCAGAAGGCCACAAAGCCGGTCGCCCAAAAGTCGCAGTCCCCATCTGTAATGGAATACGCTCCTACCCTTAGCTTTTCTAAAAAACTAAAAATGAGCGTATTGCGACCAAAAAAAGGCCCGAGAATTGTCAGAATACATGTATCTAACTTTTCTTTTAACCATAAAGAACTGATAAAAATTGACGCTTTGAAGGTGCCCATCGTGTGCAAAAAATAGCGTCAATTTTATAAAACACAGAAAATCAGCAAGATCGTTAAAGTAGTAAAAAAACCGAGGGGGCGAAAAACGCGATTTCCCATGTTTTTTGGATTTGGCATAAACTCTTATGCGTAAAAAAATAGCATACAGATTTTTAGCAAAACACATTACGAATTTAACAAGTTACGAATTTTAAAAATACATCATTTAGCGACCAAAATTATTGCATATTTGTCAAAATGCTTCCAATCTGTCAAAGAACGTCTCGTAAACATAAGCCAATTGCATCAAGTTTCCAAATCCCCTACTTCAAATAATACACATAAAACACCACCCCCAATCCCAGCACAATCACCCATTCCAGCGTACTCCCCAGCGCCTTATTCCGTACCCGCACGTGAATGATCGAAATCAGCGAAAACACCAGCCCCAAAGCCAGGTAAAAGCGCAATTTAGAAGCATCGGCGATGGTAGGGCCCACTTCCAGGCCCATGCGGTAAAAGATGTCCATGATGATGGGGGCCAGTAGTACACTGACGATGGCGGTGAGGCCACCCGCCAACCAGAGGATGAGTACAGGAATGTCTTTGGCCAGTAGGTGCAAGGTGCGCACGGCACTGCTCACAATCAGCCAAAGCAGGAACAATTGCAGGCCCGTGATGACTTTTTGGGCAAAATTGGTGTAGCCGCCGAAGATGACGTAGGTCAGCAGGTTGCCTGCGGTGGCCAGGACGCCGTAAAAGAGGCCAGCGAGGGGCACGGCGCGCAGGATGGCGGCCCAGTAGTTGACTTTGGTGGAGGAGCGTTTGGTACTCACGGTGTTGGTGTATTTTAAAACAGGAAAAATGGCGTTGGTGGTGCTGAGATTATTTACTACGAATGTTAAGCTCATCTAACTGAGGTGCTCCTTGAGTGCCTTAGGTGTCTAAGGTGGTGAAAAATACGCTGCGCTTTTTTTTTTTTCACCACCTTAGAAACCTAAGACACTTAAGAAACACCTTAGTAGTGGGGCAAAAATAAGTGATCATTTTTCCTGAGCCAAAGGATTAGATAAGACACTTAAAATGAAACGTTTACTTATCTAATCCTCTGGCAAAATGATCACTTATTTTTTTATCGCCCCTTAGCACGATCGTAAAGCTAAACTTTTTATCCAAAAAACAAGGGAGCAGAATTTACCCTGCTCCCTTTCCAAAATGGTATATAGATAACCTCTCTTTATTCTTCAATCGTAGCCTAAGCTCGATTATTTATTCGCTTTTGCGTGATCCGCCAGGAACTGCTCCAGGCCCATGTCGGTCAGCGGGTGCTTCAACAAGCCCAGAATGGCCGAAAGAGGACAAGTCACCACGTCTGCGCCCGATTTGGCCGCATCCACGATGTGTTTGGAGTTGCGGATGGAAGCAGCCAGGATTTGGGTATCAAAACCTTGGATCGCGTAGATTTCGGCAATTTCGCGGATCAGCGCCATGCCGTCCCAGTTGATGTCGTCTACCCGGCCTACGAAAGGCGAGAGGTAGGTGGCACCAGCCTTCGCCGCCAGGATCGCCTGACCAGCCGAGAACACCAGGGTACAGTTGGTGGGGATGCTGTGTTCGGTAAAGTAGTTGATGGCTTTGATGCCATCTTTGATCATGGGCACTTTCACCACGATGTTGGGGGCGAGATCGGCCAGGCGCATGCCTTCTTCGATCATGCCAGCAAAATCTGTAGAAATCACCTCAGCACTCACGTCGCCTTCCACGATTTCACAGATGGCGCGGTAGTGGTTAAGGATGTTGTCGATGCCGGAGATACCTTCTTTGGCCATCAAGGAAGGGTTGGTGGTTACGCCATCCAGGATACCCAGGTCTTTGGCTTCTTTGATTTGATCCAGGTTGGCAGTGTCGATAAAAAACTTCATTTTTTGTCTGTTTGGATTAGCAAGTTCAGTAACGCAGAAAAATTAACTTCCCGATTTTGGGTTTTGAATAGGAAGTAGAACGCTTCATTTCAAGTGCGCTTCCTATTCAAAAGCCTCAAAAAAAAATCGGGAAGTAATTTTTTGCGTCATACTAAGGCTGCAAAGGTAAAGTTTTTTCTAAACAAAAAAAAGCTTGGGATTTTCACCCCAAGCCTCGCCATATGAATCATAATCACTTTAAACCTATGGGGCTCGCTTGCGCAAGCCAGCAAGACATCCGTCCTGCATCATTTACAATGTAAAAGTAGAGACTCTATGGGAGGAATCAAATGACAATAAACACAGTTTTGTTCACTGTAAAATGATGGGTATTTTTTTATGAAAAAATCATAAATTTTTACAAATCAATAATTTAACTTATTTCAATTTTAACTCAATCTAATTAGAGAGGGTCCAAATCCAATTTCCATCTGTATCAAAATATCCAATTTTATCACCTTGTTCAACCCGAAAAACGCCTTGACCAGCGTAACGGATGTACTCAAAATCGGCCCCGACGATCAAATCGCCCTGCAAATTGGACAAACCACTGAAACCATCAATCCGCACTTTGGCGTAGCCGTTTTCAAAACTTTCGATGCGGCTGTACTTAGGCGGCACCAGTTCCATACCCCGGCGATTGATCACGCCCCACTTGCCATTGATTTGCACCACCGCCACCCCGTAGTTGAAGCTGCCTGCTTTTTGGTAGTAGCCATTGTACATGCCTGCTTGTTCGGTGATGTAATAAAAGCGGTATTGTTCGTCGCGCACCAGCCCCCGGCCTTCGCTAAAATCCAGCAGGCGATTGATGCTGGGCTCGATGAGTAGTTTGCCTGAAGTATCCAACAAACCCGCCTTGCGCAAACTGCCCTGAAACACCACTGCGCGCCCATCGGCAAATCGTTGACATTGTTTGAATACAAATCCAGTCAAAGCAGCTCCTTCCTGAGTCAGGTAGCCACAGTTGCCGTCTTTGTACACGGCGGCGCGGCCTTCTGAAAAAGGTTCTGCCCGGGAATAACTACAGGGGATAATCAATTTGCCCGTAGTGTCGATGTAGCCATAACCAACTCGGTCTTTGACCACGGCCAATCCTTCACTGAAGGGGTAGATTTCTGTGTAATTGCTGCTGCCTACGGCCAGGCCTTGCAAATTGATTAGCCCCAGGCGACTGTTATCGGGTGTAAGTACCGCAACCGACAACCCTGCTTGGTCAAAAGGGCGAATGTCCACGAATTTAGGCTTTAAAATCCAGCGGTTTTTGGCATCAATCAAGCCCCACTTCCCTTCAGTTTTGACCCGGGCAATCCCGCGGTCAAAATCCTGGGCTTGTTCAAACTGCGCTGGGATCTCCATTTTATTGTGGGCATTGATGTAGCCAATGCCTTTATCGGTTTCCACCCAGGCCAGTTTGTCGCGAAAATTTCCGGCACGTTTGTATTGAAAATCAATCATCACGTTGCCCAGCTTGTCGATAAAGCCCCAATAGCGCCCCAATTTCACCGTGGCCAAACCTTCATAAAAGTCGCTGACCTCCCGAAAGCGGCAGGGGATGATTTCCAGGCCCTCGTTGTTCACAAAGCCCCAGAGGCCATCGCGCATCACCGCGAGGCGGTTTTCGCGGAAGGAACCAATTTGGTCGTATACTGCACTGACTGCCAGTTGCCCCAAGGTGTCGATCAAGCCGTATTTGGGTCGCTGCACGTAGAGGCGAATGATTTTGTCTTCGGTATTTTCCAAAAAATGGATGGCGTCGTACTGGCAAGGAATGACTTGTTTGCCAAAACGATTGACCACGCCCCACTTGTTGTCGCACTGAACAATCCCCACTTCATTGACAAAATCACGGGCAAAGGTAAACTGAGGTTTCATCCGCATCTGCCCGGAGGTATCCACGTAGCCCCAGGTACAGGATTCACAAGTCAGATAGGCATTGTCGCGAAAAATTTGGTCGTATTGGGTCACATCGGCCAGCGCGACTGGCGAGGCCAGGGCGGAAAGATAATCCTGGAGTTTGCCCATTTCCTGGGCTGGTTTTAAGGCACCCGAAATGCGACCCACCTGGCTCATCCGCGCCACACCATCCTGAAAGGGGCCAATGAAAGAATAATCCTCAGTATGGAATTGTCCACGGCGGTTGACCAAACCAAAGCGCCCCGATTGCATCCAGCAACGGGCCCAGGTGCTACCACTGCGGAAATCTTCCAGGAAAAAATGGACCGCACTGATTTCAGTAACCAGAGCCCCGAGGTTGTTGTCGATGAGGCCATAAATGTATTCGAAGCGGTAGGTGGTGCGTTCAAATTCGTAGTCCTTGGAGCTGGGCATGCCCACCAGGGTCAAGCCTAATTCGGGTTCCACTTTGATGCGCCGAAAGGTAGGCTGGATTTGAATGCTGCCGTCGGCAATGTTGCGCAGGCCCCAGCGATCGTCTTTGGCGGCATAAAACCACTCGTATTTTTCCAGGACGTAGCCTGCTTCGTCTTTCTCCAGGATGCGCGAATTGTTGTTGTTGGGGGTACCAATGCGCACCTTAAAATGGCGCTCCAAACTTTGATCGGCCACCAATTCTCCAGCCTCGTTGAAGCGCAGGAGGTCCAGGGCCTCAGCTTGTCCGCTGTTGGTTGTTTTTTTATAGGCTTTGGCTTGATTGCCTTCCAGGGTGATTTTGCGGTAGCGAGCTGGGGTCAGTTCTTTGCCCGCCAGGTTGATGAGTCCAAAGTCCTGTCCTAATTTGACAATGCTTACAGGCCCTTTGGGTGGCGCGATGTAGCTGTATTTGAAGGGAGTCAATTCCTGGTCTCCTTCTTTCAAGAGTGCCCACTGTCCTTTGAGACTCACTCGAAACACCGAAGGAGAATGCAGCAAAATTTCGTCATACAGTGGCGCAAGAATCGCTTTGCCACACCAATCAATCAAGCCCAGTGTTTTGTCTTTGCGGGTGATGATGTAGCGGGTGGTGAGGGGGTAATAATCGTCGTAGGTTTTTCCGTCGGTCACGATGCCTTTACAAATGGAGGAGAACAGCAAGTTTTGGGAACCGTTTTGGAAAATGAAATAACTATCGGAAAGGCGACGCCAGGATTGAAAACGGTTGGGTGCCATTTGTCGGCCCCGGTGATCGATGGCGCCCCAGAGTTGGTTGCGGCGGAAAAAAAAGAGGCTGTCGTTGAGGATGTCAATTTGTTCGGTGACGGGGCTCAGGAGTTCCTTGCCGCTCAGCAGGTACAAACCCAAATGGCCTTCGTTACTGGTTTGAATGAAGCGGTTTTGTTTGAGTTGGACTTCGTCGTATTGGGCGAGTACAATGGTGCGGCCTTCGCGGTTCATGACGCCCCATTTCTGGTTTTGTCGATATGCCAAATAGCCGCCTTCCCACACCAACAAGCGGTCGTAACCCTTGGGCAAAATGATCCGCCCTTGCAAATTGACCACCATCCATTGCCCTTGATCCATGACTGCCACGAGCAGGGAATCCAGCACGCGCAGGTCTTCGTATTGGGGCGCCACCACTTCCCTACCCTGCCGATCCAGCATGCCCACTTTGCCTTCGCGTTGCATGACGGCGTAGCCGTAGAGTTTGAAGTCGCCGATGGCTTCGTACCGGGGTTGAATGACCAGTTTCCCCTCTCCATTGATCAAGCCCCAACGGTTGCTGATTTTGACTGGAAAAAAGGTCTGAGCACCCAGCCAGGTAGCCCACAATCCCCAAAAAAGTACAAAGACAATGCGCATAATCGGTGTGGTCGTTCGGTCTTTCCGGGATAGAAAAACGTATGATAAAAACGTATTTCTGTTTCAATAATTTTAGGGCAGCATAAATATGTTGCCCCATTTTGCCCATACACCTTAACATTTTGCTCGGAGGACATCAATTGCCACGTGCTTTAGCGCGTGGATAGGGTTTTCCTTTTGATCGGGCTTTAGCCCAAGCCTTAGTATTCAGGCTAGGGCTAAAGCCCAAATCCGAGAATGTTCCTATATCCCCAGGCTGAAGCCAGGGGCAATTGATGTCCTCCGAGCAAAATGTCCTGTAGTGTGCATTTTGCCAGAAGTTCTGCAAAATACTAAGTGCAACGTGATTCTTTGGTTAAAATTTGGAAATGTACTGTGGAACGGGGGGAAGGGTTGCTGGGAGTTATGGAGAGGAAGAAGATAGGGTGTGAAGGTGTGAGTGTGAAAGTGTGAGTGTGTTGGGGCAGCCCTTTGTGGCTGACCTGTGTCTAAGGCTTGAACCAATTGTCCAAAACCAAACCTGGAATGCGCTGGAAATGTCCTTGATTGTTGGTCACCACCCTTAAATCGTAGTGTAAAGCTGTCGCGCCAATCAAAACATCAGAATGTCCGATCATTTGATTGTTGCGTCTTTAAAAATGAGACCATTCATGATCTCATAATAAGTCATAATGCCAATATTGTAGTAGCCTTGAGTGGCATAAACTATATCAAACTGCACTTTCACTTGAGGTACTCCCTTTAAAAAAAAAGAAACTGTATCTGTATCGAGAAGATAATCTTTCATACATCAAGTTCTCGGTTGTTATAAAGATCCGCTCTAACCTCATTGGTATAATCTAAGAAAGATTGAAATTCTTGCTCATCCCACTCCTTCCAGGCACCAAATAGTTGTTCTGGCAAAGCTTGTGCGGCACCTTCATCACTACGAAGACCCTTCGTTTGTTTTTGGACTAAAAAAGCCAAAAAAGCATCCAGCTCAGCCAGGTTTTGTGGAGAAAGCTGACCAAGTTTTTGCAAAACCGATTGGTACAAGATTACTTCAGACATACTTTACATTTTATGTGTTCAAAATTAACACAAATTTTTATGCAAATCCAGTAGTCAGTGACCAAAGTGAAAGTTTATACCCAAAATGCATCCTTAACCCCCTCAATGCAGCAACAAATAAACCATCTCCCGCAACAACTCCTCGTCCCCCTTCCCAGTACTATTGTAATTCACCCCTTTTGACTTCAAATCAAACTCTTTCAACACCTCAATCGCCTTTTCCGCCCTTGCCCGGTTGAAAAAACGGGTCGCTTCGCGGTAATCTTTGAGAAAAAAAGCCGAGCGCAATTCCAATGCTTCGAGTTGTTCCTTTTCCGAAGCCTGTAAGAAAAAATTGAGCAAATACACCTTGCTAAAAAAGCCATACAAGGAAGAAATGATCACGGTAATCGGGTTGCGTTTGGGATTGGCTGAAAAGTAGTTGGCGATGCGGTTGGCCTTGAGTACATCGCGTTGGCCCAGGGCTTTTTGCAGTTCAAACACATTGTAATCCTTGCTGATGCCGATTTGTTCCTCGATGTGTTTGGTGGTGATTTCGGTCCCCTGCGGCAGGTTGATCGCCATTTTATCCAGTTCGTTGGCCACCTTACTGAGATCGGTGCCGAGGTATTCGGCGATCATGGCTGAAGCTTCGGGACGAATGTTCAGTTTTTTATCCTTGAGGTAGTCCTGAATCCAGTTGGGCACCTGATTGTCATACAAGCGTTTCGACTCGAACACCACCCCTTTGGCTTGAACGGCTTTGCCAAATTTGGAATTGAAGTTGTATTTTCCATTTTTGTAACAAATCACCAGGATCGTGCTGTCCAGGGGTTTTTCCACATAAGTTTGCAGGTCTTTGAGGGTTTTCATGTCCTGCGCCTCCTTGAGGATCACCACCTGGTGTTGCGACATCATGGGGTAACGGCGCGCCACGTCAACAATGGTCAGGTGGTCTACGTCCTTGCCGTACACAATGGTTTGATTAAAAGCCTTTTCACCTTCATTGAGCACCTCATTTTCGATGGCATCGCTGATCACATCGATGAAATAGGCCTCGTCGCCGTGTAGGAAGTACAGCGGTTTGTATTGTTTTTGCTTAAGCGATTTGAGTATCTCCGGGAAAGTCATGCGGCAAATTTATGCCAAAAAAAACTAGCCTGTGCATTCATTTTTCCACAATTTAAATTGATGCTGTTGGTAAAAAAAGTAAGATAGTACAAATTTAAGGCAAAATAATACTAGGCAAAACCCCTACAAAGCGCTTAATTTGTTCCGGTCTTATAAAAATCGCAAGATGAAATCGTCCATTCTCCAAAATAGCCGCTATTTTCTGTTTAGCATCAGCCTCTTGTTGTTGCTGCTCTTGCTGGCCAATTGGGTTGGCTTGAACCAAGAGCCCGTCCATTTTAACACCCAGGTCAAACCCATTTTTAACAAAAGATGCATCTCTTGCCACGGCGGAGTGAAAAAAAATGGCGGTTTTAGCATGATGAACCGCGCGGAAATGCTGCGTCCCAACGAGTCGGGCAAACCTGCCATCGTGCCCGGTAAACCCAGCGAGAGTGAGTTGATGCGCCGCATTACCCACCACGACCCCGAAGAACGAATGCCCTTCGAAGCAGCGCCCTTGTCGACCGCAGAAATCGCCACGCTTCGGCAATGGATCAAAGAAGGCGCCGTATGGGGCACCCACTGGGCGTATGTGCCCGTGCAACCCGTGCAAGTACCTTCCACGAAAGGATTTTTAGGTTTGTTTCCACAAAAAAACAGCGATTGGGCCAAGAGTGACATCGACAAGTTTATCCTGGCCGAAATGCAAAAGCAGGGCCTGAACCCATCGCCCAAGGCCGACAAAGCGACCTTGTTGCGCCGGGCCAGCCTCGATTTGATTGGTATGCCCGCGCCAGAGTCCATTGCCAAAGCCTATCTGCAAGACAACAGCCCCACAGCTTATGAAAAACTTGTGGATGCTCTCCTGGCCTCCCCTCAGTTTGGCGAACGTTGGGCCTCCATGTGGATGGACGTCGCCCGGTACGCCGATACCAAGGGCTACGAACGCGACCCGGGGCGGCAGATTTGGCATTACCGCGATTGGTTGATCCGGGCCCTCAATCGAGACATGCCTTACAACCAATTTTTAGTCGATCAAATTGCGGGTGATTTGTTGCCCAATCCATCCGATGAGCAGTACCTGGCCACTGCTTTTCACCGCAACACCACCACCAACGACGAGGGCGGTACCGACAATGAAGAATTCCGGGTAGCCGCCGTGGTGGATCGTGTCAACACCACTTTTGAAGGCTTGCTGGGCACCACTTTTGCCTGCACCCAATGCCACGGCCACCCTTATGAAGACATCAAACACGAGGAATATTACCGGGTAATGGCCTATTTTAACAATGCCCGCGACGAAGATACCTACGAGGAATATCCTCTCTTGCGCCACTACCCTACTGCCGACAGTGTGAAACTGGATAGCCTCTGCAAATGGGTCGCCCAGGTAAGTACCCCTCAACGGAGTCTGGAACTGTACACCTTCCTCAAAACGCTTCAACCTTCGATCTATTCCATCGCTGGTGATCAATTTGTCAACAGCGAATTGTACGACACCAAAACCTTGGTGATGCGCAAAGATGGAGTTGCTCGCTTCAAACAAGTAGGCACTTATAGCGCCACCAAATTGATCTGCCGTATCCGTCCCCACACGGAAGGGGGCCGCTGGGAAATCCATGCAGACAGTGTGAATGGGCCGTTGGTACTCGATTTTCAAGTGCCCAGTCCCGAAGGAGGTTGGAGGATTGTCGAGCTGGACATCAAAGCGCCTTCCGGCAAACACGATTTGTACTGGGTTTACCGCAATCCAGGCATCAAAGAAATCACCCAAGGGGGCATTGGTTTTGACTGGTTTCATTTCACCCAGCCTTTTCCCGGCAAAGACGATTCCGACTATGCCAAATACAACGCTGACTTCTGGCATTTGCTCAACTCCAAGCCACCCTCTACACCCGTCATGGTGGAAAGTCCCTGGTTCATGCAGCGCAAAACCCATGTTTTTGAACGGGGCAACTGGTTGGTCAAAGGCAAAGAAGTTGAGCCTGGTGTGCCGAAAATCCTCGGAACCGTGGACAGCAAAGCACCCAACAACCGCCTGGGTTTTGCCCGTTGGTTGAGTAGTGCCGAAAATCCATTGACCGCCCGCACCTTCATCAATCGATTGTGGGAACAGATTTTTGGGATGGGTTTGGTCGAAACATTGGAAGACATGGGTTCACAAGGCAGCACGCCTTCGCATCCCGAATTGTTGGATCACCTGGCCTGGCAATTTACCCACCAGCAAAAATGGAGCATCAAAACCGCACTAAAAAACATCGTGAGCAGCAATACTTACCAACAACGCGCGGAAACTTCGCCTCAAATGCAGGAAAAAGACCCCTACAACCGCTACTACGCCCGATACCCACGGGTACGCCTCAGCGCCGAGCAAGTACGGGATCAAGCCATGGTATTGAGTGGTTTGTTGAGCCCCAAAATGTACGGCCCGGGGGTCATGCCCTATCAGCCTGAAGGCATTTGGGCCAGTCCCTATGGCAACGAAAAGTGGGTCCAGAGCCAAGGGGAAGACCGTTACCGCCGCGCCGTGTATACCTACCACAAACGCACCAGTGCCTACCCTTCGATGTTGACCTTTGATGGGACTTCGCGCAACGTGTGTACCGCACGCCGGATTCGCACCAATACGCCCTTACAAGCACTGGTTACACTGAACGATCCCGTGTATGTGGAGGCGGCCCAGGCCTTGGCCAAACGTATGCGTTATGCGGGTACGGAGGTGGATCACCAAATCGCCCGGGGTTATTACCTGGCACTGAAGCATAAAATTGATGCCAAAAAAGGGGCGATTTTGGTCAAATTGTACCAAAAAGCCTTGGCCAAATATCAGGCTGATCCCAAATTGACGCAGGAATTGTTGGGTGAGCAAAAGGTCAAAGACCCGGCTGCACATGCGGCTTTGACCATCGTTGCCAATGCGATTTTGAACCTGGATGAAGTCATTACTAAAAGTTAAGAAATGGAAAAGTCAAAAATCAACATATACCAAGAAGCCATCCTGAGCAAAGCAGAGTTATCCACCCGGCGTTTGTTCCTCAAACAATGTGGCATGGGTCTGGGCGCAGTGGCCTTGAGTCAATTGCTGGGCTCTTGTGTTCCAGGTGGAAATACCACTGGTATTAATCCAGTGCAATACGACCCCAACAACCCCATGTTGCCCCGCCCGCCTCATTTTCCAGGTAAGGCTAAGTCAGTGATTTATTTGCATATGGCTGGAGCACCTTCTCAATTGGAGATGTTTGACTTCAAACCCGACTTGGCCAAATTGGACGGGCAATTGTGCCCCGAATCGCTGCTGGCGGGCAAACGATTTGCTTTCATTCGCGGCGTACCCAAAATGCTGGGGCCACAGGCCAAATTCCAGCAAAGAGGGCAATCGGGCGCCTGGGTATCCGACATTTTGCCCCATTTTGCCGAACTCGCCGATGAGGTATCTTTCCTTAAGGCGGTGCATACCGATCAGTTCAACCACGCCCCCGCACAATTGATGATGCAAACGGGGAGTGCGCGCCTTGGGCGACCCAGTTTGGGTTCCTGGGTGACGTATGGATTGGGCTCTGAAAACAACAACTTACCCGGATTTGTCGTGCTGACCTCCGGGGGCCAAAACCCTGATGCCGGAAAAGCGGTATGGGGCAGTGGTTTTTTGCCATCCGTCTATCAGGGCGTACAATGCCGCTCGGCGGGTGAACCCGTGTTGTACCTGCAAGATCCGCACGGCATCGACCGCGACCTGCGCAAAGCCTCCATCGACGCCATCAATGAGGTGAACCGCAAAACTTACGAAGAATTCCAGGATCCTGAAATCATGTCGCGGATCGCTCAATACGAAATGGCTTACCGCATGCAGGTTTCTGCTCCCGAGGTGATGAACATCAACGATGAGCCGGAATACATCAAGGAAATGTACGGAGTAAAACCGGGCAAAGAATCCTTTGCCAACAACGCCTTGCTCGCTCGCAAATTGATCGAAAAAGGGGTGCGTTTTGTACAACTCTACGATTGGGGTTGGGACACCCACGGCACCAGTGCGGATGGCTCGGTGGATATTGGACTGGCCAACAAATGCCGCGAAATTGACAAGTCCATGAGTGCCCTCATCCTCGACCTCAAACAGCGGGGACTGCTGGATGAAACGCTGGTGGTTTGGGGTTCCGAATTTGGGCGCACCCCCATGCAGGAAAACCGGAATGGGTTGGAGCTGCCTTTCAAAGGCCGCGACCACCATGCCGACGCTTTCACGATTTGGATGTGCGGTGGCGGCATCAAAAAAGGGGTGAGTTTTGGCGAAACGGATGAAATTGGCTTTAGCCCCATCAGTGGCAAGGTGTCCGTTTTTGACGTGCAGGCCACCATCCTCAATCAACTGGGTTTTGAACACGAAAAATTCACGTTTCCTTTCCAGGGTCGGCCTTTCCGGTTGACGGATGTGGAGGGAGAAGTGATTAGGGCAATAGTTTAGTTATAGTTGAGGAAGGTTGAGGCTACCGCAGCGATTTTGACAAAGGAAGTGTCTAAGTCTCTGCGGCAGCCTCAACCTTCTCAACCTTCTCAACTCCTCAACTCCTCAACTCCTCAACCTCTCAACTTTTTTTATGCCAAACCGACGTAAATTTCTCGCCCAATCCCTCAGTCTTGGGGCGGGGCTAATGATAGATCAAGTTTCGGCGCTGGCTGAAACGCCATTGCCTTTTCATGTCCCGGCAGATTTCTCCTTAAAAATGCTGGCCACGAGCTGGGGATTCAGTGGAAGTATCGATGAATTTTGTGCCAAAGCCAAAAAAGCAGGCTACGATGGCATCGAAGTGTGGGCACCCACCAACGACACAGACCGAATTGCACTGGAAAGAGCGACCAAAGCCAATGGGCTGGAGTACGGCTTTTTAGTGGGTTCTGGAAGCAGTGATTTCAAGGAACATTTCACCCAGTTCATCCAGGCCTTAAAAAATGCCGCGAACCTCAAGCCGCTGTACCTCAATTGCCATTCGGGGAAAGATTATTTTACCCTGGATCAGGCTCAAAACATCATCGAGTTGAGCATCACTGCGGGTAAAGCATCTGGAGTGCCGGTTTACCATGAAACCCACCGCGGACGGATTTGTTATTCGGCACCGATTACCCGGGCTTTGCTGGAAAAAATTCCCGGCATGCGCCTTACGCTCGACATCTCGCATTGGTGTGTGGTGCATGAATCCCTGTTAGCGGACCAAAAAGAAACAGTAGAGTTGGCCCTAGCCCGCACCGACCATATCCACGCCCGGGTGGGGCATCAGGAAGGGCCACAGGTAACCGATCCCCGTGCGCCTGAATGGGCAGATGCCCTCAAAGCGCACCTGGCTTGGTGGGACAAGGTGGTGGAAATGAAGGTGAATCAAAAACAGCCCATGACCATTTTAACCGAATTTGGCCCGCCCATGTACTTGCCCACAGTGCCCTATACCCGGCAACCATTGGCTGATCAATGGGCAATCAATGTGCATATGATGGAAATGTTGCGTTCGCGGTACCTTGTTAAAAAATAGTTGAGGGAGGTTGAGAAGGTTGAGGGAGGTTGAGGCTACCGCAGAGACTTAGACACTAGCTTTGTCAAAATCGCTGCGGTAGCCTCAACCTCCCTCAACCTCCTCAACCCTCTCAACCTCATCAACTCAACATGCTTAATTTTCTCGGTCGTTTCCATCCTTTATTGGTTCACTTGCCCATTGGTATTTTGCTCCTGGCGGTACTTTTTGCCTGGCTGGGCCGTTGGCAGCGCTTTCAACACTTAAAAGCTGTAGTGCCTTTTGCCTTGTTGATGGGTACCCTGGCAGCGATTTTTTCCTGTGTGACGGGTTATCTCTTGTCTTTGAGCGGCGAATACGACTTGCAAGCCTTGAACCAACACCGCAATTTGGGCATTGCCGTAGCCGTTTGGGGAGCTTTGATGCTCCTGTTGCAAAAATCAGGGATCAACCGCAGGTTTGGTTTCCTTCTACAATTGGTTTTGGTAGCCCTGGTCAGTAGTGCCGGGCATTTGGGGGGCTCTTTGACGCACGGTAGCGATTATTTGACCCAAGGGCTGCCCGAGCCTTACCGGAGTTGGTTGGGGCTGCCACCAGCAGTTCTGGCACCTGCTCAAATCGAAAATATTCCAGAAGCCAATGCTTATGCAGCAGTAGTAGCTCCTTTGTTACAGGAAAAATGTGTGTCCTGCCATGGTTCTACCAAACAAAAGGGCAAACTGCGGCTCGACAATCCCGATTTCATTCAAAAAGGAGGCAAAAATGGGGAAATTGTAGTCGCCGGAAAAGTAGCCGACAGTGAACTGATGCGCCGCCTGCTGCTGCCCAAATCTGACGAAAAACACATGCCGCCCAAGGAGAAAAACCAACTCAGCGAGGCTGAAGTTAAATTGTTGCATTGGTGGATTGAAACGGGTGCTGCTTATGATAAAAAGGTAAAGGATTTGCCTCAAACGGAGGAAATCAAACCACTTTTGGCTGCTTTGCAAAAAGGAGGAGCCAGCGTTGCGCCAGTTGAGGTTTCGATTTGGCCAGAAATAAAGGTACCTGCGCCTGATCCCCAAGCCGTTCAAGCATTGAAGGATGCGGGTGCAGTGGTGATTCCGCTAGGACAGAACAACACCCTTATATCCGTCAATTTCATCAATGTGCCGGATGCTGACGCCAAAGACCTAGCTTTGTTAAAACCCATTGCTGAACAAGTGGTGGCGCTGCGTTTGAGTGGAGTGACGGTTGGAGATCAGGAGCTAAAAATCCTGGCTGAATTGCCCCATTTGACCAAGTTGTTTTTGGATGGCACCAAAGTGAGTGATGCGGGTTTGCTGGCGCTGAAATCGTCCAAGTACCTGAGTTACCTCAATTTGGTCAATACCAAGGTCAGTAAGGCGGGTTTGGCGCATTTAAAAGTGGTGACAAGTTTGCGTGAAGTTTACGTTTATCAAACGGCAGTCAAAGGCAGCAGCGATTGGCGGGAACTCAAAAGCCTATTGCCCAAAGTGAGCATTGACACGGGAGGATATATCGTACCAACGCTGGTTTCGGATACCACTTTGGTGACGGAGGCACCCAAAACACAAGATTAATCTGCTCGTAATTTGTTCTCCAGCAAACCCGCCAACATATCGATGAGCACGACATTCAGGTTCTCAATGGCCAGAGGAATCTTCCAGGCGTCCCGATTGCGGGGTTCAACGAAGTTGGAGATTGAACGAATTTCTAAAAAAGGCGTCTGCAACATCAAGCAGGTGTAAAAGGTGGCTGCTCCTTCCATACTTTCTACGCTGGCATTGCTGCGGCGTTTGAGTTGTTCAATGCTGGGCGCTGCACCGTGCACTTTGTTGACCGTGATGCCGTGGACTTTGGGTAAAAAATCGTAAGCCGAGCCGAAGGTGTTGACCATTTTTCGATCCTGAAAAGGGGGCGCTTCGGGGTGAATCAAATTGAGTTTGAACAAATCGGTGAAACTTCCATCTGCTTCTTCTACGCCCAAATCGGCGAAGGTTTCGGAGATGACTTGTACGACTGCACCGAGCTCCAGGCGAGTATCCAAAGCGCCGGCAATGCCCGCGTTGATCACCAGGTCGTAACGTGTAGTGGTGAGTGCACGGGTGAGTTGAAACATAGCCAGGGGCAAGCCCACACCAGTTAACAACACGCTAATTTCCAATTCCTTAAAGCTGAATTTCCGGTTGGTGTCGGGCGCTTTTTGTTGCTCCAACCATTGCAGTGCTGGGGCAATTTCAAATTCGGTTGCGGCGACGATTAACAAGTTTTTCATTGCTAGTAAGTGATTTTTTTATACGTTTTGACGCAGCTCCGCTGCTTATTTTTTAACACGACGACGCGACGAAACGACGGCACGACGATTAGCTGCCGCTACAACCCAACGCCAAGCGTTGGGACACTCAGTGCGCAGCGCTGAGGACGTCGTTTCGTCGTTTCGTCGCGTCGTCGTGTTAAAAGATTTGGCGAAGCCGAATCCAATTGGTTCGTGGTGTTTATATACAAATGACCTAAGCAGAATAGTCCGGTCAAAATAATCACTTTTTTTTGCGGTAAGCTAGTCCTGCTGAGGGGGTAAAGCCTAGGTAGGGGTGATACGCTGCGGCACAATCAAATACCAGGTTTTGGAACACGGGCAGGCCGAAGCCAAAACTCCAGCCTCCGGGAGCCGTATTCACGCCGGCACGCAGGTAAATGGCTTTGGAGGGATTGTACTCGATGCCAATGCGCATGTCCGCAGGGAAGTCAATGTCTTTGTATAGTTCGGTGTACAACATTACTTTATCGCCTACTGCGTAGGACAAACCTGCACTAAAAACGGTAGGCGTGTACTCTCCATCCAGCAATTGTTGGCGAATGGCGTTGCGCACTTGGGCTGCCGCCCAGAGTTTGGGCAACAGTTCCGCTTGGACGCCAAAATCCACGTTGAACAAGGAGCGATTGCCGTATTCGCTGATGCTGATTTGCGACCAATGCAATTGCCCACCAATGCGCAGGCGATCTGACAATTTGCGGGCATAGGCCAGGCCAGCACCCGTTTCGCGGTAATCTCCGGTGCCAAAATTGCGCAAAGTCAAGCCAAAAACGCCTGAAAAAGTGGGCAGCGCCGCCCCAAAAGCCGCTTGATTCAAGTCAGCTAGTAAGTAGCGTTGTTCCACCATGCCCATTACGCCGAAGGTCTCCAGGTTAGCTAGGCCAGCCTGGTTGCCAAAAAGGCTATGTAAATCGGTGAAATTCAGGCTGGTTTTGCCCAGTGCATTGCTGCGTGGCGAAACGGGGGCCAGCAGGGCATTTTGGGCCGGCAGGTAGTGAAAACAAATTCCACAAACCAAGATTAGGATGGTGCTGAAACGATTCATGAAGGTATGGTTGGCAGGCGTAAAGCTAAGGAAATTATTTCAGCCTATCCGTTTCCCGACCTTTTTGTATTTTTGAAAACATTTATAAATGTTAAACTCCGTATCTTGGCGAAAAGAAAGTCAAAAGAGGCTTATTTTGCCTTGAATAATTCCAAAACATGAAGCAATACGTACTATTTTCGATCCTGTTTTTGTCCTTTTGGGCAAAAATACAGGCGCAAGACCCCCGCTTCGCCCAATTTTATGCCTCCCCTTTGCATGTGAATCCCGCGATGGCCGGTGTAACCAGCGGTTCCGCCCGCTTGGCGGTGAATTACCGCGACTTGTACTACAGCCTTTTGGGCAGTAAACCATTCAGAACCATTTCGGCCAGTTGGGATCAACGGTTCCGCGCGGTGAATAAGGATTATTTTGCCATCAGTGGCTCCGCCATGCGCGATCAGGCGGGTTTGGCCAATTTTCACCTGACCCAATTCAACCTCGGAGGGGCTTACCTCAAGCAGGTCAATGGTGGGCGTTATGCCGCCAATGAGCAATACATTGTGGCGGGTGCACAGTTGGGTTTTGCCCAGCAATCGCTCAATTGGGCGGACTTGTCTTTTTCAGCGCAATACGACGCCAATGGGTATTTTTTCGATCCCAATGCCCCCACCAACGAGGCATTTGATGGCCTGAGCAGCAATCCTTACTTCGATTTTAACGCGGGAGTTTTGTGGTACGCCGTTTGGGACGACAATAAAAGTTTGTACCTCGGTGGAGCCATGCACCATTTGAATACCCCTTCTGCTTCCTTTACGGGTGACGATCAGGTGCGGATATTCCGGCGCTACAGCATCCACGGCGGTGGTGAAATGCCCCTGACCAAACAATTGAGCATTATGCCAGCCTTTTTGTTCATGAGCCAGGGCCCGATGATGAGCACCACGCTGGGTGCCAACATTCGGTACACCAACCGCGAATGGAAGGAATTGGCCCTACGCACTGGCTTGTGGACGCACGTCAACAACCGTGCTGACCGTGGCATTGGTGTAGATGCGGTGATTGTAGCCGCTATTTTTGAATTGGAAAAATGGAACTTGGGTTTCAGCTATGATATTACCTCATCGGGGCTGAAGACCTCGAATTATTCAAGAGGAGCGTTTGAGATGTCGCTGACGTATATTAAGCCGGATCGGAGTCGGTCGCGGCTGATTTGTCCGAAACTGTAGAATTTCGGATTTCGGTAGACTTCCAAACCTGAAAGTCCACCGAAATCCGAAATCCCACATCCGAAGTCGCATCATTGCTTCCCATCCAACTTATCATACTTCTGCACCCGCTTTCTACCTTTCAGCGGAATGTAACGATACGGGCGATTTTTAATATCTTTTGTCAAAGAATCCGCACTGGTACTAAGGCGATCAAAGCTATTGTACAGGCTATCACTGCTGAGCAACTTACCAAGCGAGCCTTTCCCTGCTTTTACGTCATTCATCATCCCTTCAACTGAACCAAAGGTTTGATTTGCTTTGTTTAAGGTGACTTTGAGCCCATCCAAAGTCTGATCCACCTCTGTAAGCGTCTTTTTCAGGTCCATTTCATTCAACTGGCCACTGAACTTGTCCGCATTGTTGATGATGTTGCCAATTTTGGCTTTGCTACTGGCGAGGCTGGCGCTCAGCTCGTTCAAACTTTTGAGGGTACCTTTGATTTCACCGGAAGATGAGGCCAGAAGGCGATCCGCCGAGGAAGTAGCCGATTGCAGGTTGGCCAGTGTCAATTCCAGGTTTTTCAGACTGCGGTTGATGGGGCTATTGGGATCCCCATTGGTCAGGCCCTCATTGAGCGAATCGAGTGCTCCTTTGATGCCGTCCTGGAAAATTTGTACGTATTGTTTGAGTTCGTCCTGCGGAATATTTGCCCCCAGGAAGCCTACAGAGCCGGGGATCAGGTAAGCGCCGGGTTCGAGCATGCCCTGGCGTTCCTCCACGGGAGGGAATTGTAGGCGGACACTTTTGGTGCCCATAAAACCATTGGCGAAAATCTCTGCGCGGGTGCCTTTGGGCACTTCCAGGTCTTTGTTCAAATCCAGGGTAACCAGGACTTTTTCTGAACCTTTCTGCAGTTTGACATCTGCGACATAACCAACGTTCACCCCTTGGATCACCACTGACGAGGAGGTTTGGATACTGAGGGCATCCTCGTATTCCACGTAGTAGAGGTTGGAGCGAGTGAGGAGGTTTTTTCCTTTGATGAACTTGATTCCCCAAATGGAAAGTGCAATTGCAACAACGGCCAGAAGGGCGATTTTAATTTCGTTTGACATGAAATGCAAAATTTTGGAGGCGCAAAGGTAGGAAAAAAGTTGAAAAGGTTGAGGAAAGTTGAGGGAGGTTGAGAAGGTTTAGGCTACCGCAGTTACTTTGACAATAGCTTTTGTCAAAATCGCTGCGGTAGCCTAAACCTCCTCAACCTCCCTCAACCTCCCTAAACTTTTTTAGGGAATACCAAGCACTTTTTTAGCCTCCGCCAAAGAGATTCGTTTCCCATCTTTCATTGCCACAATAAACGCATCATTGAAACCCAATTCCTTACAGCGGCTACGCACCTGATTGGCTTGCTGATAATCCGTATAAGCCTGGGTACGAATCTTGTACAAATTGTCTTCCTGAGCTACTTCGATGGGGAAGGGAAAAGATTTCCATTTGGATTCCACTTGGTTCGGGGCCACTGGCCCGGCTGCCAACTGGATTTTAAAACTTACTTGAGGATTGTTGTTGTTGACTGGAGGGGGGGTGGTTTTTAGATTTGTTACCGGGGGAGGCATCATCGTCTGGTTGTTCGTTACCGGGTTCCGATTGACATTGGGGCCTGGAGGTACGGGGCCATACCGACTGGCGGAAGCGGCATTGCCCAGGTTGCTGTTGGTGGTGGCATTGTGACTATTTCCTCCTGGGTCATTGGCCCGTTCTGGAGCGGGAATTTCTTTGGATTTGGCCAATTCAGGGTTTCTGTTTTCGTTTTGAACGGCGGCAATATTGCTGTTGTTTTGATTGGAAGCACCATAAGAATAGACGATGGGAGTCTCAGCGTTGGTAGTGGCTACAGCCTCTTTTTGACCGCTGTTTTCATACTGGCTTTCTGTATTAAAATCTGGTGATTCGGCGTGGTTTTTGTATAAAGTGAAGGCTTCCAGCATCGCGCCAGCCACCTGATCCTGACCATATTGGCCATTCAAAAATTGCTCTTCCGAAGGATTGGTCAAAAAACCAACTTCAACCAGTACACTGGGCATAGCCGTTGCTTTCAAGACGACAAAGCCCGCCTGCTTCACGCCGCGCGATTTGCGTTTGGCCTGCAGGTTCAACTTGTTTTCGACCAGTTCTGCGAATTGTAAACTTTGTTTCAAATACGCATTTTGGAACATGCTGATCATGATGTGCCCTTCGGGGGAGTTGGGGTCGTAGTCGTAATTTTTTTGGTAATTATCTTCCAACAGGATGGCAGCGTTTTCACGTTTCGCCACCTCCAGATTGTATTGAGCGGTGTGCAAACCCATAACGTAGGTTTCCGTGCCGTAAGTACCACTATTGCTGCCGGGCATGGCATTGCAATGAATGGAAATGAACAAGTCGGCATTGTGCTTATTGGCAATATCAGCCCGCTCGTACAAGGGGATGAACACATCCTTGTCGCGGGTCAATACGACTTTAAGATTGGGGAAACGTTGCTGCAATTGTTCTCCCAATTTTTTGGCAATGGCCAGGGTTACGTGCTTTTCGTGGGCACTGGCACCGTGGCATCCGGGATCGTGGCCACCATGACCCGCATCAATCACTACTGTTTTGAGCTGGTATGAAGCATTGGACTTTTGCAACAAGGAATCTGACAAGGAATAATTTCTCAGCTTATCCGTAGGGATTCGTGGGCTTTGTATAACTTTGCCCGGCCCGAGGCCAAAGGCTGCTAAAGAAATGTTAAAGCCTAAGATGGCGGCGGACGAGATGAGTATGAGCTTCGTTTGGAAAGTAAACATTGATTTTGTCATAGTTCGTGGGTCTGGATTAAATCGAGGTTGAGTTCAAAAGCAATAAAATTGATTTGGGTTTGATTATGAACAAAATGCAAAATAACCGAATTCATTTTTGGAATGCAACAAGTAGCTGGGCAATTTTATTATTTTGCTTAGGATTTGCCCCTTTACTGGCGCAAGATCCCTATCCAAAACTGCCCGATAGCCTAACCATTGCCGATACCCTTCCGGTTATTTTTCCCGACTCTTTTCAGTTCAGCGCGCCCCGTACCATTCGTTTTTCCAACGACTCGCTGGATGCTCCGGTCGAATACAACGCTGTGGATTCCATGGTATTGGACAATATTGCGAAAAAAATCTATTTATACGGTCAGGCTTCGGTAAAATATACGGATATCAACCTGAAAGCGGAATTTATTGAGCTGGATTGGGCCAATAACGTGGTTACCGCCGAAGTACGCGAGGATACCGTGACGGGAAAATTGATCGGGGTCCCGGAATTTCAGGATGGCGATCAAACTTTTACAGCCAAAAGAATGCGTTACAATTTCAAAACCCGCAAGGGGATGGTCTATGAAGTGCGCACCAAACAAACTGACCTTTTTGTACACGGCTCCAGGATGAAACTCATTCAGGAGGAAAAAAAGGATACCTCCAAACCGGATAACATCCTTTTTGGGCAAAAACTGCTTTTTACTACCTGTGAAGCTGATCATCCACACTTTGGCATTCGGAGTACGAAGCAAAAAATCATACCGGATAAATTGGCCATCGTGGGCCCTTCCCAGATTGAAATCATGGGGGTGCCCACACCAATTTGGTTACCCTTTGGTTTTTTTCCACTGAAAAAAGGGCGCAGTACTGGTCTCTTGTTTCCCCGTGATTATGAGTATTCGGAATCCTGGGGTTTTGGTTTGCGCGACATTGGTTGGTATTTCCCGGTTGGGGATCACCTGAACCTGGCTTTGCGAAGCAATATTTACTTCCGGGGCACCTATGGCTTGGCTTTGCAGGCCGATTACCGCAAACGATATCAATTTGCTTCAGGTTTGAACCTGCGCTTTGACTCTCAAGTGCAAGAGGATTTAAAAACCGGGAAATTCGGCCGCACCAAAAGTTTTGGTATTCAGTTCAACCTCAACCAGGAAGCAGCAGCTCACCCCAACGCAAAAATTGGCGGCAACATCAACATCCAAGGAAACCGCAACACCCAACGTGTTTTCAACGATGCCTACAGCGTATTGAACTCGCAGTTGTATTCCAACCTGAACTTTTCCAAAAATTGGCCGGGTAAACCCTATAGCCTCAGTGCTTCTTTCAACCATAGCCAAAACCTGAACAACCGCAAGGTGACCATCAACTTCCCCAACGTACAATTCCAAACCCAAACCCTTTATCCTTTTAAGAAAAAAGTGACCCAAGACAAGTGGTACGAAAGCATTGCCTTGCGCTACGCCGGGGAGGCCCGCAACAGTTTTGTCACCAACGATACCTCGATTTTTACCCAAAAAATGTGGCAGGACGCCGTAGCCGGGGCACGGCACAACATCGACGTCAACACTTCTTTCAAGTTGTTGAAATACATCAACGTCAACCCCAATGTAACTTATAACGAAATTTGGCAGTTGAAATCCATCGCCAAATCCTTCGACTCTCGGAACATCATCAAGGCAGATACGCTCGACGACCCTTTTGACCCAGCAAAGTCCTTGATCCGTTACGATACTACTTTTGGCACCGTTAAAACCGATACCCTATCGGGCTTTTCTCGATTCAACCAGTTTTCGGCGGGGGTGAGTTTGAATACCCGGATCTTTTTTACCCTCAAAACGGGTAAGTTGACTCCTCTACGGGAGGTGCGCTGGGAAATGCGGCCCAACATATCGTTCAACTACTCCCCCAACTATTTGAATCCCGACCTGAATTATTTCGACAGTGTACAACTGGATTCCCGCTTTCCACTGATCAAACAGATTTATTCCCGCTTCGACAACATCGCCGTGTACGGCACCCCTACCCCTAGCGGGCGACAGATGGCCATCGGCTACAGCCTCAACAACATTTTCCAGGCTAAGGCTTATTCAAAAAGGGATTCGATGGAGAAAAAAATCAAACTCATCGACAACCTGGTTATTGGCGGAAGTTACAACTATGCCGCAGATTCTTTGAAATGGAGTCAACTCAGTATGAGCACCACGGCGCGTTTCTTTAAAGGCATGACTACGATGGGCTTTTTTATGAGTTTGGACCCCTATCTGGAGAATGCCCAGGGGTTGCGCTACAATCGTACGGTGTGGCAACAGGGCAGAATTATTCCCCGAATGGAGACTGCGCGTTTTTCTTTTGTAACTGATTTGACGGTGCAAAAAATTCGTGAAATGTTTCAGGGTAAAAAAGAAGAATTGATCACCGATGTACGCGAAACCCAACCCCGGAAACGCGATGAGCAAGAACAGGACTTCTTAAGTTTATTTGAAAACTTCAGCATCTCGCACAACCTGGATTTTTCCTGGGAAGCGCGTGGCAATGAAAACGTCTTCCGGATGGGAACCAATTCGATCAACGCACAAGGAAATGTGGAACTGACTAAAAATTGGGGGGTATCGGTAGGCAATATTGGCTATGACTTTGTCAATAAAGGATTGACTTACCCGGCGATTGGATTCACCCGCGACCTGCATTGCTGGCAACTCTCTTTTGCCTGGCAACCCCAGCGAGGTACTTATGTGCTGAACATTCAAGTGAAACCAGGCACCCTGGATTTCATCAAAATACCTTATCAGAAAAACAATTTCGACAATCGGTCGGGGTTCTAACCAACAAAAAAAGGTTCCAGGGTTCCAGGTTCCAGAGTTCCAGGGTTCATCGCGCAACCCCGGAACTTTGGAACCTGGAACTTTGGAACCCTGTTTTGGGTTCTAGTTCCGAATGATGATCTGCCTTCCGCCGCCACCTTGCCAGTTTCCGCCTCCTGCTTCGCGCATTTCTTTCATTTTTTCCACTTGAATTTTTTGGTATTCAGCGCGGGTTACTTTTTTACCTTTTTCAGGTGCTTTGATACTGGCTTCATCTGGCTTTTGCAGTTTCACTTCGGCTGCAGTGATCACACTCCGACCACCATCCATGTCAATTTCCAGAATCATACCAGGTAAACCACCATAACCTTGAGGGCCAAAGGCAACTGGAATGGTTGGAGCAAACCAGGCCGTAATCACCCGGGCACGGCCCATCAGGCTATCTGTAACCGTTGCGGAGATACAAGGGTAGTCCAGGATCTTCTTTTGCTGACCAGTTACTTTCCAGGCACGGGTCGGGATGATATCGTCGACCAAAAACTGCTTGCCAAACAGGTCCATTTCTTCCACCTGGCGGTTGTTGGCCAGGTCTTTGTAAATGGGGGGATTAAAGCGGCGCATCATAAAACGCATCCCGCCACCTCCACCGGGGCCGCCTTGACTGTCATCATCGGCAGAAGCAATTTCTTTGTACAAGGACACCTTGGCCGTGAAATTGAGGTTGAACTCATTGGTCACGGATTCGGGGATGTTCCGAGCCATATTAGGGTCAACTCCGGCCGGTGCATTGGCTTGTATTTCCCGACGCATATACACCGTTTGTTTGTACAGTACGGTGCCCTCGTTGTTTTGGGCTGAAACAGCCAGGGACAACACCCCAAAAAATAACAGCAATAAATTCCTCATGGGTAATTCCTTTTTTTGATCTACAAAGCTAAGCTGGAATCGGCCAGTCCCCAAGTTAACGTTCCTTGATTTAAGGTTAATAATGGTTAAAGACAGGTGCGCAGCCTTTTGCTTTAACGTAACTTTGTGCTAGAAATGGGGAAAAAATCCCTACCATTTTTCAAAATCTACTGATTTGTATCGGCACAATACATTGTATCGGGCTTTAATGACGGGCAGCTTGCTGCTGCTGGCCGTGTTTCAGATCTACTGGCTGAAAAAGGTATATCAGGAACAGGAGAGCATTTTGCGCCACCAATCGGAGAATGTTTTTATCCAAACGGTACGCGATTTGCAGGACTCGCTCATCCAGCGTAAGATCGTGTTTATGGAGGAAGACCCGAGTCGCTCGATCAGGAAAGTCATTCCGCCCAATTTTCAGTTTGAAGCCAAGCCTCCTCCCCCATCCAAGCCATCCACCATGGTGGTTGTGCGGATGGACAGTGTGACTTTCGTACACCGTGATACCCATCCGGAAAAACGGCCCATCAATTTTTACCTGCAACAACGCAGTCCGAAGGATGAGCGTTTCCGTCGGACTTTTGGCTTGCGCCGAGGAATTGGTTTGGCCTTGAGCAAAATCCCCAAGGGCGCCAATGCCATGTTTGAGCTGTCTGACGATACGATCCCCAAAGATCAATTGATCAAACGTTACCAAAGTCAATTGGATAAAAATGACTTGCGGCTGGCTTTTTCAGTGACTAAGATCGACTCTTTGCCCGAGGGAATGTCCAAGGAAGGAATTGTGCATTTTGCCCCGGCCAGTATTCCACCCTTCCAATTTTATCGGCTGGAGATGGAAGACTATCGCTGGTTTTTGCTCAAACGGATGACCCCTCAAATGATCTTTGGTTTGTTCCTGCTATTGTTCACCGGGCTGACTTTTTGGGTCATCTTCCGCAGTTTGCGCCAGCAACAACAGTTGACCAAGTTAAAAAACGATTTCATCAGCAACATCACCCACGAGTTAAAAACGCCCATTGCAACGGTGAGTGTAGCACTGGAAGCACTGAAGGATTTTAATGCCTTGAACAATCCAAAACGCACTCGTGAATACATCGATATTTCCCAACACGAAATGCAAAGACTGGCGATGCTGGTGGATCGGGTCTTAAAAATGTCGATGTTTGAAAATCAAACCTTCCAAATCCAGCGTGAACCTTTTAATCTGAAAAACGCTGTCCAGAAAATCCTGGAGTCGCTTAGCCTCCAGTTTGAAAAAAATCGGGCCAAAGTCAATTTTACCACCGAAGGCCAGGATTTTCAAATTGAAGCCGATCCAATTCACTTGACCAATGTGGTGTACAACCTTTTGGACAATGCACTAAAATACAGCAAAGACGAGCCTAAAATTGACATCGCGTTGGCCGAGCACAATGGTACCCTCACCCTGAGTGTCAAAGACCAGGGCATTGGTATCCCCAAGGAATACCAGGGCAAGGTTTTTGACCAGTTTTTTCGGGTGCCCAATGGTGATCGGCACAACGTCAAAGGTTATGGCCTAGGCCTGAGCTATGTAGCCGGTGTGATTCAACAGCACGGGGGACAAATCATTCTGGACAGCGAAGTAGACAATGGAACCCGTTTTACGGTATTTTTGCCCAGGCATATTAAATAAGGTGTAGTGGCAACAAAAGTACTGTACGTAGAAGATGAGCTGTTTTTGGGCAAAATCGTCCAAGAAAGCCTTGAAAGTCGAGGATTTGAAGTACAAATGGTCGGCGACGGTGCCGAGGTCTTGGCTGTTTTTGAAAATTTTATGCCCGATATCTGTCTGCTTGACGTGATGTTGCCCAACCGCAACGGTTATGAATTAGGTGAGGACATTCGCCAACGCTTCCCTACCCTACCCATTATTTTCCTGACTGCCAAAACACAAACTGAAGATGTCCTGAAAGGCTTCACCTCTGGTGGGAATGATTACATCCGCAAACCCTTCAGTATGGAAGAGCTGATTGCTCGCATTCACAATTTGCTCAACCTGAGTGGGCAAAATCCAGGGGAAACTGGTGGCGAACAAAACGGGATTATCCATTTGGGAAAATACGTCTTTGATTTGCGCAAGTATGAACTACGCTTTCAGGCTCAAGTACGCAAGCTCTCCCACCGCGAGGCAGAATTGCTCAAAATTCTGGCAGATCATCGCAATTTTACGGTAGAACGAAAAGTGATCATGCTACAGATTTGGGGCGATGATTCTTTTTTTAATTCCCGCAACCTTGACGTGTACATCACCCGCTTGCGCGACTATCTGCGCGAGGATGAGCGGGTGCAAATCATTACCCTAAAGGGAGTGGGCTATCAATTTATTGTAGATTAGAAGCCCGAAAAATAAGGGGAAGTGAATATTGCATTATATTATTTCTGTATTAAAAACAATAAGCACCAATGCTATAACAAAATAAAAACGAAAAAAAATCCAAACATACAGATTACAAGAAACAGAAAAAAAGTCCCTCTCGCCTGTACTACATAAGCAGCTTTAACTTATCTTCGCAAGGAATTTTTCTTGACTACCTTGTATTACTGCTCTTAGGAACTGATTGCTGTTCAGAGACGACCAGTAAGTAGATTATTTCGCAATCATTCCATTTCAAACACTGAATCTGATGACTGAAGTTGTAATGACTTTGGTATCAACTATTTTGACATTAACGTTATTTTTGATAAATCGGTATCTCATGAAAAGACCTTATAAGTATTTGGACTTGTGCGCCACTCATTCCTTTTCAATACAAACTCTTTGTATTGACTCCACTACCCTTTTTTCCATTTCAGTTATACCGTCTCTCTTAGTTAAAAAAATTGCGTTAATCCGTTTTCCCTTTTCCCTTACGAATTTCGGTCATTTATTCTTTTGCTTACAAGAAAAGAACTCAACCATTGTTCCTGCATTTGGTACCAGTGGATTTGCGGTTCTTTTACAAAATACAAACTTATGAGGCTGATGAAATTTTACTTTAGCGCCATCCTTTCAATTGCCTGTCTGTGCTTAGGTGCCCAATCCCTCTCACCCCAAGTACTGAGCAATGCTGGAAGTACCATCGTTACCCCTGAAATGAGATTGAGTTGGACGCTTGGTGAGGTAGCGGTGTCCAGGGTGCCCGGAAATGCTGGCTCCCTTACTGAAGGATTCCATCAGCCATCTCTTCAGGTGAACCAAATCAGTTTTGGTGAACTGCAGATGGTGCAAGTGGTCCCCAATCCGGTTCGATCAATGCTCAACCTGATTAGCATTTCCGATGATCAAGAAGTGTATCTGGCCAATTTACAAGACGCACAGGGTAGAGTTTTGATCAAAGACTTGAAGTTAAGGGGAAAAGCCGAAATAGACATGAGTGCTTACCCGGCAGGAGTATACCTCTTGTCTGTTCATAAATCTGGAAGTTCACTCATTCAGAACCATAAAGTTGTAAAATTGTAATCATCCGCTTGACTGTTGTCCAGCGTAATGCTGAATGACCAACGCTTTAATAATAATGTAATGAAAAAAAGTTTACTCACCTTAATCATGTTTTGCAGCTTGGGCATTCTATCCATGCTCGCACAAACCGGGACGGATGGTATCAGTTACCAGGCCGTAGTTCGTGATGCTCAGGGTAAAGTATTGGCAAACGCGCCAGTAAGCATCAAGATAGCATTGGTGTCAGAAAACAAAAGTGTTGAAGCATATTATACAGAAGTTCACAAAGTCAGTACGGACTTCCAGGGGCAGTTCAACATCATCATCGGAGAAGGCCAACAAGCAAAAGGAACAATTGCTCAAGTTCCCTGGGGCAAAGAACAAATTGAACTGAACATAGAATTAATTGGAGAAAAGAGTGGTGTGCTCAAAATCCATAGCCGCAGCCGCTTGTTGTCGGTTCCATACGCCATGCATGCCGCTACAACCTCGAAATTGAGCGAAGATCAGGCCACTGAAAAAACTCAGTCTATTTATTGGACTACTACTGGCAACTCGGCAACTGCTCCGCCTACTCATTTCCTGGGTACTCGTGATGCGCAAGATTTAGCCATTAAAACCAACAACCAAACCCGCCTGACCTTTACCAAAGGAGGCCAGATGCAAATCAAAAGCGGAGTAAATGGCCCCGATACAGAGATGAGTAGTTATCCTCTGGTGGTACAGGGTAGCAGTCAAGGCATATATATTAAGGTGAACGGATCGCGTAATGGGAGTAACAACTTCTTGACTTTCGCCGACGATTATGGCATCTGGGGTCGCGTTGAAGGACAAACATTTCCAGAACTGGAGCAAACCTGGCAATACAAACTGCAAGTACAACAGTTTGCTTTTCAAGCGGTGGCTCTCGCCGGACAAATTGCCGCCTTTACCGCCAAGGCAATCGGTGAAGGTGCTTCGCTTTTTGCTGCCGGTGCCATAGCTGGTACTGTACTCCAAATTGCCACTCTAGTGATTCAAACGGCTGCCCTGCTCACCGAATCCATCAGTTGGGGGGTGAATATTCGCACCTACATTGGCGTTACTTATTCTTCCGGAGCGGGGGATTATGCCGAATGGTTACCGAGAAGCGAAGGCGAACGGGATGTACATTTTGGAGAAGTAGTTGGCGTTCGGGGAGGAAAAGTATCGCTCAATACCACTGATGCTGACCATTTTATGGTGGTTTCTTCTCAACCAGCAGTTATTGGCAACAAACCTCAACCGGGTCAAGAATCTAATTTTGAAAAAATTGCTTTCATGGGGCAAGTTCCAGTTAAGGTAGCTGGCCCAGTAGCTGTAGGTGACTTTATTATTACCTCCGGGAATCACGATGGCTTTGGGGTAGCCATTCACCCGAAAAATATGAAAACCGGGGATTACGCCCGGGTGGTAGGGGTTGCCTGGGAAGCAGCTCCCGAACAGCCTATCAACTTCGTAAAAGTTGCTGTGGGTATCAATACCAATGACCTCAGTAACAAAGTAGATGAGCTCAATAAGGAAGTGGAAAACATCATGGCCTTCTTGGAAGGAAAATCGCCTCTACTTGATGCGGGGGAAATTGCTGCCACGACCCCACCGATAAAACCACAAACGACTTTCCAGAAATTGTATACCGATGAGGAATACGACGCTTACATTGACCAAAATGCTGGATTCTTAAAGGGCTTGTTTACGCAAGTAAAAGCCACCATGATCAAACAGGGCACCGATCTGAGCATGTATCCCCAAGTAACCGAATTTCTGGACGATCCGGTCACCTTCATGAAAGCTATCCGGCGTGATCCCGCCTATTTGACCCACTGGTCACTGGTGGATCAAAACTTTAAAAATGCAAAGATCAAAAAGTAGCCACGCAGCCCGTTAAGGGCTCTTGCTTTTTGAATTTTCTGGTGATTTTATTAAATGATAACTCATGAAAAAATATTTACGCTTATTAGTCATCGCCTTTGTCTTTGCAGTCCCGCATTTGCATGCGCAGCAAATTGCCCAGGGTTTTCAATACCAGGCAGTTGCGCGTGACCCGTTTAATCTCCCGATGGCGAGTATGCCTGTTGCGCTGAAAATCTCCTTGGTTGGTGACAATCAAGGGCAAAAAATCCTTTACACTGAGCAGCATCAGGTCACCACCAATGAACAGGGCTTGTTCAGTATTGTAGTGGGAGAAGGCGCTCAAAAATCAGCCGCACTGGCCGATGTCGATTGGGGAAAGGAAGAAGTCTGGTTAAAGGTAGAGTTAAGCGGAGAAAACAAACAGCCCTTTGTTGCCCTCAGCAACAACCGTTTAATGTCTGCGCCCTATGCCATGCACGCAGGAAGTGCAACTAAGCTGGTCCCGAAAAACGAAGATGAGCCCATCGAAAAAAACCAATCCATCTACTGGACAACCAGTGGTAATTCTAAAACGGTACCGACCACTCACTTCGTTGGTACCCGTGATAATCAAAATCTGGTATTCAAAACCAACAATGTTCCTCGTGCCACAATTACCAAAGAAGGCCAAATGCAATACCAAAGCGGGGTTGATGGCGAAGATACCGAGATGTCCAGTTACCCGATGGTCGTTCAGGGAAGCAATCAAGGCATCTACATTAAAGTAAATGGTTCAAGGTCTTACGACAACGACTTTTTGAGGTTTGCCGATGATTTTGGTACCTGGGGGGCCGTTGAAGGCCAAACTGTCGCTGAGTTAGAAGATTACTGGGAATATAAACTCACGGTTGCGGTATATGCGCTGCAAGGCGTTTCATTAGCAGCCCAACTGGTCACCACGATTGCCGAGGCGATTGGGTTCATGGTTTCTGTTTTTGGTGCTGGTGCTGGTGCCGCTGATTTTATCAGTGCAGCAGTGTTGGTGGTGAATATTGCAGGCCTGATTGCCAATGCTACGACCTGGAGTACTGAAATTCACAATCAAATTGGTGTTTCCTATTCATCAGGAGCAGCAGATTATGCCGAATGGCTGGAAAGAAAGGAAGGAGAGCGGGATTTGCGCTTTGCCGAAATAGTAGGCGTTCGGGCTGGAAAAATTTCACTCAATACCTCCGAAGCAGATCACTACCGCGTAATTTCTAAAAACCCTGCCGTTTTGGGCAATGCGCCGGATCCTACTCAAGCAGCAAAGTTTGAAAAAGTTGCTTTCATGGGTCAGGTGTTGGTTAAGATAGCGGGGGCAGCAGCCGTAGGTGACTACATCGTTCCTTCTGGCAACAATGATGGTTTCGGGATAGCTGTTCATCCCAAAGAAATGAAAATCGGTGATTATGCCCGGATCATTGGCGTAGCTTGGGAAGCTGCCCCCGAAGCCCCCATCAATTACATCAATGTAGCCGTTGGTATCAATTCCAATGATTTATCCGGACAAGTCGAATTGCTGGAGCAAAAAGTGCAAAACATCAAAGGCTATTTGAAAGGTCAGAATCCTCTGCTTGCCGGAAACGCTGATTTTGCATCCGCTACCTTACCAAAGCAAAAAACCACCTTGGAAAAACAATTCAGCAATGATGAGTTTGATAAAATGATCGATGACAATCGAGCGCTTTACAACGATATCTATGCAAAAGTAAAAACCCAGTTGCAAGAACGTGGGTACGACATCAATGCCAATCCCTTGCTGGTTGAGTTCTTTGAAAACCCCACTGAGGCGATTAAAATGATCCGCCGTGACCCTCAATTTGCATCGCAGTGGGCCTTAGTGGATAAAAAACTAAAATCCGGGAAATAGCCCAGGCATTGATAAACATTGTTTTAGCTTTCAACCAATGGGCGCTTAGGCGCTTAGCTGATAAAAAATACAGGCATGAAAAATTTGATTCTTTCATTGGTTATTGCCGCACAAGTTTGCCTTGCGCTCACCTTAAATGGGCAAGACGAATTGATGCGAGGAATGAACTACCAGGCGGTTGCGTTTGATGCATCTGGTAAAGTTATGGCCAATGTGCCAATAAAAATCAAGTTCGCTTTTTCCGTGAAAGAAGGGCCAAGTCTGCCTTTTTATACCGAAACGCACCAGATAACCACCGATGCTTCAGGATTGTTTTCCCTGATCATTGGAGAAGGAGCTGAACGCTCTGGGAGCCTTTCCGTGATTCCATGGGCAGAAAAAAAGATTTGGCTGGATGTAGAAATGGGCGCTAATGGCTTGCAAAGCTTCAATACCAAACAAAGCACCCAGTTACACGCCGTCCCTTACGCGTTTCATGCAAATTCTGCCAACCAACTGGTGGAAAATGAGAACGCCCCTTCTGAAAAGAACCAATCCATTCGTTGGACAACCACGGGCAATACTGGTACCAAACCTGAAACCCATTTTCTGGGAACCCGCGACAATAAAAACCTGACCATCAAAACGAACCTCATAACCCGTGCAGAAATCACCAATACCGGGCAAATGATCATCACAGGTGGTGTACCAAGCGGCCCAGATAGCAACCCGGATAGTTATCCGATCTTAATTGAAGGCAGCAAACAAGGCATCTACATCAAAGTAAACGGGTCGAGATCATACGACAACAATTTTGTGAATTTTGCCGATGATTTCGGGACCTGGGGCAATATTGAAGGCCAAACTTTCGCCGAATTGGAAGAATGGTGGCAGTACAGATTCAAAATTGCCATTTTCGCCTTAAACGGGGCAGCATTGATCACAACCGTGCCTGCTGTGGTGGCTGAAGCCGTAGGCTTGTATGCTGCGGGAACTGGTGCGGCTGCCAGCTTGATTTTTGCCTTTGCAGCTCCTGGTTTTTATGCTGCCGCTGTGGCCGCTACAGCAAAAGCGATCGTGATCGGGGTTGAAGCTGCGTCTTTACTGGCTCAATCTATTGAATTTGGCATCAAGTCCCGTGAATTGATCGGGGTGAGTTATTCTTCCGGCGCAGGTGATTATGCTGAATGGCTGGAGCGCAGTCCAATGGAGCGCGACCTCCAGTTCGGAGAAATTGTTGGAGTGAAAGCAGGAAAAGTTTCTCTAAATACGACCGATGTCGATCACATTATGGTCGTTTCTACCCGCCCGATTGTTCTGGGTAATGCCCCTCAACCGGATCAGGAACACCTTTTTGAAAAGGTAGCTTTCCTGGGCCAGGCGCCAGTAAGGGTGAGGGGAAAAGTAGAAATCGGTGATTACATTCTGGCTTCCGGAAACAATGATGGCATCGGTATTGCCCTGCACCCTTCTAAAGTGAGTATTGCCGATTACAAAAAAATTGTAGGGGTTGCCTGGGAAGCTGCTAAAGAAAATCCCATCAATCTGGTAAATATTGGCATCGGATTAAATAAAAACGATCTCGCGCCTAAGGTGGAAGATATTTCCGCTAAAGTGGACAATATCATCGCTTATTTGGAAGGAAAGGGTCCGCTGCGTCCGGGAAGTCCCCTGACCACTGCACCCGAATTGATCCCGTCTGCTTCGGCAACGGCCACCGCTCAGGAACAAATGTTGAGCAATGAAGAGTTCGATCAGATCATCGACAGCCAGGCCGACTACCTCAAGGGATTCTACCGCGATCTTGAAAAGAAAATTCAGGCCGAGGGTGCAAACATTCCCGATCTCCCTGAAATACAGGCCCTGTTCAAGGACCCGGTGAAAACTCTGAAAAAAATGCGCCGCGATCCCGCTTTGCAAGACCAGTGGAAACTCATCGACCAAAAAATAAAAGCGGATCGCTGATTGGCTTTTAAACATACCAAAGAAATTGACTTATGCGACCTAATCATAACTTTTATCTCATGAAAAGACTTGTACACCTAGAACATTTTCTGGGAATGAACTCAAATGCACCTATTTTGTACGGTGCACCTAAAGTCTTCCTTTCTTTTCTATTCTCTTTGTTCTTTGCTCATATGGCATTGGGGCAAACCATTTCTCAACCCAATGTTCTCCCCGGCGTTGTATGTCCAGGTGACAACATAACGGTGAGCTACGGTGTCTTTGATCTTACTCCCGCTACACATACCAATATTGCTGTTGACTTATGCAATAGTGTGGGCATGGGATGTGTAACTCTGGTCAATACTATCACCGTCCCTGTTGGTAATGTTGGAACGGCAACAGTGGTTCAAATTCCGTCTAACCAGCCGGGGGGTACTTATACCGTTAGAGTCAGAACCACAACTGGTGGGGTTACTTCTGTCGCAAGTCCCACCTTCACCGTTCGCACCCCTCAAGTCACTGGGGTTACTTATCCTACCCCGTTAGGGCCGTATTGTATCGGCGACAATATCTCTGTCGACTTTACCGTAAACTGTACTACGTTTCTGGGCGGGAACCAATTCATCCTGGAGTTAAGTGACAACGATGGTGACTTCAGTGGCATGAACCTGGATCCAGGTTTCCCCAAAATCATCGACAGTGAAGGAACATTTGATGGAAACCTAAGCGGAGTCATTCCCGATGTACCAAGTGGGAGCAATTATCGATTAAGATTAAGGTCGACAAATCCGGCGACACCCCCTCTCTTATCCAATCTCTTTACGATTGGCAGCGGAAGGCTCATGGTAAAACCGATGATGGCCATGAAAGCCAACGGTTCAACCTTTTGCCAGGGCGAGGGGCTTTTTCTGACTTACGAGTTTAGTCCGGATGATCCGAATTTCAATGCAAATAACGTTTTTTCGATACAATTGAGCGATGCTGCTGGGAATTTCCCAGGTACCGTGATCGGCACCCTCAACAGCAGCGCCAAAAGTGGCGACATCCAGGCCACCATACCTTTTGTACAACCCGGAGGTACTGGTTACAAAATCAGAATTGTATCCAGTAGTCCGGTTCTCGAAGGTTGCATCTATGGAGATTACATCATTCCCCAGATTCGTCCATTCACCCAGCCTACCAACACGATGACCTGTTTGAATGGTACTGCAATCTTTTCAACCAACGCCATTGCCGGTACTAACCGCCAATGGCGCAGTGTGTGTGCAGCACCTTTTACCAACGTGGCCAATGGGCTGACTACACCCGTTGTCTTTGATATCTATGCCAATGGCACCAAAGTGATTGTTGGTACCGGTGGAGGAGTTGGTGTATCCGACAACAGTGGTGGGTTGTTCACCACCATAACTTCTGGATTAGGCAATAATATTGTATCGGGTATTCATATAAATGGAGGAAGAATATACGCCTCTACCGCTTTTGGGTTGGCCATCTCCGATAACTTGAGCACCACGGCTACTTTTGCCAATAAATTAGTGGCCGATGGATTGGGAAGCAATTTGGTCAACAATTCTTTTGTGGTAGGATCGGAAGTGTATGCTGCCACTGCAGGAGGTTTGTCTTATTCCAGTAATGGCGGAGGCACTTTCCTGCCTTTAAGCAATACATGGAAAGTTGCCAACGGTTTGGGCAGCGATGCTGTCAACGATGTTTACGTTGTTGGAACTGGCCTCAGCCGCACCATCTACGCCGCCACCAACGGTGGGTTGTCGATCGCGCGCAATGGTTCAACAACATTTATCAACTACACGGTAGCAAATGGCTTAGGCGACAACCAGATCAACGCCTTAGCTGTAACTCCCGATGGAGTCATATATGCAGCCACCCAAAACGGAGTATCGGTTTCAACCAACGGTGGGTTGAATTTCACCAATATTCTCACTGGTTTGGGTTCTCCGCAGGTGGGTGACCTCTATTTTGTCGGCGGTCGTTTGTATGCAGCTACTTCCGCTGGGGTATCCATCCTCAATGAGGGAGGAACTGCCTTTACCAACTACACCGTGGGTTTGCCAGCGAATCCTAACGTATTTGGCGTATTTGCAGACAACAGTGGTGCCAACCCCAAAATTTATGCGGGTACTGGCAGCGGTCTTGCATCTACTATTTTGACCACTTCCAATCTGGTAGGTGAGACCGGAACAACCTTGAATGTTCCGATCAGTTACGCCAACGGCAATACCACCTGCCGTTATGAGGTCGTAGTAACACAAACCGCAGCGCCGATGTGCGACGCGGTGAGCAATATTGCCGCTATCGGCGACATTCCACCAATGATCTCCATCGTTACTGACTCTATCCGGAATCCGTCTAAATGTACTCAAAACAATGGGCGCATTGTCATTGGGGGATTGGTGCCTAGCACTTCCTATCAAATAACCTATAGTGGGCCTACAGGAGGTGATCCAGCTACCGGTGATACGGTAACCACCGATCTCAAAGGGTTTGTTTATATCAATTTTTTAAAGCAGGGCAATTACACTGCCATCAAGGTGACCAGCCTTCTTGCCCCCGGGTGCGTGTCCAACGAGATCAGCCAGACCTTGACTGATCCACCCAATCCTGCCGATCCGGTACCAACCCTTCCGCTCACGGTATGTTTTGGGGAAAATATTGTGGTCAATCTGGCAGATGCGGCTGGGGTCAATCACGTATACCAGTGGTTTACCAACAACCCCATGCTGCCAATGTTGCCTACGGCGGCTTCTCCATTTTCTTCAACGGGCACCACTTATTCGCCATCGGTTCCACCCGCAACCAATGGTACGATTTTCGTCCGCAGAAGGAACAATGCTACGGAGTGCTTGAGCAACATGGTTGCAGTACCCTACACATTGACCACTCCACCAACCATTTCGGCAACCAAGGTCAATCCAACCACAGATGGTGGCAATGATGGATCCCTTACGATTATTTGGGGAACTCCAGCCAACGGTTATTCACTTGAATATACCTTGCCTGGAGCTATGGCCCCAACGGTAGTGGCCATTAACAATGGAACCACCCAGTTCACCATCATGAACTTGGTAGCCGGAAATTATACCAACATCAAGTTGGTTGTTCCTGGTGGTTGCCCATCCAATATCCTGAATTCTTGTCGCTTGTTCAATCCAAGTGACCTAATTTTGTCTCCAGATGTACTTGGTCCGCTCAAAACCGTAGTTGAAACTGGTATTGGTGCGCCAACCAACTTGGGCGGTTTCCATCAGAAAAACGACCCTGAAACTGCTTGTGCCGGCACCAATGATCATTACCCTGAAGGCGCCATCAGTTTGGTGGTCGGTCGCATTCGCAACCCAGGAACCCCGCCCAAAACACCCACCAATGTGGAAATGAAAGGCTGGGTACAATTTGACCTGGCCGCACTGGGCATTCCAAAAAATGCGGTTATTGAAAAAGTAGAATACCGCGCCCGCACCCTACAAACTTCCGGCCACGTTGTTTGTGACATCAATCCGGTCACTAGTGCAACTGGCGACGTCCAGTTTGACGTTACCCGGATGGATCCAAAAAATTACGGACCTTACAACCTTGGCTATAGCCAGGCTGCCTTTGATGATATTTTCAACGATAAATACAACGACTTTACCATTTCTTCTGATGCAACCGGAGCATGGACTGACCTGGGTGTTACCGGGGTAGCGGATGTACAATCGCGTTTGGCCGCCAATGGCAAATTCCAGGTCGGGTTGTCATTATCCGGTTCTGATTTCGATATCCCCGTATTGCAATTTCATGGAATGGTCTTTGCACCATCTGAAGATCATGAATTGCGGGTTTGTTACCATTTGTTGGATTATGGTGATTTGGCTGAACCTAAATTCTTTACCCTCAAAGCGGGTGCAGTTGAAGGACCAAACCACCGCATCGATTTGATCGATATCGATACCGATCCAACTATGGTGGATATGCAACCTGCCATGTTCATCGGAGCTACACCTCCCGATGCGGAACTGGATGGCCAGCCAAGTGCAGGGGCCAATGGTGATGATCTGGTGGATATGGCTACAGGAGCTATCGACGATGAAGACATCACACGCGCCTGGTTCACCAACCCTGCTACTGATGACTCACTCGTTGCTGGAAACTTTGTTACCCTGAGTTTCCCTGTTACCAACAACTTGGTGACAGACGTAAACGTAGTAGTGTTCGTAGATTGGAACAACAATGGTGTTTTTGAAAACGATACCGAACGTTACGATACAATTGTAGGCAATGGACTCCATAACCTGACCTTTACGCTGCAAATTCCTATTACCAGCTTTGGTGATATTGGGGTGAGAATTCGGATGAGTTCTGCTGAAATTGATGCTTACGGTGCCGCACCTGATGGTGAAGTAGAAGACTTCTTGCTGCGCGGGGTGGCTGGTTTCGATTATGGAGACCTTCCCGATGCTGCGGCTGGTACAGGAACTGGCAACTACGAAACGATTTTCGACGTGCTGGGTACTCGTGGCCCTCGCCACTTGATCAACCAAAAATTAAAAATTGGCAATACCGTTGATGCTGAAGAAGATGGTCAGCCACAGGCCAACGCCTTTGGTGATGACATCAATGGCATCGACGACGAAGATGGGGTGATTCAGCCCGACTCAGTAGTACGGGGTAAACCTGCTCGTTTCAAGGTATTTGTTACCAATAAAACAGCTTCTGATGCTTATTTGATGGGTTTTGTGGATTGGAACAACGATGGTTCTTTTGAAGATGCTTCGCCTAATCAAAAAGTTGGCCCAATTACCATTCCTCCTGGCGCTAGTGGATACTACGATGTTGTTTTTATTGTACCCACTAACCCAAATCCACTACCAGAAAGAGTTGCCGCTCGCTTCCGTTTGACAGGAGCAAGCAATAATGGTTTTACCGCTGTTCAAAGTTCACTTGGGCCTATTCAAGGTATGACTACCGATATCATCGGTGAAGTCGAAGATTCCTGGGTGACTATCGTCGGCTACGACTGGGGCGACTTGCCCGAACCTCGCTACATCACCGACAATGAAGGTGGACAGCCTGGACCAAGCCACAAAATTTATGCGATTGACAATGGTGCTGGACCAGTTCCTACAATCTTTATCGGTGCAACACCTCCCGATGCTGAACCTGAAGGGCAAGACAATCAGCCTGCTACTGGTGATGACAACAATGGCATTGACGATGAAGACCTGAGCGCCAACAACTTCCTGAATCCGGTAACCTTGTTGCCCTATCCGTTGATTGCCTCAGATTCAATCGTACTGCGTATACCTGCTACGAACAATTTCCCAAATAAAGCCGGGGTAATCCGCGCATTTATTGACTGGAATGGCGACGGGTTGTTCAATGGTCCAAACGAGACCAATTCCAGACCAGTTCCTGCTGCTTTCATTGGAAACATCGACTTCAGACTTAAAATTCCCAATATTCCTCAACCCGATTCCATCGGTGTGCGCATCCGTATCACCACAGGTAATTCACTGGATGCCTACGGCCAGGCACCCGACGGCGAAGTGGAAGACTTTATGGTGGAACTACGCGGTGCTGAATATGGCGACTTACCGGATCTGACTGCGGGTACCGGTCCTGGCGATTACCAGACCTTGCGCGCATACAACGGTGCTCGTCACGGGGTTCCAGTTACCCCGCTGGTGTTTATAGGTAAAGTAATCGATACCGAAACGGATGGTCAGCCAACGGAAAAGGCCAATGGCGACGATACCAATCAGATACCAGATGATGAAGATGGCATCATTTTCCTCGGGCCATTGGTACCCGGTGGTGTAGCACAATTGTCGTTCTCGGGTACCAACAATACCTTGGATACTGCACATCTGCATATTTGGGCGGATTGGAATAACGATGGCATCCTGGAGTATGTTGACAGTGTAAAGGTTGGTCCAACTACAACCGTAACTGAACAAGTTGTTAACTTCAACGTTCCTGCCAATGCAACTTTTGGTGGGGGCAGGGTGTTCTTCCGCTTCCGTTTTACGACGGATACTACATTCAATAAGGCACCAAGTCCGAACGGTTCTGCTGCCGACGGTGAAGTAGAAGACTACTTCCTACCGATCTTAAAACTGGGCAACCTGGTTTGGGAAGACCGCAACCACAATGGCTTCCAAGACGCTGAAGAAATCAACCTGGGTATCCAGAATGTACGTGTTGTACTGCGTTTTGGTGGGATTGATCGTACTACCGGACGTTGTGATTCTGTTACGCAAAATACTGCCGCCAACCCTAACGACAATAGCTTTGTCGACGGTGGTACCGACGTCATCAGAGACTCTATTTTGCAGACCTTTACCGATGAAAAAGGGCTTTATTGCTTCACTGGTTTGATTGAAGGGGTTTATCAAGTCATCGCCATCGATACATTTGGTTTGACGCCTACGCGTTTTGATTGGATCAAAAACGTAACTGAAGAAGACCGAGACAGTGACGGCAAACCACTTAAAAATCCATGGGATTACGTGAGTGGCGATCGCCGTCAATCGAAGAGCCAGATGTTCAAACTCACCATTGACAAAATTGGCACCGACGAAGAAGGTATCCTGGATCAAGGCAATCCACAATTACTCGATCCTAACGCGCTTGGTGAAATTCCCGATAACCGCGTTGAACAACGCATCGACTTCGGTTACATTGGTCTGGACTTGGGTGATTTGGCCGAATCTGGCAACAATCCTTCAGTGACCAACTTCGTAACTCTCGAAAATGGCACCAAACCTGAAGGTCCTAAACACATCGTTACCCCAGACCTGCGTTTGGGTAATTGCCAGGATGTAGAATGGTTGGGACAACCCGACCAGGATGCTGGTGCTGAATTCAAACCAGGCCCAGATTCCGGTGGTGATGATCCAATCGCCGACTTCAGCAACTATCCCAACTTCCCATACGATCCTTCACAAGGTCGCCGTTGGCCATTCCACGATTCAACCAATGTTTGTGGAGATGATGAAGATGGTATCCGCTTTGTAACGCCAATGGTACCTGGATATGAGGCTCAAATCACCGTGAAGTATCATGCCAAGATCAACCTCGACGGGCCAGATGCTTATCTGCACGCTTGGTTTGACTGGAACGGTGATGGCAACTTCGACAATGGTGCTGGCGTCATTGATGCCAATGAACACATCATCTTTACCCACCTGAATGGCACCCCAATTGTATTGGAAGCCAATACTCAGGCGGTGAAATTAGAGATGAGTTTCCTCAGATTTGCCGGTGACTCCGTACGTTTGAGCTTCAAAGTTCCTGCCAATGTGGCTTACAACAATGGCAATATCTTGTCGCGTTTCCGCATCAGCTTTGATCCACGCCTCGGACCAAACGGAATTCTGGCACCAAACCTCAACTTCCCTGACCCACAACCTGGAGCAGACACAAGTCTGGTTCCTGGTGGCATCATTCCTTACGGTGAAGTAGAAGACTATTTCATTTCGCTCTCCAAAGTAGGCAACACCGTATTTGAAGACCGCGATTACGATGGCTTCCAGGATGTACTTGAGCCAGGTATTGCCAATGTTCCAATCAAACTGCAATTCGCAGGTTTGGATGGCATCCTTAATTCCGGTGACCTTTACGAATATACTTATCTCGATACTACTGACGCCAATGGCCGATACTACTTCTGTGGTCTGATTGGTAACGTTGATCCTTCTGGTATTCCTAATCCGGTTTACCAAATCATCGTGTCTGACCCAGCAGGGATGACCGCTACGTTCAACAATCCGGATCCATCAGATGATGCTTGTATTGATGACAATAGCAATGGCGACGACCTGCTGATCGACAACCGCATTACCACCGACACCTTCACCATCACCAATCCGATGATGTTGTGCCTGGATGAAAATGCTCCGCGCAACGATGTAGGTGGACTGGTTGGAGGCAATAACTTACCGCCTTCAGCAGATGCCTTGAACAACTTCCCGGATAACCAGTACGATGAAACCCGTGACTTTGGTTATACTGGATTTGATTATGGCGATCTCCCGATTGCTTCCGTATTGCCAGGTTCCAATTACCTGACCCTACGCGATTCGATGAACGCTTTGTTCAACAACAAGTTTGGCCCACGGCACGCCATCCAACCTCGTCTGTACCTCGGAAGAGGAGTAGACGGAGAATTGAATGGCAAACCCGATGCCGATGCAGGTAGCAAAGCGGGTGGTGATGACGATGACCAGGGCGCCTTCAAAAAAGGTATAACTGCGGATGACGAAACAGGCGTACGCCTGCTTTCTCCGTTGCTCCCAGGTGAATTTGCCTACATCAAAGTCAACTATACTTCGCAGGATACCACCAATGGTGGATACTTAAACAAACCAGCCTACCTTGATGCCTTCATCGACTGGAACGGCAACGGGGTGATGGATATTCCTGCGGAAAAAGTAGAGTTCACGCATCAATCGAATTCCAATGCTGTACCGTTTTCGACCAACAGCATCACCGATATTCCAGATACACGTACCCCAGTGTTGCTTGCAACGGGTGCAAACGGCGTTGACAGTACCATCCTGGCCTTCCGGGTGCCGACTACCGCAGTGTTTGACTCCGGGGTAGTGTTCATGCGCTTCCGTTTGGGTTGGACCAACTATGCGCAGCAGTTCCCCAACGCGTTCCCGAACGGTTTGGGTGCCGACAACAATATCTTCCACATGACAATGTCACCATACGTGAAGGCTTATGAGCCTTTCAACGATGTGGCCGGAGATGCGGGAAGATATCCTTACCCACAAGGGGAAGTGGAAGATTACGGCATTCCTGTTGCCAAAATTGGCAACCTGTCCTGGTTCGATCACGATGTGTTTGGTGATCAGGATACCCGTGAAGAAGTGGTTGACTCACTGCACCTCGTACTCATCTGGGGTGGTGTAAATGGTACTACTGGTGCATTTGACACCGTAGGCTACCAAACCAGCTTGGCTTCTCTGGGTTCGATTACTGATATCTTATACAACCGTACGATTGCACCACCTTCAGTAGGTACTTATACTCCTGGAGCACTGGTAAAAACCGGTATTTCTCCAGCAGCCGACAGCGGATTGTATTCCTTCCGCGGTTTGATCCCTGGTATCTACTACGTGTTGCCGATGAAATACTTTGCTACGGATAGTGCCAGCTTCGTAAATGCTTGGCCTAAGCACCGGGTAGTGACCCTCCAGGACAATCCAGGAGTAAGTGATGGCCAGGATAGCGATGGCCGGACCTCAGGGGTAGGAGGAACAAGTCGTGGCCCAGGTGCTTTTGTAAAAATCACCGATGGCAACGCCCGCCAACCTGAAGTATGTGTCAATGATCGTCCGCTGTTCGCCGCGCCAAATCCAATCAATGATGCACGTGAAGGTGGTTCTGGTGCTGAGTTGCGGGCCAATGATGCCATTGAAAACGGCAAACGTGACGCTGACGACAATGCCAATCCATTTACTCCAGCCTTCTTCCCTGACAACCAGTGGGACAAGACGGTGGACATCGGTTGGGTAGACGAGCCAAACGTAGAAGCAAGTATGGACATCGTTGGGGTGAACTTCCCAACCAGCCAAATTTGCGGCAACTTCAACGTGATTACGCACTTGTGTGTGAAAAACCCACAAGAAGTGCCACTCGATAGCTTCCAGATGTTCTTCAACCTGCTGGATGCTTACGGCCCTGCATTGTACACGGCTTCCAAGCCAATTGTGACCATTGTAGACAGCGCTTTTGTGACCAATTTGCCACATCAGAAGATCAGAAAGTCTTCTCTGGTTAATTTCAAAACTGCGGTCAACGCCAAGCCGAAGGATTTGCTGGTGGTGAACCCCAACTACAACGGTACTACAGATACCAAGTTGTTGGTGCCAACCTCCGAAAATGCTAACTTCTTGCTGCGTGGTGATTCAATCTTGTGCGTACAAATTGAGTTCGAAATTGATCCAACTAAGGACGGAGCGTATCCATGGATGTTGTCTGCCTCCGTCACTGCACGTGCCATTGGTTTCGACAAATCAAATGGCAACAAGCGGCCACTGACTGACTTCCGTTTCTTCCACCCCCGTTTTGGCAAGTCAATCGTAGTATTCGACTCTACTGATGAGTACGACGATCCAATGCCAATGGCTGGTTTGACCTATCCTGATGGTGGTGATGGTATCCTCTTCGAGGGTATGGTTGCTGATCGTGGATTGAAAGGTGATTATCAACTGCCTTACGTTTCTCCAAACGTAACTGGCCGCGATAAATACGAAGACGAGGACGACAAGGCCATCATGAACGACTCTTGCTGGATCAAGACGAAGTGGAACAGTGGTTACAAAGAATTTGAAATTGCATTGGATGCCAACTGTGAAGCTGTAGTAAATGCAGATCTGTTGGTGCCCAACTTCAAAAAGATATGTGGTTTTGACAAGTACCCAATGGGTAGTTACTACCGGGTAATCATTCAGGACAAGTGGACAGAAGAAACCCTCTGGGCTTCGGTAGATCGTGTTCCATTTGACGTGAAGAAGTATCGGGATCGTACCTTGATCTACAAAGTGAGAAGTGTTGCCAACCATTGTAATATAATCTGGGGCCCAATCATCTTTGTGGATAAGATTCCACCTGTAGTGACTTGTCCACCGAATACTTCACGCAAGTTGAACTCCAAGAACAAGATCGTTGGAACGTACACTTTTGTATGCTCGGATGTAGATAGCATCTACAATGTGACCAAATCTTGGAAGGATAGCCTTTACGCTTACTACACTGGTGTAGCTACTGCTACTGATGCTTGTGGTGATCCAAGACTGGAAAACGTTAAGGACGAAATTGAATACTTTGCCGATTGCAACGCATCTGCTGCTCAGGGTTACATCTACGCGCAGATTCGCCGTACATTCTCTTTCATAGACCTGATGGGCAACAAGGCAAATTGCAGCCAGTTGATCAACATCTACCGTCCAGTCATCAAATTGCCTTTGTGCAAAATTGAAGTGCCGAATGACAAAGCGAAAGGAGACAATTTGATTCTACCTGCTGATTTGGCGGGTAAGAAATACAACATCGCTGAAAGTGTGCCTTACTACATTAATGGTGCAGGCAAGAAGGTTTACCTCACTGGAAAAGACTACTGTGGTTTTGCCTTTAACTACACGGATGAAGTTTCTTTCTCTACTGGCCAAGGCTTGTGTGGCAAGAAGATCATCCGTACCTGGTCAATCTTCGACTGGTGTTATGGAACCGGAACTGCTTATCCAAACTACTTGATGCAGCCAGAAACCAACAATGGTTGTTATGCTGAAAGCGTTTGGAATGGTGACCGCTATACCTGGCAACAGACCATCATTGTAGGTGACAGTGAAAGACCAATCATCACTGCACTAGATGTTGATAAAGATGGCAAAGTAGGTGCCTATACTGGTGCACCTCAAGCCAATCCAAAAACAGCTACCGCAACTTACGATCCAGATGATGTACTGGAATTCTCTACGGGTCCAATGGATTGCACGGGTGGATTTATCTTTAACCGTTCTAGCTTCAATGTAATTGAGCAAAGTGACTGGTGCTACGAAATCCGCGTAGTCGAGCGTGTAGCCATCCTTGACTTGGATGAGCGCCCCACTGGTGTATTCGTGCTCAAAACTGATCCAGGTGTGAAAGTAACTGGAGACTGTGCGAAAGGTTACACCGTATCAGGGGTGCCAATTCTCGGCGACTGGTTTGTAGAAGTACGGGTTTACGATGCATGTTATCAGGACAGTGTTGTTTGGATCCCTGTTCGCATTGTAGATAAGATTTCGCCAGTAATGAAGTGCGACGACAAGTTGAACATTACCCTCGACAACCAGGGCAACGGCTTTGTAGCTGCTAAAGATCTGGACGAAGGTAGCTGGGACAACTGTAAGTTGATGTGGGTGAAAGTACGCCGTCCTGTTAGCGATGCCTGCATAGCAACGATGTTGAAATTCCCACGTGTAGTTGACGCCAATAAGAATGGCAAGCTTGATCCTTATGATCCATCTAAAGGGCTACTTGACCTGAATAACAATGGCAAAGCTGACGATTACGATTACATCGACCTCAACAGCAACGGAACTCCGCAAATCGAAGAATACTTTACCATTGGTGAATACTTCACGAAGAATCCACCAGCAGCTGGTAATGGATTGGGCATGATCATGACGCCATTGATGGATACCGTTCCATTCTTCTGCTGTGATGGAAGTGCGCTAATGGTTGAATTGTGGGGTCAGGACAAATTTGGCAACCGCAACTTCTGCTGGAATAACATCCAGGTAGACGACAAAACGCCAATTCAGTGTCTTGCTCCTTGGGAAGTTAGCATCTACTGCACCGATAAGAGCATTGGAATCATTGACGACAAGGTTCTTTCTGCTAAAGTATTTGGTGATGTAATCATCAATAGTGGCGCAGTTTGTGTCCAGGCAGATACAGCATACAGTACGGTGAAACGCCTGAAGTGTGGCGCAGGTACCATTGAACGGATTTGGGTATTGACCAAACAAACGGCTCATGGTCCAATCACCACTACTTGCAGACAAATCATCCGGGTACTGCCAGTACGAGAATACAACATCTGCTTCCCTAAAGACGTAGATCAACGCGACTGCAAAGTACCAGTGATTGATACCGCCTTTGTCAAAGAATTGGGTTGTGACATCCTCGCGGTCAACGTTAGCGATAAGCGCTACGATGCTTCCGATGATGAGTGCTACAAAATCTTCCGTACCTACACCGTCATCGACTGGTGTGCTTACGATGATCGTTGTGGTGATCCAATGACTGAAGGCAGCGTTTATGTCGTCGATCGCGCTTACAATGGATACGGCAAAACGCCAATCTACGTATTGGTTCGCGACAAAAACCAGGACCAACGTGAAGAGTTCTACCTGTCCTTGAACGAGACACCAGAAGAAGGTAGCTTGGGCGATGGCAAAGTAGCAACTGGTAACGACGAAGCTTTTGTTCCACCATTCTGTGAGCAAGCCTTCCAGGATAATCCTTATGGTTTGCCGGTAGGTGAGTTCTACCATTCCTTCATGTACACTCAGATCATCAAAGTATACGATGAAGTGAAACCAGTGGTAACAGGGGATCCAGCCAAGTTCTGTATCCGCGAAGGTGGCGACTGCCTGGCCAATATCAAGATGGTCGTAACTGGTACCGACAACTGTACCAACGAGGTGACCCTCGAAACCCAATACTTGATGATTGCTCCGTTCCAGACCCTGAATACAGGTAGCATGATTCTGTACGCTACTCCACGTTGGAGTACCAAAGCATTGGGCAACGGTCAATTCGAGATCAACGTCAGCAACTTGCCACAAGGCAAACATGACCTGATCGTGGTGGTACGCGACGAGTGTGGTAACCTGAGTGACGCCACTCGGATTCCTTTCACCGTCGAAGACTGCAAGGCTCCGGCTCCAATTTGTATCAATGGCTTGAGTACTGAATTGATGCCTGATGGCGCTGGTGCGGGTATGATGACCGTGTGGGCTTCCGACTTCGTAGCTTCCAAAATCTACGATTGCAACGGCCAGGGTACTGAAACCAATGCAGCAGGTGCAAAACTGGTCACCAAGTACTCCATCAACCGGGTGGGTAGCCCAGTAGTTGAGGCTCAAACTAGCTTGCCGCTAAATTGTGCTGATGCTGGCAAAAACATCCTGGTTGAACTCCATGCCTGGGATAATGCTGGTAACCACGACTTCTGTGTAACATTTATAGAAGTACAGGACAACCGCAAAGTTTGCGGAGGTTCGGGCAACGTAGACCTGGGTAGCATCTCTGGTTTGATCACCACCGATGAAGCAGAACCAGTCTTGGGTGTACAAGTAGATTTGAGTGGTGCTGCAACCATGAAGTACAATACACCTGCGGTAGGTACCTTCACCTTCAACCAGTTGGTGAAAGGAAGTGACTTCAGTGTAAGTGCTCAAATGGATAAAGACCACCTCAATGGGGTATCTACCTTCGACCTCGTCTTGATCCAGAAGCACATCCTCGGGGTTAAGCCGCTCGAAGGCCCATATCGCATGATTGCTGCTGACGTTAACAACTCCAAGTCCATCAGTACACTGGACATGATTCAGATTCGCAAGTTGATCTTGCAACTCGATACCAAGTTCAATAATGTACCAAGCTGGAAGTTCGTCGATGCGACCTACAAGTTCCCGGATGCTCAAAACCCATTCACGGCTGAGTATCCAGAGGTAGTCAACGTCAACGACTTGGCGGGTAATGTCAAAGCCGACTTCATCGCTGTCAAAATGGGCGATGTCAATGGCAATGCAGCTACCACCACTGGACTAGCCGCTACCGAAATCCGTTCCGACCGCACGATGCTGTTGAACACGGAAGAAGTAGCCATGAAGGCCAACGCTCAATACAACATTGCCATCCGCGCCAAAGACTTGCAAAACATCCAGGGTTACCAGTTTACGCTGAACTACGACCTGAATGCAGTCGAGTTGGAAGGCATTGAATATGGAGTAGCCAAGGCCGATAACTTTGGGATCTTCAAAGACAAGGGAATGATTACCACTAGCTGGAACCTCAGCAGCGGCCTCAATGCCGCTGGCAATGAGGTGTTGTTTACCTTGAAATTGAAAGCCAAAGTTGGGGTGAAGTTGAGTGAGGTGTTGAACATCTCCAGCCGACTCACCACTGCTGAAGCCTACGATAAGCAAAATGAAGCCATCGGTGTCAAGCTCAGCTTTGGTGCCGATGTCACTCAAGATTTTGCGGTACTGCGCCAGAATACCCCTAACCCCTTCCAGGATGAAACCCTCATCGGGTTCTACCTTCCGAAGGCCGCCAAGGGCACTTTGACCATCCGCGATACCAAAGGAAGTTTGGTTTACCGCCTGGAAGGCAACTATGTCAAAGGCGAAAACAAGGTCATTCTGAAGCAAGCTGATTTGAGAGCCAGCGGCGTGTTGTACTACACCCTCGAAACCGCTGACTTCACCGATACGAAGAAGATGATTCTTTTGAACCGTTAATTTTGAATTAGCAGGACATTCAGAATTGTAAGTCAACGCCGCCTAAGGGAAACTTTAGGCGGCGTTTTTTTTATTAAAAACAAAAACTTAACATAGAAAATCATATCTGTCCTAACTTGATACCCTATCTTTGGATTCGACCTAATTACTTTGATGAGTAAAGCAACCTAGCTTCAGTTTTTTTCAATACAAATACACTTTTACGCTACAATTTTCATTCTCATGAAAAAATATTTACACCTAAGCACCCGTGCTTTGGGGCACACATCTTATTTGATTTTTTTTAGCCAATTGAATCAAGTTATACGTATCCCTAATCGGATATGGCTCCTTTCAATAGGAATGTTGGCTTGGGCATTCCTAGCCAATGGCCAAACCATAACAACTACCGATATTGCCTCCACAAATTTATGCCCCGGGCAAACCCTCAATGTAAGTTATACCATCACGGGAGTCTTCTCCGCAGGAAACGAGTTCCGGGTTCAATTGAGTGATGCATCTGGTCTTTTTCCAGATAATAACAATTCATCTAATGTCATTGGGTCGGTGACTTCGGTCGCTGCGGGCAGCATTACGGCTACGATTCCTAATCTCCAGGCTTCGGGTTCAGGATACCGGGTTAGAGTGGTATCGACCAGCCCTGCAGCCAATCACCTAAATGCTAGTGATGACGACAATGGCAATAACCTCACGGTACTGAGTCGTATCATAACTACTGGAATCCCGAGCCCTGCTGGGCCATATTGCCCAGGTGCTTCAATCAGTGTAAATTATACAGTCAATTGTAATTTTGTCAGTCCAAATACCTTTACACTACAGCTCAGTGATGCAGCGGGTAATTTTGGCTCACCTACCAATATTGGGACAGTGAGTTCCACCACCAGTGGATCTGTCACTGGTACACTTCCCGAAACCGCTGTGGGTAGTAATGCTTACCGGGTAAGGGTAGTGGCCAATAGCCCTGGTGTAACGGGTTCTCCATCTGGGTTTTTTACCATTTTGACCAGAACCATTACTACGAGTAACCCAACTCCGTCTGATCCATATTGCGCTGGAGACAACATTAGCGTAGGATATACCGTAAACTGTCCTTTCATTAGCCCCAATACTTTTACCTTACAGCTCAGCGACCGTTTTGGAAACTTTGGTTCACCGACCAATATCGGATCTGTAAGTGCAACTTCCAATGGTTCCATTAGTGGTACCATCCCTGAAATCCGTTATGGAACCGGTTATCAGGTACGAGTAGTGGCCAATAATCCAAGCATAATTGGCACTGAGTCTAGCGCTTTCACCATTTTGAGTGGTAAGTTGATGACCATGCCTGTTGCCAATGCTACGATTTGCCAAGGGCAACGGCTTACCTTAACTTATTCGTATCCCAGTGATGAGGTCATCAATGCAGGCAACGTTTATTCGATTTTATTGAGTGACGCCAGCGGCAGTTTTGCCTCCCCGACCACCATTGGCACCCTGAGAAGTTCGGCTTTAAGTGGCAACATCCAGGCCGTCATTCCTTACACTCAAGCTGGAGGTACTGGCTACCGCATCAAACTTGTGGCGAGTACACCCACAGTGGAAGGCTGTATTTATGGAAATTACACCATTATTGGTCTTCGCCCACTGACCAATCCTTTGGATCAATTGTTGTGTTTGAATGGCATGGCTACTTTTACAGCCAATACAGGTGCAGCTTCGCCCACTTATGCCTGGCAAAAACAGCCTGCTTTTGTGGGTACCCTTCCCTTTGTAACCCGTACAACTACCGATGGTTTGGGATCCAATGCCATCTTTGGTATCGCCAAAAATGGTACGAACCTTTATCTGGCCACGGGAATGGGGGTTGCAGTTTCGACCAACAATGGTACATCTTTCAGCAGCCGTACGAATGCCAATAGCGGTTTGGTGAATGACCTGGTGAATGACATTTTTTATGACGGAACCCGAATTTTTGCGGCCACTGATGGAGGTCTGGGGATATCCAGCAACAATGGAACCAGCTTTGCCAATACAACTACGGTAAACGGCTTGCCAGAAAATTCATTAAGGGGAGTTGCCGTGGTTGGTTCAACGGTTTATGTGGCCACCTTTACGGGTGGATTGGCCATTTCTACCAATACAGGCGCATCCTTTAGTACGGTCAGAACAACGGCGGATGGCTTGGGTAGCGTTTTGCTCAATGACGTTTTTGCCGAAGGCACCAATGTATATGTCGCCACAAGTGATGGTTTGTCCATCTCGGTTGATGGGGGTACAAGTTTTGTAAATTATACTACGGCCAATGGCTTGGGTAGTAACCAAGTCAATGATGTATACGTTTACAATGGAATTATTTTTGCAGCTACCAATTCGGGTGTTTCCTATTCTACCAATGGCGGTGTCTCTTTTACCAACATTACCGCAGGCCTGGGTGGCATTAAAGTAAGAGAGGTTTTTGTGGCCACTGATCGGATTTATGCCGCTACTGATGGTGGTTTGTCTGTGTCCAATCTGGGCTCCAGTTCATTTACCAATTATATCAGTGGCTTGGGTAGTACCAGTGTATTCAGTGTATTGTTTTCGGGTACAACCTTGTATGCAGGAACGGTTGGCGGATTATCCATTACGGATTATGCCAATCCAATGGGTTTATCCACTGGTGGAAATATTGTGGCCAGTGGCAATATGCTCAATATCAATGGTATTTTACCCACTGATGCCTTAAGTCGGTATCAGGTGGTAGTGAGTAGCGGCGGTTGTAGCGCAACCAGTTCGATGGCCCGCCTGGCGGACATTCCTCCGGCCCTGACCTCTTCCAATTTGTCTAAATTTGACCCCACCACCTGCGGAGGTTCTGATGGCAAATTTACGCTCAATGGTCTGATTCCCTCCACTAAATATGTATTGACCTATACGTATACTGGGCTATATGGCCCATTGGCAGGTTCGCCGGAAAGTGGTGACACCATTACTACCGCCACGGATGGTTCCATTACTGTAAATTTTCTTTTTGCCGGCGTTTATTCCAATATTAAGGTGGCCAGTCTTTTGGATGTCAATTGTACATCTCCGTTGGTGCCCTTAAGCATCGAATTATTTGATCCGCCCAAGCCCAGCATCCCGGTAGGGGCTGCCGACCCGGTATGTGCAGGAACCAATATCATCATCAACCTGACACCCAACGGATTGGGCACCGATGAAGAATATGTCTGGTTTGTGGATGCCAATGGCAATTTAAATGCGAATCCCTCGGTCACTCAAACCGATACTTATTCGCCCGTAGCTATTCCTATAGTGAATGGCAGCTTCTTTGTTAGCAAAAGGGATCGGGTCACCTTGTGCAAAAGTGATACGATTGAAATCCCCTATACGATCATACCCAATCCGGCCATAACGCTGCAAGGAACCACCAATACCACTTCGGATGGAGGCAGCGATGGATCCATTACCATTCAGGGTTTGGCTGCCAACACCAGTTATTTACTCAATTATTCAGGCCCATCTACGGGTACGCCTGCCTCTGCCACTACTACCATGAGCAATGGCTTGGGTCGGATTACCATTTCGGGCTTGGCCCGTGGTGCCTACAATGGCATCTCGGTAACCACCACTGGTGCAACCCAATGTGTATCCAATCCGCTCAATTCCGTGATCATTTTTGATCCCAGCGATTTGGTGCCTCCGGTAGATCCAATTGGAGGAAGTGCTCTCCAAACCGAAGAAGAAGTTTGGGGCGATACGGGTGGTTATTTCCAGTACAGTTCCAACCCTGCCTCCTGTGTAGGCAATAGTGTACATTTCGACGATCAGGCGCATGCCATTGCGGTTGGCCGCATTCGGCAACCCAAAGCTACCCCAACGGGTAACAATACCGTCAATGATAAAATTGAAATGCGGGGCTGGGTTCAATTCGACCTCGCAGGTACCATTCCACCCAATGCCTACATTGAAAAAGTGGAATACCGGCCAAAATCCTTGACCGGGCCCTGGGACATGGTTTGTGAAGTTCCGGTACAAAGTGCAACAGGCGACATTCAATTTGATGTTACCCAGGTAAAAAAGGCGAATTACGGTCCTTATCCACTGGGCTTCAATCAAACCGCATTTGACGATATTTTTAATGAAAAATACAATGACTTTACCATTTCAGGAGACGCCACTGGCCCCTGGACAGATTTAGGGCCTCAGGGTATCTTGGATGTACAATCCAGCTTGCAAGGGGATGGTTTGTTCCAAATCGGTTTGTCCTTGTCCGGAAATGACTTTGACATTCCAGTGTACCAATTTCACGGGATCGTTTTTGCCCCTTCTGAAGAGCATGACATTCGCGTCACCTACCACCTGCGGGATTTTGGGGACTTGAATGAGCCAAGATATGCCACCGACATTTCGGGCGGACTGGTAGGCCCAAGCCACAGGATCGATTCCATCGACATCAATCCGAGTCCAAGCATTACCAACCGTCAGCCTTCGTTGTACATTGGCACAACCCCTCCCGATGCGGAATACAATGGCCTCCCTTCAAATTTGGCCAACCGCGATGACAATACGGATCAGGATGACGAAAGCCTTGCAATCACCAATTTCACCAATGCAAGCACCAATAATGTATTGATTGCAGGTCAGTCGATTGCTTTCACAGTACCCGGTAGAAATAACCTGCCTACTACAGCTAACCTGGTCGTATTTATTGATTGGAATGGCGATGGCGTTTTCCAAAATACTGGCGAACGTTTCAGCAGAACCGTAGCTGCCAGTGCTAACTTTAACGAAGTTTTTAACTTCAACATACCTACCAATTCCCAGTCCGATTCCATCGGGGTACGGGTGCGCCTGACTTCAGCAGCAATCTTTGACGCTTATGGCCCTGCACCAGATGGGGAAGTGGAAGATTTTGTGGTAGAAGTTAAAGCCCTGGATTTTGGCGATTTGCCCGACCCTTCCGCTGGTTTAGGAATCGATAACTACCAAACCAGGTTGCAGGACAACGGCGCCCGACATGCTCAGTCGGTGACCCCTTTGGTGTATTTAGGCAGTAGCATCGATACGGAAGCAGATGGTGAACCCTCTTCCCTTGCCGACGGGGATGACAAAAACAACATCAATGTAGATGATGAAGACGGGATTGTTTTCCTGACTTCCCCTTTGACTCCCGGGCAACCTGCTACCATCCAATTCACGGGTACCAACAACAGTGCCAATCAAGCTACCTTATATTTGTACGCAGATTTCAACAATGATGGAATCAACTCCTTACTTCCGGTAGCTTTCACGGTTCCGGCCAATGCCGTAGTAGCAGCAAATGCGGGAACAGTTACCCGAAATTTGACGTTCACCCTGCCCCTGAATGCAGCTTATGGTGGCGATAAAGTAATTTTCCGTTTCCGGTTCAATACTGGCGCCAACCCTACTGCCAATGGCCTCGCCCTGGATGGTGAAGTGGAAGATTACATCAGCAGTGACGATTTATTGGTGTATGATTGGGGCGATTTACCCGAACCATTGTATACTACTGATGACTCCGGCGGAACCGTAGGACCAAGCCACCGCATCAGAGCCATCGACATTGATCCAAGTGCGGGGGGTGTCAATTACCAAAACGCTTTGTCGATTGGTGCCACTACTCCCGATGCGGAAATCAGTGGGCAGGCTGATGCCACAGCTTCCGGTGATGACAATGCGCTCTCCCCGGATGACGAAGATTTGTCACCAAGCAATTTTACCAATCCTGCTACCGGCAATCGACTGATTGCAGGCAATACCATTACCCTGACCATTCCTTACACCAACCGCTACCCTACTCCCGCCAACCTGATTGTGTTTTTGGATTGGAATGGTGACGGTGATTTTGTGGACGCTCAAGAAAGAATTGATACCCTTGTTCCAGCTAATACCATTGGGGGAACAATGGTCATTCCCAATATTCCAATTGCTGCATTGAACAATGCCTCCAATGTTGGGGTGCGGGTACGTTTGACTACGGGTGCAGTTTTTGACGCCTTTGGCCCAGCACCAGATGGGGAAGTCGAAGACTTCTTTGTTACCGTGTACGGGTACGATTATGGTGATTTACCGGATGCAGCCGCAGGCGTAGCTACTGGAAACTATGAAACTATTTTTGCCCTCAATGGTACCCGTGGCCCACGCCATTTGGTAGATCAAAGGTTGAAAATTGGCAATACCATTGATGCCGAAGGCGACGGACAAGCCCAAATCAATGCGGTAGGTGACGACATCAATGGTATTGATGATGAAGACGGAGTGATTCAACCAGACTCAGTGGTAAGAGGTAAACCCGCCCGCTTCAAAGTTTTTGTCACCAACAATACTGCTGCCAATGCTTACTTGGTGGGTTTTGTGGATTGGAACGACGACGGCAGTTTTGAAGATGCGTCTCCTAACCAAAAATCCGGGCCAATCACCATTGCTCCCGGAACCAGTGGTTACTATGACGTAATCTTCAGTGTACCCAATGTGCCCAATCCATTGCCTGAGCGAGTAGCAGCGCGTTTCCGTTTGAGCAATGAAAATACCGCCGTCACCTTCTCTACCGGGCCTGCCCAAGGCCTGGCTACCGATATTTACGGGGAAGTAGAAGATACTTACGTAAACATTGTAGGCTACGACTGGGGTGACTTGACTGAACCACGTTACATCACCGACAATGAAGGTGGCCAACCTGGTCCTAGCCACAAGATTTATGCCATTGACCATGATAACAACCCAGCAACGCTGGCTTTGACCTCCCTCTACATCGGAGCTACTGCGCCCGATGCAGAACAAGAAGGCCAGGCCAACCAAGCTGCCTCTGGAGATGACAACAATGGGGTGAATGATGAGGATTTGACCGTAGCTAATTTTATCTCCCCCATCACCCTTGCCCCTGCTCCGCTGGTTACTTCCGAGCCCATTCGTTTGCGTGTTCCTGTGGTCAATAATTTCCCCAGCAAAGCAGCAACTTTGTGGGTATTTATTGACTGGAATGGTGATGGCAGTTTTACCGGGCCACAAGAAACCAGTTTCAAATCGGTTGCCGGAGCCTTTACTGGCAATGTAGATTTTGATTACACCATTCCCAATATTGTTAACCCAGATTCGATTGGAGTACGAGTTCGTTTGACCACTGGGCAAATCTTGGACGCTTACGGCCAGGCACCTGATGGTGAGGTGGAAGACTTTATGGTGGAACTGAAGGCTGAAGATTTTGGTGATTTGCCCGATCCAACTGCTGGATTAGGCGTCAATAACTTCCAGACTCGCCGAGCCGATGACGGCGCCCGACACGCTGTTCCAGTGAATAAATTGGTGTACCTGGGTAACGCCACCGACACTGAATCCGATGGAGTACCTTCCAGTCTAGCCGTCGGCGATGACCAAAACAACCCCAATCTCAATGATGAAGATGGCATTACTTTCCTTACTTCCCCGTTGATTCCTGGTCAGCCAGTTACCATTCAATTTACGGCTACCAATAACAGTGCCAGTCCAGCTACCTTATATTTGTATGCAGACTTCAACAATGATGGGGTCAATTCATTGCTGCCCATCACCTTTACGGTACCCGCTGATGCGGTCATTGCTGCCAATGGGGGCACTGTTACCCGCCAATTGACTTTCCCCTTCCCTTTAAATGCACAATACGGCGGGGACCAGGCCTTCTTCCGCTTCCGCTTCACGACTCAAGTCAATCCAGGTACTTTTGGACTGGCCAGCGACGGTGAAGTAGAAGACTACCAGCGGCCTGTATTGGTATACGATTGGGCAGATTTAGCTGAACCCCGTTACATTACCGATGCCAAGGGCGGGATTGTTGGCCCCAGCCACCGGATCAATGCCATCGATACCGACCCAACTAGTGGAATCAATTACCAAAACTCCTTGTACATTGGCACTACTTCACCTGATGCTGAAGTGGAAGGACAACCCAACCAAGCTTCTACGGGAGATGACAATACTTATTTGGATGATGAAGATTTGAGTAAAACCAACTTCATTCACCCTTCTCTACTTACTCCGTATCCACTGATTGCATCCGAGCCCATTTTATTCCGAGTGCCGGTAGACAACAACAACCCCAGCAAAGCAGCTACTTTGTGGGTATTCATCGACTGGAATGGCGATGGCATTTTTACTGGGCCACAAGAAACAACTTCAAAAACGGTGGCGGCTGCCTTCAGCGGCAATGTTGACTTTAGCTATACCGTTCCTAATATTGCCAAGCCTGATTCTATCGGGGTGCGGGTTCGCCTCACTACTGGAAACATTATCGATGCTTATGGTCAGGCCCCAGATGGGGAAGTGGAAGACTTCATGATGGAGCTCCAATCCGAAGATTTTGGCGACTTACCCGATCCTACGGCTGGTTTGGGTGTAAACAACTACCAAACCAGAAGAGCGGATGATGGTGCACGCCATGCCGTCCCTGTTAACCGCCTGGTGTACCTGGGCAATGCCACTGATACCGAAGCCGATGGGGTGCCTTCTGCTTTGGCCACCGGGGATGATCTGAACAACATTAATATCAATGATGAAGATGGAATTACTTTCATCACTTCACCATTGGTTCCTGGTCAGCCCGTTACGGTTCAGTTTACCGCTACCAACATTAGTGCGAGCCCTGCCACTTTATATTTGTACGCAGACTTCAATAATGATGGAGTCAATTCATTGTTGCCCATCACCTTTACAGTGCCTGCTGATGCAGTAATCGCTGCGAATGCGGGGACTGTAAGCCGCCAGTTGACTTTCCCACTGCCGCTGAATGCACAATATGGTGGCGATGTGGCTTTCTTCCGCTTTCGCCTCAGCACCCAGGCCAATCCAGGAACCTTTGGGTTGGCTCAGGATGGGGAAATTGAAGACTACATTAAACCAGTGCTGGTATACGACTGGGCAGATTTACCCGAACCATTGTTCAATACCGACGCCATTGGTGGAACACCTGGGCCAAGCCACCGCATTGGTGCAATTGACATTGATCCTAGTTCGACTACGGCCAATTATCAAAATACCCTGTTCATTGGGGCAACCTCACCGGATGCCGAAAAGGATGCACAGCCTGATGCCAATGCCAGTGGCGATGACAACAATTACATCGACGATGAAGATTTGGGTCAAACCAATTTCACCAATCCCGCTACTGGTGACCGCTTGATTGCGGGCAATACCATCACCCTGACCATTCCTTATACCAACCGTTTGGCCCGCAATGCCAATATGATTGTGTTACTGGACTGGAATGGCGATGGAGATTTTATTGATCTTCAGGAAAGGGTTGAATTGCCTGCGCCACCTGCAGTGGGTAGTACTTTGGTGTTCAACAATATTCCCATTCCTGCGCTGGATAATGCCCTGCGGGTTGGAGTGCGGATACGTTTAACTACCGGAACTGTAGTTGACGCCAATGGGCCAGCGCCCGACGGGGAAGTAGAAGATTTCTTCGTTACGGTATTTGGCTTTGATTATGCCGACTTGCCCGATGTAGCGCCAGGCACCGGAACCGGGAATTACGAAACCATCTTTGCCCTCAATGGGACTCGTGGCCCACGCCACCTGATCGATCAAAACCTGCGCATTGGCAATACCATTGATGCAGAAGGAGATGGCCAACCTCAATTCAATGCTTTTGGTGACGACATCAACGGCATCGATGATGAAGACGGGGTGGTTCCTCCTGACTCCATTGTACGGGGCAAACCTGCGCGTTTCCAGGTTTTTGTGACCAACAAAACCAGCAGCGATGCCTATTTGATGGGTTTTGTGGACTGGAACAACGATGGGTCTTTTGAAGATGGTTACCAAAATCAAAAATCTGGTCCTGATACCATTCCTCCTGGTTTTAGTGGTTATTATGAAGTATTGTTCAACGTTCCTACTGAACCAAACCCACTGCCGAACCGCGTAGCTTCCCGCTTCCGATTGAGTAATGAAAGTGTGTCGGTGCAACTGTCAACCGGGCCCGCGCAAGGCTTGCTTACCGATATTTATGGAGAAGTAGAAGACCTGTATGTCAACATAGTGGGTTATGATTGGGGGGATTTGGTAGAACCACGCTACATTACCGATAATGAAGGCGGACAGCCTGGCCCAAGCCACAAAATCTATGCGATTGACCTGGATGGCGATGGCAGCAACCCGCCCGTTACTTCGCTCTACATCGGCGCTACAGCCCCGGATGCTGAAAACGAAGGTCAGCCCAATCAAGCTGCTTCGGGTGACGATTTCAATGGATTCAACGATGAAGATTTAACGATTGCTAACTTCATTGATCCCACTACACTTGCTCCTTATCCACTTATCGCTGGAGAACCGATTCGTCTGCGTGTGCCTGTAGTGAATAATTTCCCTGCAAAAACAGCTACCCTATGGGCTTTCATCGACTGGAACGGGGATGGGATTTTCACTGGGCCAAAAGAAACAAGCTTTAAAACGGTACCTGCGGCTTTCACTGGCAACATTGATTTTGATTACATCATTCCAAATATTGGCATTTCTGATTCCATTGGGGTGCGCATTCGCCTCACTTCCGGTGAAATCCTGGATGCCTACGGTCAAGCACCCGATGGGGAAGTGGAAGATTTTATGGTGGAGTTACAAACCGAAGAATTTGGCGATTTGCCAGATGCTACGGTAGGAATTGGACCAAATGACTTCCAAACTTTACGCGCCCGCAATGGTGCCCGCCATGCGGTACCTGTGCACCCGCTGGTCATTTTGGGTACTGTTGTGGATACCGAACCCGACGGGCAACCTTCGGCCAAAGGCGATGGCGACGACCTCAATCGTTTACCCGATGACGAAGACGGCATTGTATTCCTTACTCCATTGGCACCTGGTAATCCGGCAAAAATCGCCTTTACCGCCAGCAATGCTTCGGCCAGTGGCGCGATCCTGCACATTTATGCGGACTGGAACAACGATGGCACCCTTGATCCAGTGACCACTACCACCCTACCGGCTAATGCAGCAGCGATTGCTCAGGTCGTCACCTTCAACGTACCAGCCAATGCCACTTTTGATGAAGGTAAAGTTTTCTTCCGCTTCCGTTTGACTAGTGATGCCATCTTTAATGCAGCACCTTCACCCAACGGTTTAGCACTGGATGGTGAAGTGGAAGATTACGTCATTCCAGTGTTCAAACTGGGCAATTTGGTCTGGGAAGACCGCAACAACAATGGCCTGCAGGATGCTTCCGAAATCAATCTCGGCATCCAGAATGTACGGGTGATCCTTCGTTTTGGAGGTATTGTTCCTTTCACTGGAGTATGTGACTCGGTTAATCAAAATACGAATACCAACCCCAACACCTTGGCGGTCAATGGTGGAAGTGACCTCATTCAGGACTATGTGCTACAAACCTACACCGATGCAAATGGGGTTTATGGTTTCACTGGGATGATTGAAGGGATTTATCAAATCATTGCGCTTGATACTTTTGGTTTGACGCCAACTCGTTTTGACCACATCAAAAACGTAACCGAAGAAGACCTTGACAGTGATGGCAAACCACTCAACAATCCGTGGGATTATGTCAGTGGCGAAAGACGTCAGTCAAAAAGCCAACAAATCAAGTTCAAAGCTGATCAAATCGGCACCGATGAAGAAGGAATCCTTGACCAGGGCAACCCACAACTGCTCGATCCAAATGCAGTGGGTGTTTTTCCCGATAACCGCGTAGAACAACGCATCGACTTTGGTTATGTTGGTCTGGACTTAGGCGATTTGGCGGAAACCACCAACATTCCAGCTGGTGATCCTTCCAATACCAATTTTATCACTACTGAAAATGGTACCAAACCAGAAGGTCCTAAGCATATCGTTACCCCAGACCTCCGTTTGGGTAACTGTCAGGATGTAGAATGGTTGGGACAACCTGACCAGGATGCTGGCGCTGAATTCAAACCCGGCCCAGATTCAGGTGGGGATGATCCTATCGCCAACTTCAGCAATTATCCCAACTTCCCCTACGATCCTTCACAAGGTCGTCGCTGGCCATTCCACGAGGCAGCCAATACTTGTGGGGATGATGAAGATGGTATCCGCTTCCTGACTCCGATGATCGCTGGTTACAATGCCATGATTTCGGTCAAATACAAGGCCAAAAACAACTTTGATGGCCCCGATGCCTTCCTGCATGCTTGGATGGACTGGAACGGTGACGGCAACTTTGACGATGCCGCGGGCAACATTGATGCGAACGAACACATTATTTTCAGCCTGCTCGATGGCAAACCAACGGTGCTGGAACCCAATACCCAAGCGGTGCAGTTGGAAATGGAATACTTGACTTCGGCTGCGGATTCCATCACCCTGACCTTCAAAGTTCCTGCTAATGTGGCTTACAACAATGGCAATATTTTGTCTCGTTTCCGCATCAGCTATGATCCTCGTTTGGGGCCAAACGGAATTTTAGCAGCCAACCTCAACTTCCCTGATCCTCAGCCCGGGGCTCGTAATTCACAGGTTCCTGGTGGCGTGATTCCTTACGGGGAAGTCGAAGATTATTTCATTTCGCTGTCTAAAGTGGGTAACACCGTATTTGAAGACCGCGATTACGATGGCTTCCAGGATCTGCTCGAACCAGGCATCAAAAATGTACCCATCAAACTGCAATTCGCAGGTGCTGATGGCATTTTGAACTCGGGTGATCCTTACGAATTTACGTATCATGATACCACCGATGCCAATGGCCGCTACTTCTTCTGTGGCTTGATCGGCAACGTTGATCCTTCTGGTATTCCGAATCCAGTTTACCAGCTGATCGTATCTGACCCAGCGGGGATGACCGCTACGTTTAACAATCCAAATCCATCTGACGATGCTTGTATTGATGACAATAGCAATGGCGACGACCTGCTGATCGACAACCGCATCACGACCGACACCTTCACCATCACCAATCCGATGATGTTGTGTTTGGATGAAAACGCTCCTCGCAACGATGTGGGTGGTTTGGTCGCAGGCAACAATCGACCACCTTCTCCCGATGCCTTGAACAACTTCCCAGACAACCAATACGACGAAACCCGTGACTTTGGTTACACTGGGTTTGATTATGGTGATTTGCCGATTGCTTCCGTATTGCCAGGTTCCAATTATCTGACGCTGCGCGATTCGATGAACGCTTTGTTCAACAACAAGTTTGGTCCACGGCACGCCATCCAACCTCGTTTGTACCTCGGTAAAGGGGTAGATGGCGAACTGAATGGCAAACCCGACGCCGATGCTGGCAGCAAAGCGGGTGGTGATGACGATGACCAGGGTGCCTTCAAAAAAGGTATAACTGCCGATGATGAAACAGGTGTACGCCTGCTTTCGCCACTGCTCCCTGGTGAATTTGCTTACATCAAAGTCAACTACACTTCGCAGGATACTTCAGCTGGTGGCTACGTCAACCGTACTGCTTACCTCGATGCCTTCATCGACTGGAACGGCAACGGCGTGATGGACATTCCTGCGGAAAAAATAGAATTCACGCATCAATCCACTTCGGCGAATGCGCCATTGACCACCAACAACGTCGCAGACATTACCGATACCCGCACCGCAACCCTGCCCGCAACGGGTGCAAACGGTGTGGATAGTACCATCCTGGCCTTCCGGGTGCCTACTACCGCCGTGTTTGACTCGGGTACGGTATTCATGCGCTTCCGCCTGGGCTGGACCAACTATGCTGCAAGCTTCCCCAATGCATTCCCCAACGGTTTGGGTGCGGACAACAACAACTTCCACATGAGCGTGTCGCCATACATAAAAGCTTACGAGCCTTTTGTGGACGCGACAGGCAATACCGGAAGATACCCATACCCACAAGGGGAAGTGGAAGATTACGCCATTCCAGTTGCCAAAATTGGCAACCTGGCCTGGTTTGACCACGATGTATTTGGCGATCAGGATGCCAACGAAGATGTGGTGGACTCACTGCACCTCGTACTCATCTGGGGTGGAGTGAATGGTACTACGGGTGCATTTGACACCGTGGGTTACCAAACCAGTTTGTCTTCTTTAGGTTCAATTACTGACATCTTGTACAACCGTACCATCGCACCACCTTCGGTGGGTACTTATGCTCCGGGAGCGCTGGTGAAATCCGGTATTTCTCCCTCAGCTGACAGCGGATTGTATTCCTTCCGCGGTTTGATACCGGGTATCTACTACGTGTTGCCCATGAAATACTTCGCCACCGATAGTGCCAGCTTTGTCAATGCCTGGCCGAAACACCGCGTGGTCACCCTCCAGGATAACCCCGGAGTGAGCGACGGGCAAGATAGCGACGGGTTAACTTCAGGGGTAAGTGGAACCAGCAGAGGCCCTGGTGCTTTTGTCAAAATCCTGGATGGCAACAGCCGCCAACCTGAAGTTTGTGTAAATGACCGGCCACTACTCGGACCTGCTTTCAATGAACGGAATCCAAACCCTGAGCTAAGGGCAAATGATGCGCTCGAAAATGGCAAACGTGATGCTCAAGACAATGCCAATCCATTCACAACTGCTTTCTTCCCCGATAATCAGTGGGATAAAACGGTAGATTTTGGTTGGGTTGACGAGCCAAATATTGAGGCCAACCTAGATATTGTAGGGGTTTATTTCCCGACCAGCAAACTGTGTAACAACTTCAATGTGATCATGCACTTGTGTGTGAAAAACCCACAAGAAGTACCGCTCGATAGTTTGCAAGCCTTCCTTGATCTGAAAGCTGCTTATGGCAATGCCTTGTATACTGGTACCAAACCTAAGGTGAGCATTGCCGACAGTGCCTACATCAAAGGGCCAGCATATGGCAAATACAGAAAGTCACAGTTGGGTGCAAAACAACAATTGGTGCCCAACCCCAACTACAATGGGGTCACCGATCTGCGTTTGTTGGTGCCTACTTCCGAAAACACCAACTTCTTGCTGCGCGGCGATTCGATAGTGTGCATCCGGGTTGAGTTTGAAATCGATCCGTCTCAAACTGAGAAATACCCTTGGATGTCGCAAGGTCAGGTCACTGCACGTGCGGTTGGTTTCAACAAACAAACTGGGACTAAACGGCCACTGACCGACTTCCGCTTCTTCCACCCGCGTTTTGGCAAATCCATTGTGGTGTTTGATGCTACCGATGAATTCAACGATCCGATGCCTGGAAGTGACATGATTGCTTTTGAAGGTATGGTTGCTGATCGAGGTTTGAAAGGAGATTACCAGCCACCTTATGTCTCACCAAACGTAACAGGTAGAGACAAGTACGAAGATGAAAATGACAAAACCGTTCAAAATGACGAATGTTGGATCAAAACCCGTTGGAACAGTGGCATCAAGGACGTACGCGTTGCCCTGAATAGCCAATGCGAGTCCATCATCAATGCGGATATTTTTGTTCCCAACTTTGACCCAGCTTGTGGTTTTGACAAATACACCGAAGGCAGTTATTACGCTGTGATCATTCAGGATAAATGGACCAAAGAAACCCTTTGGACTTCCGATGATCCCCGGCCATTTGACGCCAAGAAGTTTTTGGACCGCAAACTCATCTATACCGTTATCAGTGTAGCCAACAGTTGTGTGGAACTGTGGGGTGACTTTATCCTGGAAGACAAAATTGCTCCAGTGGTGAAATGTGCCCCCAATACCGATCGCAAAGTAATCAATCACCTTCCAGCAGGTACTTACAGCTTTGTTTGTACCGATATCGACAGCGTGCTGAATGTAGCCAAGTCCTGGACCAATCCTAATTATCCTTATTATACTGGTATTGCAGTAGGTAACGATTCTTGTGGTCAAACCTGGTTGGACAATGTCAAGGACGTACTGGAAGTATTGGCCGATTGTGATGCCTCTGCCAATGCAGCTTTTGCCTACGCACGGATTACCCGTACCTTCACCTTTGTAGATGAGAAAAACAACAAAGTCACCTGCAATCAAATCATCACCTTCCGCAGACCAAAAATAGTCCTGCCGGAATGTAGAGTGGATATCCCCAACAATCTTTCTGGTCTTTCCAAAGACCTATTGCCGGCAGATTTGATCAAGGCACCATTCAATTTAACTGAATCGGTACCCTATTACCTCAATGGTGCAGGTAAACGGATTTATTTGACGGGTCGGGATTATTGCGGTTTTGCCATAAATTTCACCGACGAAAGTGTGTTCAACGTAGGGGCTTGTGGCAAAAAAATCATCCGCCGCTGGACCATTCTGGATTGGTGTTATGGCATGAAAGGTGATCAAGCGAATTATCCGGTTTACCACCTCGTTTCCCATCCAGACTCAGCTTGTTATGCAGGCTTGTTCTGGAATGAAGGGGCAAAGATGCTGACCTGGGAACAACAATTGATCGTCGGAGACAATGGCGATCCCATTGTTACTATTCCCGATTATGATCGCGACGGCGTTCAAGGAAGTGGCTACCCTGGTGGGGAACGCGACAAACCAGAAGACGACAAACTGCCACAATACGACGCCGGAGATGTACTGATCATCTCTACGGGACCAATGGAGTGCAAAGGTGGTTACTTCTTTACCCGTAAAGACCTGGAAGTAACGGAACAAAGTAGCTGGTGCTTCGATCTGCAAGTACTCCAACGGGCACCAATCCTGGATCCATTCAAACGCCCAACTGGAAGTTATGAATGGAAAACCGATCCAGGTGTAACTGTAAAAGGCGATTGTGACAAAGGTTACGCCATTTCAGGCATCCCCATGCTCGGCCACTGGTTCCTCCGCCTCAGGGTTTATGATGTGTGCAACAAGGACACCGTCATTTATTACCCCATCCGCGCTACCGATCAAATCTCACCCGTGATGAAGTGTGATGACAAATTGGTACTCAGCCTCAACAATGGTGGACTTGGTTTTGTCAGCGGTGAACAGGTGGACGAAGGCAGTTGGGACAACTGTGGCGCTGTAGAATGGAAACGCCTGCGCCGACCCATTTCTGATGCCTGCAATCCTAACTTCATCGGAATCAAAGGGGTCGTAGACGCCAACGGAAACGGCAAAATTGATGCTTACAATCCAGCGCTGACCACAGAACAGGATTATGTGGACGTCAACCGCAACCGCAAGGCCGATCCCGGAGAATATTTCACCATCGATTCGAACTCCAAGTTGTTGATGACTCCGCTTATGGATTCCGTGCCTTTCTTCTGTTGTGATCGCGGTTCGGTCATGGTTGAATTGTGGGGAGGAGACAAAGCTGGCAACCGCAACTACTGCTGGAACAACATCGAAATTGAGGATAAAATTGCGCCACAATGTGCTGCCCCTTGGGAACAGACCATTTATTGCGATGATAAAAACCTCGCTTTCATTGACGATAAAATACAGTCAGCCAGAATTTTTGGTGATGTGATCATTACCAGTGGCAACCTGTGTGCTGACTTCGATACTACTTACACTGTTATTAAACGCCTCAAGTGTGGAGCGGGTACCATTGAACGGATTTGGACCCTCACCAAAAAGACGGTCAAAGGGGATCAAAGCTTGAGCTGCAGACAAATCATCCGGGTACTGCCCGTTCGCGAATACAACATCTGCTTCCCTAAAGACGTAGATCAACGCGACTGCAAAGTACCAGTGATCGATACCGCCTTCGTTAAAGAGTTGGGTTGTGACATCCTCGCAGTCAACGTTAGTGATAAGCGCTACGATGCTTCGGATACAGAGTGCTACAAAATCTTCCGTACCTACACCGTCATCGACTGGTGTGCTTACGATGATCGTTGTGGTGATCCAATGCAGGAAGGCAGCGTTTATGTGGTGGATCGCGCTTACAATGAATACGGCAAAACGCCAATCTATGTCTTGGTTCGCGACAAAGACAAAAACCAACGCGAAGAATTCTACTTGTCTTTGGACGAAACGGTCAATGAAACGCCAGTCAATACCCTTAGCGATGGCAAAGTACTTTCTGGAAACGATGAAGCTTTTGTTCCACCATTCTGTGAAGATGCTTTCCGCGACAATCCTTATGGTTTGCCCGTGGGTGAGTTCTACCACTCCTTCATGTATACCCAGATCATTAAGGTATACGACGAAGTGAAACCAGTGGTGACCGGTGATCCAGCCAAGTTCTGCATCCGCGAAGGTGGCGATTGCCTGGCCAACATCAAAATGATCGTTACAGGTAAGGACAACTGCAGCAACGAAGTGACCCTCGAAACCCAATACTTGATGATTGCTCCATTCCAGACCCTGAATACAGGTAGCATGATTCTATTCGGTACTCCTCGCTGGAGCACTAAAGCATTGGGCAACGGCCAGTTCGAGATCAACGTCAGCAACTTGCCTCAAGGCAAACATGACCTCATCATAGTAGTCCGCGATGAGTGTGGTAACCTCAGTGATGCCACTCGGATTCCATTTACGGTCGAAGACTGTAAGGCTCCGGCTCCAATTTGTATCAATGGCTTGAGTACAGAACTGATGCCGGATGGCGCTGGTGCTGGTATGATGACCGTGTGGGCTTCCGACTTCGTAGCTTCCAAAATCTACGATTGCAACGGTCAGGGTACTGAAACCAATGCAGCGGGTGCTAAACTGGTCACCAAGTACTCCATCAACCGGGTGGGTAGCCCAGTGGTTGAGGCTCAGACCAGCTTGCCGCTCACTTGTGCTGACGCTGGCAAAAACATCCTGGTTGAATTGCATGCCTGGGACAATGCGGGCAACCACGACTTCTGTGTAACCTACATAGAAGTACAGGACAACCGTAAAGTTTGCGGAGGTTCGGGCAATGTAGACCTGGGTAGCATCTCTGGTTTGATCACCACCGACGAAGCTGAACCAGTCTTGGGTGTACAAGTAGACCTGAGTGGTGCCGCAACCATGAAGTACAATACGCCTGCAGTAGGTACCTTCACCTTCAATTCGCTGGTAAAAGGAAGTGACTTCAGTGTAAGTGCTCAATTGGATAAGGATCACCTCAACGGGGTATCTACCTTCGACCTTGTTTTGATTCAAAAGCACATCCTTGGGGTCAAGCCGCTGGAAGGCGCATACCGCATGATTGCCGCTGACGTCAACAACTCCAAGTCGATCAGTACCCTGGACATGATCCAGATTCGCAAGTTGATTCTGAACATCGATACCAAGTTCAACAATGTACCAAGCTGGAAATTCATTGATGCGACTTACAAGTTCCCGGATGCTCAAAACCCATTCACGGCTGAGTATCCAGAGGTAGTCAACGTCAACGACCTGGTTGGTAATGTCAAAGCCGACTTCATCGCTGTCAAAATGGGCGATGTCAATGGCAATGCAGCAACCACCTCTGGACTAGCTGCTACCGAAATCCGTACCGACCGCACGATGCTGTTGAACGCGGAAGAAGTAGCCATGAAGGCCAACAATCAATACAACATTGCCATCCGTGCCAAAGACTTGCAAAACATTCAGGGTTACCAGTTCACACTGAACTACGACCTGAATGCCGTTGAGCTGGAAGGCATTGAATATGGAGTAGCCAAGGCTGATAACTTTGGAATCTTCAAGGACAAGGGAATGATCACCACTAGCTGGAACCTCAGCAGTGGCCTCAATGCCGCTGGCAATGAGGTGCTGTTTACCTTGAAATTGAAAGCCAAAACGGGGGTGAAATTGAGCGAGGTGCTGAACATCAGCAGTCGCCTTACTCCTGCCGAAGCCTACGATAAGCAAAATGAGTCCATCGGTATCAAGCTCAGCTTCGGTGCCGATGTCACTCAAGACCTTGCTGTACTGCGCCAGAATACACCTAACCCCTTCCAGGATGAAACCCTCATCGGGTTCTATCTGCCAAAGGCCGCCAAGGGCACTTTGACCATCCGCGATACCAAAGGAAGTTTGGTTTACCGCACGGAGAGCAATTATGTCAAAGGTGAAAACAAGGTCATTCTGAAGCAAGCTGATTTGAGAGCCAGCGGCGTGTTGTATTACACCCTCGAAACCGCTGACTTCACCGATACCAAGAAGATGATTCTGTTGAACCGTTAATCACCCAGTGTACTTTCCGATTTTGTCACGATCTTTGATCGGGGCAAAATCGGAAGGCAGCTGTCAATTTTTCAATCATGAAATTTTGCAAGTTTACGTTGGTGGTCGCAATTATTGTAGCTGCACTTTCAGGCCAGGCTCAGTCTTTGACTCCGGAAGTACTGAGTACCGCGGGAGGAACCATTAACAGTCCTTCCAAGCAAATTCGCTTAGCCTGGACTTTGGGTGAAACTGCGGTATTGCGTTGGACAACTCCAGGGGGTGGTTCAGTCACGGAAGGTTTTCACCAGCCTGTTTTGCAGGTAAGCAACCTGCAAAACCCAAGCATTGCGTTGGTACGCATCGCTCCAAATCCAGTTCAATCCCAACTATTTCTGACCATTGATCAAAAGGAAGAAAAAGAATTGTCCGCCATCCTCAGCGATGTTCAGGGGAGAGTACTTACAAAATTGCGCCATTTAACCATTGGCAATACCGAATTGGATTTAAATAAATACCCAGCAGGAGTTTATTTCTTATCCCTTCAGTACTACAACGAAGCGCCTTTACAGACCTTTAAAGTGGTCAAAACGCAATAATTTAGTTCCTTGTTAGGAGGCCATTAATCAGCTTCAACTATTCCATTATTAATTGTAGCGAAAATGAAAAAAATTCTACTTGCCCTTTTGCTTTTTGCCATCACGGGTGTTTCATTTCTCTCGGCTCAATCAGCCCTACAGGGAATTAATTATCAAGGAGTTGCCCGAGATGTTGCTGGTAAACTATTGACCAATTCAAGGGTCACATTCAGGCTTTCTTTTGTTTCAAAAAATGAGGCAGGAGTTGATCAGGAGCATTTTTCGGAAACCCATACAGTAACCACCGATAACCTGGGTCTATTCAATTTTGTAATCGGATCTGGCGGGGCCTTAAAAGGTGGCTTAGATAGCATTCCCTGGGCTGATCATTCGATTTTTTTACAAACCGAGATTACTACATCTGGCAGCCAAAATTTTGAATTGGTCGATAGAACTGAACTGGCTGCGGTACCTTATGCCTACTATGCCGCTACTGCTGAACAAATTGTCACTGACACCGAGCTGGATTTACCTAGTGAAAAAAATCAATCCATTTATTGGACTACTTCAGGAAATACAAGTACCAAACCTACTACTCATTTTATTGGCACAACCGACAATAAACCCTTGGTATTTAAGACGAACAATGTGATTGCCATGACTTTGACCACCACGGGGCGCCTGGAACTAACCAACCGAACCGCCGCAGGTCCTGATAGTCAAAAATCAAGCTACCCGGTGGTTGTAGAAGGCACCCTAAATACTCAGGGAATTTGGATTGAGATCAATGGAAGCAGGTCAAAAGCCAATAATTTCCTCACTTTTGAAGATGCAAGTGGGATTCAGGGAAGAGTTGAAGGCCAGACTGTTGCAGAGTTGGAATCCTCTTTTACCTATCAGTATACAACTGCTGTATTTACCTTAAACGGCATCGCTCTGGCTGCCAACATTGTAGCCTTAGGTCTTGAAATAGCAGACGTTGGTGTAGGATTTTGGAAAAGCCCCAAAGCTCCTCCAATGATTGCCAAAGCAGTCACTTACACCATTCAAGCAGCTTCCTTGCTGGCGGCCTCCATTGCCTGGAGTGTACGCGTTCATAAAACCGTAGGGGTAGCTTATAGTTCAGGCAACGGAGACTATGCAGAGTGGTTGAAACGGAAACCAGAAGAAAGAGACATCTACTTTGGTGAAATTGTAGGCGTGGATGCCGGAGAAATAAGTTTGAATACCAAAAATGCCCGACACTTGATGGTTGTGTCAAAAGATCCGATTGTGTTGGGAAATACACCAGCCAAGGCAGATGCAGATCAATACGAAAAGGTAGCATTTTTAGGGCAAGTTCTGGTAAAGGTGGTCGGCGAGGTAAAAATAGGGGACTACATTCTTCCTTCTGGGAACAATGATGGCTGTGGTGTAGCCATTTCTCCTGCTAAAATGCTGCCCGGGGATTACGATAAAATTGTGGGTGTAGCCTGGGAAAACTCGGAAAACGGTCTGGCAAACTACATCAACGTAGCTGTTGGAATCAACGCGAATGATTTGGCAGGCAAGGTGGATGAACTCAACCAGAGAATGGACAATATTTTAGCCTACTTGGAAGGGAAAGCTGAATTTAAGCCTTATTCCCCACAAGCTGCAACAAATTCATCCCCTCAAAAAACCAGTACCAATTTTGGCAAATTAATTTCTGATGAGGGTTTTGACCAATATATCGACCAAAATCAGGCCATAATCCAACAAATATTTACTTTATCCAAAGCCAAAATGATCGAACAAGGGTACAACGCCCAAACCATTCTGCAATTCAACCAAATTTTTGCTGACCCCGTTAAAGCGATCAAAACCTTGCGTCGAGATCCAAATTTTTTAACTTATTGGAACAGCATCGATCACACCATTCAATCGACAAAATAAGCATCAGGCCTTACAAATGCAGAATTTATTTCAAATGATTGCACTTGATTTCTGATAAAAAAATGCAAAGCGCATGAAAAAAATGCTCATCCTATGCTTTGTTGCCCTTGGCTGGTCAATTTCAGCACAGGCTCAATCTTCAGCATGGCAAGCCTTGAACTATCAAGCAGTTGCGCTGGATGACAATGGCCAGCCCATGAAAAACCGTTCAGTTCGGTTGCGCGTGTCATTATCTGGCAATGACCATTCGGCCCTTCCATTTTATGTAGAAAACCATAAAGTATCTACCGATGAAATAGGTGCCTTTAAAATTGCAATCGGTAGAGGTAATCCCCTCAATGGTCGTTGGGTCGAGGTCCCTTGGTCAAAAGAATCAATTTGGATGCGGATTGAGATCGCTTCCAATGAACAACAGACCTATGAATTGGTAAGTGATAAACAATTGTTGGCGGTGCCTTTTGCTTTTCATGCAAAAACATCGAGAAACCTGATACCACCCACCGAAAGTAGTTTGGAAAAAGCGTCGTCCATTTATTGGAATACCTCCGGCAACGCAGGAACCCAACCGCCCACTCATTTCTTGGGAACCGCGGACAACCAAAATGTCACTTTTAGAACAAACAACATTGCTCACATGACCTTGACCACTCAAGGTAAGTTGGAATTGAGGTCAAAAATTGCTGCTGGTTCACAGGATAAGAAGGCCAGCTATCCAATGGTGGTAGAAGGCACGCAGAATATTCAGGGCATGTGGATCAAAATCAATGGCTCGCGCTCCAGTGCCAACAATTTTATGACTTTTGTAGATGACTTTGGCATTCAGGGAAGAATTGAAGGTCAGACCCGCTCTGAACTGGAAACTTCGGAAATATTCGTTACCCAAACCGTTCTTTATGCGATTAACAACGTCTCGCTGATTGGTGAAATTGCGGCCTTAGCTATTGAAGCCCCCGCAAAAGTTGCCAGTGGCTGGTCTACCTTGGCGGGTATTGCCGTCATTGCCAAAATTGCCAACTTGACCGTTAAAGGTATTTCGTTGGCAACCGCCTATGGAGCTTGGGCCGATCAAATCCTAAGTAAAGTTGGGGTAGCGTACAAATCGGGAAATGGGGACTACGCAGAATGGTTAATGCGCAAGCCCGGGGTCAGAGATTTAACCTTTGGAGAAGTAGTAGGGGTTAAAAACGGACAAGTTTCTTTAGATACCAAAAACGCAGACCATCTGATGGTGGTTTCCAAAGCGCCAATTGTGTTGGGCAATTCCCCCCAACCAGACCAACAAAATTTATATGAAAAAATAGCTTTTATGGGGCAAGTACCCGTAAGAGTTGCTGGACCAGTAGCGCTAAACGACTACATCCTTTCCTCTGGAAACAATGACGGGTTTGCCATTGCAGTTCATCCGGTGGATATGAAAACCCTGGATTATGGCAGAATTTTGGGTGTAGCCTGGGAGGCAGCAGAGGACCGGCCAATGAATATTGTCACGGTGGCAGTTGGCATAAACAACAATGATTTAGCACCTAGAGTAGAAGCGCTAGCAAAAAAGATTGCCCAGGTTGAATCCTACCTGATGAGTAAAGTCAATGCTGATTATGCCAATTCAAGCCATGCTTTAGATCCAAATTTACTCAAAAGTGCCAGTACAAACTATTCGAAAACCTTGAGCGATACTGAATTTGATCAATATCTGGATGAGCATGCATGGGACATCAAGCTGCTCTACGAGCAGGTCAAAACTCACTTTGAAACGCAGAACATCAATTACCATGCTAATCCACTTTTGGTAGAGTTATTTAACAACCCCATTGAAACAACCAAAAAACTGCGTCGTGATCCTGCATACACCACACAATGGGGTATGATTGATCAAAAAATCCAGATGAAAAAATAACCGCTAATAATGATCAGGTCATTGAAAATTTTCGCCAAGCTTAATTTTTTCAATAACCTGATCATGCTGGTGGCAAAAATAAAAACACATGAAAAAGTATTTTTTGTGGTGGTATCCGGCTGTTTTTTGCCTTTTAATGTCCTTAACACTGTCTGGACAGTCCACTTTTTCCACTGGTTTTAGATACCAAGCCATGCTGCGGGATGCGGCTAGCCAAGGCATTGTAAATCAAGAAGTAACCCTTAAAATTAGCATCAAAAGCAACAATGAAGCTCACGAAGGGTATTATTCCGAGATCCAAAAGGTACTCACTGATCAAAATGGAAGGTTTGAGTTGATGATTGGTAAAGGGGAACAAAAAAATGGGGTACTCACTGCGCTCCCCTGGGCTAGTGAACAACTTTGGTTGCAGATTGAAATGGCTCAGAAAGAGACCAACCAATTTGATCTAGTTAGCAAATCTCCATTGCTGGCAGTGCCTTACGCCATGCATGCTGCTACTACTTCTGCGCTCTATGATCCCAGCATCCTTGATGACGATCAGCCTATTGAAAAAAGTGGATTTCAATCTATTTATTGGACCACTTCTGGCAACTTGGCGACCAATCCCAATGTCCATTTTGTTGGAACCAAGGACAATGCCAATTTGGTTTTCAAAACCAATAACAAAGCTTTTCTAACGCTAACTACCCTTGGTAAATTGGAATTGATTTCCGAGGTAGCGGCAGGACCTGATCATGATAAGAGTTTTTATCCAGTGGTCGTGGAAGGTGCGAACAATACACAGGGCGTTTGGGTGGAAATTAACGGCTCCCGTTCAAAATCCAACAATTTTGTCACTTTTGCTGACGATATCGGTGTTCAAGGCCGGATTGAAGGCCAAACACTTTCGGAATTAGAAGCAAGTGATTCCTACGCAACCATGGTCGCTGTAACCACCCTGAATGCTGCTGCACTGGTCGGGAAAATTGCAGAAATAAGCCTCAAAATTGCGGGGGAAACAGCTTCCGGAGTTTTAGCTTCTGTAATTTGTGGTGTTTCGCTGGGAACAATCGCTTGCAGTGATGTTCCTGCACTTGTAATTGGTGCTGTCGCCAGTGGAGTTAAGCTGGATGTTTGGGTTGTAGAATTAGCATCTTATCTTACTGCTACTGGTACTTCTTTCGATCGAATCCGCAGTGCAGTTGGCGTTTCTTATTCTTCGGGAGCAGGGGATTATGCAGAATGGCTGCTGCGCAATAAGGGTGAAAGAGACATGGTTTATGGTGAAATTGTTGGCGTTAATGGGGGTGTTGCATCACTGAATACGGCACATTCCAGTCGAAATATGGTTGTTTCAGCATTCCCTGCATTCTTAGGAAAAACACCTGCTCCAGGCTCAGAAGACAAATTTGAAAAAATTGCCTTCATGGGCCAAGTTCCAGTGCGGGTGATGGGGAAAGTTAAAGCTGGCGACTACATCCTTCCCTCTGGAAACAATGATGGGTTTGGAATTGCCGTAAATCCTGATGCGTTGTCGATTGCAGATTATGCAAAAATCGTAGGCGTTGCTTGGGAAAGTGCTGAAAATAATTTGCCTTTCAATTTAATCAATGCTGGGGTGGGTATCAAATCCAATGCTTTGGCGGGTAAAGTGGATGAAATAGAACGTAAATTAGATCAAGCCCTCACTCTTTTGGGGGAAAAAGACGTGCTTGATGCCACTTCTGTAACCGAGGATCCAGCTTTGGCCTTGACTGGCACTGCTTCAACACCCACTTCGGTATTCCAAAACAACATAATGGATGATGCAGCATTTGACCGGAATGTAGATTTGAATGCTGCCCTGATCAAAAAATTGTTCGCTGGAACAGCAGCTAGATTAAAAGGGAAAGGGTACGATTTGTCCCATCCTGTTTTGGCTCAAATGTTCAATGATCCAGTCAATACCTTAAAAAGGATGCACCGCAATCCGAATGAATTTTTACAACAAGCGATGGTCAATCGCTGATGCTGTTTTATTTGCTGAAGGATAATCCGGTTTTGGAAAAATGTTTTCCAAAACCGGATTTATTGTCACACAATTGCAACTTCAGCAAACCGTCCTACAAAAAATACAAAATAAAAAAATATGTCTTCCATTCCCTCGTTCACCTGACTGCTTAGGCTACAAGGCGACTTTTTTATCCTTTGCTGCAGGAAACCTTATTCTACTCCTTCCCCAATCCTCCACATTTTATTCCGCTTTTGGTTTTTTTTCCAAATCAAACTGTATTTTCAGTATCGATTGAAAATACAAGTCACTAGCAATCAAGGCTTTAATTTATTTATTTAGACTTCGTACAAATAAAATCATTACAAACCTTTACTTTGCAATACTGTTAATAATTTGAAAATGCTTTGATACTTTTGCTTCCGAATTCCCATTGACACAATTTTGACCGAATAAGTTGCACTGTCCCACGAATATATTCATGGATTGTTGGTGCCAATTGTTGCAATGGTAATCGCCCAAATACATTTGAACTATGGAGAGTCAATTTGATTACATCGCAATTCTGATTCAACTACTGGTAGCCGGAGGTTTCGTTGTCACTACAATGGTGGCCACCCACATGTTGGGGCCCAAACGTTACACCGCTCAAAAAGCCGAGGCATTTGAGTGTGGGGTTGAATCGGTAGGTAACGCTCGTTTGCCTTTTTCCATCAAGTATTTCCTTACTGCCATCCTCTTCGTGTTGTTTGACGTGGAGGTGATCTTCTTTTACCCTTGGGCAGTCAATTTCAAGGAATTGGGTGGAGCAGGCTACTTGAAGATGCTGCTCTTCATCGCCCCCCTGTTCTTAGGCTATCTTTATGTTTTGAAAAAAGGAGCCCTCAATTGGGAAAAAGGACAGATGTAATCCTGATTTTTAAAACAAGTAGAGGCATGGGTTTTATCACTCATCACTCATCACTCATAACTAAAAAAAATGGCTGTTAAACTGGTTGAAGGTCCCGAAGGTCACACTGGACAAGGTTTTTTTGCCACCTCATTTGATAAAGCCATTGGTTTGGCTCGTGCCAACTCCATTTGGCCACTTCCCTTTGCTACTTCCTGCTGCGGCATCGAGTTTATGGCAACCATGGGTGCACATTATGATTTGGCCCGTTTTGGTTCCGAACGCCTTAGCTTTTCACCTCGCCAGGCCGACTTACTCATGGTGATGGGTACCATTGCTAAAAAGATGGGGCCGGTACTCAAGCAGGTTTATCTGCAAATGGCCGAGCCTCGCTGGGTATTGTCGGTGGGTGCCTGTGCATCTTCAGGGGGAATTTTTGATACATACAGTGTTTTGCAGGGCATCGATAAGGTGATTCCGGTAGATGTGTATGTGCCAGGTTGCCCCCCTACCCCAGAAGCCATCATTGACGGGGTGATGAAGATCCAGGAATTGATTAAAAACGAATCTTTGCGCCGCCGCAACAGTGATGAATACCAACAATTATTGAATTCTTACGGCATTGAATAATCGAAGTCCATTATGACTGCTACCGATATTACCCACGAATCAATTGTGGAAAGACTTTCTGCCCAATTCCCGGGTAAAATTCTTAGCCATGATGAACCATTTGGTCTGCTCTCGTTAAACGTGCCTCGTGAAGACGTGATCGACATCATCAAATGGCTGAAGGAAGATGCTGCGTTCCAGTTCATTTTCATGACTGATCTTTGTGGTGTCCATTTTCCTGAACAAAGCGGACAGGAATTAGGCGTTATTTACCACTTGCATAGTCTGGTGCACAACGTTCGCTTGCGCTTGCGCACCTTTTTTCCAGCCAATGATCCAGTGGTGCCAACCGCTACGACAGTGTTCAAAGCTGCCAATTGGATGGAAAGAGAAACTTTTGATTTTTTTGGCATTCGGTTCATCGGGCATCCTGATTTGCGCCGCATCCTGAATGTTGACGATATGGACTATCACCCTTTGTTGAAGCAGTATCCACTCGAAGATGGAACCCGCACCGACAAGGACGACAAATATTTTGGCCGCTGATGGATACATTACAAACCACTCCACCCGGACTCCAAGAGGAAAAGCAGTACAACACGCTCAACCTAGGTCCTACCCACCCAGCCACGCACGGTATTTTCCAAAACGTGCTGCAAATGGATGGCGAATACATCGTATCCGGTGAGGCCACCATTGGCTACATCCACCGCGCCTTTGAAAAATTGGCGGAGCATCGGCCTTTTTACCAAATCACCCCCATCACCGACCGGCTCAATTATTGCTCCTCCCCCATCAACAACATTGGCTGGCAATTGACTGTAGAAAAGCTCCTGGATGTACAAACCCCCAAACGGGTGGACTACATGCGGGTGATCATCATGGAATTGGCCCGCATCACTGATCACTTGATTTGTAATAGTGTGGTCGGGGTAGATACTGGAGCCTTAACCGGCTTCGTCTACGTATTCCAGCAACGGGAGCATGTCTACGAAATTTATGAAGCCATTTGTGGATCACGCCTGACCACCAACATAGGCCGCATCGGCGGTTTTGAACGCGACTTTGATGACAATGTGATGCGCCGCATCCGCAAGTTTTTGGATGAATTCCCCAAAGTGTGGAAAGAATTTGAAGGTTTGTTGTCCCGCAACCGCATCTTCATGGACAGGACCATTGGCGTTGGTGGCATCAGTGTAGAAGACGCACTCGATTATGGTTTCACAGGGCCCAACCTGCGCGCTGCTGGTTTGGACTACGATGTACGGGTGATGAATCCATATTCTTCCTACCAAGACTTCGACTTCATCATTCCCATTGGCCAATCCGGGGACGTTTACGATCGCTTCTGTGTGCGAAATGAAGAAATTTGGCAAAGTTTGAGCATCCTTGAGCAAGCCTACGCCAAGTTGCAACAAATGCCCAAAGGGGATTATTTCGCCCATGTACCCGAGTTTTACCTGCCTCCTAAGCAGGACGTCTACACCAAAATGGAGGCTCTGATTTGGCATTTCAAAATTGTGATGGGTGAAGTTGATGTCCCCAAAGGTGAAGTATACCACGCTGTGGAAGGTGGAAATGGTGAATTGGGTTTCTACCTCATCAGCGATGGTGGTCGCCAGCCCTATCGCCTACATTTCAGACGCCCCTGCTTTATTTATTACCAGGCTTTCCCCGAAATGATCAAGGGTTCGATGCTTTCAGACGCCATCCTGACGATGAGTAGCATGAACGTGATTGCGGGTGAATTAGATGCGTAGCGGCACCCCTCGCGGGTGCCGGGGTACCCGCGAGGGGTACCCGTACGACGAAAGCCTTTTTTAGTAGTGATGTTAAAAGTTGATCAATGATCGAGACAAAAAATATAACTTTTTCACCAGAACGTCTGGCCCAGGTTCAAACGCTACTGAAGCGTTACCCGGAAGGAAAGCAGAAGTCGGCCATTTTGCCCATTCTGCACCTGGCTCAAAAAGACTTTGGTTGGATCAGCGTAGAGGTGATGGACTATGTAGCTGGGTTGCTCGATATTCAGCACATTGAGGTGTATGAAGTGGCTACTTTTTACACCATGTTTCACGTGCATCCCGTTGGCAAAAACGTGTTGGAAGTATGCCGTACCGGGCCTTGTATGCTGGTTGGCTCCGACAACATTGTGAAGTACCTGGAGCAAAAGTTGAACATTCAGGATGGGGAAACTACTCCAGATGGTATGTTCACCATCAAAACGGTGGAATGCCTTGGAGCTTGCGGTTACGCGCCAATGATGCAAGTGGGTGAAAAATACCACGAGTTTTTGACCGAGGAGAAGATTGATCAACTATTGGAGGCCTTCAGACAAAACGCCACACAGCTATGAGTAGGTTGAAAATATTGACCGAGCACATCAATAAACCTGAAATCACGGGGATTGAAGGGTACATCAAAAACGGTGGATACCGTTCGCTGGAAAAAGCATTGAAAAAAATGCAACCCGACGAAGTCACCGAAGAAGTGAAAAAATCTGGTTTGCGTGGCCGTGGTGGAGCTGGTTTTCCAACGGGCATGAAGTGGAGTTTCATTTTTAAAGGCAGCGACAAACCTCGCTACCTGCTCTGCAATGCTGATGAATCCGAACCCGGTACTTTCAAGGATAGGCTCCTGATGGAAAAAATTCCTCATCTGTTGATTGAGGGCATGATTGCTTCCAGTTTTGCACTTGGCGTACGTACTGCCTACATTTACATTCGTGGCGAGTACATGTACATCCTGCACATCCTTCAGCAGGCCATCGATGAAGCCTATGCCAAAGGTTACCTAGGTGAAAACATCCTGGGTACCAGCTACTCCCTCGATTTACATGTCCACCCCGGTGGTGGTGCTTATATCTGTGGTGAAGAAACCGCACTGATTGAATCCCTGGAAGGCAAACGGGGTAACCCGCGCATCAAACCCCCATTTCCAGCCGTGGAAGGTTTGTGGGGCTGTCCCACTATCGTTAACAACGTTGAAACCATTTGTAAAGTCCCTTTCATCATCAATGAAGGTGGCGAGGCTTACGCCAAAATTGGCATCGGAGCAAGTACTGGCACCAAATTGATTTCCGCTTGCGGCAACATCAACAAGCCTGGCGTATACGAAATTGAATTGGGCGTTCCAGTTGAAGAATTCATTTACTCCGACGAATATTGTGGGGGCATCAAAGGAGGAAAACAACTCAAGGCCCTCGTACCTGGTGGGTCTTCTGTACCCATTCTGCCCCAACGCCTGATTACTACAACCGCCAAAGGTGAGCCGCGCTTGATGAGCTACGAGTCACTGGCCGACGGTGGTTTTGCTACCGGAAGTATGCTGGGTTCAGGTGGCTTTATCGTATTTGATGAAGACCAATGTGTAGTGCGCAATACCTGGAATTTCTCCCGCTTTTACCACCACGAATCTTGTGGCCAGTGTAGCCCTTGTCGGGAAGGTACCGGCTGGATGGAGAAAATCCTGCACCGCCTGGAACACGGCCACGGTCGCATGGAAGACATCGACCTGCTGTGGGACGTACAACGCAAAATTGAAGGCAACACCATCTGTCCATTCGGAGATGCTGCGGCATGGCCGGTAGCTGCTGCCATTCGTCACTTCCGTGATGAATTCGAGTGGCACGTCCTCCAGCCTCAGGAAGCTACCCGCCGCAATTATGGCATGGGTCGCTCTGCTGAACCGGTAACGGCGTAAGGGCAACCCTGCGTGGTTGCCCCTACCAAAGGCAACCACATAGGGTTGCCCTTACCAAAGGCAACCACATAGGGTTGCCCCTACCAATGGCAACCACATAGGGTTGCCCCTACGATCTTGCCACCCCATGGATTCATCCATGGGAGGCCATATAAAAACTCAACCCATGGCTTTAGCCGTGGGGCAAACTCAACCCATGGCTTTAGCCGTGGGAGACACGACGAAAACAATGCCAAAGGTAACCATCGACAACATCACCATCGACGTAGCACCCGGTACCACCATCCTGAATGCAGCCAGGATGATCGGAGAAAACGTGCCACCAGCCATGTGCTACTATTCCAAGCTGAAAGGCAGTGGAGGCAAGTGCCGGGTTTGTTTGGTAAAAGTGACCAAATCTTCGGAACAGAACCCACGGGGGATGCCCAAACTGGTCGCCTCTTGCTGTACCCAAATTGCAGATGGGATGGTAGTAGAAAACGTCACTTCTCCCGAAGTCATCGAAGCACGCAAGGGAGTTGTAGAACTGTTGTTAATCAACCACCCATTGGATTGCCCGGTTTGTGATCAGGCGGGCGAGTGCCACTTGCAGGATCTCTCCTACGAGCATGGTGCAGCCACTACTCGGTATGATTTTGGCCGTCGAACTTTCGATAAAATTGACATTGGCCCCTATATCCAGTTGCACATGACTCGTTGCATCTTGTGCTACCGCTGCGTATACGTTGCTGATCAGCTCACCGATGGACGGGTACATGGCATCATCAACCGTGGCGATGCCGCTGAAATCAGCACTTACATTGAAAACATCATCAGCAATGACTTTTCAGGTAACGTTGTAGATGTGTGTCCAGTAGGTGCATTGACCGATAAAACCTTCCGCTTCAAAAGCCGGGTTTGGTTCACCAACCCAATGAATGCACATCGCCATTGCGACAAGTGTAGTGGCAAGGTCACTTTGTGGTTCCAGGGCGAAGAAGTCTTGCGGGTAACCGGAAGAAAAGACCAGTATGGCGAAGTGGACGAGTTCATCTGCAACACCTGCCGCTTTGAAACCAAGCAAAAATCAGATTGGGTGATTGAAGGGCCACGCCGAATTGATACCCATTCGGTCATTGCTCAAAATCACTTGCCTTACGAATTGGATGTTGTTCATCCTCAAATTGGAGCAGCGCAATGATACTAGCATCTGTATTTACTTTCAAAATATTGTTGGCGGTGGTCCTGTTTGTGATTACCCTGGGCGTTGCTGCATACAGCACCTATTTTGAGCGCAAAGTTGCAGCATTCATGCAAGATCGGATCGGCCCCAACCGGGCGGGTCCCTTAGGGTTGTTGCAACCCATTGCCGATGGGGTCAAAATGATCTTCAAGGAAGAACACCGTCCGGCTGGTTCCAATCGGATTTTGTTTATTCTCGGTCCCAGCATTGCGATGTTGACGGCCTTGATGACCAGTGCAGTGATTCCCTGGAGTCCCAAGTATTTCGAAATCGGCGGACAAAAATATGCGCTGCAAATTGCTGATCTCAATGTGGGGATTCTTTACATTTTTGGGGTAGTTTCTCTTGGGGTATATGGCATTTTGATCGGTGGTTGGTCTTCCAATAACAAGTATTCCCTGTTGGGGGCAGTACGTGCTTCTTCCCAAATGATCAGTTATGAATTGGCGATGGGTTTGTCGATCATCCCGATCATCCTGGGCAGTGAATCTTTGCAAATGAGCGCCATTGTTGAATCGCAACATGAAGTTTGGAACGTGTTCAAATACCCTATTGGTTTTTTGATTTTCCTGATTTGCGCTTTTGCTGAAACCAACCGGACGCCCTTCGATCTTCCAGAATGTGAAACCGAATTGGTGGGTGGTTACCACACCGAATACACCAGTATGAAATTGGGTTTCTTCCTGTTTTCAGAATACGTCAACATGTTTGCGTCTTCCGCAGTGATTTCAACCCTGTTTTTTGGCGGTTACCACTTCCCGGGTATGAGTTTACTGCCCGCAGGCATTGCAGTCCTGGTTGGTGTGGGTGTACTTTTTGCCAAAATCATCTTCTTCATTTTCTTTTTTATGTGGATTCGTTGGACGATTCCACGTTTCCGTTACGATCAACTCATGCATTTGGGTTGGCAAGTACTGATGCCTCTGGCTATCTTATTGGTGGTCGTTTATGGCGCTATTTTTAGTTTCATCTAAGCAAAACGGGTAAACATGCAATTGACCAATCGCTCCAAACAAGTTTCGAACAAGGAAATGACCTTCAGCGAACGCATGTACCTGCCAGCCATCGTCGGTGGTTTACGGGTTACGTTTTCGCATATGTTGAAAAAAGGTGCCACGGTTCAATATCCCGAACAAGTGCGCGAACACAGCGCCGTTTTCCGGGGCCTACACGTACTCAAACGGGATGCCGAAGGGCGTGAAAACTGCACCGCCTGTGGGCTTTGTGCAGTAGCCTGCCCAGCCGAAGCCATCACGATGGTTGCTGGTGAGCGCCAAAAAGGAGAAGAACACCTCTACCGTGAGGAAAAATACGCGGTGGAGTACGACATCAATATGCTGCGCTGTATCTTTTGTGGTATGTGCGAAGAAGCCTGCCCCAAAGATGCCATTTACCTCACCGATCGGATTCTGCCCTCGAATTACGAGCGCGCCGATTTCATCTTCCACAAAGAAGACCTGGTAGAAAAGGTAGCCCTGGAAGGCCGCATCGACATTAGCAAACGCAAGAAGGACAAATAAAGCACATGGAACAGGTCATTTTTTACGGACTCGCCCTTATCGCAATCGTTGGTGCCCTTGTCACCATTTTCGCCCGCAATGCCATGTACAGTGTCTTGGCATTGGTGGTTACTTTTTTTGCTATGGCGGGCCTTTATTTACAACTCAATGCTGAATTTGTAGCGTTCGTACACATCATTGTTTATGCAGGGGCCATTATGGTTCTTTTCCTTTTTGTGGTGATGATGCTCAATTTGAACTCGGTGAGTTCGATAGTCAGCAACAATGCCAGTGTCAAGTGGCTGGCCGGTCTGTTTGGCTTGGCCATGGCTGGCATTTTGGGCTATGGCACTTATGTGACCACACTCCCAGCCAGAGGTAACAATCCTGCTGAAAATGGTACGGTCAAAGTACTGGGCAAAATGCTCTTCAACGAATACTTGCTGCCCTTTGAACTGACCTCAGTGCTGCTCATCGCTACAATGGTCGGGGTAATTGTACTGACCAAAAAAGAAGAATAGTTATGGAAAAAAGTATATTCGATACGGTTCCACTCGAACAGTTTGTGATCCTGAGCCTAGTTCTTTTTTGCATTGGGATGGTGGGAGTATTGCGGCGCCGCAACATGATTGTGGTGTTCATGTCCATTGAATTGATGCTCAATGCGGTCAATTTACTGGCTGTAGCCTTCTCTGCTCACCGGGGTGATCCCAGCGGACAAGTGTTTGTCTTTTTCGTGATGGTCGTTGCCGCAGCGGAAGTTGCACTGGGTCTGGCGATCTTGGTGATGATCTATCGAAATGTCAAGTCGGTGGATGTCAATGCTTTGAAGCAGTTAAAATGGTAAAGTAGGTTGAGAAGGTTTAGGAAAGTTGAGGAAGGTTTAGACTGTTCACTTTAACCAACTCAACCTTTTCAACTTTCTCAACCTTCTCAACTTTCCTCAATATTTGTTTATGGAAAACCTAATTTGGCTCATTCCCGTGCTTCCGCTCCTCGGCTTTTTCGTCCTGGGCTTAGGAGCAAAACAGCTCCCCAAAGGAGTGGCTGGAATGATCGGTTGCGCAAGTGTTTTAGCCTCCTTTGTTCTATCCCTTGGATTGATGGGAGCAGTTTTTAGCAACGGCGCTTTGGAACAAAACTTATTCACCTGGGTATCTAGCGGTACCTGGTCGGTTGATTTTGGCTTTTTGGTCGATCCCCTTTCCTTGATCATGGTTCTGGTGATCAGCGGGGTAGGATCTTTGATTCATATTTATTCTACGGGCTACATGCACGATGATGAGCGGCACAATTACTTTTTTGCCTACCTCAACTTGTTCGTGTTTTTTATGCTCATTTTGGTCATGAGCAACAACTACCTCCTGCTTTTTGCAGGTTGGGAAGGTGTAGGGCTCTGCTCTTACTTGTTGATTGGCTTCTGGTTCAAAGTAGATGAGTACAACGAAGCAGCTAAAAAAGCCTTCGTGATGAACCGGATTGGAGACCTTGGCTTTTTGCTGGGTTTGTTCCTGATCTTGGTCAATTTTGGTACGCTGAACTACTCTGGCGTTTTTAATACCGAAACCTTGAGCCAAGTACCTGTAAGCACCCTGACTGCCATTACCTTATTATTCATAGTTGGGGCAGCGGGCAAAAGTGCTCAAATTCCACTTTACACTTGGTTGCCCGACGCGATGGCTGGCCCGACTCCAGTATCTGCCCTGATCCATGCAGCAACAATGGTTACTGCGGGGATTTACTTGACCATCCGTAGCCACGTGTTGTTCGACTTGAGCCCCATTAGCATGCAAGTGCTGACGGTGGTGGGATTGGCTACCTCGATTTTTGCAGCTACGATTGGTTTGAAACAAAACGACATTAAGAAGGTCCTCGCCTACTCTACCGTATCACAGTTGGGTTTGATGTTTTTTGCATTGGGACTGGGTGCCTATGTCGCTGCTCTTTTTCACCTGGTGACACACGCTTTTTTCAAAGCCTTGTTGTTCCTCGGTGCGGGTAGTGTGATCCACGGCCTGGGCGGCGAGCAAGACATCCGTAAAATGGGGGCCTTGCGCAAGGTACTGCCCATTACCTTCATCGTATTTTTGGTCGGTACCCTGGCCATTGCGGGTATTCCTCCTTTCGCGGGTTTCGTTTCCAAAGACCAAATCCTGCTGGCTGCTTACGAAAAAAGTCCATTGCTGTTTGCAGCAGGTGTAATCGCCTCCTTGCTGACGGTATTTTATATGTTCCGCATGTTCTTTTTGGTCTTTTTCGGCCAAAGTCGTGTGGAGCATGATACTTTGCACCATGCCCATGAATCGCCGATTTCGATGACGGCTCCGTTGGGCGTACTGGCTGTTCTTTCGGTGATCGGTGGTTTTCTCAACTGGCCCGCCCTGATGGGTGGCGGCGACTGGTTGCAACACACTCTGGCGGGAGTGCTGGGGATGGAGGAAGGCCATGAACATCAGCATGCCATTTCGGCCAGTACCGAGTGGATTTTGATGGGGATCGTGGTGGCGCTGGTTGTAGCCGTAATCGCCTTCGCCTATTCCATTTATGTGGGTAAAAATACCGTCCCAGTCGAAGATGAAGCTGAACAAGGTTTTGGTCGGGTACTCAGCCATAAATATTTTGTAGACGAATTGTACCAGGCCCTTTTTGTAAAACCCACTCAACTTTTATCGGAGTGGTTTGGCCGCGTTGTAGACCCTAAAATTCTTGACGGGATCATCAATGGTGTAGGTCAATCCGTCACGAATGCAGGTGCCTTATTAAAAAACATCCAACAAGGCGCGGTAGGTTTGTACCTCTTCGTCTTTGCCCTGGGCATTATACTCTTGTTGGCATTACAAATCCTGTTTTAACGAAAACGCTCATGCTGACTACTCTGTTACTCTTTATACCCATTTTGGGAGGATTGCTCCTCACTTTGATTCCAGGAACCAGCACTACCCGCTGGCAGGCACTGTTGCTTTCCCTGGTTGCTGCGGCCCTGAGCGTTTACATGGCTTCGAGTTTTGTACCAACTGGAGGTGTTCAATTTGAAGCCAAAAGCGAATGGTTGCCCACTTTGGGGATTGGTTACCACATAGGCGCCGACGGCATCAGTATGGTCATGCTTTTGTTGACCAACTTGTTGTCACCGCTGATTTTCCTTGCTACTTTCAAAGAAAACCATGACCATCAGGGGCTATTTTATGGCCTGATGCTGATCATGCAAGGTGCAATGACCGGGGTATTTGTCGCTCAGGACTTGTTCTTGTACTATATATTTTGGGAATTGGCACTCATTCCGGCTTACTTTCTGGTTTTGTTGTGGGGCTCAGGCCAACACCGCAAAACAGCCATGAAGTTCTTCATCTATACGCTAGTCGGTAGTTTGTTAATGTTGGTGGCCATCATTTTTCTGAGCCAACAATGGAGCCCAGCCTCCTTCGACATCAGCAATGTTTATAAGGTAAACTTGAGCCCTGAAGCGGAAACTTTTGTGTTACTGTCTTTTATGCTCGCTTACGCCATTAAAATACCGGTTTTCCCATTCCATACCTGGCAGCCAGATACTTATACACAAGCTCCAACGGCGGGTACGATGTTGCTTTCGGGCATCATGCTCAAAATGGGTTTGTACAGCATCATTCGCTGGGTATTGCCCATTGCACCCAATGCACTGCAACAACACAGTCAGTGGATGATTTGGCTGATCGTCATCGGTATTGCTTATGCCAGTGTGATCGCCATTCAACAAAAGGACCTCAAACGTTTGTTTGCTTACGCTTCCATTGCCCACGTTGGTTTAATCGCCGCGGGGATTTTGACGGTAAGTATGGAAGGTTTGATGGGATCGATGCTACAGATGTTTGCCCACGGTGTGAACGCCATTGGTTTATTTTACATCTGTGCTATCTTGATGGAACGTACCCAAACCAATGAGATTGCTATGCTGGGTGGGATTCGAAACATTGCGCCCTGGTTTGCAACTACTTATTTTGTAGTATTACTTGGTAGTGTAGCCTTGCCTTTGACCAATGGTTTCCCTGGTGAATTTATGCTACTTTCCTCCTTGTTCAAACAAAACTGGGTATGGAGTTTGGTAGCTGGTTCGGGGGTTATCCTGGGTGCAGTATACATGTTCAAATCTTATCAAGGTGTCATGCTGGGGGAAACCAAAGTCAGTACTTTTCCAGATCTGGATATCTGGGACAAAGCAGTGCTGGTTCCCATTGTCATCGCGATCATTTTGATGGGTTTGTTGCCAAGCGCAATTACGCGCATTGCGCAGCCTTCTATCGAACAATTGTTGCAATCCCTTTGAAGAACGACCCATTAATCATAAAGTATGTATCCGATCATTATACTTTCACTTGCGGGCATCTTGTCCATGTTTATTGGGGCATATAAGCTAAAAAAGCTGGCCCTGCCCGCGGTTTTAGTGGCTACCCTGGCGGCCTTTGTGGCCAATTTGCTACCTCAGAACTTGCAAGATGCTCCCGTTTATTCCGGTATGTTGAAATTTGACAGTTTTGCGGTCAATTTTTCAGCTGTACTAATGGGCGTAACTTTGGTCATTCTGATCCTGAGCCGTCGATATTACCGCGACAATCACGAGCACCTGGGCGACATTTATGCCTTGTTCCTGTTTTCGGTCGTTGGGGGCATGATTATGGTTGGCAGTTATAATCTGGTGATGTTTTTTGTTGGTCTGGAAATCTTGTCTATACCATTATATATATTGGCAACCAGCGAACGAAACAACCTGCTTTCCAACGAAGCGGGTTTGAAGTACTTCCTGATGGGCTCTTTCATTACCGTTTTCCTGCTTTTGGGCATGGTGTTGATGTACGGGATGAGCGGCAGTTTTGATTTCGGCGCCATTAGTGCCTACCTGAGCAGCACACCAGAAACTCCTGCTTTGGTGAAACTGGGGGTTATGCTGATCATGATTGCTTTCATTTTCAAAATTTCGGCTGCGCCTTTTCACTTTTGGGCACCGGATGTATATCAAGGTTCTCCAGCCGTAATCATGGTGTTTATGGCAACTGTAGCAAAAACCGCTGCGTTTGGAGGTTTCTTGCGCTTTTTGACCCAGGCTATTGCACCCATTGGAGACAGTTTTACTCCATTGCTTGCAGTATTGTCTGCTTTAACGATGACTATAGGCAACTTAATGGCTTTGAACCAAAATAATCTGAAACGTTTGTTGGCATTCTCGAGTATCGCCAATGCGGGTTATGTGATGCTGGCACTGGTTGGTTTAGGGGCCAACTCCTCCTCTACCGTACTGTATTATATGTTGGTTTATTCCATTGCCAACGTAATTGCCATCGCAGTATACCTGACTGTTAAAGAAAGTTTGGGCTCTGGATCCATTGATGGGCTCAAGGGATTGTATCAAAGCAAACCCCTGCTTACCTTTTGTCTGGTGCTAGCGATGCTTTCATTGGCGGGAATCCCTCCACTTGCTGGGTTCATTGGCAAATATGCCGTTTTTGTAGATGCACTGCACAATGGTTATGCCTGGTTGGTGGTGCTGGCCGCATTAAATTCCGCAATAGGCATTTTTTACTACTTCAGAGTCATGCGTACTGCCTTCCAAAGTGCTGCGGAGGGGCCGGTTACAGTACCATATGTGCTCGGCTATTCAGCAGTCTTAGTGATCTGTACCTTGGTACTGTTGGTGCTGGGCATTTTTCCCAATGTCGTATTAAACGGCTGGTAGGTGCACAAAAAGAGCAAGATTGCTGGCCAAATAAAAAATCTTGTACTTTTTACAAATAATAAAATCTATTGAAAAAGGGGCAAAATGATCGCATTTTGCCCCTTTCTTATTGTATTTTCAACACTATCAAAATATTACCCATCAAATTATACCACTTGTTGTGTTTTAGTCTACGTTGTCACCTCTTTATTATTGTCATAAGCTGTGCAAAGCCATATTTTCCGGGAAATTTTATACTTGCAAAGAATTATCTTTTGTTTATCTTCACGGCTGCGAACACTTCCTTCCCACGTTTCCTTTTGGTAAAACATTTGTTAACTAAAAAATAATTTTTTTCTAAAATCCTGATTAGCCATGAGTAAATTGACAAAACCAGCTGTTAGTACAGCTAAAAAAGCTGAGTCTGGACAATTCAGCCGCATTTTCGCTTATCTGCTTATCCCGATCTTGTTGGTTGTAGCCTACTTGTTGTTTCAATTTGTGTTGGGTAATCCTGACAACTTTGAGAATGGAAACCCAAAAGGTCACCCAAAGCCAAACAACTACTTCGGTATGATGTACAAAGGGGGAACCATGGTACCCATTCTGATGGCCAACTTTTTGCTGGTAATGGCTGTGTTCGTGGAGCGCATCCTGACCATCACTGCTGCTAGTGGCAAAGGCTCTATTCCTAACTTTGTTAAAAAGGTACAGTCTTTCCTTTCTGGCGACAATGTTTCAAGTGCTATCGCTGAATGTGACAAGCAAAGAGGCTCAGTAGCCAATGTTGTTAAAGCCGGCTTGGAGAAATACCAGGAAATGGCGATTACAACTGAAGCTTTAGACCGCGACCAAAAAGTTTTGGCCATCACCAAAGAAATTGAAGAAGCGACTTCTTTGGAATTGCCCATGTTGGAAAGAAACCTGGTAATCCTGGCAACCATCTCTTCGATCGCAACGCTGTTGGGTCTGTTGGGTACGGTTATTGGTATGATCAAGGCCTTCTCCGCTTTGGCGACTGCCGGTGCTCCTGATGCAGTTGCATTGTCTTCAGGTATCTCTGAAGCCTTGATCAACACTGCCTTGGGTATCGGTACTTCAGCCTTTGCGATTATTTTCTACAACTTCTTTACTACCCGTATCGATGGTATGACCTACGCGATCGATGAGGCCGGCTTCAGCATTGCTCAAACTTTTGCTGCTAAGCACAAGTAATTTTTTTTAAAAAAATTGCACTGCCACACACCACTTTGCAGAAAGCCTGCATCTAGGTAGGTAGTGCTCTTTTAAAAAGAAGTATTATGGCCAAAATCAAAGTTGCTCGGAAAAGCACGACAATTGACATGACGGCGATGTGCGACGTAGCATTCCTCTTGTTGACGTTCTTCATTTTGACTACGAAGTTCCGTCCCAATGAGGTTGCTGAAATCAACATCCCTGCATCAACTGCCCAAACGAAGTTGCCGGAAAGAAATATCTTGCTCATCCAAGTCAATAAAGATGGGCAGGTATTTATGGGGGTTGACGACCAAAATACCCGGTTGCGCCTACTGGAAAAACTTAAGGAACGTTATTCCTTAAATTTGACCCCAGCGCAAACCAATGCGTTCCGTTTGCTTGACGCTTTTGGTGTACCCATGTCGCAGTTGCCAAAGTTGCTTTCAATGTCGAATGATGATCGTTCCCGATCGAAACAAGCGGGAATTTCACTGGAAGTGATTCCACCCAAACAAAGTGAATTTATGGATTTGGTGCAATTGATTCGCCTGTCCAATGAAGAAATTCGCGTTGCCGAGGGTCGTCCACCCAGTGAAATAATGAAGATTGCCATCAAGGCAGACAAAGAAGCTGACTATGAGGCTGTGAATGAAGTAATCGCACAGCTTCAGCAAAAAAAGGTCAACAAATTTAACTTGATTACCTCTGCACGTGGTTCTGGTGAAGCCAGCACTGCAAAGGAATAATCGAAGGTAACCCTATTCTAAGTCCATAAAAGCGCTACAGCCATGGCAGAAATGAACATCCCCGATAAGGGGGGGAAAGGCAAAAAATCGCGATCTAAAAAGCAGTCAACCCGTGTGGATTTGACTGCGATGGTTGACTTGGGGTTTCTTCTGATTACGTTTTTCATGTTGGCAACTACTTTCAGTAAGCCTAAGGCGATGGAAGTAAACAAACCAGCAAAGGAAGACGATCAAGAGGTTGAAGAAGCGCCGATCAAGCAATCAAAAACTTACGCAATCGTTCTTGGCAAACGCGACATGGTGTACTGCTATGTTGGTGCCGATGACGCTACTGGGGTAAAAGTTGACAGTGTTACGTTCTCTCGCACTGGGTTGCGCTCGATGATCAAAGATCGTCAAAAAGCAGTACAAGAACAGTGGGGCAACAAAGACGAACTGTTTGTCATGATCAAACCACTACCAGAATCCAAATACCGGAACATGGTAGATGTACTGGATGAAATGGCAATCACGGGTGTTAAACGTTATGCAATCATTGATGATTTCAATTCTATTGATTCATTGATTGCGTTAGGTTCTGGCAACCGTTTGCGCCCAATCAAGGGATTCAACTCCCTGAAGCTTAAATAACCATTTAAAATGATTCCTCATGAATACGAACGATGTATCCAAAACCGGGTTTGTCGGAGACTTCATGAAGGCGGACTTGGATGATCTGATTTTTCAGTATCGGAACAAAGAATATGGTGCCTATCAACTGCGCAAAGCATACTACAAACGTATGACCCGCGGTACGATCCTAGCCATTCTCTTGCTAGCTTTTGCAGCTGCTCTTCCTGGTATTGTATCGTTCATTCGCGACAAAGTAGCCGAAGACGAGACTTTGAACGTCGAGGTAACCCTGTCGGAGCCGCCATCTGTCGATCCGAAGCAGGAACCGCCACCACCACCACCACCGGTGGAGCCGCCGCCTGCACGCCCAACCATCGCTTTTACCATCCCGGTGGTTAAAAAAGATGAAGAAGTGGTTGAAGAAGTTCCACCACCAACCGTCGAAGAAATGAAGGACGTGGAGATCAGCACCAAAACGCAAGAAGGTAGCGACGACGGTGTTGTAGCTGGCCTTGGTGATGAACCTATCGAAGAAGCGCCACCAGAAATTATAAAAGAGGTAGAACCACCCAAACCTACCCAAGAGGTATTCAAGGTGGTTGAACAAATGCCTTCTTTTCCTGATGGTCAAGCTGCATTGCTCCGTTACCTTGCTCAAAACATCGAATATCCAACCATTGCGAAGGAAAACGGTGTAGAGGGGATGGTCGTTGTGCAATTCGTAGTAGAACGAGATGGTTCTATTGCTGCTGCGAACGTAGTCAAAGGTATTGGTGCAGGTTGCGACGAAGAAGCATTGCGCGTAGTACGCAGCATGCCTAAGTGGCAACCAGGTAAACAACGCGGACAACCAGTTCGGGTTCAGTTTAACTTGCCAATCCGCTTCAAACTCGAGTAAGTCTAAGGAGTTGAAAAGTTTAAGGTTGAAGAGTTGAAGAGTAAAACAACTCTTCAACTCTAACTTTTCAACCCTTCAACTTTTCAACCCTTCAACTAAAATGAATCTCCTTCGTATTGCTTTTTTATCATTGTTTGGACTAGCCTATATTCTCGCCGGCGTGTTTGTCCTCAAAATAAAACCTATTAGTCCTATTGCTGTGAACACCCTACTTGGGGTTCTCTTCCTGGCGTATGGCGTTTTTCGCATTGCAAGGCAATTTTTTGCATCCAAACAATCAGAGGAAAAAGATGATGATTGATTTTTCAGCCTTTAAATCATGGTCATCGTGAAATCATTACCTATGCGTTGGTTCGTTATTGTTATACTTGCTTTATTTGTTTCTACGGGATGTAGCAACAAGGACAGTACGCCAGAGGATGGTGCCACTTTTGGTAAACTCCGCATGCTGGCCGACGAAACCCTCTATCCCCTGGTTATTGCCGAAGAAGACATGTTTGAGCATACCTACAACCGTGCTTCTCTCGACATAAAATACCTGCCTGGAATCCAGGCCATGAACGAATTCCTCAAAGACACTGCGCGCACTGTGATCAGTGCCCGACCGCTGAGCCCTGAAGAGATAGCTTATTTGAAAAAAGTCGATTCTAGACCTATTACCACCCAAATTGCTACCGATGCGGTAGCTTTTATGGTGAACCTCAATAACCCGGATACGGCACTAACGTGTGAAAGTATTCTTAAAGTCCTGAAAGGGGACGTTACATCCTGGGATCAATTGAGTCTCAATAATAAGAGTGGGAAAATCACCTTGGTGTTTGACAATCAAAATTCCAGTACGGTTCAATTCGTTATGGATATGATCAAACTCAAAAAACTACCCGCTAACGCCTATGCCCTAAAAGATAATCCTTCTGTAGTAGAATACGTAGCACAACATCCCGGAGCATTGGGAATCATTGGCTACAGTTGGATCAGCGATTACGACGATCCATTGGGTAAAAAACTACGGTCGGAGGCGAAGTTGATGGCTGTATCCGTTTGTGAAGGAGAAAATGCCACTAAGCCCTACAAACCTTACGCTGCGAACATGATTGACAAATTGTATCCCTTTCGTCGGGACATTTTCATCATCACGCGGGAAGGTCGTTCAGGTTTAGGCACAGGTTTTGCATCATTCATAGCGAGTGACGTGGGACAACGCATCATTCAAAAGGCGGGTGTTCCTCCTTACTACAAACTGGAGTACAACATCCAACTGACTTCGGAACCTTTTAAACTTGAAAAATAGACAAGTAAGTGCTAACCATTCAAAATTCATCGGCAATGAAGAAACTTGTGTTGTGGTCTGTATTCATTTTGGTTTCGCAAGGAGCATTTGCGCAAACCGTAGCGGAAATCCAAAAGATGATGTCTGATGAAAACATCTCCGGTGCCCGCAAAATGGCCAGAGAATTGATCAAAAATGAGCCAACCAATGGTGATGGCTACTACTATCTGGGCGAAACCTTTTACTACGATGAAGCACTGGACTCCGCTGCTTTTTGGTACAGTAAAGGTTTAGCTTTAGCACCAGACGCTCCAGCACCCCACATCGGTGTTGGTAAAATCGCCTTGGACAAAGGCCTGGGCCAGGATGCTGAAAAATCCTTTGGTCGTGCTTTGCGCGTTGTCAAGAAAAAACCTGCCGAAGCTTACGCGCTAATCGGTAGTGCCTATTTGACCAGTCAAAAACCAAACATCAATAAAGCGTTGGAAAATTTCACTTTGGCTCGTGACAACGATACCAAAAATCCACGTTATTTCATGTTGTTGGGTGATGCTCAGGTTGCTGCTGATAAAATTGGCGAAGCACAAACCAACTATACTTTTGCATCGGAAAAGGACAAGCAGAATCCAGAAATCCTGATGAAAATCGCGCGTACCTACTTAAAAAGCGGGATTCCGGATGTAGCGCAGAAGAACCTGGAAGAAATCGTTGCGAAATTCCCCAGTTATCCACCTGCCTACAAGGATTTGTATGAGATCTACTTCAACAATGGATTGTATACCAAAGGTACCCCACTGTTGTCCAAGTATGTAGAATTGGTGGGCACGGATATTGACGCACGAGCCCGTTTGGTGCGTTTCTTGACTGTATTGGCAAAAGACTACGATCGGGCCATTCCTGAGGCAAAAATGGTAATGCAACAAGACCAGGCTCGTGGTGAAATGTACCGCTATTTGGCTTGGGCGCATTACGAAAAAGGCAGTTTCCAGGAGTCTTTTGATGCTTCAAAAATGTTCTTTGAAAAAGAAGTGAACCGTAAGAAGTATGCTTCTGACTACGAGTACTACGCCAAGGCAGCGGCCAAATTGGGCGAAAAAGATGTTGCCGCCATGAACTACATGAAAGTAGTAGAGATGGATAGTGCCCGTACCGAGGTTTACGATATGGTCGGTAGAATGTACTACGATGGTAAGGACTATGATAAGGCATTGGAGTACTACAATCAAAAGATTCAGAAAGTAGCACCAACCAATCAAGATTACTTCTTCATTGGCAACAGCCACATGGTAATGAAGAACTACGCATTGGCTGACTCTGCTTACCGCAAGGTGAACGAGATGAACCCAACTTATGCTGCTGGTTGGTATACGCGTGCGCGGATCAATACTGCCTTGGATACTGCTGACAAAAAATCAATGGCCAAGCCATTCTACGAAAAATTCCTTGAGTTGACCGAACCTACCCTCGATAAAGCAGACCAGCGGACCAAAACAAACGTCATTGCTGCTTATGCTTACTTGGGTGAGTACTACGTGAACCACATCGAAACGCCGGACCTAACCAAGGCCCTCGAATACTTCAAAAAGATGGAAGTCCTGGATCCTGTGAATGAGGACATCAAGACGACCATTAAAAATATTGAAGCGGCAATTGCTGGAGGAGGTAAGCGGTAAAACCTAAGCAAAAGAACGCATAAAACAAGAAGAGGCTTCTCCGCATGATCGTGGAGAAGCCTCTTTTTTATTCTGGTAAGTTGTAATTACAACATTTCTACTACCTGTTGGAAGACGTTATCTGGAGTAAAGCCAAATTTTTCATCCAACACCTTGTAAGGCGCCGAATACCCAAAATGGTTCAAACCCCAAACCTTGCCGCGGCTTCCGACCAAGCCACGCATGGTAACGGGTAGTCCAGCAGTAAGACCAAAAGTAGGCACATTTGATGGCAATACTGTTTCTTGATAATCTACCGATTGGGTACGGAATAAGCCTTCGGACGGCGCGGACACAATCCGTATCTTCAAACCTTTCTCTTCGCTCAATTTTTTAGCCCCGGCAACCAAAGTAGCTACTTCGGAGCCATTGGCAACTAAAATCACATCCGGTGTACCCACACAATTTTGCACGATGTACGCACCCCGTTCAGCCTGACTAGCCTCCGCGAATCGGCTGGATGCTGCGGGCAAATCGTTGATGTTTTGACGAGACAGGATCAAGCCGGAAGGTGAATGCTGATTTTCCAAGGCCAATTTCCAGCAAATGGTGGTTTCGTGGCTATCGGCTGGGCGCAGCGCCAAAATGCCATTTTTGCCCGAGTGGTTCTTCAACTGCTCCAACAAACGCAACTGCGCTTCCTGCTCGACTGGCTGGTGCGTAGGGCCATCCTCCCCTACCCGGAAAGCATCGTGGGTCCATACAAAAATCACCTGCTTTTCCATCAAGGCTGCTACCCGTATGGCGGGCTTCATGTAATCGGAAAAGGCAAAAAATGTAGCACATACCGGAATTACTCCACCGTGAAGTGACATCCCAATCGACAAAGCGGACATGGTCAACTCAGCCACCCCCGCTTGCAGGAAGGAGCCCGAAAAATCACCTTTGGTGAAGGCATGGGTCTTTTTCAAAAAACTATCCGTTTTGTCCGAATTGCTCAAGTCGGCTGAAGCCACAATGAGGTTTTCTACTTTTCCAGCCAGGTAAGCCAATACATTGCCGGAAGCATTGCGGGTGGCATCGTTTTCTTTTTGGACAATTTCACCCCAGTTGATTTCGGGCAGTTTGCCACTCAACCACGTAGAAAATTTAGCTGCTTGTACCGGGTTGGCTTGTTCCCAGCTCGCAAAATTGGCTTTGCGCGCTGCGGCAGCCTTGCGTTTTTGGTCCAAAATACCCGCATAGTATTCTACTACATCGGGGAAAATCTGGAAAGGATTGCTGGGGTCGCCGCCCAAACCTTCGATGGTTTTGGTATAAGAAGCTTTGGATTGCCCCAGTGGTTTACCATGCAATTCCACTTCGCCTTCAAAAGCCGAACCATCTTCTTTTTTTACCCCTTTGCCCATGATGGTTTTGCCGATGATCAAGGAAGGGCGATCGGTTTCGGCAAGGGCTGCTTTGATGGCAGCTCGAATCGCATCGTGGTCATTGCCAACTACAGTTTGTACATGCCAATGCCAGGCTTCGTATTTTTTAGCGGTATCTTCATTGGTCACCGCATCAACCTCCGTAGAAAGCTGAATGTCGTTGGCGTCGTAAAACATCACAATATTGCCCAGGCCCAAAAAACCGGCAATCCGGCCAGCACCTTGCGAAATTTCCTCTTGCACCCCGCCGTCGGAGATGTAGATGTAAGTTTTGTGCGCAACTTCTTCGCCAAAACGTTGAGCCAAAAAGCGCTCGGCAATAGCCGCGCCAATGCCAAAAGTGTGGCCTAAGCCCAGCGGACCGGAAGTGTTTTCAATACCCCGTTCAACGTCGACTTCGGGGTGTCCTGGAGTTGGGCTGCCCCATTGGCGAAAATTGCTGATTTCTTCCAAGGTATAATTGCCCAATAAGGCTTGTTGCCCGTACAACATGGCTGACATGTGGCCTGGGTCGAGAAAAAATCGGTCGCGCAGCGGCCAATGCATGTCACTTGGATCGTATTCCAAAAACTCGGAATAAAGCACATGGGTAAAATCAGCACCACCCATGGGGCCACCAGGGTGACCAGATTGTGCTTTTTCTACCATCGCCGCCGACAGGATACGAATGTTGTCGGCAGCCCGCAGGGAAAGGTTATTTGCCATAACTTAAATTGATAGCAGTTTGTGTGTTAATTGTTTGTTTATTAAAAAGAATGGGCCAAAGATAAGGAACGTGTTGGGAAAAAACAGGAAAAGCTGCGCGATTTTGGTTACTTGAGCTGGTTTCTGAAGAGTAAGACGCCGATCCCTTGTTGATTCCAGGTTTGGCGCAGTGGTTTGGGCACCGTATTATTGATGCTGCAAGCCCCCAGCAGAATGTCGCAGTCGCCATCTTGGTCCACATCTCCTTTGTCCATCAGCAACCAATTAGCGGCATCAGCCATGGGGAAAGAGTGGGCACTAAAATTCAGGTTTCCCTTATTTTTGTACAACACAAAACCAGCCAAAGGCTTTTGTGTATAGTCGGGAAAATAAGCGGTACAAGCCAAATCAGGTTTGCCATCCTGATCAAAGTCCTCAACCAATACTTTACCTGCTCCATGAAGCGGCAAAAATTTCTTTTCTACAAAATATTGGTTCCCCTGGTTCAGCAAAATGCGAATACCGTGGTATTTTTTCAAGGCATAACTGTAATCATAATTGTCTCCCGCCGAATGGATGAGGTCTAGTTTTCCATCCTGATTGATGTCTTTGATGTCCAAATAACTAGATCCATAAATGGGTGAAAAACGGGCAAGTAGCCGTGGATCGAATACCCCTTTTCCCAGGTTTTTAAACCAAATAATCTTTTCATCTCCCTGGCTGAGCAGTGCCACAATATCCTGTTTGCCATCCTGGTCTAAATCAACCACATGGGCAATCCGAGCACCCGGTCCATTAAAAAGTTGGTAGACTTTACTTTTCCCATCAGCTGTTCTTTCGTGCCAACTCAAACCTCCCGTATAATGCCCAAATTCACTGATTGCAAAGGCTTCTTCGCCATTCTTACTTTGATCAAACGGAGCAAACTGTACAGGGCGATTCAGTGAATTTACTATACTTCGCATGACTTCCCAACGCCCTGCTTTTTTCCCAATTTCGAGTAAAGCCCCGGAGTAAGCATCATTGGGATCCATTTTCCCCATCAGCAACAATTGGAGCTGGCCATTTTGAGCGGTGTGGACATCGCTGGCAGCGGATGGCGTGAACAAAGAATCCTGAAGCACCTGCTTAGGACCTTTAAACAAATACACTTTCCCTTCCCGCTGCCCAGCAACCAAGGTTTTTTGCTCAGGCAAGTATTTTAACAAGGAAAAATTGGGTCTTTCCCCCGGGGATTGCCATATGATCTGCGGCTTAAACAGTTGAGTATCGACTGAGATCGGCAAAGCGCCCTGCTGAGCGGGTATGTTTTCAGGAGCATTTTTGAGGTAATAGGCCACTATCTTGCCCCAATCTTTTTTACTGATCATCGGCTTTAGCGGTAAGCCGCCTTTTTCAAGAATGGTTTGGTATTCTTCTTGGTTTAGCTCATTGAAATCTGGATCAGCTATCCCCATTCGGATCGCCATTTGTGGCAAAACACCTTTTTCCCAGCCTTTTTTGTCCAGTAAATTCGGTTTGGGGAAAATATGACAGGCACCACAGTACAGTTCTGCCAGTTTTTGGTCCTGTTCTTTTTGATCACAGGCCGTATTTGTCCAAACCAACAAAAGAAAACCAACAAATACTACAATTGAAAAGGTATTGAGCTTAGTCAACGCTTTTAGATTTAACTGTTGAATTAAAATTTGACTACCCGCTTTTTTCCCCTAAAATCAGTATAGGTTATTTCCTTTGCGATTTTAGGGATGGCAATTTTCCGAGCAGATTGAGATAAAAACCCGGCGCCGTGGTACAACTCATAAAACAAAATTTTTCCGCCATTGAGTTTTACCTCAGCCTGCGCATCGTTCTGGGTATAGTTCAACAATTTTGTACCTGATGCAAAAGAAGTAAACACTTGTAATGGGCCACGGTTTTGACCAGTTACCAGGTACAACTCACCTTTGGCGTTGCTCAACTGCACCAAACTTTTAGCATCTCCAGGCACATAAAACCCAGATTGTTGCAAGGAACATTTACTAAATCCACCTTTGCCATCACCCAATAATAACAATCCGTTCAAGGCATCACAATGTCCGGTAGTTACTTCCATGCCATAATCGTTGCCCACACAAAGTGCGTCCAAATGACCATCAGCATTCCAATCTCCAGTCATCATGCCATAAATCGGGGCCAATTGAGCCGCGTCAGGTAGGGCTTCCACTACAAATTTACCTTTACCCATATTGCGGATAAAGCTACTTTGCAGGTTGGTAGCGGTTAGGTGCAAGGGTTTGATGGTCGGAAAGTTGCTCAAATATTGGGTCATGTTGATTTTGGCAAACTCAGCGTGCATGAGGTAGCTTCGCTTGCTCAAAATCAACTGCTTGTCCATGTCCAATCGGTTGTGGTAGGGGAATTCTTCCAGTGCCCCTTTTTGATTGGAAAAAAAAGCGGAAGGAATTACATCATACCCTTGGTTGCCATCGAAGTCGGCAGCATACACTCCTAGCGGCTGCTTGGGAGAGGCTTTGAACAAGGTATTCAACCCCAGATTACCAGCTAGGTAATCGATGTCGCCATCCGCATCAAAATCAGCACCGACCAAACTATTCCACCAACCTGGGAAATTTTCCAGACCACTACCCTTGGTCGCATTGCTCAATTTGCCCTGTTTGTTTTTAAACAAAGTAAGCGGCATCCACTCGCCAGCCAACATCAGATCCACCCAACCATCTTGGTCATAATCCGTCCACAAGGCATCACAAACCAGGCCTAAGTCATTCAATTCAGGAGCGATTTGATCGTTCGCCAGTACAAATTTGGGCTTGCCCGCTTTACTTTCATTGCGCAGCAAGTAGCTGCTCACAGGCTTGGGGTATTCTTTGTGTCGGGTACGCCCACCGATAAATAGGTCCAAGTCGCCGTCCCGATCATAATCGGCAGCTCTGACGCAGGAGCCACTTTTGAGGAAGGCAGGCAAGGCACCTTTTGCTGGACTAAATTGACCATTGTTATTAAGGTATAAAATATCCTGATAGGAAGGTTCATCTGCAGGAAACTCTACCCCACCGCGTACGGAGTACAAATCTTGATCACCGTCCCCGTCCGCGTCAAAAAACAACACGCCCAAGTCTTCGCCCCGTTTGTCACGACCATCCGGCCCTTCCATTAAGTCGCGCTCCTGAAAGGTGCCATCTGTTTTTTGGATAAAGAAGCGCCCTTTGCGGAAGTGCCCAGCCGATACGAAGAAATCATCGAGTTGATCGCCATTGACGTCGGCTACTGCCAGACCGGGGCCGTATTGGGATAGTTTATGCGGCAAAAGGGGTTGCAGGTTAAAATCAATAAAATCCGTTTCGGTGTGCATGTAGTTCACTCCGGTCGCAGCCGTTACGTTGTTGAACCAGGGTTGGATCGGTGGCGGAGGCGGTGATTGATTCACTTTGGCATCCCGATACTTGATGTCCAGTACCTGATTGGCTTTGACTTGGGTCAGTACTTGTTGCTTTTGATTGGGCCAGGTAATGATTACTTTATCCACTACCTCATTTTTGCCCAGTCCAAAATGGGCCAAAGCTTGCATAGAAGAAAGGTAACCCCGGTAAATGCTGTGTTCCCAAACCTGTTTTTGCTTGTCGCCGTATTGGATTTCAATCCAGGTGCCCAGTCCCATGGGGTTCAGGGAATCGCCGTGTAATTGTATGGATAACCACCCGTTGGGGCGGGCGGCATTATTCCGAAAAATCGACGCCGGATCATTAATGTTATTCACCACATAATCCAAATCACCATCATTGTCCAAATCTCCATACGCGGCTCCATTGGAAAAGGAGGTTTCCGTAATCCCCCATTTTTCACCCATGTTTTCAAAAGTCAAATCCCCGCGATTGCGGAAGGCGTAGTTTTTGAGCTTTACGGAGGGAATATTGTCGTTCAAAAAACCAGGTGAGGCATAGGTATTGGCATTGGAGTTGTATTCGCCAAAATCCAGGTCGGTTACGTCTTTCGGGAAACCATTGGTAACGATCAAATCGCGATAGCCGTCCTGATCAAAATCAGCGGCAAGGGGTGTCCAGCTCCAATCCGTTGAACTGATTCCGGAGAACATGGCTATTTCACTGAACACGGGTGTGTTGGTTCCCGGAGCATTTCCTTGGTTAAGTTGTAAGGTATTGCGCACATATTGGTGCACATATTTGAACTCTTCGAAATTCTGGAAGGTGTTGTAATTGTTGGCTGGCAACATGGTTTTGCGCCGGTAGTTATCCTCTGGCATCATGTCGACAGCGAGAATATCGACCAACCCATCGTTGTTAAGGTCAACCACTTCATTGCCCATGGCGGAGTAAGAGGTATGTTTAAGGTATTCTCCCAATCGATCCGTGAAGGTACCGTCCTGGTTGTTGATGTAGAGGTGATCGTTGGTGAGGTAATCATTGCTCACATAGATGTCTTTCCAGCCGTCGCGGTTGAGGTCGGTGATGTTGATGGCTAGGCCAAAGCCTTCACCTTTGATGCCTGCAGCTAGAGACACATCGGTGAACACTGCATGTTCGCGCACTGGATCCCAATCGTTGCGGTACAATTTATCGTGGTTGAAGGAGATGGAATCAGCGTTTCTGGTATGGAATGAATTGGCCGACAAGTTATTGTTTCCTTTTTTGCGCTGGTGATTGACTGCTAGGTAGAGATCCTGATCGCCATCATTGTCGTAATCCAAAAAAGCGCAGGCCGTCGTGTAAGCAGTATCGGCAATGCCATATTCTGCGGCCATTTCTTTAAAGGTGGGAAGACCGTTTGTGTCATTGCCCTGGTTAACGTAAAATAAATTGGCCCGACGTGCGCCCGGGGTGTAAGTCATACAGGCCACGTAAATATCCATGCGGCCATCGTAATTGAGGTCGGTGATGGCTACGCCGGATTTCCAACGCTCCTTCCCTCCTACCCCCGCCTGGGCGGTAATGTCTTCAAACTTCCAGTCTCCTTTGTTCAAGTAGAGTTTGTTTTCAACCTGGTTGCCCGAAAAAAACAAGTCCTGCAAACCATCCTGGTTAAAATCCGCGATGGCGACCCCACCACCGTTATAAATGTACTCGTAAGTCAGGATGTTGAAGGAATCATTGTCGGAGATGGTATTGGTGAAGGTCACCCCGGTTTTTTGAGGTGATAGTTGTTCAAAAAGGGTTGCTTTGTTGTTGTTGCAGCCCCAGATTAAAAGGAATAGAATAAGAAGTATGCCTGAAAATTTCATTGCCTGTTAGTTTATTGTAAGGCATTGCGCGCAAAATTTCACCTGAGCTTAAGAACCCCCGACCCCTAAAGGGGAGTACATTCTAGGTAAGTTAAAATCAATATTAAGCCAACGTAAAATGTACTCCCCTTTAGGGGTCGGGGGTTCTTAAGCCTAAGCAAGGTCTTGTGTGTAATACCAAAATTGGGAATTACCCATTTTTACCGCCGTAAGATAAATGGCTTTTACTTTATTCTGAGTCCACTCTAAAAAAATATCGATTATTCTGAAAAGACTTTTTTTTACATTTTTTCCGATCTCCAAGCCGCGATGGATTGTACTAAAACGTTGATCTGATAGGGTTTTGGAGATTCCATCAAGTTTTTGGAAAAACGGTGTTTTGTTGCACTTTAAATAAATATTTTTAACAAATCACCAAATTTTATACCAAAATACTATTTTTGATGGATAATTCTGAAATTAACGCTTAGTAACACTGGGGTAATCTGGTTTGAATTACATTCTTATTTAACCAATCTTAAATTCTGCTAGTTCATGAAAAACAGCTATTCAGCTCTACTTCAGAGGCTTGTCGTGTTTTTGCTACTGTGCTTGCCGGCCGTCGCAGCAATCGGACAACGGACGATCAGTGGTAAAATCACTGACGCCAATCGCGAAAGCCTACCTGGAGTTAACGTTCTGCTAAAAGGTACTGCCGCTGGTGCAGTTACTGATTTAGACGGATCCTTCTCTATGGAGGTCCCAAGCACCGGAGGTGCACTTGTGGTCAGCTACATCGGCTACCGTACCATTGAAATCGCATTGGATGCTCAGAGCAACTATGCAATCACATTGCAAGAAGATGTATCTACACTTAAAGAATTGATTGTAACGGGTTATACCGTGGATAGCCGCCGGGAAGCTACCGGAGCAGTATCCACAGTAAAAGCCAAAGACCTGGTTTTGGTTCCTTCTGGTAACGTAGAGCAGCAGTTGGCTGGTCGCGTATCTGGGGTAACTGTAGTGACCAACGGTCAGCCAGGTACAGCCAGTCAAATCCGCGTACGGGGCTTCGGTTCCTTCGGCGGCAACGAGCCGTTGTACATCGTGGATGGGGTTCCAGTTGGTTCTACCGACTTCCTCAACCCTGGCGACATCGAGTCTACCACCGTATTGAAAGACGCTGCGGCGGCTTCAATCTATGGTGCTCGTGCAGCGAGTGGGGTAATCGTTTACACCACCAAGAAAGGCTCAAAAAGCGCACGCAAATTGAGTGTAACTTATGATGGTCTGTACGGTTTCACCGATCCAGGCAAAGGACTGGCAATGATGAACCCTACCGATTTTGCTGAATGGACTGCAAAAGGGTATACCAACTCTGGTATCAAGTTTGCTCACCCTCAGTTTGGTACAATTGGTTTGGGCGGTAGCGCTCCGGTTGTTCCTGACTACCTCAGCGTTGGTGGCAATGCCGGGGTGATTGGTAGCGTAAACCTGGAAGCCGAGAAGGCCAAGTACAACGTTGACCCAACTCGTGGTGGTATTTATCAGGTTACAAAAGCCAATAAAGCAGGTACCGACTGGTACGATGCGGTTACGCGTACTGCACCGATCACTCGCCATTCTTTGGGTTTCTCCGGTGGTGGTGAAAACAGCCGCTTCTACTTTGGTTTGAGCACCCAAGATCAATCGGGTATCATGCTTTACAACGAATTCAAACGTCACGCTTTCCGTGCCAACTCTGAGTTCAACCTGACCAACAAATTGCGCATTGGTGAAAACCTGCAATTTACTTACCGTCAGATCTTGGGTCAACAAGGAGATAACGGTGGTTTGGGCGTTGGTGACGACGAAAACGACGTACTGCAAGCCTTCCGGATGCCAACTATCATTCCTGTGTATGATGAGTTTGGTGGTTATGCTGGTACTGCGTCCAAAGGTTTCAACAACCCACGTAACCCAGTTGCCAACCGCGACCGTGGCCGCGACAACCGCGGCTTCAACACCAGCTTCTTTGGCAACATTTATGCCGAGTACGACCTGATCCCAGGTTTGGTGTTGCGCACGAGCTTAGGTGGTAACTACGGAAGTTTCTACAACGTTGGCTATTTTGGTATCCAATACGAGAACTCTGAAAACAACTCTGCCTTTTCCTATAACGAAGGGGGCGGTTTCAACTTTGGATGGGTAGTTACCAATACGGCCAACTATAAGAAAAAGTTTGGGATCCACGGCATCGACATCTTGGTTGGTCAGGAAGCCCTGAATACCGGTCGTTTCCGGAGCATCAACGGTAGTGGTCTGAACCCATTCTCCAATGACCCAGACTTCATTACCCTGCCTAACACAACGACCAACCCTCCAGGTAGCAACTACGGCAAAGGGGTGAACTTTGCTTCTTACTTCGGTCGCGTTGCCTACAATTTCAACGACAAGTACATCCTGACTGGTCTGGTGCGTCGCGACGGTTCTTCTCGTTTTGGTGAAAACAGCCGTTACGGGGTGTTCCCAGCCTTCTCTGCGGCTTGGCGGATTTCTTCCGAAAAGTTCATGGAAAACCTGAAATGGATCGACGATTTGAAAATCCGCGGTGGTTACGGGATCATGGGTAACTCCAATAACGTAGATCCTAACAACCAGTTCAGTTTGTACGGCGGTAGCATCGGTGCGTCTTCTTACGACATCAATGGTACCAACTCCAGTGCAGTTGGTGGTTTCTACCGGACGCGTATCGGTAACCCTGATGCCAAGTGGGAAACTTCGGTTACCCAGAACATCGGTTTCGATGGTACCTTCTTCAATGGCAAATTGGACGTGATTTTGGACATTTGGAACAAGAAAACCCGTGATTTGTTGTTGCAAGTACCTATTGCTGCTACCAACGGTGTTGACGCATCTCCTCCTGCCGTTAACATTGCTGAAATGTTGAACGCTGGGGTTGACATCCAGGTGATTACTCGTGGTAACCTGGTAGGCGACTTGAAGTACGAACTGAACGTGACAGCAGGTATTTTGAAGAACGAAATTTCTTCCCTGGCGCCAGGTTTGACTTACCTGACTACTGTTAACCCTGGTTACCGTGGTCTTACGCCAATCCGCAACCAGTTGGGTCAGTCTATTTCTGCCTTCTTTGGTTACGAAGTAACTGGTTTGTTCCAGACTGCTGAAGAAGTTGCTTCTGCACCAGCACAGGACGGTAAAGGCATTGGCCGTTTCCGTTACGCTGACCTGAATGGCGACAACAAAATCGACGTTAACGACCGTACTTACCTGGGTAGCCCAGTGCCTAAGTTTTCGGGTGGTATCGGCTTGACCTTGACTTACAAAAGCTTTGACTTCACTGCTTACGCCAACGGTGTATTCGGCAACAAGATTTTCAATGCTTCGAAGTGGTTTACCGATTTCTTCCCCTCCTTCCAGGGAGCAGCAATTGCAGAACGGGTGAAGGATTCCTGGTCTCCAACCAATCGTGGTGCAACCATTCCAATCTTCGAAACGGCTTCGAACTTCAGTACCAACACTCAAGCGAACTCTTTCTATGTTGAAGATGGTGCTTATGTACGTTTGCAGAACCTGGGTATCGGTTATACACTGCCTAGCGCCATGTTGGCTAAGTTGAAAATCACCCGTCTGCGGGTGTTTGCTTCTGCCAATAACTTAATAACCATCACCAAATACGAAGGTTTGGATCCATCAGTAGGTGGCAACGCCGATACTCAATTCGGTATCGACGTAGGTAACTACCCAATTACCAAGAGTTTCAACTTTGGTGTAAACGTTGGTTTCTAAAAACACTTAACTGCTTAAGTTGTTAAGCTAAATAAATGATCTAACATGAAAAATAGATTGCTCATTACTGGTTTTGCCTTGGCCCTGCTGGCTCTGATTGGCTTTGCCTGTAAGGATAGCTTTTTGGAGGTTGCTCCAACCGGTCAGTTGGCAAACGCCCAATTGACCACTTCTAAGGGTATCGAAGCTGCCCTTATTTCTGTGTACTCCCAAGTCAGTGGCCGTGGCCGCCGGATGGTTCACCCCATCAACTGGGTTTGGGGTAGTGTTCGCGGTGGTGATGCCAACAAAGGCACCGACCCCGGTGACTTTTCTGACATCAACCCAATCCAGCGTTTTGAGTACCAATCAACGCAAGGGGTTATCCGCGACAACTTTGTTGGTCTGTATGAAGGCATTGCTCGCGCCAACCTCGTGTTGCGCCTCATCGCTGATGCTCAGCCAGATGTAACTGAAGCGACCAAAACCAGTGTTACTGCACAAGCTCGTTTCTTGCGTGCTCACTTCTACTTCTCGCTGAAGCGCAACTTCAACAACACGCCTTATGTAGACGAATCGTTGGACTATGGCGGTGGTATTGAAAAAGTGCCAAACAACCAGGATTTGTGGCCTAAAATTGAAGCAGACTTCAAATATGCCCTGGACAACCTGCCTGAAACTCAGGGCCAGGTTGGTCGGGTAAACAAGTGGGCGGCTGCAGCTTACCTCGGCAAAACTTACTTGTATCAGAAGAAGTATGCTGAAGCAAAAGCACAGTTCGACGCTTGTATCGCCAGTGGAGTAACCAGCAACGGCAAGAAATATGCGCTGGAAGCCAAGTATGGTGACCTGTACAAAGGTTCTAATGACAACAATGCGGAATCAATCTGGGCCTGGCAGGCTGCTGCCAACACCGGTAGTGTAAACAACGCCAACGCTGAATTTGACTTGAACTATCCATACAACACGGGGCCTAACGGTCCTGGTAACTGCTGTGGATTCTTCCAGCCTAGCTTCGAATTGGTGAACTCCTTCCGTGTAGACGCCAATGGTCTTCCATTGTTGGATGGTAGCTACAATACTGGTGCAAACCAGGTGAAAACGGACATGGGTGTTGGTTCTGGCGATGCCTTTACGCCAGATGCTGGTTCTTTGGATCCACGTCTCGATTGGTCTGTAGGCCGTCGCGGTATTCCATTCCTGGATTGGCAAGATCACCCCGGTGTAGCCTGGATTCGCAACCAGCCCAACGGTGGTCCTTACTCTCCAAAGAAGTATACTTATTACAAGTCTGATGTTGGTTCCTTGCAGGACAACACCTCCTGGACTCCTGGTTATACCGCTCAAAACTTCACCGTCATCCGTTTTGCAGATGTACTACTGATGGCTGCTGAGTGCGAAGTTGAAATTGGTAGCCTGGAAACAGCAAGATCATACACCAACTTGATCCGTGCTCGTGCAGCTAACCCTGCCAGCTGGGTGAAACGTGGCGATGGTTCCAACGCTGCCAACTACGTGATTGGCTTGTACAACACTGCTTGGACAGACAAAGCTGTTGCCCGCACTGCAGTACAGTTCGAACGCAAAATCGAATTGTCTGGTGAAGGCCACCGCTTCTACGACCTCGTACGTTGGGGCACTGCGGCATCTGCCATCAATGCTTACCTGACTTATGAGTCCAAGTTTTTGGCTGGTACTTTGGGTGGTTCTACCTTCTCTGCTGGCAAGCATGAATTGCTGCCAATTCCACAAGATCAGATCGACATCATCGGTGCTGATATCCTGAAGCAGAACCCTGGCTACTAAGCCGGATTGTGTATAAGGGTAGAGAACGATTGATCGTGTCTCTATGAATAAAAGACGCCAATCGGGAGCAATCCTGGTTGGCGTTTTTTACTTAGTAGTGGGGCAAAAATAAGTGCTCATTTTTCTTGAGCCAAAGGATCAGATAAGACCCTTGAAATGAACCGTTTACTTATCTGATCCTTTGGCAAAATGAGCACTTATTTTTTTATCGCCCTTAGGTGAATACTTGGGCGTCTGTGGTTTCTTAGGTGGTGAATAAAGAAGTACATTCGAAAGTGACATTTTTTCACCACCTAAGAAACCATAGACACCTAAGAACCACCTTAGAAATTACACGATGCCGCCTGTACTCCTCGGTATTACTCTTGCTCATTTTTTTAGCGCAATTTTGTACACCTCCAAACAGCGCTCCCGTGCAAATTTGTGGTCGACGATCGGCTTCGGATAAGCCGCACTGCCGTATTCAGGCACCCACTTGCGTACATATTTGTACTCCGGATCAAATTTTTCTTGCTGTGCGGCTGGGCTAAACACCCGAAAATAAGGCGCTGCATCCGTACCTGAGCCAGCAGCCCATTGCCAGCCCCCATTGTTGCTCGCCAAATCGTAGTCGAGGAGTTTTTTGGCAAAATAGGCCTCACCCCAACGCCAGTCAATCAACAAATGTTTGGTCAAAAAACTCGCAGTGATCATGCGCACCCGGTTGTGCATAAAACCCGTGTGGTTCAACTCGCGCATACCCGCATCCACAATGGGATAGCCCGTTTTACCCTCACACCATTTTTCAAACTCTTGCTCATCGTTGCGCCATTCGATGCGGTCGTATTCGGGGCGAAATGATCCCTTGGCTACGTGGGGGAAATTGGCAAGAATTTGGGCGTAAAAATCGCGCCAGATCAACTCATTGAGGAACGTTTCGTTCAGTTCCAGGGCTCGGCGCGCCTTTTCCCGGATGCTAATGGTACCAAAACGAAAATGGATGCCCAGGCGGGAGGTACCGTTTAGATAAGGGAAATCGCGGGTTTTGTCGTATTGTTTGATCAGCCCTCTGCTGACACTGGTTGGAGGAATTTCAACTGCGGAAGGATGGAAACCCATGGCGCTGAGCGCAGGGATAGGTAGGGGTTCTATTTGGTGAAAATTGGCATAGTATTTTTCGCAAGGATAGGGCTTGAGGTAAAAGGAAATGGGTTCCTCCTCTCCTGCCCCATCCGGCATCTCCATCCGGGAATTCAACTTGTTTTTCCACATTCGGCTATAGGGGGTGAATACCGTATAAGGCTTGCCATCGGCCTTGGTCACCTCCAGTTTTTCAAAAATCACCTGATCCTTAAACCCATGAAAGGGAATCTGACGCTCAGCGAGCATTGCCTTGACTTGTTCGTCGCGTTGGATGGCCCTGGGCTCGTAATCGTGGTTGGTGTAGACCTCAGTAATGGCAAATTCCTCCAGGACTTGTGCCCATACCTCGTTGGGTTTGCCATAACGCACCAGGATGCTGCTGCCGAGCGCTTGAAGTTGTTCCTGCAAGTCCAGTATACTTTGATGCAAAAAACTCACCCTGGCATCCTGTGGGTCATCCAGTTCATCCAGGATATCGGTATCAAAAATGAAAAGGGGAAGGACAGGGAATTTACTTTTTAAGGCATGGTACAATCCTGCGTTGTCCTGGAGTCGCAGGTCGCGCCGAAACCAAAATAGGGTAAGTGCTTGCATAAAATAAAGCCTGTTTAACTAGTGCATTAACTCGTAAGTTGATACACTGGTGAAGAAACAGGCTGATCTGGGAATGGTTCATTTGATGATGACCTCTTTCCTGTCGAAAGGATTCAAGGCAGTACCTTTTACTTTGGCCTCGGCTTCGATGCGGTAATCTGATTTTACGGCACTCAATTTTTTGGCCGCTTTAACAAAGGGCGACAACAGGAAATTGGATTTTTCCAGATCATCCATTTCCGAGCGCACCAGTTTGTATTTGAGGGTAAATTCAACATCCACTTCTTCCCCTGCAATTACTTGAATATCTTCCTGCAATTCGAGATTACCCAGTTCGTATTCATCCACTCTCTTTTCTTTACCTCGGCCTCGGGAATATTTTTCGATCAATACCACTTTAACTTTGGTCACTACCTGTGAATGCATGCTGGTAAACCGAATCAGGCCACTCACCATACCGGGTTGAATGGTGGCATCTTCATCCAAAATGAGTTCCAATTTCACGCCTTCAATACCCAGCCACTTTTTTACTGTTCCGATCATTGTCTATAAATTTTACACTACAATTTGCAATTTTTTCATAAGCCAATCTGGGATATTGGATAAAAATGAAGTTTGATGGGATAAAAATCTACATTTCAGTGCCTCAATTTGCAAAATTATATCATACGCTTGTGCCAGCTTTGGCCCAATTTTTTCACAAAACTCTGATCTAAATCCGCCTTAGTCGCCACTAGAGGGTCAAAAACCAAGGTGTTTTCGTTGATTTGTTCGGTAGCGTACAAGCGGGCAAAAGTCTCCCGATCTACTGAATTTACCACTCCATTGGCATCCTGATAAGAAAAAATCATCCGATTGAACAAGTCAACTCCATATTCGGCTTGGAGGCCTTTAAGAAATGCCACTGATTTGTCTATTGAACAGCCACTGGCATCTGCTTGTGATTCGTCGACCATGAGCACGACAAAGCGGTTGTGCAACACATCGGCATCGGCCATCAGTTGACGATTGTGACTCACCCACAGCTGGGCAAAATACTGTAGCTTGGTGCGGATAGCTGACACGTCGGCATCGGCAAAGGGTTTATCACTAGCGTAAATCCATACGCGGGAAGAAGGAGAGAGAGACATATGGTTGAGGAATTGAGAGGATTGAGGGAGGTTGAGAAAGTTGAGGGAGGTTGAGGCTACCGCGAGCGAATTGGACAAGGACTTTGTCAAAATCGCCCGCGGTAGCCTCAACCTTTCTCAACCTCCCTAAACTCTCTCAACCCTTTAGTTTTCGTGGTGCATTAAATACGCTTTCAAAAATTCATCGAGATCGCCATCGAGTACGGCATCCGTTTGGCTGGTTTGGTGCCCGGTGCGGTGATCTTTCACCCGGCGGTCGTCCAAAACGTAACTGCGGATTTGAGAGCCCCACTCGTTTTTCATTTTGCCCGATTCGATCGCCTGTTTTTCAGCTCTTTGCTTTTCAAGTTCTCGTTCGTACAATCTTGATTTGAGCAGCTGGATGGCTTTGTCGCGGTTCATGTGCTGAGAGCGCTCTTGCTGGCATTCGGCCACGATGCCTGAGGGTAAATGGCGCACCCGTACGGCGGATTCGGTTTTGTTGACGTGCTGTCCACCCGCTCCACTTGCCCGGAAAGTATCCCATTCCAGATCGGCTGGATTGATGTCGATTTCGATGGTATCGTCGATCATAGGGTGTACAAATACCGACGAGAATGAGGTCATCCGTTTGCCTTGGGAGTTGTAAGGGCTGACCCGTACCAGACGGTGCACCCCGTTTTCGCCTTTGAGCAAACCGTAGACATATTCGCCCTGGATTTCAATGGAGGCCGATTTGAGGCCGGCTACATCACCATCCTGGCGGTTGAGCTCACTGAATTTAAAGCCCTTGCGCTGTGCCCACATCATGTACATGCGGTACAACATTTCGGCCCAATCACAAGCTTCGGTACCGCCTGCTCCAGCGTTGATTTCGAGTACAACGTTGAGTTCATCCTCGGGCTGATTCAGGGTGTTGTGGAATTCCATGTCCTCCAATACAGCCAGTGCTTCGGCGTACTTTTGATCCACTTCTTCTTCCGTAGCCTCCCCTTCTTTTTGGAATTCGAGGAGTACTTCGGCATCATCTACCTGAGCTTCAGCATTGCGGTATTGTTCTACCCAGTTTTTGTGGGTTTTGAGTTCTTTGAGAATGGTCTCGGCCCGTTTAGGGTCGTTCCAAAAGGTAGGATCGAGCGATAACTGCTCTTTTTCTTCAATTTGAATCAATCGGTTATCGACGTCAAAGATACCTCCCCAAACTCATCAGACGCTCGCGCAAATCGCGGAGTTGTTCTGTCGTCATGATGCTCCTTTTTAAACTGTGAAACAAATAAGTAGAGACGCACGGTTGTGCGTCTCTACAAGATTACATCCCCGGCTGTCCAGCAAGGACATAAGGTGATGGTGTAAAGAAGTTGTTACCTTCGATGTAGAAAACCAATTCTGCATTGCCAGGAATTTTGGGCGGAGAACCTTGCTCACCATAACCCAAATTGCTAGGAATGAAGAAAGATACTTTCATGCCTTTTTTCACCAGTTGCAAACCTTCCATCCAACCAGGGATCAGAGGCTGACGGCCCAGTGGGAAAGAGAAATCGGCATCGCGCTCGAAAGAGTTGTCAAACATGGTTCCATCGGTCAGTGCACCGTAGTAATCCAGGTAAACGATGTCGTCGTTTTTGAAAACTGGACCACTACCTGGCTCATGTACGAGGTACTTCAAACCAGACTTGGTGGTTTTGATGCCTTTCAAATTGCCTGCTTTGTATTCTTTGGCGATATTTTCGGTAAAAGCTTTAGCACGAGCCAGTTCAGACTTCATTTGTTCTGGTGTCCGCTTCTTGCCTTTGGATTCGGCGTCTTTCTGGAAATCGGTGAACACCTTCTGCATTTCGGCACTAGTCAGTACATCCTTTACTACCATATCGTAGTACATCATTTTTGCACCTTTGAACCCTTCCGGCTTTTGCTCTTCTTTGAGGGTATCCAAGGGAACAAAGATCGTGATGCTGTCTTTTTCCTTCATGCGCAAGAGTGCCTCAAAAATTGGGTTTTGGGGCATTTGCTTCAGCTGAGCTGAATCGGGTACTTGAATCAATTGAAAATTGGAGGCAACTACACTGTCTCCATTCCGCAATTGAAAGCGGTAATATGCAAAATCACCGGCTTTGAGTGCACTGCCAGTAGATTTGGTGTGTTGTACGTACGTGTACCCACTCGGCAACTTCTGCTCCTTTTTGCATCCTGACAGCAAAACCAGCGCCAGGAATAAGCATGACAAAATTCTCATGTTTGTTATTGATGTTGAGAGGCTCCTGGCTTTAGGTCAGAACCCAAAACGGAAAACCCAAATTTGGTTACACAGTAAATTCATTCACACGATTCAGGGATTCCCGATACTCTGGTAATAACTCCCGAAACTTTTTAATCGTTGCTTTTAAGCCGATAAAAGACGCACCGCCCGAGGCATTTTTATGCCCACCTCCTTTGAAGTGTTTTTGGGCAATTTCTTGTACCGAAAAATCACCTTTAGAACGCAAAGATATTTTGACAATTGTAGGTTGCTCCGTGATAAAAACAGCCATGATGATGCCCCGAATGCGCAGAACATAGTTCACGATGCCTTCGGTATCACCCCGCTGGATGTCGAAACGGGCGTAGTCTTCTTTGGTCAAGGTGATGATCCCGGTGCGGTATTCTTCCAGAATCTCCATGCGGTTGTACAAGCAGTGCCCCAAGAGCCGCAAGTGTTTTTCTTCCTGGCTATTGGTGATCAGGTCTTGGAGCAAATAATCATTTACCCCCAGTTCAACCAATTCTGCCACCGTGCGGTACAACTTGGGTGAAGTGCTGTATTTGAAAGAACCTGTATCGGTCACAATGCCTGTGAAAATACATTCTCCAATTTTGATGTCGAGATGGGCATGCCAATCCATCAGCCCGATGAAATCGTAAATGAGTTCACAAGTTGAACTGGCCGTCGTATCGGACAACAAATAATTGGGGAAAGCTTCCGGCTCCAGGTGGTGATCAATCATCACCTTGGGTTTGTCCAAGGGCAGGATCATCTCCCCTACTTTGTCAATACGATCCAAGGCATTGAAATCCAGGCAGAAAAAAATATCACCAGATTCCACTTCCTCTTTGGCACGATCTATATCGGCGTCGTAAATCACCATTTCGTGTACCCCGTCCATCCATTCCAAAAAACTAGGATATTCGGAAGGACAAACCACTACGGGCTGATGCCCCATCTTTCTGAGCAGATGGTACAAAGCCAGCGAGGAACCGATTGCATCCCCATCAGGGTTTCGGTGGGTTAGAATCACTGCTTTACGGGGTTCCGCAAGATAATTTTTTAACGATTGGCTATTTTCCATGCTATCATCAAATCAAGGGGAAACAAAGACTTTGAAGGAGGCTGTGCACGGGCTTAGTCCACCCATTCCTGTTCATTCAAAATTCAGAGTGCGAAGGTGCCAAAAATTATGGATTTAACAAAAAAAAATTGTGCTTCGCCCCTTCTCTTTCCGCTTTTTCCTTACTTTTGCGCCAAATTTTGCAAAACCGAGCATATGGCTGGAAATAGAACTTTTACGATGATTAAGCCCGACGCAGTAGCTTCAGGCCACATCGGTGCCATTTTGGCGCAAATCAACGAAGCAGGATTTCGCATCGTTGCCATGAAATTGACTAAACTTTCTCAGGAAAAAGCAGGCGAGTTTTACGCTGTGCACAAGGAACGCCCTTTTTACGGTGAGCTGGTAGACTTTATGTCTTCAGGGGTCATCGTTGCGGCGATTCTGGAAAAAGAGAACGCAGTAGCGGATTTCCGTACCTTGATTGGTGCAACTGATCCTTCCAAGGCTGAGCCAGGTACCATCCGCGCCAGATTTGCCAAAAGTATTGGCGAAAACGCGGTACACGGTTCTGATTCTGATGAGAATGCCGCCATTGAGGGGGCGTTCCATTTTGCTGGAACGGAGCAGTTCTAAAACATGTTTAATGGCAAGTTGATTATCAAGCAATTGATAGTTTTATTGCTTTTTTGAGTGACGAGTTACGAGTACATGACTTTTGAGTTTAGAAGTGAGCTACCGCAGCGACTTGTTCAGCGTTGCATGTCTAAGTCGCTGTGGTAGCCACTTCTAAACTCTTAAGTCATGTATTCTTAACTCGAAACTCAAAAGAACCTTTTAACAAAATGATTAGACATTTTGTCAAACACCCGATAATTAGTCAGAAGTCTATTTAAATTCGATCAGCGTCACCCCATCTCCCCCACCTTCCGGTTCTGGGTGACGAATTTCCATCTCTACATTCTGATATTCCCTGAGTTTGGAGCGCACTGCGTTACGCAGCGTTCCATTGCCCTTACCATGTACAATTTGCAAATGGTTTGAACTGGTGATGAGGGCCTGATCCATAAAATCCTCCACCATTTTCAGGGCTTCTTCGTAACGCACGCCACGGATATCGATGCGCGGGTAGAATGCAGCGCTTCTTTGCACTACATCCGACTGTACACTTTTGCTTTGGCGCAGGTCGATGGTGGGATTGGAAAAGATGACGTCGCGAATATTGAGCGTCATGCGCATGAGGCCAACTTCCACGATGACTTTATCCCCTTTGATGGATTCCACTTTTCCGTTTGCACCACCCGCCACCAATTTAACGAAATCACCTTTTTTGACGGGGCGCTCGTTTTTAGGGCGGCTTTCCGGGGAATAATATACTTCCTCGCGAAGCTGGGTAACCTGTTCGGCCAGTTGTTTTTTGGATTCCCGGGCTTTAGCGGCAGCCTCCATGGCCTGTTCCAGGTTGCGGGCTTCGCGCAGTTCTCGGACCAGCTTTTCCAGGTCTTTGTTGTCCTGTGAAGTTTTTTGCAGGTCTTGTTCCTTGGCTTCCAACTTCATACGTTTGCGGCGGAAATCCAGGTCGCGTTGCATACTTTCGTAGGACTTCATGAGTTTGTCCAGTTTTTCCTGGCGATCCTTGAGTCCTTTGAGTTCTTCTTCTACTTCCTGTTTTTCGCGTTGCAAGTCGATCAATAGTTGGTCAACGGCCTTTTCGTTTTTGCCTACGCGGTTTTTGGCATAGTCAAGGACTTTTCCACCCAGACCACTTTTTTCTGCAATTTCAAAAGCATAGGAACTACCCGGGCGACCTACCTTCAATTCATAAGTTGGGGCCAGATTTTCTTTGTCAAAAACCATCGAACCGTTGAGGATGCCCTTGCTTTTAAATGCAAATATCTTGAGGTTGGAGTAGTGCGTAGTGATGACCCCAAAAACCTTGCGGTAATTCAGCTCCCACAAAATGGCCTCGGCAATGGCTCCACCAATTTGGGGGTCGGTACCTGAACCAAATTCGTCGATGACCACCAAGGTCCGCTCGTCGGCGTGCTCCAGGAACATGCGCATGTTGGCCAAACGAGAGCTATAGGTACTCAAGTCATCTTCGATGGATTGCTGGTCGCCGATGTCCGCAAAAAAATTGTTGAAAATCCCCAGTTGGGTGCGTTTATTGACCGGGATCAACAGACCGGATTGTGCCATCAACTGCAATAAACCCATCGATTTCATGGTGATGGATTTCCCCCCGGCGTTGGGCCCACTGAGCACCAAAATGCGGTTGTTATTGTCCAGACGCAAATCAAAAGGGATCGTTTTTTTACCCGACTGGCTATTTTTCAGCAAAAGCAAGGGGTGGTAGCCTTCGTAAATTTCGAAACTCGGCTGATCCAACATTTGTGGCAATTCCGCTTTCATCCGTACCGCCAGGCGCGCTTTGGCTTGTACCACATCAAAATACACCATGATCTCCTGATATTGGTGCATTTGGGGTACGTAGGGGCGCAGGACGGTGCTCAATTCTTTGAGGATGCGGTAAATTTCGCGGCGCTCCTGTTGCTCGAGGTCAAAGATATCGTTGTTGATGTCGATGACGGGTTCGGGTTCGATAAAAGACGTTCTACCCGTTGCGGATTCGTCGTGGATGATGCCACGGATTTTACGCTTGTGCTCAGCAGGGACACTGAGTACCCGCCGACCGTTGCGAAAACTTTCCACCGAATCACTCAACCAACCTTTGGCCCGGTAATCATTGATGACGTCGCGGAAAACCCGATCCAATTCCTTCATTTTGGATTGGATGGCCTTGTAAATGCGGGCCAATTCAGGGGAGGCATCCGGGCGAATGTTGCCTTCGGCATCGATTACCCGTTCAATTTCCTTGACCAAAGCTGGGTCAAAATTGACTGGACGGATGACTTCGTAAAGGGTCTTGTACACATCGCGACGCGAGGGGCTAAAAAACTTGTAAATCGCGCCAACCGTCACCAGAATGGTATTGATGCGCCGTAAGCCATCTTCGGGCAATACCGAATCGATGATGGCCAACAATTGCAAATCGCTATCGATGTTTTGGTAAGCTACCAGGGGAATCCGATCGTTGTGCTCGATCGATCTTTTCATTTCCATGACCTCCTTGAGCCGCTCCTCAATCTGTTCGCGATTGGTTTGGGGCCGCAACTCCTTGATGCGCTCGATGCCTTGTTCGCCCAGGCATTCCCTAACCAACAGCTCAATCACTTTGTCAAACTCGAGCTTTTCAAAAAGATCTTTCGGTTCCAATCTCATAAATCCTGTAGTTCAATGGGTGTTTGCCAAAGAAACAATTTTTGGCGATTTGAGTTCCGCAAAGATAGGATTTGTATGGCAAAAATGTGGGTAGAAAACATTACCCCTCATCCCGCACCACCAAAAACCCTTCTGCAAATGGGTCCACAACTTCCTTCAGTACTTCGCCGAACTGAGGGCCGTACTTCATGTAGAAATTCAGGAAGTTATCCGTACGTTCTTGCAAACCATTACCCGGGAACAATTTTTCCTTGAGGCTGCGGATTTGATTGATGGCGGTTTCGTGTTTTTGTTTTTCTGCACGCACCAGGCGGCCTTCCAATTGCTCGATGACTTTTTCCTGCTTTACGCCTTCGGCCAATACTGCTTTTTCCAGCGTGGCGTCAACTTCCAGGGCTTTGAGGCGAATTTGTTCAAAAAGTGCCTTCAATTGGGTCATTTCGGCCTGCAAGCTCAGTTCACCTTCTGAATTGAGCGCCACGTATTGTTTGATCAGAAATTCAGTATCCACAAACAAATCGTGTACCCGCAAGCCCAGTTTTTCAATCCGGCCAGAGGTAGCTTTATCGATCCACAAGAGTGAATTCCGCCGCAAAAGCAGCGGATAATTGATGCCAAAATGCGCAAATTGGGCTTTCCGCTCCAGCCAATACGCGATCTCGCCGCCACCGCCTACGTAGGCGAGGTTGGGCAAAATGAGCTCCTGGAACAAAGGCCGCAGCACCACATTAGGGCTGAAACGCTCCGGGTGCGCTTCCAGCTCGGCTTCCATTTCGGCAGCCGTAAAACGCAGTTCGGTATTCAAAATCGCAAACCCCTCCCCTTCCCGTACAATGCGGTCGCGGCGATTGTCTTGCAGGTAAAACAGGTTGATGTCACGGGCATGCGCCTGGCCAGAAAAACCAGCAGCAGTAAGCGCATCCTGGGTAGCGGCGATGAGCCCTTGAGAACTTTGTTGGAACAACTCCTCCCGCATGATCGGGATAAAACGGCGCTTGAAGGCCGGAACGTTCATATTCAAGGCGACTAATCCATAGCTCCCAAACAGTCGATTCACCAAGTCAATGGTGGCATCGGCGTATTTGGCGTGGCTGGTATACGCCGCTTCGATGTGTTGATAGATGGAAACAGCATTTTCACTTTCACCCAACACGTCCTTCAACTGAGCCAGCACAGGCGCCAAGGTTTCAGTGGACATGTCGCCACAAGAGCCTCCTACTGCTTCGTGTTCCCAACGGATGGTTTTTCCAAAAATATTGGCGTGGTTGATTTCATCAAAATCGTGGTCTTCTGCGCCATTGACCAGTACTGGAACAAAACTATAATCTGGATAACCCGTGCTCAATTCTTTAGCCAAATTGATGGCGGTAAAAATTTTGTACCAGTAGAACAGTGGCCCGGTAAACAAACTGGGCTGATGCGCAGTCACCACCACATAAGTATTCTCTTCGGCCAACAATTCAATGTTCAGTTTTACCTCGCGGCTGGTTTCCAGTTTGGCGTATTGCTCGCGCAGCACTTCCACCAGCAATTGGCGATCAATGGGCTGTTTGGCCTTGTCATCGATCACTTGCCGAAAGGATTCCGGGGTAGGGCTGTACTTGAAAAACGGCTTTAATGCCGCGTTTTGCGTAGCATAAGCTACATCTTTGGGTGCCAACTGCGACACCGAAGCATAAGGGAGGATGGTTACGTCCATGTCGGGTGTGTCGGTTAGTGTAGCGTTTTTTTGGTGTAAAAGCATTTTGGACGAATAAAATTTTATATTTGAAGTTGAGTGTCTCGGCTACGCTCGACAACCGGTGCTGAGACTGGTCACTGAGCGGAGCCGAAGTGCTGGTCACAGCACCGGTTGTCGAGCGTAGCCGAGACACTCAACATCCTAAATGAGATAAACGCCAAATTAGTTTAACCCATCATTCAAATTCTCCTTTTTCAACCATGCAACAATACATTCTTGCCCTCGATCAAGGTACCACCAGTTCCCGCGCCATTCTTTTTGACCAGGATGGCAATGTGGCTGGCGTACGCCAACAGGAGTTCACTCAATACTACCCACAACCTGGTTGGGTGGAGCACAATCCCTTGGAAATCTGGAACACCCAGCTTGCTGTGGCCCGCGAGGTGCTCAGGGCACACAACGTGAGTCCCAGCCAAATAGCTGGTATCGGCATTACCAACCAGCGTGAAACGACGGTAGTGTGGGACAAAACGACCGGGCAACCCATTTTTAATGCGATTGTTTGGCAAGATCGCCGTACCGCCGCCATTTGCGATGCCCTAAAAGCTCAGGGTGAAGAAGCCTACATCAAAGCCCAAACGGGTTTGGTGGTAGACGCCTACTTCTCGGGCACCAAGGTAAAATGGATTTTGGACAATGTGGAAGGCGCAAGGGAAAAAGCCGCCAAAGGTGAATTGCTTTTTGGAACGATTGATACCTGGCTGGTTTGGAAATTGACTGCAGGTAAGGTGCACATCACCGACTATTCTAATGCTTCCCGAACCTTGATGTACAACATCCAGAAGCTGGAATGGGATCAGCATTTGTTGGATGTGTTGGATGTGCCCGCTAATATGCTGCCTCAGGTCTGCCCATCGAGCCAAATTTATGGCAAAACCGCAGCGGACTTATTCGGCGCTGAAATCCCCATCGGAGGCATTGCGGGTGATCAACAGGCTGCCCTCTTTGGTCAGGGCTGTTTTCAACCTGGCGCAGCCAAAAATACTTACGGTACAGGCTGTTTTATGCTGATGAATACGGGCAAAGAACGCATTGAGTCCAATGCCGGGCTGTTGACGACCATTGCCTGGGGCTTGAATGGCGAAGTGCATTATGCCCTGGAAGGCAGTGTATTCATCGCCGGGGCTGCTATTCAATGGCTGCGCGATGGACTAAAAATCATTGATGAGTCCCCCGATTCAGAGTTTTTTGCCATGAAAGCGCCCAGTACCGAAGGGGTGTACGTAGTGCCTGCTTTTGCGGGCTTGGGCGCGCCATATTGGGACATGTATGCCCGAGGAGCCATTTTTGGATTGACCCGGGGCACTTCCAAATCACACCTGATCCGGGCAACCCTGGAATCCTTGGCCTACCAAACCAAGGACGTTTTGGGGGCCATGGAGAAAGACGCGGGCACACCCTTGGCTGTCTTACGCGTGGACGGTGGCGCCTGCGCCAACAACCTGCTCATGCAATTCCAATCCGATATTTTAGGAGTGAGTGTTGAACGCCCCAAAATCATTGAAACCACGGCCCTCGGCGCGGCCTACCTGGCAGGCCTGGCCTGTGGCTTTTGGACCATGGCCGACCTACAATCCAAATGGCACCTTGATCGCGCTTTCCACCCTAACATGTCGGTTGAACAACGGGAAAAGTTGTACAAAGGCTGGTTGAAGGCGGTGGAGCGGACGATGGGATGGGAGGAATAAAGTAAAGAGTGAAGAGTGATGAGTGATGAGTGATGAAAAATACCAAACGGTGAAATCCATATGGTATAACAGCTTTTCACTCTTCACTCTTCACTCTTCACTCCTTTTCACTTCTCCGCGTACACCGTAATGCTCATGATATCGCCCATTTTCTCCTTGGCCAATTCAACATCGGCAGGAGAGAGGTATTGTTGCAGCAGCTCTTCGGGCAGCAGGATGGGTTTTTCTTTTTGTAAGGTGACATTTTTGAAGCCAGCCTTTTCGATCAGTTGCAGGTAGTCTTGGCGTTGGATGGCACCGGATACGCAGCCTGCGTACATTTCGGCTGCTTCTTGCAAGGAGGGGGGTAAGTCGCCTTCGATGACGATGTCGGAAATGCTGAAATGGGCGCCGGGTTTGAGTACGCGGTAAATTTCAGTAAAGACATTGGCTTTGTTGGGCACTAGATTCAAAACACAGTTGCTGACCACCACATCAACGGAATTGCTGGCTACGGGCAAGTTTTCGATGTCGCCATGACGAAACTCAACGTTTTGGAAACCCAATTTGGCTACATTTGCCCGAGCACGGGCGATCATGGCTTCTGAAAAGTCTACACCGATGACCTGGCCTTTGTCACCGGTTTCATGGCGAGCCACAAAGCAATCATTGCCTGCTCCGGAGCCCAGGTCAAGTACCGTATCGCCAGCTTTAATTTTGGCAAATTGGGTGGGTAAGCCGCAGCCCAAACCCAGATCGGCGTCCTGGTTGTAGCCTTCCAGGTTGGTGTATTCATCGGCCATCAGGGTGTACACCTCCTCACTAGGGCCACAACAGGAGGTGTCGCAACAGCCACTGGCTTTGTTGGTGGATTGAGCAATGGCGCTGTATTTGCTGTGCACCAGTTCTTTTAGTTCTTGTTCGTTACGCATTGATCGGTATTTTACGATTAAATTCATCGCAATATACCGATTGATTGTGCAACATGTCAAGTCTTTTTTTAAAAAAATGTATTTTTAATCAAAAAAAGAAATTGCTATTTGCAGAAACTAAACATAATTCATTAAAAATGAACGAAGTAACTCAATACATCCGGGAGCTCGGAAAAATATATCTCCGGCATGGCAACCCAACTAATGCTGTAGGGATGTCGCGTTACATGAAGGAGCTATTCCCCTATTACGGAATCAAAACCCCACAACGACGGGCTTTGGCTGCTGCTTTTATTGCCGAACAAGGTTTGCCGGAAGGAGAAACCTTAAAAGCTTTGTGCCGAGCTTGTTTTGAGTCAGAATACCGCGAGATGCATTACTTTGTGGGCGATGCTCTGAGCAAAAGATTAAAAACGCTGGATGTTTCTTTTTTAGATGTGTTTGAGGAGTTGATAGGCATTCAATCCTGGTGGGATTCGGTGGATTTTTTGGCCCCTAAACTGGCCGGAGGGCTGTTTTTACGCTTCCCAGAGCAGATTGCGTTGTATACAGACCGTTGGATCGAAAGTGAAAATTTCTGGTACCAACGTGCCGCCATCATTTTTCAATTGGGCTACAAGCAAAAAACTGACGCCCAGCGCTTGTTCAAAAACGTATTGCGCCGGGCGGATAGTAAGGAGTTTTTTGTACAAAAGGGTGCGGGTTGGGCTTTGAGGGAATACTCCAAAGTGAACCCTCAGGCGGTAATGACTTTTGTACAAAGCCATAAATTGCCTGCTTTGACCGCCCGGGAGGCAATCCGTTTGATGAAAGCTTAATTATACGTTTTGCGCAATCGCCACTTTGGTATTGTATGCATACGATGGCCGTTGCAACACCGCTTGAACTTTCAATCCGGACAGTTCCAACAGCAAACACATCTCATCTTCAGTGAAAGCACGTAACTGGTGTTTGTCATTGCCAAGGGACTCGTATCCACCTTCTTCCTTTTGTTTAAAATACTTCGCATCCCAGGTCAAGCACCAGCCATCGGTAAAATTGATGTAGTAATGGTTCTCTCGTTTGAATTTTCCTTTTGCGGTTTCTACTTCGTGAATCGCCATTGGGTTGGCCAGGATATGGGGGATGTAGGTATTGGCGTCGATAAAATCAAAAGTCAAAATACCGCCGGGTTTTAGCACTTTTTTGATGTTTTGGAAGGTACTCAAGGCATCGGAATTTTGCAGCAGGTAAGAGACACTACGCGCCGTGATGAGCACCGCATCAAAGGTGTCGGGGACTTGAATGTAGCGCATGTCCTGTTGGTGGAATTGACCTCCAGGTAACATTTCCCGGGCAAAATCCAACATGTCAGCGCTCATGTCTAGCCCTTGGTAAGTATACCCCGCTTCGACTAAACGACGGCCCAATTGCCCGGTACCACAGGCGACTTCCAGCAGGGATTTACAGTTAAAATCGGCCAGGATTTTTTGGTAGTCCACGAATTCTTCATCGTAATCAATCAAGCCCTGGTACATCAAGTGATATACTTCGGCGTACTCGGTATACAGCTTACTCATAATCAAAGGGATATTAGGTTAAAAAACGGTGGCAGTACAAATTTGAACGATAAATGGTTCCCAGTACTGAAATTTCCCTGTTTTTTCCCAAAAAGTACTACTTTCCATCCCTTAGTAGTGGGGCAAAAATAAGTGTTCGTTTTTTTATCGCCCCTTAATCCTATTGCCATGAAAGCATCCATCGATAATTTTTCCACGGCCTCGGCGGAATACGCCCAATTCCGGCCAGACTATCCCCTCGAATTGTACCATTACCTGTACGCCAGGGTCAAACATTTTGACTGCGCCTGGGATTGTGGAACGGGTAATGGACAGGTAGCAATCGTCCTCGCTGAACGATTTAACCAAGTGCAGGCCAGCGACCTAAGTGCAGCCCAAATCGAACAAGCTGTACCACATTCCCGCATTCAATACAGTGTATGTCGGGCAGAGCAAAGCCCTTTTTCCGAGCAACAATTCGACCTCATCACGGTAGCTCAAGCCATACATTGGTTCGACTTTTCGGCATTTTATGAGGAGCTCAGGCGGGTGGCTAAACCTGGCGCCCTACTAGCGGTTTGGGGTTATGGGCTATTGAGTGTCCATCCTGAAATTGACCCTTGGATTCAACATTTTTACAGCGCCACCATTGGCCCTTACTGGGATGCAGACCGGCACCACATTGATGAAGCTTACGCCCGGATTCCTTTCCCCTTGGCAGCGGTCGAACAAGCTCAATTTTCCATCCACAAGCGCTGGAGCCTGGAGCAGTTCTGCGGGTATTTGGGTACCTGGTCGAGTGTCAAAAAATACATCCGTGAAAAGGGTGAAGATCCCGTAGCGCAGCTTTATCCCCAACTGCGGGCCTGGTGGCCAGAGGAGCAGGTTTTAGACATCCGTTTTCCCATCTTTCTCAAAACTGGCCACGTTTGAAAACTCCACAAATTGGCCTTTGGTCGGCCATAGCCCTGGTCGCGGGCAATATGATTGGTTCGGGTATTTTTTTGCTGCCAGCTACTTTGGCCATGTTTGGCTATTTTAGTTTGTTGGGTTGGTTGGTGTCGGGAACAGGAGCTTTACTGTTGGCCTACACCTTTTCACGGCTCAGCCGTCAAATTCCGGTGAACGGCGGCCCTTATGCCTATACCCGGGTTGCTTTTGGCGATTTAAGTGCATTTACCGTAGCCTGGGGCTACTGGATTTCGCTTTGGACGGGCAATGCGGCCATTGCCATTGCTTTTGTGGCCAATCTTACCCCATTTTTTCCGGCACTTGGAAGCAACTCCCTTTATTCTTTGCTGGCTTGTTTGGCCTCCATTTGGGTAGCTACAGCCATCAATCTACGGGGGGTACGCGAGGCTGCGCAGTTTCAGCTTTTGACCACCATTTTGCGCCTTTTGCCGATTCTGTTGTTGGGTACTTTGGGTTTTAGTCACTTTAAATGGAGCAACTGGGCGGTAGATCCCCAGCCATTTTCACTGGGAAGTATGGCCTTACAAGGGGCAGCATTGACCTTTTGGTCTTTTTTGGGTATTGAGTCGGCGACCATTCCCGCTGCCTCCATTCGCAATCCTGAGAAAAACATCAGTCGGGCTACTTGGTGGGGTACGGTTTTTTCGGCCTTGGTTTTTGTAGCGTCTTGTTCTGCGGTGATGGGCATTTTGAACCAGGATGAGTTGAAATCTTCCGCCGCTCCTTTTGCGGATGCCGCCAAAACTTTGTGGGGCATGCCTGGGTATTATGCGATTGCGGCAGCGGCGGCCCTGGCCTGCCTGGGTGCTTTGAATGGCTGGATATTATTGCAGGGCCAAATTCCTTATACTGTGGCTAAAGATGGGTTGTTTCCCGCTTTTTTTGGTCGGGAAAATCGTCGCGGTGCACCGGCTCAAGCCTTGATCCTATCAAGTGTGTTGATGTCGGTGATGGTGTTATTGAATTACAGTGATTCCTTGCAAGAACAATTCAAAAAAATGATCCTGCTGGCGACACTGGCCAATTTGATTCCTTATTTGTTCAGCGCTGTAGCTGAATTGGGCTGCTTGTGGCGGGAAGGGAACTTGAGTTGGAGGGCGCATTGGCTTTTGGGGCTGCGCTCGATCGTGACATTTAGCTTGGTTTTAGCGGCGATAATTGGGACGGGCTGGGTGACGATTGGGAGTGGATTGATTTTGTTGGCACTTGGCATCCCTGTTTATACGTGGCTAAAAAGGACTGTCAAGTCTGATTAGGATAAACATAAGTGACCTCGAATTTTAGCCCAATTTCTTAAACAGATAACCTGAAGTGACTCTTTGGTTTCTAAAGCTTCTTAGGTGGTGAAAAAAAGCCTGCGAAGCAGGGTATTCTTTAACCACCTAAGAAACCTAAGGCACTCAAGAAATCACCTAAGCAATGATACATTCCCCTCACTGCTGTATCTTCCGAATCAACACCGCCCCATTCTCCTCCAAATCGGCGCTCATCACTATTATTTGCTCCCGTTGCCCATCATTGATCGAAACGGCTACGGTATTGGGTTTGATGCTGCCCAGGTCGTCTGCTTGCAGGATCAAAAAGTTTTCATTGCCCGACAATTTGACCCGGTAATTGGACTTGTTTTTGGAAATGCGGTGCTGCTTGGCCAATTGATGGCCGTTAAAAAAGAGCGTAATCACATCCCCGTCTTCGGTGCCATTGTCCCACACGCTGATGGTCAACTCGGGTGACTTCACTTCGATGCTGCGTTGGAGCTTGAGCTTGCGGCCTTGATTGCTGAGCGCGGTTTGGGTTTGCAGGCTGCGAATGCTAGCCTTTACATCTTTATCCAAAATGGGTTTTTCCAGGTAGACTTTGCCAGGGGCACAAGCACCAGCTTTTTGGGTTTCGGTGGCATCCATGCGCCCCTCCCATACGCCATGGAAGCCAAAACGATTCACGTCTTCGTCCAGGCGGAGTTGTAGTTTTTTGATGCACCAGCGCCAGTTGGGGTCGGTTTTTTCAATCACACCTTGTTCCTCGATGATCAGAGAGTCGCGGTTTTCGTTGAGTTTCCAACTCAACAACTGTCGGGCAAAACCTCCATTTTCTTCCGACATGATTTTGGCAAAACCTTTGCCCCCTTCCTTTAACTCCAATTCATAATAAAACTCGTAGGAACGATCGGTTTGAGAGAGCTCACCTGTCCAGATGCCTTCGGGTACAAAGGTATCGGCACCTACGTCCAATTGATTGCTGTCTGCTTCTTTGACCAAACGCATGGTGCCTGGTGAGCAGTTGTCGGACAGCCAGCCGCCCTGGAGTACCCAAATGCCGTCGCCGGTAGTGCCCAGGCGCAGGCTGGCGTATTTGAGGCACCAGCCGCCGCCTTTGGGGGTGACTTGTGTTAGCTCTTGGAGGACGAGTTTGCCACCGCCTTCCCAGGTGCCCGCAATGGAGAATTCAGCCGAAGCAGTACCGTCTTGGGTGATGGAAATGGCTTTGCCGGTCAGGGTGGTGCCTTCCTGTTGGAGGTCCAATTGGTAGGAAAAAACATTGGGTCGGCCATTCTGCATGACGGTTCCTACCCAAAAGCCACTCAAATTTTGTGCTTGAAGCCCTAGCACAGCGAGGACGAAAAAAAGTGTAAGATTCTTTTTCATAAGTATTTAGACTGGGGGTTGATGAAAATCAGTTATAGCTGTAACAAAAGTCAAAGTAAGGGCTATTTTCGCCACTTATTTTTGACACATGCTCGTTAAATACACAAGTGGTTGAACAGTATTAATCGACATTTTTGACTTGATCTTTTGAATTTCATCTTCCTTATTTTTTCATTACAATGCGCTGCATTGCGCTTCAAAAATAAGTCGCTGAAATCCAAAATCTCTGCGTCAAATTCTGTCGATTAATACTGTTCAACCACTTACTTAACGACAAGAACAGATTTTTTTACATAAAATTCCCTAAAAATGAAAATTGATATCCAAGCTCCATTTCAAGTTTTTGATCATATTCGAGTAATGATCGAAGACAAACTCAACAAAATGAGTACTTTTTACGAGCACATTCTTGGTGCTAAAGTATTTCTGCGTGATGATGTAAACCCTTTTCTGCACAAACCCAGTCGGGTAGTAGAAATACAATTGGAGGTGCCCGGAACTACTTTTTTCGCGGAATCTACTGAGGAAACTTTCGAGCAAGCCCTGGCTAGCGCCGCTGAAAAAATCAAGAAGCAGGTGTTGAAGCATAAGGAGAAAGCGGAGGTGTGAGAGATAAGAGATGAAAGATGAGAGATGAAAGCGGTAACGCGAATGTTCATCTTTCATCTCTCATCTTTCATCTCTCATCTTTCATCTCTCATCTTTCATCTCTCATCTTTCATCTTTATTTCACTCTCCCTTAAACTCCGCCGCTCGCTTTTCCACAAAAGCACTCGCGCCCTCGCGGAAGTCAGCCGTATTGGTGGTTTCACCGAAGGCTTTGATTTCGTAAGCGAAGCCGTCGACCCCGTCTTCAAAATAGGCGTTGATGGATTCGATGACTTTGGCGATGGCGATGGGGCCTTTGGTGCCTATTTTTTCGATCAGGCTTTTGGCCCTGTTCACTTCTTCTCCTGCGGGCACCACATAATTGACCAAGCCTAGGCGATAGGCCTCGGGGGCATCGATCATATCGGCGGTCATACAAAACTCCAGGGCTTTACTTTTGCCAATCAATTGGGTCAAACGTTGGGTGCCGCCGTAGCCGGGGATGATGCCCAGGTTGACTTCGGGTTGGCCAAAACGCGCCTTCTCCCCTGCTACCCGCAAATGGCAGGCCATCGCCAATTCACAGCCGCCGCCTAGCGCGAAGCCATTTACGGCGGCGATCACGGGTTTGGGAAATCTTTCGATCAAAAAGAAGGTATCCTGGCCGTATTGGGCCATGTTTTGGCCTTTGTTGTCTAAATCCAAAAACTCCTTAATGTCGGCACCTGCGACAAAAGCGCGGTCACCTGCTCCGGTTAGGACGATGCCTTTCAGGTCTTTACGGGTGGGTAAATCCTCCGCAAAAAGGTAATTCAATTCCTGCATGGTGCGGGTATTGAGGGCATTGAGGGCTTTCTCGCGGTTGAAGGTGACGAGGAGGATGTTGTTTTCGTAGGTGAGGAGGAGGTTTTCGTAGGTCATGGTGGTGGATCTGGTTGTTAATGATAACGAATAACGCTTTTTTCTGCCGAATGTCTATTTTTTCTTTGAATAAAAGAATAATCGACTACTTTTAGAAGGAAGTAATAAACTAAACTAAAACCCAGTGTCACCATGCGAACAGAAGCTCCTGTTGAGATATGGTACCTCAGTCATAGTACTTTAATGTCTACAGTGGCTGATGTACTATTCGCGTTGGGCAACGCAAAGATCGAATTGATCCCTTTACACTACAACGAAGTTCCTGCTGGAGATGGCTTGTTTTTTTTTGATGCCCAAAACCAACTACCTGCCTTAATAGAATCGATTCAACACCTCAAATTGCGCGGGGCGAGTAGCATACTTGCCATTAGCACCACTCCTATTCCCAGCGGGTGGTCCATACCCTTGTTGCAAGCTGGTCTTGCTGAAGTTACCAGTTGGACCAACAACTCCATCGAAATGTTGCTTATCCGAATCCAGCGCTGGAAAAACATTGCCCAACAAGCCGAATTTTTAAGCAAAAAACTGGTGGGCAAAAGCCCTTTATGGAAACATTGTTTGCGCAAAATTGTCGAAGTAGCATCCTCTGAAGCGCCCGTACTAATTTACGGCGAAAGTGGAACAGGCAAAGAGCTCATCGCCAAAGCCATTCATGAACTTGATCAACGCGTCAACAAAAACAAAATGGTGGTGATCGACTGTACCAGCATCAGTAAAGAACTGGCGGGTAGTGAACTCTTTGGCCACGAAAAAGGCGCCTTTACCAATGCCTACCAGAGCCGGGAAGGAGCTTTTGCCGAAGCGCACAATGGTTCTTTGTTCCTTGATGAATTGGGTGAATTACCCCTGAATTTACAAGCTGAGTTGTTGCGCGTTATCCAAGAAAAAACCTACCGAAAGGTCGGCAGCAACCATTGGCAAAAAACCCAGTTCCGCTTGATTAGCGCTACCAATCGCAATTTAGAAGAAGAAGTCAATCGGGGTAATTTCCGCCAGGATTTGTTTTTTAGAATCAAAGGTTGGCAATTTAAAGTGCCTGCCTTAAAAGACCGCATTGAAGACATCCCCGTATTGGCTCAACATTTCCTTCATTTAAACAATGTACATGCCTCTTTAGAACCTGAAGTCCACAGTTTTTTATTGCAAAAAGAATATCCTGGTAACGTACGTGAACTTCAACAATTGGTCAACAAGATGGCCTTTCGCAACTGCGGTGAGGCGGTGGTGTCTTTTAGCCATGTGCCGATGGAAGATTGGCCACTGAGCCCCGACACTGAACAACAAGCCATCCAAACTGAGTTGCATCGTCTTTTACAAAAAATGATATTAAACGGGTACAATTTGAATGACATTAAAAATTCAGTGATTGAAAGCGCCAAAGAAATTGCCGTATCCCTGGAAAATGGAAACCTTCAAAAAGCAGCCGAGCGCTTAAGTTGCAGCGATCGTTTGTTACAAATGTATTTACAAAAACCACGCCTCAACAACTAGTCAATACTTTAGTAGTGGGGCAAAAATAAATGTTCATTTTTGTTGAGCCAAAGGATTAGATAAGACACTTAAAATGAACCGTTTACTCATCTAATCCTTTGGCAAAATGAACACTTATTTTTTTATCGCCCCTTAGAATTGAAAAGCCCCTTCAGCAAGCCAGGGGTCACCGGTTTCTGCTTGGATGGCATTTTTTTGGCTCAAAGAACCATTGCTTAGTGTGGTAGGCAGGCTCATTGGTCTGCTGCGCCGACCAGCAATCAAGCGCAAAAAATTACCCCCCAACACCCCATTTTGAGCGGACTCGGGCAAATGTAAGGCGTAGATTTTTTCTAATTCTACCCCTGGATGCAACCAGGGACCGTCAGAACCAAATAAGAACTTTGCGGGACCCGCTCGTTTAACTGCTTTTTGTAAAATATCAAAACGGCGCACACCAGAAGTATCGGAAAAGACATTGGGGTAGCGAACCAAAGGGTCGATTAAAGCGATTTGAGCCCGCCAATCATCCCCAAAACTACCCAGGTGTGGAATGATGAATTTTACATCAGGGTACTCGTTCGCCAATAAATCTACGGCTGAGACTTCACCAACAACGTCGTATAAAACAGGAATATTGAAAGCTCGAGCAGTCTCACAAATTTCTCGGCTAATCCGGGCATCGTGCCGGTGTACTTTGATGCCGCAAAATCCGTATTCCAACACGGCAGTATTGATCATGGAAAAAATATGACCTCGATCCCGTTCCGCATGAACAAAGGCAAAACCCAACAAACGAGGAGAATGGGCTTTTACAATTCCAGCAACTTCCCGATTGGCTTCTGTATAATTGCTATGAAAAGCCGGGAATACCACACTTCGTTCAATGTTGTATTCGCTGGCCCAGCGCAAATAATGCCCCAAACTGGCGTCGGTATCCCAGGGACCGGTCAAGCCATCTCCCTTACCCGCGTGACAATGACAATCGATGATCATGGTAAAATTGGCTTTAACGTTGAAGAAATTGAGCACTACAACCAATGGCATGTTTGAAAGCGATATACTGGTTCAGGTTTTGCATGCGATGAAATTCGGTTATTTGCCCAAAAGCGTTGTAGACAATGACCCAATTGTACATATTGCCCCGGATTTTGCTCGATGGTTATACAAAAACTGATCAAGGGCCTTTGATCACTCCCCTCTCCACGCAATAGCAATGTAGAAAAACCATGTTTTTGCAAAAACCCAAACAAGTTTATTGCTAGCTCAGTAGTGGGCAATTTGAGCGTTTGAACAGGAAAAATTCCCCCTTTTAGTTCAATTCCGGCTGACTGAACAGCCTGTTTAAACCGATTAATCAATCCGTACAAAGAAGCCCGTTTACGGTCTCCTTCCCAGCGATTGCATTGCAAGGCATTGAGTGCTGCTGCTGCCAAGGGGGCGGATACCTGACTACAATGAATCCTACTTAAACTCTTTTGTTCAAAAGGTTGGATAAAGGCACTAGCCCCACTCATCACAGCAACGGGGACCCCAAATCCTTTCGCCAAAGAACAAATGCTGACAATGTAAGGGCTGGAAATGCCCTGCCAGGCTAAGGATCCCCTACCTCCCAATCCCAAAGGGCAGCCTGGATTGGCATTTTTCCCAAGAATACCTAAGGCTTGGGTGTCATCTACCACCAAATATCCGCGAAAAGGCCGCAGTAATTCAAGGTATTGCCGCAAGGGAGAAGCTTTGCCACTAATGGGATTCCAGCCATCGCATAGAATGAACGGAATTTGGCCTGGCTGCACATGCATTTGTAACAACAGCCTCAACTTGGCAATTTGTTGCGTCGGAAAATTCAACACCTTAATGCCTCTACCAGTGGCCAAACGGCTGATCCAGTCCATCAAAGGGTAAGCTTGTTCATCGATCAACAATACCGTATTGCGGTCAATAGCCTGAAAAAAATCCAACCACAAATGTAGGGTTGAAGGTGCCAGGATGCCATGCTCCAAGCCCTGTAATGAGGCTACTTGTCTGGCTATTTCCCGATTGATGGGAGGTTCGTCCAATAAAGCTGGCCCTCCGGTTGTCAAGCGCTGCCACGATTGCAATTCCCCGCTTGGATGCCGCATACCTAAATATAAGCTGGAGCGAAAGTCAATGGCCATAGCCCTGAAATTAAGATCTCGTTCAATGGATTTTAAGAACAGAAGGTACTCGAAGTCGGATATCCAATGTTTAGTTTGGTGTCACCCTGCCAAAACAGGGTGACAACCTAATCTCCAACGAGCACGCATCAACGTCGGCTATTGCGGGAAAAAACTGGCGGAGGGCTCATTTGTCCCTGGAAGTCATCCTGCCGATCGCGCTGGTACATTTCCCGACGTTCCAGGTGGTGCGCAGGTGGCAAGTAACGGTCTGCTTCCACCGTGGGCGCAGGGCGTGTTTCTACCATATCCGCAGCCATGTCTACACCAGTAACCGCCCGATAAGCATGAATGTAGCGCTGGATCTCATTGCGCCAGAATTGAGCCCAATTTGCGGCATTGTCTGAGGTGATGTCTGGACTAGCCCAATCTCCATACCGGACACTCAAGAGCAGTTGCTCACCATTGGTAGCCAAATTGAAGAAATGGGTAACCGAAGTATCGGTCCAATTTTGCAGTCGCTTCATGGTGTCAACAGACCCCATCCAACCCTCTTCGTAAGGCACCAGAAAACGGCCTCGAATGAATTCTTTAACTTCCTCACGATTGAGAATCCATTGTTGGGTCAATATTTCTACCCGCGAAGACCAGGTTAAGTCGCGGAATTGATTGTGTTGGCCTTCACGCAGGATGACGTGTACTTCCCGAAGTTGGTTCAACAATGGGAACGCATCCGGCTTTACAGTCAGGAAGTTTGACTGCTGGTAATAGTCGTAAGCCATCTTGAGCAGGTGGTGAAAAGCCCCCAGAAATTTGGAACGACTCTCTACCGAGGATAAGGTTGGAATAGCCCGGCCACGTAAACTAATGCCATATTGAGAATCGTACTCATAGCAACGCCGAACGATAGACGTTCTATCCCTTTCATCTTCAATGAAGCCCCACATCAAATTGCTCAAAGGCCGCAGAGAATCGAGTGCCAGGTTGGCCAATGGATCAGCACCTTGACGCCTTTTCACGTTTTGGAAACGCAAAGAGATGGCATTCATGGTTTGAACCAACCCCGCCTCTTCCATCCAATAAGACCAGATCAACTCAAGCATGGGTTGTGCACTGGCGTACCAGGAAAAATCAGGAAGGTCTCGCTGACCACCAATCAGACAATCCAGGTCTTCACCAGTAGGATACAGCGCAGGTTTAAAATTGCCCCGATCATCTTGTTTGATTTGGCCTGGAAGCCCTTGTTCGAAATCTACATCCAAAGGGAAATTGGATTCAACAGCTCTGGCAATAGAGTCCAGAAAGAACTCATCCCGGTACAGTTTTTTCAAACTGGGTTTTGCTGATTTACCCATAAAATTGCTTCCCAGAAAAATGGTCGAAGACCGAGCATCGGTGTCATCGAAGAAAAACGACTTGGTCAGCAGAAAGTAATCGGTAGATTGCTTCAGAAACTGATACGAAGCGACGTTTTGGAAAGGAGAAACGTGGTTTTTAATTTGATTTTTTGCCCGACTATCCCTCGAAGACTTGTTTTCCCCACATTCTGGGTCAAACATTTTTTCAATGAACTCGGCATACGCCTCAAAATCAATCTTCGTTTTCCTGATCGCTCCCCATAAAGCCTGATCATCCGTTGGTTTGTTGCCGGGTTCCTTCAGTTCAATGCGTTGTACCCGATCCTGAGCGGCCAAGCGACGAATGTCACTCTCGATGCGAGGAAGCGCGGTCAATAGCCCTTGTTCCAGAGGAGTTTGGTCGGCGGGGATGGTTAATTGATAACTTTTAATGATGCTTGATCCCAGGCGAGCTTGAAGCTGAATTTTCCCACCACTAGCCCCAATTAGCCCCCGGGAGTTTTCAGGGGCTGGCTCAGCAAATGGAAATGAAAATTGACCAGAATAGACGACATAACCCTCAGCATCCTCCACATAATTGAGCAGGATAGGTATGTCAACTAACTCTTTATTTTCATTAAAAAAAGCCTCCCCTATCTCGTCACGCACCGTAAATTCCAATTCCTCAAAATCAGCTACACCAGCCCTGGTCAGTTCTTCGTCACTGATGGTAAACCAAAATTGAACGATTTTCCTGGTTCCGTCGGGTGCAGTCATAAATTTTCCGAAATCTGAACGCGGGGGCACTCTTTTTGGAATAAATTCAACGGCAGACAAGATCGCCCCGTTGAATTCAACCTCTAAGGAAATGGCTTGTCCTTCCTTAACTGCTGCATCCAGTTTAAAGTCACCACTATAAGTCCAAGCACCTGTTTCCGGGTTTTCATAACCTTTGATTTTGCTGGCTTTAATGATTTTATCATCGGCCATAAAAACCAATGTACCATCAAAATCCAAAGGCTTTTCAAACGCTTCGAGCAGGTACAAAAACTTTATGGAAGAGTCACTTGTCTGAATAGGATCAATAAAAAACTTTCCAATATCAGCCATAGCATGGTCATTTAAAACGTGATCAAATTGTGATTCAATTGATGTTTCCCGTCCGATCTTTCCCAGGCCCACTGCGTCAGCAATCGTTGCAGCAAGTCCGTTTCATCTTTAGCTGACAACAAGCCAGCTGCTTTAGCTTGACCGATGACCGCGAAGGCCAGGGTTGGTCGAGTTTTTTTGATGGTTTCGAACTGGCCGTTCCATTCCCGGTATAGGGCCAACAATTGATCGGGCATTCGTTCCGATGCGTAAAAAATCTCGCCTAAGGCCTGTCCATTGAGTACTGCTGGTCGATGGTTCACCACCAGTTCAGCAAATGCGGGTAGGGCTTGTTCCAGGGCTTGGATGATCTGCAGTTTTTGCTCATCGAGCCCTTCCAATGGGTACATGCGCTCCCAGCGTTGCGCCCAGTGTTGCCACTGCGGGTGAGGGAAAAGTGCATTACCCAGGGCACAACTGGTTTTGACCCGAATCCAGGGAAAAGGATGAGGGCCTTCTAGGCCGATGCGAAAAACGAAGTAGCGGGGCAAACTCACCACCCCCATCAGTCCCGTAGTAGCACTGATGCCAAGGTGGGCTGTGGCCCAAAAATCAGCGATGATCTCGGAAATCCAGTGTTGAAACAATTGCCAGGGTAAAGGCTGTTCAGCAGATTGTTGCACCTGCGCAATTTCTGCCCGCAAACTCTCGACCAAATCCAGCAATGCCGCGCCTTGATGTCCCACTTCGTGAACCAAGGAACTACCAATGCCACTTCCGACCATCCGCTCCCGTGGTACCTGAATGACCGCCACTGGATTGGTTTCTCCTCCGGGCAAACGAGTACGCGCCCGGCGAATCGCGGCGCCATGCCCCCGCTCCACAAAACAAATCAAGGGTGGGGCCGCTAAAGGTTGGGCACTCAGCTGCAAAGCGTCTCTTGCCAGAACATCCAAACCAGCCAACCAAACACCAGTTTCGTGCTCGCCCCTTTGGGTGAGCACATCGCCGAAAATGTCCAGCTTGTCCAGCAAAAAATTGAATTTCATTTTCAATTCTGCGTAACGTTGCTGAACCTGATCAGTATCGACCTCTGCGCCTTCTTGTTTCAGCCATAGCAGGAACTCCTGGATGCTTTGCCGAAGCTCTCTACTTACTTTGGCCAACAATCGTTCAATTCCCAGATAAGCAGCATCTGAAATGGCTGCTGCACGTACCATAGGAGTATTGAGTGAAAACGGTTTAAGGCTGTTGAGGCGGCTGATGAGCGCGTACGCTTCGTTTTTGAAAAACCGAAGATCAGATGGATGTTTCATGGTGCTGTTGCTCCAAGCTTACATCAAAATGATGCGACCACCTTCCATCCGCCAGGTTCCCGAACGTTTGCGGCAAGCGCAAGCACCACGACCAGCAGGAGCAGCCGCAGCCACAGCCCCGGGAGCTCGGAACAATCCAGGGGCATAGTGCCGAGCAGAATTGGTCAGGGCCGTGCGGGCAATTTGTGCAGCGGGCATGCCGGGTTTGGTGCTCATCAGATTGGCAGCACGTTTGGTAGTATCCGCAGCAAAACGGACAAAGGCTTGACCAACTTCAAATTCGCGGTCTTCGGCACTCAAACCCTCCAGCTCCAAGCCAAATGCTTTGCCGGCCACTCCAGCCAGTTTGCCCCCAATCATCCCTCCAATTGGGCCACCAACCATCGTCCCCAGGGCCTTTCCGGCAATTGGGAGGGCTTTTTTAGCAACTGTCTTGAGCGCGCCACCAACCATTTTGCCAATTGGAGAACGGGCAAAGGTGCGTACTGCGCCACCTACTTTTTTAAACATTTTGCCCAAAAAACGATCCAATTCCATTTCGTTGGAGATCGCAAGCAACTCGTGGGTGAGTTCCATCACTTCATTTTCGCTGAGTCCTCCTTCCATTTCCATCATTTCATAATTCCCTTCAAACAATGCTTCGAATTCATTGCCAAAGGATTCGTATTCATAGTTTTCAAACTCATAATTCTCGCCTTCGTACTGTTCAAAGTTTTCCAGTTCCAGGCCTATTTGATTCAATACATTGCTCATGATCGCATTAAATTTTAGGATGAGTGATAAGGATTAATCAAGATAAATGACGATGGTGTTGTTCCTACGTTCCCAGCGTCCGCCCGTTGGGACTTCCGAAAAATCAGCTCCATCATTCGAGTCGTTGTTGCGGTAAACCAAACCTGGTGCGTAGGTTTGAGCGGTGTCATAAATGCTGCGCCGAATGATTTGTCGAGCGGGCACACGGGGGTAACGCCGCTGGTACGCATTGGCCCTCCGGGCAGTGTTGTAGGCAAAGCGATTGTAGGCGCGGGTGAGTTCGTATTCAGCTTGCTCCTGGGATAGACCGCCCAATTCAAGATTGAAGACGTTCTTTGCTGCACCAGACAACCAGTTGCCAGCTTTTTGGCCAGCCCATCCACCAAGGGCTCCCCCGGCTTTGGTGCCCAGGGCATTTCCGGCCCAATTGCCTACTTTACCACCAACACTTCCTCCAACCCGCTGGCCCAGCGCTGAGCCTAGGCGGCCACCAACTGCGCCACCGGCTTTTCCACCGAGGTTGCGCCCCAGCTGGGGTAAGGTTTTTTGGCCGAGGTTGACCAGAAAGCGCCCTACGCCTTGCCCTACGGGCGAACGCACCAATGAACTTGCGGCTCCTGCTGCTTTGCTAAGCAAGCCTCCAATGAAGTGATTGAGTTCATCTTCACTTTGCAAGCTGAGTAATTCTTGTAAGAGTTCGTCTTCCTGATTGAGTTCGCCGTATTCTTGAAGGGACTCCCATTCCCGGTCGGACTCCATGCCCAACTCAGGCATCAGTTCTTGGCCGAACTCATAAGCCTCGTTGGCAAAACTGCTTTCTCCTACATATTCCTGTTGGTGGCCCAACTCAAATTCCTGTAGGGTACGATCAATATCGTGCATGGCATACTAGGTTTTAGTGAAAGAATAATTTTCGGGGATTAAATAGAGCAAAAGCATGCCAAAAATGCAATCAATTGACAATCAATAAATAAAAAAAGAGCCTGCCGAAATTGATTTCGGCAGGCTCTTTTTCAGCGTTATTTTGGCGAAATGTATTTCGCTACATCGCTCTTGCCACAATCTCATTATTTTATTATCTTTCCACACAATTCAATGTATTATGCCTGCATTTGCCGAAGCAAAAAAAACATGGACTGTTGCCGAATATTTGAGCCACGAGCAACAACAGGGAGAAAGGTATGAATATCGTAACGGAAATATTATTCTGATGGCCGGAGGCAGCATCAACCACAACCGTATTGCCCAAAATTTGAGCAAATAACTGGACAATGCATTAGAGGATAAACCCGAATTTCAGGTATTTGGCAGTGATCAAAAAATTTACCTACCCAAGTTCAACTTCTACATATATGCAGATGCCTTAGTAGTCGCAGAAACACCTTTGGTTGCCAAAGAAGAAGCTCAGGCCATCACTAACCCTATTCTGGTGGTTGAAATTTTATCCAAAACAACCGAACAATACGACCGAAAACAGCAGTTCTTGGAGTATCGGAGCTTACCTTCTTTCAAAGAATATGTGCTGGTAAGGCAAGACAAACCTGAAGTACTTACTTTTTACAAGGTCAAAAGCAACTTGTGGCAAGAGGAGGAGTTTGTTGGAATAGAAGGGGTTGTTCCTTTACAATCATTGGGCATTGAGCTGAGGTTGGGGGATGTATATCGTAGGGTTGAGTTTTAACATGAGTCACCCTGGATTTTAGGCATACCACCAAAGCGATATTTTTTAAGCACAAAGGAAAAAAAAAAGAGGACACTGAGGACACAAAGCGAAGCGTCGTCAACGTCTAACTTTGTGTCCTTTGTGCTGCCTTGAGGTTTTCTTTGTGCTAAAAAAATGTCGCTTTAGTGATTTTTTGGAAATCAGGACTTTACTCCTTCACCAATACCACCGTCGGATTCAGCGGGTACCTCCCAAACTTTTCCCCGTACACCGCCAATCCACCCGGCATCGATTCAGGTACTTCCAAACGCACCACCAATTCTCCACTCACCTTCGCGATGTTCAGCGCTTGTGGAGGGATGTTGACCGCTACACGGTAGCCATATGAACCCGCTTCTTGCAATTTGCGCACTTTGGGTTGATAGTGCCAGGACAGTACTCCTCGGTGATCAGCAGGATCATCGGCGAGGTCTACCCTACCCGCAAATACACCATTCACCGTAACATTGACCGTGCTAGGGGCCAGGTATTCGTCCGTCATGGGGTAGGAATTCGGGTTCAAGCTGGGGTCTACTTTGCCGCCCAACATATAGTCTACATTGACATTGGTACTTTTGTCGATGTCTTTGACCAACAATTGTTTGGCCCCCAACTCAGCAATAAAAGTCGCTGACTCGCTGCCATTGGGCCTTTCCGCCATTTTGAAGGTGTATTCAAAAAAGCCGCTGCCTGCGCCGTTCACCTTGAGCCCGTCCAATACATTCCACTGTTTTTTGCTCCATTTGGCAGCGCTAAAATCTTTAGGGGCAACGCTCAGCACCCGAGCAATTTTTCCACTAGGCAAAGTCAAGGTAGCAGGCGTCGGCCCTTCCATCACAAAGCTCATTACGTTGTGGTGCAGGTCGTTGCCGAGGGCATCTTGCAACACCAATGACAAATGGGCTACTCCTTTTTCATTGGGCAAAATCAATTCCAGGGAGTCCAACTGCTTTTGCATCCAGGGCGTGTAAGGCACGCTGCGCTGGGTGCGCATCCAGGTTTTTTTCTGGCCCAGGGCGTCGTAACCATAAAGCTGGATTTGCAGGGTGAGGGTACTGCCCAAGTCCTTGCGGTTGGTATAAAACGAAGCGTAGAGCGGGATTTTGACACTTTCACCCGGCTTCACGGTTTTGCTGATTTCGTTGCCCGTCGAAATGTAGATCATCGAATGCAGGTCTTTGATCGACATGCCTTCCACCATTTCTTCCAAGCCAGTGTATTTGTTCGTCCGGTCAAATTTCCAGTAGCCGTTCCATTCGTTGATCACGTCGTGGTGTTCGGTGTAGAGCCAGCCGGCTATTTTGGGGTATTTGCGGAAGGTGTTCATCATGCGGTGGTAGTCCCAGCTCCAGTCTACGTCCCCGGTGCTGCCGTCGTAGCCCCAAACGTTGCCACATTCGGAGTTGATATTGGGTTGACGGCCCTGGGTGTAGCCCGCTTCCATGTGGTTTTTGCTGCCGGGAAAAGTATTTGCGTCGATGTTTTTGAGGTGCTCTTCCCAGCCCCAACCCGGAAGGTATTCGTGCCAGGAATTGATGTCCGTTTCGGTATGACCACGGCCGCAGCAGATGGAGTTGTCTTCAACCAGGCGAGTCGGGTCCAGTTGTTTTGCGAGTCGATACACCGATGCCACCCATTTTTGGGTTTCGGGAAGATATTTGCTCTGCTGTTTGCCATTTTCCTCCACTTTGGTGGTCAAGCCCCAGGTTTCGTTGAAGGTGATCCAGGAAAAAATGGCGGGGTGGTTGTAATCCCGTTTGATCATTTCCCGCAGGGTGTATTCACTTTCTTTACGCGCAGCAGCGTCGGGCTCTCCCCAAGAGTTGGGTAAGTCCGACATCACCAATACGCCCAGGCGATCGGCCCAGTACAACTTGCGGGGAATGTCTATTTTGATGTGGGTACGGATGCCATTGAGGCCAATGCCCCGCGCCAGCAGGATTTCGTTTTTCATGAACTCATCGTCGGGAAAGGTGTAAAACCCTTCGGGGTGGTAGGATTGATCCAAGGTGAGTTGCAGGTAAATGGGTTCGTTGTTGAGCGCGATGTAGGGATGGGTAGTGCCAGGCAGGTCGACTACTGATATTTTGCGCATGCCGAAATAGGATTTGAGCACATCCGGCGCAGTTTTGCCATCGCTGAGTTTGGCTTCCACATCGTAGAGGTAAGGATCGTCCAAAGTCCACAAGTGGGTATTTTCGATGGGTATTTCAAAAGTCAAACTTGAGCTGCCCGCTGCAATTTTCTGCGTGCTGGTTTTGCCCGCCAGTTTGAGTTCCAGTTGCAGGTCGCTGCTGGCAGGTGCAGGCAGGTAGGCGCTGACTTTTACTTTGTTGTTGTCGATGTCGGGCGAAAAGTGCAGGGCATCGAGGTGGTTTTGGCCGCGGGCTTCGAGGTAGGTGGTTTGCCAGATGCCCCGGGCATTACCGTAACCTTGTTTGCCGTACAGCGTGAACTGGCGGCGTTTGTCATCTACCCGAATGCTGAGGCGCTGCGGGCTATCGTATTTCAGGAGGGGTGTGAGGTCGAAGGAGAAAGGCGTGTATCCCCCTTGGTGTTTGCCAAGCTCTTTGCCATCGAGGTAAACGATGGTTTCCCAATCGCTGGCCCCAATGGTGAGAAAGGTGCGTTTGCCTTTCCAAGAGGCGGGTACTTTGATCTCACGCTGGTACCAGGCGATATCGGCCTCATCCCCTACCCCGGATAGCGGCGCACCCCAAGGAAAGGGGACATTGATGCTCTTGCTGAACTTGCGGCTGCCGCTCATCCATTTTTGGGCGAGACCTTGATCGTTTTTGTCGAATTCAAAGGCCCAAGTGCCGTTGAGGTTGATCCAGTCCGGGCGCTCGAAGTCGGGGCGGGGGTGCTCCGGGAGGGGGATGGATTGGGCAAAAAGAGAAAAAGGAAGGCAAAAAAGTGTTGCGATAGCCAGTACGCAAAGGCGCGACAGGCATTGATGTAGTGTGTAGGAAACCATGCTTTCGTTTTGTTTGTTGTGGCCAAAACTAAGCATTGTTTTCATTTTACTTATACAACTTCTCCCGATCCGCCTTAATTTTCTCCGACACCAGATACTCATCGTAATCCATCAAACTATCGATCACCCCGCGTGGCGTGATTTCGATGATGCGGTTAGCTACAGAGGAAGTCAAGGCGTGGTCATGCGAGCTAAAGAGCAGATTGCCCTTGAAGTTTTGCATGGCTGTGTTGAGGGCGGTGATGGATTCCAGGTCGAGGTGGTTGGTGGGTTCGTCCATGAGCACAAAATTGGGGAAACCCAGCATCGCTTTGGCCAACATACAACGCACCTTCTCCCCTCCCGACAATACGCTGGAGTGTTTGTGGACTTCATCGCCTGAAAACAACATCCGACCCAAGAAGCTGCGGATGAATTGTTCGTCTTTGTTCTCGGAATATTGGCGCAGCCAGTTGATCAAATCCGTATCCTTGCCCGCTTTAAAAAACTCCTGGTTTTCGTTGGGCATGTAGCCTACAGTGATGGTTTGTCCAAACTCGAAAGTACCCGCGTCGGGTTTTTGTTTACCCGCCAGGATTTGATAAAAGGCCGTGATAGCCGTGGCCTCGCGGCTGATGATGGTGATTTTTTCACCCTGATTGACCGTAAACGACACATTGGAAAACAACAAGCTACCGTCCGAAGCAGTGGCTTTGAGGTCGCGCACGGCCAGGAGTTGATCCCCTGGTTCACGTTCCATCTGGAAGTAGATGTAGGGGTATTTGCGACTGGAAGGTTTCATTTCTTCCAGGTTGAGTTTTTCCAGGGCTTTTTTGCGCGAGGTCGCTTGCCGCGACTTGGAGGCGTTGGCGCTGAATCGTTGGATAAACTCCATCATTTCCTGGCGCTTCTGCTCGATCTTTTTATTCTTGTTGGCCGCCTGCTGGAGCATCAATTGGCTCGATTCGTACCAGAAGGAGTAGTTGCCCGTAAAGGTGTTGATCTTTTGGAAGTCGATGTCGGCCACGTGGGTACACACCATGTCCAGGAAGTAACGGTCGTGGGAAACGACGATCACGGTATTTTTAAAATCCGCCAGGAAGTCGGCCAACCAGGTGATGGTTTCGGCGTCCAGGTCGTTGGTAGGCTCGTCAAGCAGCAGGATATCGGGATCGCCAAAAAGGGATTGCGCCAACAGCACTTTTACTTTATCAGAACCGTTGAGATCCTTCATTTGGCGGTAGTGCAAATCCTCCTTTACGCCCAGGTTGCTGAGCAGAGTGGCCGCGTCACTTTCGGCAGTCCAGCCTCCCATTTCGCCGTATTGGTTTTCCAACTCCGCCGCATGTAGTCCTTCTGCTTCGGTGGCATCAGGATTCATGTAGATGGCGTTTTTCTCCGCCATGATGCTGTACATCTCCTGGTGCCCCATCAAAACGGTGTCCAACACGGTGAACTCCTCAAACTCAAAGTGGTTCTGCTTGAGTACCGCCATGCGGTTGTTGGGCTCCAAAGAGACCGAACCACGGTTGGGGTTGATTTCGCCCGACAAAATTTTCAAAAATGTGGATTTGCCCGCGCCATTGGCACCAATCACACCGTAACAATTGCCACGGGTGAACTTGATGTTGACTTCATTGAACAAAACCCGCTTGCCGTACTGCAAGGACACATCGCTAACTGAAAGCATTGGAGGAGGTATTTTTTTGCGGGGCGAAGGTAAGAAAAAAATGCTTGGGGTAGCTAAACCAAAGTTTTAATTAAAAAACTATCCGCACAAAATTAGTTGATATTGTAGCCCGTTAATTAATCGTGCCTTGCCTTACAAGGCCTCTTGACTACCACCACCAAACCCCATACATTTGTAATCAACACAATTCATTTTTCAAACCCAGGGTGAACCCTATTTCACCGCAACTAAATCTCTAATTAAATGGCAAACACCAAAAAATCCACCACCATGCCTAAGGACGAAAACAAGTCCAAAGCCGACAAGCACAAGTACTGTTCCATGATCCCCCTCCAGGAGCGAAAATTCGACCCTGAGGTAAGTCCCAATCGGGAGCGGATGATCCTAGTGACCAGCAAAAAATGGGTCAATGGCACCAAACTAAAGTACTACTTCTTCAACGGGCCGACCGACGGCTCTCCAAGTTCCTGGAAAGGCAGCACTGCACAAAAAAACACCGTAAAACAGGCTTTCAAAACCTGGAAAGATTTAGGCATTGGCCTGGAATTTGAAGAAACAAACGACAAAAATGAGGCCCAGGTAAGAATCGGCTTTAAAAGAGGCGATGGTGCCTGGTCTTATGTGGGCAGAGACGTCATTGACATTGCCAGCTCGCCCAATGAACGCACCATGAATTTTGGTTGGGACATCAGCAACGACATCGATACCGCCTTACACGAAATTGGGCATACCCTGGGTGCGCCACACGAACACCAAAACCCCAATGCGGGCATTATTTGGGACGAACCGGCCGTTTACGAAGCCCTGGCTGCGCCGCCCAATGGCTGGGATCGGCAAACTACCTACTACAACATCATTCGGAAAATACCTTCCGACGAAGTACAAGGCTCCACGCACGATCCAGACTCCATCATGCATTATCCTTTTGAGGCGGGCCTGATTCTGGAGCCAGCGGCCTACCGCAGGGGCATTAACCCACCTGGAGGGCTATCCAGTAAGGACAAGGAATTTATAAAAAAATTCTACCCGCCCCTCACTGCGAGTGACTACATTGAGCTCAAAATTTCGGTATCGCAGTTGTTCAACATCAATGCGGGTGAGCAAAAGAACTTCCGTTTTAAACCCACCGTATCCCGCAGGTACACCATCGAAACCTTCGGAAGAATGGACACCTTAATGGTGCTTTTTGAAAAAGCCGCTGGTGAAGAGATTCTTCTCGCCGGAGACGACGACAGTGGCACGGGCTTGAATTCAAAAATCCAACTTCGGCTCATTCAAGGCCGGGAATACATCATTCGGGTGCGCCTGTATTACGCTGAAGTGGCGGGATCGGGTTCGCTGATGCTTTATTGATCAGTTAATGGGGGAATGTGCTGATTTGCAAATGCAACACCAATTAATCTACACATTCCCCCATTTTTACTTGATTTTTTTGAAAAACGCTAGTTGTTTTGATACTCCGCCATAATAAAAAAACACCTCCCCGGGCAAGTCGTATTTTTGGTTCAACTCAAGCATGCCCTTTAATAATTCAGGTTTGACCCGGTAACCATCCTCCAGGCCGATCAACACTCCAGCATAAAGGTGATCTTTTTTGACCCCAACCTGTTGAATCGTTTCACGCAGGATTTTTTCGTACTCGTCCAGCTTGTCGCGGTAGAGCTGTACAACTATGTAATCCACATAGCCTTCGCGCAGCCAAGTCGGCCAATCCTGAAGGTTTTCTTGCAAAGACGAGGGGTATATGCTCGGTGCCATACTCACCAACACATTGGGTTTGGCGGCCTTAACCGACTGGTATAGGTCTTTGCCAAATGTATTCAGCCGTTTGGCCCTCCATTGTATCCAGTTGCTATCCAGGTGATTGCTCGGCGGAGCAAGGCGGTTGTGTTCTTTTTTGTATTCAGCTACGGTATAAGGATCATAACCCGCCAGCGAAGGGACGGCAGGCATCCGGTCATCGCCTTGAATGCCATCAATGTCGTACTTTTTCACTACCTCCAGCACCAAACTTTTGACAAAATTTTGCACCAATGGGTGAAAGGCGTTCATCCATTTGAAGCCATTTTTTTCAACTGCTTTCCCATCCGAACCAATGGCAGCGTAGTAGGGATATTTTTTGAGCAAATAAGCCCCTGAATCGCCATAGGCACAAGCAAAACCGTATTCAAACCAGGCATGCACCTTGATTTTTTCCGCATGGGCTGCTTCAATCAACTCCTTCAAAGGATCACGTTTGCCATAACGTGGGTCGATAGCCACTCCAAAACGTTCCATCATGATGGCACTGGGGTAGAGGGTGCGCCCCCGATTCCAGGTCGCGACGTAAATGTTGTTGATGCCTGCTTTTTTACAATTGGCGACTACCTGCTGAATGTTTGTTTTGGAATCCAAAACGCTGTCCTGAGCAGCCAACCAAATACCACGAATGGCACCATACGGTGCTTGTGCCTGTAGCGAATAACTGAAAAAGCAGCAAAGGAAGATGATGAAATAACGCATATAGAGTGATGAGTGATAAATAATGAGTGATGAATCAGAACTGCAAAATTATAAGTTTGAATCAAAAGTCCAATTCATCACTCATCATTCATCATTCATCATTTCCCCTTAGCTTTTTCCCCTCTGGAACTAGAGCTCTCGGTAAAATTGCTCAAGCCGCACGAGAATTTGTTTAAATTTGAAGCTTTGTTTAAAAATTAAACCATGGCCTGGACTTTTTTGGAAAAAACGGCTGAATACGGCACTCAATCGAAACAAAACACCCAAAAACGGAAAATCATCCACCTGCTGTTTCACCATCAGGAGTTGAGTATCCCTGAGTTGTGCCAGTTTTTGAAGCTCAGTGTACCTACTGGCACCAAGCTGGTGGAAGAGTTTGAAAATCAGGGGATGTTGGTCAAAGCCGGAAAAAGGGAATCCAGCGGCGGTCGGCGGCCAGTTGCCTATCGCCTAGGACCCAACATGGGTTATGTCATTGGCATTGAGCTGGTCTCTAACGCTTTTAAACTAGGTATAGTCAACCTCCAGCGTGAGCTGGTTTACGAATACGAATCCGAAACCTTTGACATCAGCGACAAAAATGCTGCACTTGATTTTCTAAAACACGTCATTCCTCAAATTATAGCCAATCAAAACATCCCTCCCGAAAAAATCCTGGGCGCTGGCATCGGCATCACTGGCCGGGTCGATCACAAAAAAGGCATCAGCTACTCTTACCTAAACCTGGAACAACCTCTGGCTAATTATTTACAAATGGAATGGGGCTTCCCGGTGTTCATCGACAACGATACCCACCTTTTGGCTTGGGGTGAAAATACCTTTGGCCTAGCCCGAGACAAAAAAAATGCCATTTGTGTCAATCTGAGTCGGGGCTTGGCGGTGAGTTTGATTTCCAATGGCCAATTGCACAGCGGGCACTCTGGTTTTGCGGGTGAATTTGGGCATATTTTTGCCGCCGACAACAAACGGTTGTGTGTTTGTGGTAAAAAAGGTTGCCTGGAGACCCTCGTCTCGGGTTTGGCACTGGAGTCGGCTTACGTAGCTCAGACTGGCGAAAGCCTGCCTTACAAAAAAATCCTGAGTCTGGTCGAACGTGGCCAACCACAAGTCACAGAGACCTTACACCAGATGGGCGAACAACTTGGGCGCTCGCTGGCCGTCTTGATCGATTTGCTCAACCCCGAATTGATTGTACTCAGTGGCGGGTTTGTGCCGGTATTCGAAACCATGCGCTATTCCATCATCCGGGGCATCAGCTTGTACAGTTTGCCTCAATTGGCTTCCGACTGTGAGATCAAGGTATCAACCTTGGGTGACAATGCAGGGGTGATGGGCGCTTATGCGATGGTGTTTGAACGGGTATTGGCACCATAAAACATTGGTAACTTGCTTAGCCTTGTCTCCAATACTAATTTAATATAACACTTTTTAAAAAAAAATTAGAATAGCGCCTTAACATTCCTTAAATAGGGGGTGAGCTACAATTCTTCCATCTACAGGAAACCAAACATCAACAGAACGTCTAGGTTCTACAAGTCATTCCGATCATGCTTACTTTGCTCAATGTGCTCAGTACGGGAAGTGCCATTTTCCTTTCCTTTTTGGTACTTACGGTACGCCGTGAGGTCAACATCATTGCCAACCGTTGGTTAGCGCTCTTTTTGTTGTTGTTGAGTTCCGCACTTTTTGATGGAAACCTGAAAATTTATGGCTTTGCTGAAGAGCCTTTCTGGTTGATCTTATTGCTTAACTTTAATTTTTTAGTGTTGGCCCCTACGCTGTACCTCTGTGTTCTGCGATTTGTGACCCCCAACCGAAACTTCAGGATAAAAGACCTTTGGCATTTTTCGCCAAGTATGCTGTTGATGATCCTGAACTTCCTGGTTTGGCTGTCTACTCCCGAGGTGGCTCAAGCTGAACCAAGCACCACTGCTGTTGAATTGGAGGTTGCTGATGTCATTGTGATCGCCTTGATTGTCTTGCAGATAGTAGGTTATTTGTTTTTTTCTTTCAGGGTTCTCCTCAGGCACCAGCGAAACATTGAAAATTTCACCGCAACCCCCGAAGAATTTCAACTCAAATGGTTGTTTTATTTTTTATGCGGCGTAGGTTTAATGGTGCTAACCTGGTTGCTCGAAGTCTTCTTCTTACCCATCGAACAAACGGAAAGTAAGTACTCATTCGTTTATTTTATCGCCATTTATGCCTTAGGGTATTTTTCATTGCAACAAAAAGAAGTTTTCCCTTTTTCGCCAGAACAAGCCGAAGAGGCCGAGAAAATTTTAGAAGAACAGGACGAGTCATTGTCCTCACGGCGCCAGCGCATTCCAGAAGATAAATTTGATCAACTGAAAGCCTTGCTCTTGGAAAGTATGGAAAAAGACAAACCCTACCTCAACCCCGAAATCAGTCTTGCCGGATTAGCCAAACACCAGGACTTGAGTTTGCATGAACTCTCGGAGTTGATTAACCTGGGCTTTGGTGAAAATTTTGCCCAATTTATCAATCGTTACCGCGTTGAGGAAAGCAAAAATTTACTCATTTCGAAAAAGCATAGCCACCTCACCATGGTTGGGATTGCTTTTGAAGCTGGTTTCAATTCCAAAACCGCATTCAATACCGCCTTCAAAAAAAACGTAGGCATTTCCCCTACTGAGTTTCAAAAACAGGAAAGATCAAACCCCGTATTTGAACCCAATATCCGCTCTATTTTGCGATAAACTTGTTCCAATCTATAACCTCGAACACCACTGACCGATTGATTTTGGAGTTTTGAGCCATTGAAAAACAATTTCATTATGGCAACCAACATTTCAAAAATCACTCTGCTGTTCTTTTTGCTAAGCCTTGCCCTTTATGCTTGTGTAAAGGTTGAGCCTTGGGATTATGATCCAGCTACCATCCCTGCGGATTTTGTACCACTGAAAAAGCCAGATCCTGGTACGGGCTACAATTTACATGTTCCCGCCTTTCCCATTCCGGCCAACTTTGAACGGGAATGGTTTATGCGCGTACCTATCGGCAACACCGAAGAAATTTACATGTCGGGGTATGAAGTGAAACAACGCGAAGGTTCGCACCATGTCATTGCGTACCAGTACAAAGATGAAAAAAAGGTAGGGCTGCCCAAAATCGGCGAAATGCGGGACCAAAATCAGGCCGATGGCCGCATCAACACTTTTTCCAACATGGAAAACATGAATTTGCTGGCCGAAGCGGCTTCGCCCTACCAGCGGGTTGAATTTCCGGAAGGTTTTGCCGTGCCCATTGCCGCCAATTCAACGCTCGACCTGAACTCACACTATTTCAACAAATCGAATCAAACCATTTTTGGGGAAGTGAGTATGAACATTTACACCAAACCCAAATCAGCAGTAAAGTATTTTTTGAAACAACAAAGTGCAGACAACATCGATGTACTGGTGCTTCCTGCTAAAAAAACCACCACCATTGAATACACCGATGTCTTTCCTGAAAAAAGAAAACTCAAGGTCTTGTTCTCTCACATGCACAAACGAGGCAAAAAATTTGAGGTGTACTACGTTGGCGGCCCCAAAGATGGGCAATTGATGTACACAAACGACAATTGGCATGACCCCAAGTTTGTATACCTGCCCGACTTTATTGACATCGATAAAGGCAACGGGGTAAGGACAGCCATTACTTATGAAAATGATACCAATCGGGAAATCCGGTTTGGGGTAACCTCTGAAGACGAAATGGGAATCTTCTTTTATTTCTACCTGTAGAAAACGCAGCTACAAGTTGCTCATAAATTTTAAAACAATGAAAATCAAATATTTAATTGCATTCATTTGCTTTAGCTGGGGATCAGCTGGGTTTAGCCAAAATTCCAGCCCCTGGGCGGCCAATTTCGTTTTTTTTCACCAGGATGTAGGTTTAAACCTGGATGTTGGCTCGCTGCAAACCACTAATCCAGTAACGATTCGGCCAGGATTTTCTCTGGGGCTTGAACGAACCTGGGATGAAGGAAGAAGGAAAGGAACCCGGCTTTTCCAGGATTTGCACGCTGGGTTTTGGCAAAACCCTTATTCTGAAAACTATTTGTTCCTGGGTACCCGCCTGGGAGCTGATATCCGAATATTTGGTCAGCTCCGGCTCACGCCAAGCCTTATTTACCGCATTGGCAGGGCCAAAACCAAGGACATTCGCTACGCCTACGAGGAAGGAAAATGGGTACCTACCGACAATTCAACGCCAGGTTTTTTGCGGCAAACCCTGGGGCCCGACATCCAGTGGAGTTGGCGTTTTGCACCAGATTCTGCCCACCCTATCGACTTTCAATTGGGTGCCAACTGGCTACTGGCCTTGAAATACATGCCTGTTGATCCTGAAGGCGCGCCCAATCTTTACCTCTATAAAACCTTTCGTATAGGACTTCGCTACGGGTTTTAATGGTATAGTCCCTTAACCTCTTTCCTCAAAATTTAATTCACTCGACATGTTTTCAACCAAAAAAATAACCGTGGTCGCTTTTGCCAGCCTCTTGTTCGCCATTGCTTGCAAAAAAGAAGAAACTGCTAAGCCGAGCTACTCACCGCCAGCGGGCAGCTACAATCTGATTTACGAAAAAATTTTTAAAACCTCCTGCGCCCTATCCGGTTGCCACGCTAAGGAAGGCGATTTTGGCCACCATGGCTTAGGCGATGAAAAAACCTATCAACGTTTACTTACTGAAGACAGCCACAATCCACAGGCAAGAGCTGCTGGGTTGAAGTCTATCAAACCAGGCGATCCTGCCAAAAGTTTCCTTTATGCAAAAATCAGTTGGGAAGGTTCGGCGTATCAATTTGGGCAAAAAATGCCCAGTGGGGGCTTAAAATTAACGGCCAATCAAATTGAATTTGTCCGGCAATGGATTGCAGCTGGTGCTCCAGAATCGGGGCATGTAGCGGATGAGAGCTTGTTGAAATAATCGGAAAAGATTTGAGCCAATTTGCCGCTGGAAAGCAAAAAATAGGCGTCTAATGTTTTTGACACCTCAACTGCGGTGGAATCAAAAGAGGCACATTAAATTAGAACTCATCTAAATAATGGCGCAAAATTTTGATTTGCAACATCTTGCGAAATTTCAGCGAGCTTTATCTCACTGCTTTTTGTAAAAATCATTGGAGCATGTACCGCATTTAATTTAGCTTTGTCCCATTAAATAATTTCCTTGCAGCGCAATTGAATCGCATGAGAACCTTTTTTGCCTACTTTTTCCTGATCCTGATCCTCTGGCCGAGCTGGAAGATGGGACTGGTATGGGTGTGGTTCAAGGCCAATCAAACGTTCATTGCCAAAGAATTGTGCATCAACCGGGACCGCCCAGAATTGACCTGTAATGGCAAATGTTTCCTGATGATCAAAATGCGGTACGTGCACCGGCAGGGGCATGACGATTTTGTAAATGGGTTAGAAAACTTGCTGGGCAAAGATTTGGTGTACGTTTTCCAGGTGTTTAAATTGAAGTTTAACTCTGTTATATTGGCTACCCAAGTCAAGCAACAGTTTTTTTATGCATTGCCACGCTCATTGGTTCACGCTTTGACTTTGATCAAGCCACCCGCCTTTGCCTTGGTGTAAATTCATGGGGGAAGTCTGCCCAATTCTCTAGCTTGTTATTTGCCACAAAGGTACAAAGACACCAAAAGAATGGCGCGTCTGGTGCTGCTTGGTGCCTTCGAGCCTTGGTGGCGTTAAAATAACTTGAGTTCGGGGATTTTAAAGCAGATTGAATCCAAATTGATCCTCCACGTATTCACACTAGCCACATCTAACATCTTGTAACCGCCCGTTTCAACGGGTGGATACAGGCACCCCCACCTCTCACATCTATCATCCTCCCAGAGCGCACATCAATCATTGGATGCAAGCCACTGGAAAGATGATAGATGTGAGGGGTGGGGTACATCTGGTCCCGCCGATAAAGCGGCGGGTTACAAGATGATGGATGTATTTGAGCAAAAAATCTCCAAACTCAGGTTATTTTAACTTCAAAACACAACAGCAATGTATTTCAAAAATATCCTTGCGGCACTTGTCGTACTGGCAACTATGGTACTATCATTTTCCTGTGATAAAAACGAAGAGGCAGAATTTGGCCCTGATGATAAGGGCAGTCTCATCCTGGAGTTTGACAACGTGGTGGGTTCTCAAAACCTACAATTGAACGGCCCTCAAACCTATACCAACGCCAACGGGGACCAGTTCAACGTAACGCTACTCAACTATTACATCAGCAACATCAAACTCAAAAAAAGTGATGGGACAGTATACACGGTTCCGCAAGACAATAGTTATTTCCTGGTTCAGGAAAGCAATGTTGCCTCCCGGGAAATCAAACTGAGCAACATCCCAGTTGGGGATTACGCCGAAGTTACATTTATGGTAGGTGTCGACAGTGTGCGCAACACCATGGATCTGTCCAAACGTACGGGCATTCTCGATCCTGCGGCCCACAGTGGCGACGACAACATGTACTGGAGCTGGAACTCGGGCTACATTTTTTTCAAAATGGAAGGTTTATCTCCTCAAGCGACTGCTGATGCGGCAGGCAATAAAAAATTCCGCTACCACATCGGCGGTTTTGGAGGCTTGAACAGCAAAACCATCAACAACATCAAAACCGTCACCCGCACTTTTGGCGGCGAAGTAGCCACTGTCCGCAGTAGCATCACCCCACAGGTACACATCATCGTAGACATCCTGAAGGCATTCGAAGGAAGTAGCAAAGTGGGCATTGGTACCAATACCACCGTAATGTTTGCGCCTTATTCCGTGAACATCGCCAACAATTACGTGGGGATGTTTCAGGTGCAACATGTACACAATGATTAATGAATAAACAGTTCGTCATCCCAAATTTTTGAAAAGTCAAAACCGGGGATAACCCTAATCGCGGAGCGATTGAATTTAGAATAGCCCCGGTCGTCCGGGGTAAATAATTGGGTCAAATTGGCGGCAACCACGGCAGTGGTTGAACTCAATTTAGCACAAAGTTCAACCGCATCCGCGGTTGCGAAACCGTTTGCTACCAAAATGACCCCGGACGACCGGGGCTATTCTAAATTCAACCGCATCCGCGGTTTGTCATCCCAAAATTCGGGATGACTCCTGTTTTTCAAGCCTATTTACCATGAAGCCTATGCTCAATCTCATCCTCATTATTGCCGCCCTACTCTGGTCTTGTCAACCCGAAGCCGAGCAGGAAGCAATCACTTTTGTCAAACCAGCCAATTTTCCAGAGCCGGTTTATGACCTGAAGAAGAATCCCATCAGCAAAGCCGGGTTTGAACTGGGGCGTACCCTTTTCTATGATCCCATTTTGTCTCGCGACGGTAGCATCAGCTGTGGTTCCTGTCATCAGCAAAGTGCGGCCTTCACCCACCATGGGCATGATCTCAGCCATGGCATTGACGACCAGTTGGGCGAGCGCAACAGCCCGCCGATCATGAACCTGGCCTGGCACAATACTTTCTTTTGGGATGGAGGGGTTCACGATTTGGATTTGCAGCCCATTGCCCCCATTGAAAACCCGCTGGAAATGGATGAGGATCTGAAAAAAGCGGTAGAAAAAGTGCGCAACAGCAACAAATATGCGCCAATGTTTAAAGCCACTTTTGGCAGCACAGAAGTGACTACCGACCGCATGCTCAAGGCCATGTCGCAATTCATGTTGATGTGTATTTCCGCCGATTCGCGCTACGACAAGTATGTGCGCAAGGAAGCGGGGGGGGAATTGAATACGACCGAACTGGCCGGAATGCAGGTGTTTCAGCAAAAATGTGCCTCTTGTCACAAAGGGGAACTCTTCTCCGATTTCAGTTTTCGCAACAATGGCCTGAGCCACGAATTCAACAAAGACCGGGGTCGTTACCGCATTACCCTCAATGAGGAAGACGACTACAAATTCAAGGTACCCAGCCTACGCAATGTAGCCAATACTGGCCCTTACATGCACGATGGCCGCTTTTACACCCTGGATGAAGTGTTGACGCATTATACTCTGGGCCTCAAAGATCAGCCAACTTTAGACCCACTCCTAAAGCAAAACGGCAAACTGGGCATCGAGTTGAGCAATGAGGAAAAAGAACAAATCAAGGCGTTTTTAAAAACCTTAAGTGACGATACTTTCCTGCGCGACCGGAAATTATCGGAGCAATAAACCATTGAGCCATGCCAAAAATCACCTGGATTTTTAGTCTCGTTTTTAGCCTAAGTTGCTCCTACACTTGGGCTTGTGACGTATGCGGCTGTTCAGCCGGGGGTTATTACCTGGGCATCATGCCCCAACAAAACAACAATTTCCTGGGTGTCCGCTACCGCAACAGCATTTACGATGGCCACGGAGGGCTGGTACCTTATGGTGCGCACGATATTTTTCAAAGCACGGAGTTATTCACCCGGTATTACTTACATCCTCGGGTACAGTTGCTGGGTTTTGTCCCTTTTAGTTTCAATCACCGCATGCAAACCGACCGGGAAATGAAGGTTCAAGGTTTGGGCGATGTGTTGTTTTTGGCCAATTACCAGCTTTGGAATACCGCAAGAGGCAACAACCTGGAAGGCTGGCGACACAGTTTTTTTGTAGGGGGCGGGCTGAAATTACCCACTGGGCAGTTTCGTTTTACCGAAACGGATGCGACTCAGGTGAACAACGCCAACTTTCAATTGGGTACCGGTAGTTTGGACTATTTGTTGAGTTCCAATTATACCCTGCGTTGGCGAGGCTGGGGTTTGAACCTGGAAGGCAGCGTCAAACTCAATGGCAAAAACGCGGACGATTACCGCTTTGGCACCCGAATTAGTGGCAATGGCAACCTGTTTTTGATCCGACAATTGAGCAAAAGCCTAGGCTTAATGCCTTATGCCGGGGTGTATGCTGAAAAAAGTGCTGCCGATTGGCAACACGCTGCCGAAGTGGAATCAACGGGTGGTACATTATTGGCAGCCAACACTGGGCTGGACTTTTACCTGAACAATCGCTGGTCCCTGGGATTGAAGTATCAATTGCCTTTGTACCAAAATTTGGGCGGAGGGCATCTTGACGCCAAACGACGGTTTATGGCACAGTTACTCATTCTTTGGTGATGAATGCTACTGTTTTTTTCTATTGAAGTCTAATATCTTTGTACTCAATTAATTCATAAAACCAAATCAATGAAAAAGTACTTTTTTGCATTGCTGTTGCTGGGATTGGCCCAGCTTTCTTTTGCCCAAAAAGCCACCGGCTGGGATGAATTGGATGCTTACCACTCGGTAATGGCGGCAACTTTCCACCCTGCTGAAGAAGGTAACCTCAAACCACTGATGGAACGTTCTGCTGAATTGGCCGAAAAAGCTAAAGTCCTAAAAGCTTCGGCTATCCCTGAAAAATACCAAAAAGACGGGGTAAAAACGTCCATCAAGCTACTGGCGAAAGAATCCAAAGCCATCGACAAGTTTGTAAAAACCAAACCTGCGGATGCAGAGTTGACCAAAGCCATCACCTCACTGCACGATCGCTTCCACCAGGTGATGGAGGAGTGTATGCATTAAAGCGAAAAGCGAAAAAAATACATAGAAAGCGAAAAAACTAATTTTCCGGTGATTTTTCCTGCTTTTCGTTTTTCGCTTTTCGCTAAAATACTTATCTTTATGCTTGATAATTAACCAATTGAATCAGCAGAATGATTAAAGTGTTTCACACTTACTTTCTGGTTTTTTTGATGCTCTGGCCCGTGTGGAGAACTGGGTTGGTATGGGCTTGGTTCATGGTTAATCAAACTTACATTGCGCAGGAATTGTGCATCAATCGGGGCAGGCCCGAATTGACTTGTAATGGCAAATGTTTCCTTAGTCTTCAACTCAAAGCTACGCCCAAAGAGAGGGACAAACAAGTAGCACATGGTGTAGAAGACCTGATGGGCAAAATCTTATCTTTTGATTTTCAACCATTTATTTTTAAAATAGATTCAACCAAGCTCCTGCTTCCTACTCAGGCCAAAGCCTGTTTCGCTTACCTCAAGGTGCCTTTTTCCAATTTTAACCATTCTGTTTTCAGGCCTCCGATTGCCTGACCTTCCATTTCATTGCTGTGCTTCCGTCTTTGTTTGCGCTGAAGTCGAAGTTCGACTTGGTGCATCTCAACATTATTTTTTCAAATTAGCACAAATACAAGCAGACTCAGATTTCAAAATTCGCAATCAACACTTTATCTATTAGTCGTACTGCCTAATAAATAAAGGTTTGACATGCCATCAAATCAACAATATTCATGCAAATCAAAGCACAATTCCTGATGCTCTTGCTGGCCTTTGCTTTGTCCAGCAGTTTGTTTGCTCAAAGCCCTTCCGGCAACGTCAACATCCAGTTCAATTTAATGGCTGGAAACCAGGCGCTGCGCCTGAACACCGAGCAGGTGTACCAAAACGCCACGGGTGAAAGTTACAATTTCACCTTGTTCAACTTTTTTGTGAGCAACATCAAACTCAAAACCCGCAATGGATCGGAGTATGTAGTTCCTCAAAACGACAGTTATTTTTTGGTTCGAGCCAGTGACGCCACCTCCCAATCCATTCAACTCAAAAATGTACCCAGTGATGACTACACCGGGATCAGTTTTGTGATTGGTGTAGACAGTTTGCGCAATACCATGGACCTAAGTCAGCGCACTGGAGTGTTGGACCCTGCTTTTGGCGAGCGGGATGGAAACATGTATTGGTCCTGGAATTCGGGTTACATTTTTCTGAAAATGGAAGGACTTTCCACGCAGGCCAAAGCCGATCGGGCGGGCAATCAAAAATTCCGTTACCACATCGGCGGATTTGGAGGTATGATCAGTAAATCAACCAACAACCTGCGGAATTTCAGCGAAGCATTTGTGGATCAGGTAGCAACCGTGGGCAAAGGCACCACCACTACCTTGAACATCAACGTAGACGCCAATCAACTTTTTGATGGGCCCAATACCATCAGCATTGCCAAAAACACCACGGTCATGTCTGGTGAGGTGTCGGTGTTGATTGCCAACAACCATACCAGTCTGTTCAAAGTCGGGCAGATTGTAAACCCTAAAGCTCAATAACGATGATGCGATTGATGATCCCTTTTTTGTGCGCTTGCTTGCTGGCCTGGAGTTGTCAAAACAACAACGGCCATGACCACGCTGCACACCTGCATGGCGAGCACGAAAGCCCCGCTGCCAATACCGATACGATCAAAGGTAGCCCCCAGCGTAGTGCCATGGCCAATATTGGCCCGGTACACATCCACCTGGAATACAGCTCGCCGGGCGTAAGAGGTCGGATCATCTGGGGTGGCCTTGTGCCCTTCGGCGAGGTATGGGTGACGGGGGCGCACAATGCTACTTCCATCCAGTTTTACGATCAGGTGAAAATTGCAGGAAAAGTGGTACCCAAAGGCAAATATGCTTTTTTCACCATCCCCGATTCCAGCGAATGGACTTTGATCCTCAATCGCAATTGGGATCAACACCTGGTGGATGAGTACGATGCAAAAGATGACATCCTACGCCTCAAGGTAAAACCCGATACCCTCAGCACAGTTCAGGAACGCCTGTTGTACAAAGTCCTGGCAGACAATGAGCGACAGGGGAAAATTGAAATGCACTGGGAGAAATTGAAACTCAGTTTGCCCGTTGAGCTGAAGGAATAAGATTATTAGTACTTGCTATCAGGTTGTGATATTGGTTTGTCGCAACTTATTTGGGTTGGGTTCGTGCACTGCACGAGCCTTTCCTTCTCTATGCCCCGACTATTCAAACTTCAAATTCACCCAAATAGATTAATCAACTAGTTGTTATGAAAAAAATCATTTTCCTATTAGGGCTCTTGTACTGCTTTGCTTGTGAGAATGAGGCAGTAGACCCTCCCGAACCACCCGTGCTTAAAGGAACTTTTTTGTTCCATTTGCACAATTACATTGACTTGCAGGAGATCGACTTATACGGAATTGAGTACCAGACTTCCGAAGGCAGAAGCATTGTACTGGACTATACGGAGATGTACATTTCTGAAATTCAGTTGCTCAAAGCAGATGGTTCTTTGTATTCTATTCCGGGTAAAATTCTGCTAAAAAACTTCAGAGACCAAACCTATGAAGTGGCCGAAGTACCCGTGGGGAAATACAAATCAGTGCATTTCAAAGTAGGCTTACCTGCTGCGGTGAATGCCCTTGCCCCCAAGGACTCTGCAATCCTCAACCAGCCTGCCATGTGGTGGAACAGTGCTGCTCAAGCCAACGGCTACCTTTTTATGAATATACAAGGGAAAATTGACACTTCGGCCGACCTGAGTCACTCGCCAGTTCCTTTTGTGTATAAAATTGGCACCAATGCCAATTTCGTGGCCGTCAAAATGCCAGAACGCGAATTTACGATCAAGGAAGACACCTATTTCTACGGGCACATCATTGTGGATTACAGCCAATTGTTCAAGGGCCTTGCCTTGAATAAATCCAGCAATTTGTCAGTACAAACCATTGCCGACAACGCCAATGCTACTGCCCAGCAAATTGTACGCAACATTCCCTCCATGTTTATTTATGAATGAACATCACCATCGACATTATTCACACATTAACCAATTTATAGCGATGAATACAAACAACAACAATTTCCCTAGAACCGCTACTTTGCTGGTTCTTGCCTTTTTGTGCAGTCAGGCGCTTTGGGCGCATTTTGGCTCCAGAGGCCCATTCGGCGGCTCCGTCAGCGTAGCCATCAGCAATGACTCTACCGTTTACCTCGGTACTTTTAATGGCGGGGTGTATGAAAGCACCAACTCCCGCCTGGTTGCCTGGAGAGCGATTCCAGTTGGCTTGAGAAGCGGTAAAATTACTGCGCTGACGCACAATGGCAGCAACTTGTTTGCGGGGACTGCTGACGGCGGCGTGTATATTTTTAACGGATTGGTAGGAACCGACCGGCACTGGAACCAAATCAACAAGGGTTTGACCAATCTCAAGATCAAATCCTTGCTTGCCCTAGATGCCAACACCCTTTTGTTGGGAACGGAAGGTGGTGGTTTGTACAAAACTACGGACAAAGGTGCCACCTGGACCCTGGTCAACAACGCGGGGCTGAACAACCAAACAGTCACTGCTTTGCTGAAAGTGGGAAGTAAAGTTGTTGCGGCTACTTTGGATGCTGGTCTTTTTGTATCCACCGACAATGGCAGCACCTGGACAGCATTTAACGATGCCAATACCTTGAACGTGGCTGGAACCATCGCTTTGGCTTACAATGCGACCAGCGATGAACTGGCCGTAATCAACGCCAAAGGTTTATTGGTCTTGGGTAGCGCCAGCACGGTTGCTACACCAGCCTTTGCTTTGGTGGCTGGCGTACCTGCCAACACTACCCTGCGCAGCGTTAGCACCAGCGGCAGCAACTGGTACCTGGCTACGGATCAAGGTGCCTATGTACTCGCAGCCAACACCTGGACAAAAGCGGGTACTGGTTTGAGTACAAACGACGTAACCGTGGTATTGCCCTTCCGCACCAGCCTTCTGGCAGGTACACGCAAGGAAGGGATTTTCACCGCCCCAGCTTCGGCCCTTAACTGGACTGCCCGCAATACCAACTTCAACAACCTGGAGACTTATGCAATTGAAGCCAGCGGAGTAGCGGTGGTGGTGACCGCTACTGAGCGCGGGGTGTTCGTAAGCCGGGATTTGGCGGCCTCCTATGTACGTGCCAACAAGGGCCTGACCGACAGCTTGAACGTGACATATTTGCGCTTTTTGGGCAGCAAATTGTACGCATCCACCAAAAATGGCGGCGTATTTATCAGTGCCGATACGGGTAAAACCTGGATTGCACTGAATGTAGGGCTGACTAATTTGAACATTAAAAAACTTTATGCTTCCAGCAAGGATATCTTCCTGATTGATGCAGGCAATGGTTTGTACCAATATCAGAGCAGTACCTGGGTTGCCATTCAAAATGGATTGCCCGCAAATGCAGTGCCTACTTCACTGGCTTTTTATGGGGACAAAATCCTGTTGGGTACCCTGGGCCAGGGTGTTTTCAGCAAAACCGAAACGGAAACAAGCTGGACCGCGACAAACAACGGCTTGAGCAACCTCAACGTCACTTCAGTGGCCACCCAAGGCAGTAAACTTTTTGCAGGTACTGATGGATCCGGGGTATTCGTAGCCGATCTGGACGCTGCAACGTGGACTCAGGCAGCACCAGTTTCCATTTCGCATACCGTATTGATGGGCCGGGATGGCAGCAAAATCCAGGACTTGGGCGTGTACTACGGTTATGTTTTTGCCAGTTACCAAGGTGGTCTTTTGGCTACTTCCGACAATGGCAAAACCTGGATCGCCGGGGGCAACCAATTCAATTTGCCCAGCTATACCAATGTCCACAAAGTTTCCTTTGTAACCACAAGGGTATTTGTATCCACCGAATTCAACTGCCCTTATTCCAATGCCTTGTCAGAGTTGCCAGCTGTCGTAACCGGGGTAAATGACCTCAATGAGGCATTGAATGCCTCCATCCGCATTTTCCCCAACCCTAGCCAGGGTCAGTTTGCCATCGAGCTTCAGGGCTTTAAAGCCAAAATTGAAGGCGTACGCATTTACGATCAGCAAGGCAAACTGCTGCAAGACATCGTCAATGTCAATGAATTCCAAAACATCAACACGGCTAGCAATTTGCCCGCTGGGGTCTACTTCGTACACGTGCGTACGAACGAGGGACTTGGGGTAAAAAAATTGCTTATCCAATAGTCAAATGAAACTAGGGTGCCGGCGAGCGCTACTGCTCGCCGGTTTTTTAATTGCTTCATCTTGGTAAGGCAGTAAAAAAACTGCCTTGCACCTCAACCTGAATATCGTGAAATCACTTCAAATGCTCCTCTTTTTTTGCTTTGTTATTCTCGGCTCTACCCTACTCTCAGCCCAAACCACCACTGCCGATTCTTTGGCTAAAGCCCAAAAACACCACGATGAATTGATGGCCATCATCATGACCCAACCCAAAGTGCCCATCAAAACCATTGGCATTTACGTGTACGACGGTTACAATACCCTGGACGCCATCGGCCCTTATCAGGTGCTTTCCGAGCTCATGAGTGTCGACATTTTCTTTGTGGCCAAAGAAAAAGGTTTGGTCAAAAACCAGCGGGGTTTGAAAGTGCAGGTGGACAAATCCATTGCAGACGTCAAACAACTCGATATCCTGGTCATTCCTGGTGGTGCCAGAGAAACCTTTATGCAAACCCAAGATACAGCAGTACTCAACTGGATTCGCCGCATCGACAAAACCTCCAAATACACCACTAGCGTGTGTACGGGTGGGTGGATTTTGGGTGCTACCGGGCTTTTGAAAGGCAAAAATGCCACCACCAACTGGTACCGCGCCGAGGAGTTTATGCAGCTGTATGGAGCCAATTTCAAACCTGAACGCTATGTGCAGGACGGCAAATATTGGACCTCCGCCGGCGTTACCGCAGGCATGGATATGGCCCTGGGCATCATGGACGACCTGATGGGGAAAAAATACACTCAAGGCGTGATGCTGGATTTGGAATACGATCCCAAGCCACCTTACAATGCAGGCTCAGTCAAAAAGACCGAACCGATTGTAGTGGATATGATGCTGCAAATGTACGACATGGGACTACAGCCCTTGCTGGAAAAGGAGAAACAAAAGAAGGCGGCCCAAAGCAAAAACAAAACTGAATAATGAAAGCAACCCGATTGATCTTCCAAATCCACAATCATTCGGTTTGATATTTTTCATTCAATCTTCATTCAAAATGAATTTCAAAATTTTCTTCTTGGCATTAACTCTATGTTTCATAAGCAAGCTCGCGTTTGCCCAAACATTAGAAGGGAGTATTAAATCACAATCTGGCGAAGGCATTGCCTTAGCCAATATTCGTGTGCTGAACACGAGTATTGGAACCACGGCTGACCGGGATGGCCATTTTATACTTACCCTTTCCGCAGGAAATTATCAACTTGCGGTCAGTGCAGTTGGTTTTGCCAGCCAAACGGGTGCTGTTGTGGTGGCAGAAGGCCGTGCTACGCAGGCGGATTTTATTTTGCAGGAAAACACCGCACAGCTAAGTGAAGTGATTGTGAGTGCCGACAAAGTCGAAGCCCAATTGCAAAAAACGCCACTAGCCGTAACGGCGCTTACCGCCAAAGAAATTGAAAACTACCGGATTTGGAGCATTTCCGATTTGACCGCGCTTTCTCCAAGCGCTTTCACGATCGAACATGGCAACAGTACAGCTTCCACTTTTTTGAATATCCGCGGCGCATTAGGGTTTACCAATGAACAAGCAGTGGCTACCTATGTGGATGGCGTTTATCAATTCGATTTTTTTTCCGCGCCTTTCAACTTCAACAACATTGAACGTATCGAAATCCTGCGCGGGCCTCAGGGTACCTTGTACGGGCGAAATGCCTTTAGTGGTGTAGTCAACGTTATTACAAAAAAGCCAAGTAACCAGGCTACCGGAAGAGCAGAAATCAGCATAGGGGACTATGGCCAGCAACGATACAACACAGCAGTGAGTTTGCCTTTGGTAAAAAACAAATTTTTCGTCGGTTTCGGTGGCCAACTCAACAAACGAGGAGCGGTGTACGAAAACCCAACCCTCAACGATAAGGATTTTGACAGCCGTCGATCGCTCAATGGATTTGTGAACCTGCGCTACCTGGCCTCTGAAAATTGGGCATTTGACTTCACCTTGCGTTCGGAAAGCAATAAAGATGCGGGTTCATTTCCTTGGGTTGCCACCGATTCCATCGCCTTGAATGCACCCTATCAGGCTTTTGGCAACTTCCCCAATACCGAAAGGATAAGCAATACCAACGCCTCCTTCACCGCTCGGCATTATGGCCAGAAGTTCAATTTCACCTCACAAACCTCGGGGATCAAATTTCATGGTTGGTATCCTGACCAATTTGATTTTGATTTCACCCCGGCACGGTTTATCAGTGGGGACAATGATACAGAGCAACAACAAATTACCGAAGAACTTCGCTTTTCTTCGCCAACTACTGCCCAGACATGGAAATGGACAATAGGATCCTTTTTGTTTTTTGAAAAAACCAATACGGTGGGAAAAACCTATTTCGGGGAAGACTACGCGCTTTTTGACCCTAGTGCCCCCTATAGCAGCATCACCAATGGCAAGCGTAACAATCGAGGTGTGGCATTTTTTGGACAAGCAACTTACTCCGTTTCGGAAAAATTTGATCTGACCGTAGGTGCTCGGTATGACACCGAACACCGGGAGCGCACCGAAAATAATGAGTTTGAAAAAGGTGGCATTGTTACTCCTCTGACTGCGGACACCACCGTTCAACGTGATTTTTCAGCATTTACACCCAAGGTGATTTTGAGCTTCAAGTTGAATGAAGCAACGATGGTATTCGCGTCCTACGCCAAAGGATTTCGGGTTGGAGGTTTTAATGTCAACTCCCGTGCCTTTCCAAGTTACGACCCAGAAAAATCTGACAATTACGAGATTGGCATCAAAAACGACCTACTCGACCGCAAGCTGCGCCTCAACCTTACGGCTTTTTATTTCCAACAAAAAGACCAGCAAGTTACGACCAGTAAAGACGGCATTAACTATGCCACGCTTAATGTGGGAGATATGAACAATTTTGGGGTTGAAGCAGAGCTGTCGGCACTACCTGTCCGCAACTTGCAAATTGATTGGACGGCGAGTACTTCAAGCAGTGAGTATGCCCGCTTGCCGCTTTTTGATTTTGCTACCCTCGCGGTGAAGGATTACAAAGGCAATCATGCGATTTACAATCCCAAATTTCAGTCCATGCTAGCTGCACAATACACGGTGCCTTTCAAATCGTCGAAGCAAAAACTCGCCGTTTTTGTACGAGGTGAATACCGCTACACGGGTGAATACCAATTGAACTTTGAAAACACTGAATCACAAAAAGGGTACAGCATCATCAACGCCCGCGCGGGTTTGACCAGTACCCATTTTGATCTGGCGTTGTGGGGGCGCAATCTGAACGATGCCAGGTATCTCGGTTGGGGTACTTTTGGTTCGTATATGCTTGGTGCGCCGCGAATGGTGGGCATGACTTTAAGCGTGAAAATCTGATTTTTCACAAAAGTCTTTCAGCATACAATAGACAAAGAAAAAAGCGCCAGTCAGCATTAAATCTGATTGGCGCTTTTATGCTCTCTTTGAGTACCTTATTTTTCCTGAATCTTCAAGGCTTCCTGCAAATTATCCGCAATAAATTTGGCAATGGACTTATCCACCGTATGATCCTGAGTCACCTTGCGGAAATCCAGGTAATCGCTGGCAGATTTAGCCAACACGCGGTGCAAGTCAACATCCAGGGTAAAATTGCTGCTGCTTTTGTCCTTGATGACAATGTCTGTCAAAAACACTTTTTTACGAAAAAATTCATTCTCGCCCACGTGGAAAGTGAGTTTGGTAGCGAATTTCCCACTATTGTCCAAATCGGCATTGCCTTCAATTTTGGTAAAAACGTAGCCCTTGGCCCAGGACCAATAATTGTCGTCCAATGGGTGGGGGGGGGTATAGCTGCTTGGGCCTACCGCATTGAGGTCCGCCGAAACGCCCAGCCCCAGTTTGAGGCCTTTGTAGGTGCCCGGTGGAATATTTTTGAGGCTAAAGGAAATGCCTTTTTGCGCCGCGTCATCGGATTGGATGTTTTTGAAAGACACAAGTTCAACATCAATGAGTTGGAGGCTATCCCCCTTGGGGTCATCGGTTTTTAATAAAGCTACATCCGAAATGTAAAATTGAAACAGTTGTAAACGCAGCTTCGTATTGTCCTCGTAAGGATAATCTGCGTTGAACATTTTCAGTTTGTTCTGGTCAAAAAAACCTCGAAAATTGAGGGTCAATTCGCCGCCTCTATCGTTGTTGTCGTCATTTTTGTCGCAGGTCAAGAGGCTGAAAGCGAGCAACAGGGAAAGTAAAAAATTGATTCTATTCATGGTTTTAAAGGCTTTTTTGATCAAACTATTCAAAAATAGATTTTTCCCATCAAATAAACTCCAAAATGTGGGATTTAGTCGGGAGTGGACAATGATTTTGGGCAGTGGAGGAGAGCGGCCTTTGCTGATAAAAGAAAATAGAAAAAGGCAACCCAAGAGCATTAAAAGAAGTATAGGGTAAAGCTTTACCTATTTCCAATCCTAACGCAACTTGTTAACAAGTTTCAATCCACCGAGTTGACCATGAAAAACCTATTGCCAATCTTCACCCTGCTCCTCCTTGCCGCATGCTCCAACGAGGCAGTCGAGCCCGAGGAACCCACCGTAAAAGGCACCTTCCTACTGCATTTACATGCCTATGTAGGTTTACAAGAAGTAGACTTGTACGGCATCAATTACGAAACGCCCGAGGGGCGCAGCATGTCTCTGGACTTTTCCCAGTTGTACATTTCGGATGTGCAGTTGGTCAAAGCCGACGGTTCCCTGTACGCGATCAAAGGCAAAAGTTTCCTGAAGAACCTCAAAGTGCACACCTATGAGATTGGTCAGGTACCGATAGGCACGTACAAGTCGATCCGCTTCAAAGTGGGCCTCCCACCGAGTATCAATGCCTTGAATCCCACAACGCCAAGTGATTCCGCAATGCTCAATCAACCCAGCATGTGGTGGGGAAATACCGCCCAACCCGGCGGATACGTCTTTTTGAACGTTCAAGGGAAAATCGACACTTCGCTCAACATGGATAAAGCTCCTGTGCCTTTTGTATATAAAATCGGTACCAATGTCAATTATGTACAAGTCCAACTGGGCGAAAAAGAATTCGCCATTGAAGAGGATGCATATGTATACGGGCACATCATCGTCGACTACAGTAAACTTTTTACTGGAATCACCCTGAATCAAGCTGCGTCGCTGAGCGTTAAAACCGCTGCCGAAAACAACGCTGCTCTGGGGCAGAAAATCGCCAAGAACATCCCGTCCATGTTTAACTACGAATAACCACTGGATTAATGGCTCATTATTGTTTAACACCCAACAACATTCATTCATGAAACATCTTTACCATTTCTCCGTCAATATACTCGCTTTGCTGGCCCTCTTGCTGTTTTCCAGCCAGAAGCTTAGCGCACATTTTGGCTCCAGAGGCCCCTTCGGTGGCTCAGTCAGTGTAGCCATCAGCAACGATTCTACCGTATACATTGGTACCTTCAACGGTGGCGTTTACGAGAGTACCAACTCCAGGTTGACGGCATGGAGGGCTTTGCCTGTAGGCTTGAGAAGCGGCAAAATAACCGCCCTTGCCCACTCTGGGACCAATTTATTCGCCGGAACCCTGGATGATGGGGTCTACATTTACAGTGGTGTGGTCGGTACCGACAAACATTGGGTGAGAATCAGCAATGGTTTGACCAATCTAAAAGTTACCTCTCTTGTAGCGCTAGACGCCAATACCTTAATCGCGGGCACCGAAAGTGGTGGCGTATACAAAACCACCGACAAGGGTGCAACCTGGAAATTCCTCAATAGCGCCTGGTTGAATGGCACCACGATCACCGGTTTATTAAAACTCGGCAACCGGATCATCGCTTCTTCCCGCGAAGGTGGGGTATTTGTGACCAAAGACGGCAACGGATGGGACAGTTTCAGCGATGGAAAAACCCTTGACGTGGGTGGCACCAACTCCATCTCGTACAATGCCAAAACCAATGAGCTGGCGGTCATCAACATGGATGGCCTGTTCATTTTGTCCAATGCCAGCGCAGTGACGGGCAACATCAACTACCGTACCATCCAACCCGGCTTGCCTGCTGGAACGACCATGCGTTCCATTGCAAACAATGGCGACAATTGGTTTTTGACCACCAACAAAGGGGTTTATACTTCCTCCACGGGCGCTACCTGGGCTCCCTCCAATAGCGGACTAGCCACAGTCGATGTTACCGTGGTTCTGGGCTTTAGGACTACAGTAGTTCTGGGCACCCGCATAGAAGGCATTTACACCACTCCAGCTAGCGCTCTCAACTGGGTGAGCCGCAATACCAATTTCAACAACCTTGAAACTTATGCCCTGGAATCCAGTGGTGAAAGGATTGTGGTAGCCGCTACGGAGAAAGGGGTCTTTGTCAGTCGGGACTTGGCTTCCACTTATGTCCGCGCCAACAAGGGTCTGTCCGATAGTCTCAATGTCACCTACCTGAAGTTTTACGGCAGCAGCCTGTACGCCTCAACCCAAAATGGTGGCGTGTTTATCAGTGCCGATACTGGAAAAACCTGGACTGCCTTGAATGCAGGATTGCTCAACTTGAATATTAAAAAAATCTACGCCTCGAGTAGCAACGTCTACATCCTGGACGACAACTATGGCGTATTTCAGTTGAACGGCAGCACCTGGAGTTCCATTCAAGCTGGCTTGCCAGCGAATACCTTGCTCACCTCAATGGCATTTTACGGTAGCAAAATCCTGCTGGGCACCCTGGGCCAAGGGGTCTTTACCCGCGAGGCGGCCTCAGGAACCTGGACAGCTATAAACACTGGACTTGGCAATCTTAGAGTAACTTCAGTGGCTACCAATGGTAACAAGTTATTTGCTGGAACCGATGGTGCTGGGGTATTTGTGGCCAATCTCGACGCCGCCAGCTGGACTCCAACGGCGGCTACATCCATATCACATACCACTTTGATGGGCCTGGACGGTAGCAAAATTCAGGACATGGCCTATTACAATGGTTATATTTTTGCCAGCTACAAGGGTGGTTTATTGGCTAGTTCGGACAATGGCCAAACCTGGATCGCGGGTGGGAATCAGTTCAATTTGCCGAGTTATACGGGCGTGCACAGGATTTCTTTTGTGACTACCCGGGTGTTTGTTTCTACAGAATTCAATTCTGTGTATTCCAATGCACTCTCTGAACTTCCGACGGTAGTCACGGGCACAAAAGACTTCAATCCAGCCTTAAACGCATCCATTCGTATTGTACCCAATCCCAATGATGGCCATTTCGCCATTCAGTTGGAAAATGCCAATACCAAAGTGGAAGGGATCATTTTGTTTGACAACATGGGGCGAAGGATTCAAGATTTGGGCAAGTCTAGTGACTTGCAAAACCTGCGGACAAGTGTGAATTTGCCAAGCGGAGTTTATTTTGTACACATTCGTACGAAGGAAGGCAATGCGGTTAAACGGATAGTGATTCGATAAAATACAAGTTGAAGTCTGCCTATTGTGTGCAACGGGCACAAATTTTCTATGGTGACATCTAAGGTGAACTAAGGTTTCTAAGGTGGTGAAAAGAAAAAAAACTGCCGAGCAGGATATGATTTCACCACATTAGACACTTTAGTTCACCTTAGAAAAGAAGGCGATAAGCCAAACAGTAATCAATACATAAATATTTGATTTTCAATGTTTTTATTTAAAATCTTACCTTTTTCAACCCTTTTTCCCATACAAACTACAAATCGGGCAGGCCTCCCGCTTATGCCCCCGTGCCGGACAATACTGCCGACCAAAAAAGATGATTTGTAAATGCAGCTTGTTCCATTTTTCACGAGGAAAAAGTGCTTTTAAATCCTTTTCGGTTTGCTCTACGTTTTTGCCGCTGCTCAAACCCCAACGTTCGGCGAGGCGGTGAATATGGGTATCCACGGGGAATGCGGGTACACCAAAAGCCTGGCTCATCACCACCGAGGCGGTTTTGTGCCCTACCCCAGGCAGGGCTTCCAATGCTTCAAAGGATTGGGGCACTTCCCCACCGTGTTCCCGCAACAAAATGCCCGACAAATCCCAAATCGCCTGGGCTTTGCGCGGCGCCAGGCCACAAGGACGAATGATGTCTTGGATCGCCGCTACAGGTTGTTGTTGCATCGCCGCAGGGTTATCTGCCAGGGCAAAAAGATGCGGTGTGACCTTATTGACCCGCTCATCGGTGCACTGAGCAGAAAGCAGTACCGACACCAGCAAAGTGTAGGCATCACTATGTGTCAGCGGGATGGGTGTTTCGGGATACAGGTCCTCCAGGATTTGCATGATCGCCGCTGCTTTTTGGCGGCGACCGGGTGCCCGTTGAGGTTTATTGGTATTCGAAGTGTCCATAAGGGCTGTAGATACTGACCTGATTGAATTGATTTTCTTCAACGTGTCCCACCACTTTGGCCTCAATGTTGAAAGACTGCGCCAGCTCGATCACCTGCTGGGCATAAGCCGCGGGCAGGTACACCTCCAAACGTTGCCCCATGTTGAACACCTGGTACATTTCCTTCCAGGTAGCTCCCGATTCGGCCTGGATCAACTGGAACAATGGCGGGGTAGGCAGCAGGTCATTTTTGACGACTTTTTTATTGTCCAAAAACTTCAAAACCTTGGTTTGGCCGCCACCCGTGCAGTGAATCATGCCGTGAATGTGGGGGCGCAATTGCTCCAGCAGGGGCTTGATAAAGGGCAAAAAGGTACGAGTGGGTGACAAAATCAGCTTGCCAATCGGAATTTCCTGCCCTTGAATATTTATCGTTTCGGTCAGTTTACGTTTGCCCGAATACACCAAACTTTCGGGAGTGGCAGGATCAAAGGTTTCGGGGTATTTTGCCGCGTAGTCATGATCGAGTACATCGTGCCGGGCCGAAGTCAGGCCATTGCTGCCCATGCCGCCGTTGTATTCAGTTTCGTAAGTCGTTTGGCCTGCTGAAGACAAACCTACGATTACATCACCCGCCTGAATGTTGTTGCTGATGACCTCAACACGAGGCATACGGGCAAAAGCGGTGTAGCCTACGTCGATGGTGCGTACAATGTCGCCTACATCAGCGGTTTCGCCTCCGGTCAAAAAAACGTTGATACCCAGAGCAGTCAGTTGATCAACCAGTTCGGTGGTAGCATTGATGAGGGTACTGATGACTTCACCAGTGATGAGGTTTTTATTGCGGCCAATGGTAGAGGAAAGTAAAATATTGTCGATACAGCCTACACAGCCCATGTCATCGAGGTTCATCACGATGGCATCCTGCGCAATGCCCTTCCACACACTCAGGTCGCCGGTTTCTTTCCAGTACAGGTAAGCGAGGCTGGTTTTGGTGCCGGCAGTATCGGCGTGCATCAAGTTGCAATAATCGGGATCCATACCCGCTACATCGGGAATGATTTTACAAAAAGCATTGGGATACAAACCCTTATCTAGATTTTTGATCGCCGCGTGTACTTCGTCTTTACTCGCCGAAACGCCCCGTTGATCATAGCGGTATTGGTCCATTTTTTAATTTGTGGTTGACAAAATGTGCCGCAAATATACAAGACTTGTCCCGACGACACTGCGCTGTGGACAAAAAAGAATCTGTTAGGGTGTGTAAAAATCACAACATTCCTTTTGTCCTTCCGTTCTGTATCCTATATTTGCACAAAGGCATTATTCGTAACATTAGGCAGTGCTCACATATCCCCCCTATTCGCACGGTAATCGATAGCGAGCATTAGACCTATAAACTGCAAACTGTGTTGAACACAAAAATTCCTTTTAGACTGCGTGAGCAACTCACGCGGCTCAACTGGACGTGGGTCATAATCGGTACACTGGGCTTGGGATTGATTTTAACGCTAGCCGTATCGCCCAGCACTTCCCGCCACCTCAAGGCTTCTTTACTGGGCAAAGACCGCAACGCACCCATTGGTGCTTTCCCCGTAGTGGTTCCAACCATCAAATATGGTTTTGCACTCGATACTTTCCAGGTATTTGAGTCCGAATTTCACCGCAGCGAAAATCTGGGGGACATTTTGGTGAGCCACAACATGGAATATGCCGACATTGACAACCTGGTGCGGAACAGCCGCGACGTGTTTGATGTACGCGACCTCACCGCAGGTAAACCTTACCTGATTTTATCCAAAGATTCTACTCAAGGGCCAGATTACATGATCTATGAGCCCAATTTGTACAAATACTACGTTTTTCACCTCAAGGATTCTTTGTTTATCGAAAAAATCGAAAGACCCATCACCACGGCCATCCGCTCTTCGGGGGTAATTGTGGAGTCTTCACTCTGGGAGTCGATGGAGCGCAGCGGTGCAGATCCTGCCCTGATCAAATCCCTGGAAGAAGCTCTTAAATGGAGTGTAGATTTCCACCACCTCAATCGTGGTGAAGAGTTTAAAGCGGTGTACGATCAACACTACGTGGAAGGTCAGGCGGTTGATCCGGGTCGAGTACATGCCGCTTTGTACAAAACCAACAACAAGGAAAACTTTGCTTTCTACTATGAAAGCGCACAGTACACTGGTTATTACGATCAGGATGGTCGCCCGATGAAAAAGGGCTTCCTGCGTGCACCGGTTAAATATGTACGCATTTCTTCGGGTTTCAATATGCGTCGTTTGCATCCGATTTTGGGCACGGTTCGCCCCCACTTTGGCACAGATTACGCGGCGCCTTATGGCACTCCGATCATTGCCGTGGGTGATGGTACTGTGCTGGAAGCTACCCGCCGGGGTGGCAATGGCAATTTTGTCAAAATCAAACACACTGGTCAGGTACAAACGCAATACTTGCACATGCAGGCATTTGCGCGGGGTATTCACCCAGGAGCACGGGTTTCTCAGGGTCAAGTGATTGGTTATGTGGGTGCAACAGGTTTGGCAACTGGCCCACACGTTTGTTTCCGCTTCTGGATGAATGGCCGTCAGGTAAATCACAATGGCCTGAAATTGCCACCACCGGAGCCACTGCCGAAGACTGAAATGGAGAAATTCGCACCGATTCGCGACAAGTATATGGAGATGTTGAAGGAGATTAAGGTGGAAGGGGCGGTAGCGCCATAAGCAGGCCTTAATTCCAATAAAAAAGGGTCAAGTTTTGAATTCAAAACTTGACCCTTTTTTATTGAACGTAACCTCACACCTTCTTCGGCAATTTCTTCCGATCCTCGGGCAGTCGTTTGAACTCCTTACTCCCGTTCACCTCCATGTTGAAATCATTCAAATCGGTGTACTTCAAGCGGCCTTCCAGGTTGAGTAGCAAGAAATTCTTTTCACCTTTGACGATCATGACCAAATCCGTGATGACATCATTGTTTTCTTTGATCATGAAACGCACATGGGCATCGTCCCCTTTGAAATAAGCCAGGTCTTCAAATTTGTCGGCCCTCAGTTGTTCCATCAGGTGGTTGACGTCGTTGGCTTCCACGGGGTTCCCCTCGTCAAAATTGAGCAGATGCAGACTGGAGATGCTACGCATGATGCGCATGGCTTCATCGTCGTCGCTGTCTTTGGCGGCGAGTTTGAGGAACAGGCCACCGATGTTTAGGCGGGTAGCTTGTTCGTATTTGCCGAATTTGCGCATAAAATCCTGTACCACCTGGTTTTGAGCGGGCAAGGCGAAGCCCAGGCCCAGCAGTGCCAGGCTAAAAATAATCTTCTTCATGGTGTTGATGAGTTTGTGCTGCTAAGTAGCAGCTAGGCTTGAGGTAATTTTTTGGCTTTGGCTTTTTCTTTCCAACCCAGTTCCTTCAGGTAATGATCCAGCACCTCGTTGATGTCTTTCATGCGCAGGCGGGTTTTGGCGCTCAGGAAGATGGTTTCCCCATCATCGCTGCCCACAACCAGGAGCTCTTTGAGCCGACCTTTAGAACCTTCCCGAATCATGATGTTGAGGTCGGTGTCTTCGTTGCGAACGTAGACCAAATCGTCATATCCGTTGTTGGCTTTGAGACCGCCGACAAAGTTTGACAAATCCTCCTTGGTAATGCTGTTGCTGTTTTCACTCTGCAACAGGCGAATTTTACCCATCTTGCGCGACAGGCGCAGCCAGGTACGGGTTTCTTCATCCTTAATGCTGTTGTAAACGAGCCCCGTGCCAATCCAGACCAGCCAACCGGGTAATTTGAAGTTGGTAACGGCTTCCTGCTTTTTGAATTTCTGGTAAAATTCGCCTACTGAGCTTTGAGCAGATAAGCTGCTACTCAGGGCGGCCAGGGTCAGGAGGAGGATCGCCGTTCTCATTTCTTCTCTATTTCTTTGGCCAAACGGGTGATTTTGTTCAAATCCAGGTTGCCCATGAAGCTCAAGAGCACAAATTCATCCTTACCACCGGACAAGAGGAGGAGTTCCTGGATGACATTATTGGTTTCTTTGATCAAAAATTCCACATTGTCGCCATCTTTGTCGCGCACCGTCAGCAGTACCTCGTATTCCTTGGTATTGATTTTGGCTTTGGCTTCCTTATAAAAAAATTCCGGCGTTTCGTCGGTGGTCAGGATGCGCAAGCCCTGGAGGTCTTTGGCCATATCCAGCACCGCTTTGGCTTCAGCGTCATCCTCCATGTCCAGGATTTTGGAATCGATCCGGCCAATCATCTGGAACAATTTTGGACTGATGTACACCACATCAAAACGTTTGTCCTCCACATAACTGGAAAAGTACTTGTCAATGGCACTGGCAGCGGTATTCGTAGTCCCTTGAGCCAGACCATTTACAGCGGCCATTGCAATGATGGCCAGGGTGAAAAAATGCTTGATTTTCATATTGCTTGATTTAAAAAGGATGTCTGTTTGGTTTAGAGAGGTTGAGAAGGTTTAGGCTACCGCAGCGCCTTGGACAAGGACACCGTCAAAATCGCTGCGGTAGTCTAAACCTTCTCAACCTTCCTAAACCTCCTCAACTTATTTAATCAGTTTCCCCATTTCCCCCATTTTATCAATACTCTGGGTAGCAATGGCGGTGCCTTCGTTGAATTCAGTGGCTACCTTACGCAAGGCTTTACGGGTAACTTCATAGGCTTCTTCAACCGTTTTGGGCTCGTATTTGGACCAATCGATGACTTTCACCTCTGCCTCAGCCACAATGGGCTGCTCGACTGGGTTGGAGCGAACCAGCCACCACAATCCAGTAGCGACAAGAGCGAACACTGCGGCAATGCGCAAGACCCAGGCTACTGAAAGAGTGCGGATCACTGGTTTTGGCTTATTGGAGGCTTCGATCGCGGCCATCACTTTAGCATCAAAATCATCACCCAAACTCAGTTCAGCTTCTTCTTCCAGCAATTGAAACCATTCGCGGTAATTCAAATGTTCTGCTGAAATGGGTTCTGTTTGTAACAATTGCCGCAGTTGGGCTTCCTCTTGCAGGCTACTTTCGCCAGCGAAATACTTGTCTAAAAGGGATTGAATTTGCTGCTGTTTCATGGTATTTAAACTTGTGGGGTTCTACTACTTAAAATGCTTTTCATGGTTTGCCGCGCTCGGAATAGGTTGATTTTCACCTGAGCCAGTGGAAAGTCCAATGCCTCGGCCACTTCCTGGTAACTCATGCCTTCTACATCGCGCAATTGCATCACGAGGCGTTGGTTTTCGGGCAGGCGTTCCATGAGTTTTTGTAACTTGTTCATGGTATCTGCCGATTCGGTGCGTGCATCGGGCAAGGGAGTGGAATCTGCCCAGTCCAGGCCATCTTTCCATTCCTTGTGCCCATTTTTGCTGCCGCGAAGGCGATCGATGCACTGATTTTTGGTCAGGCGGATCACCCAGGCTTCCAGGTTTTGCACCTCTGCCAAACGATCCTGCTGCTGCCAGAGTTTAATCAAGGCTTCCTGGACCAAATCCTCCGCCTCTTCCCGCTTGTTCAACAAGCGCAAAGCCAGGCGGAACATTTTGTCCTTGTATGGCAGGATGGTGTTTTTAAAATCAGTCGGGTTCATAGATCCTAAGTAGTGGGGCAAAATGAACACTTATTTTTATTGTCCCCAAGGCGTAAACAAATGGAAGACGACAGGGAAAAAATAAAGTTACAGCAAAGTAAATTTTTTTTGAAAAAACTTTGAAAGCCCTGTTTTATCGCTGTTTTTCAAAAAACGATTTGCAAGTGCAGCGTTTTTCATGGAAATTGCATCGTATTTGCGAGTGAGCCTATACTTTAAGTTTCGAAACGTGTAGCGAATGAGTATTTTAAGCAAATTGCCCAAACTAAAAAGGATCGACGAGCTGGTCATTACCAGCTTTATTCCTCCATTTTTGGTGGCTTTTTCGGTGTCGTTGTTTGTGTTGTTGATGCAGATGTTGTGGATTTACATCGACGATCTAGCTGGAAAAGGTTTGGGCTTTTTCACTGTCATTGAATTATTGTCTTATCGGGCAGTGAGTTTTGTGCCGATGGCTTTGCCACTGGGCATTCTGCTTTCTTCGGTCATGTTGATGGGGAATTTTGCGGAGCATTACGAGCTATCCAGTATGAAATCAGCAGGCTTGTCCCTGGTACGCATCATGCGCCTATTGCTGGTTTTTGCCCTTTTTGCCGTAGCCTTTTCCTGGTATTGTTCCGATTATATGATTCCTGCGGCCAACCTCAAGTTTGGCTCACGGATGTGGGATATCCAACAAACCAAACCGGCCTTGCGCCTGGATGTAGGCGTATTCAACGACGACTTTCAGGGCTTCACCATTCACATTGGCCAAAAAATGGGCGATGGCCGCACCATCAAAGATGTGATCATTTACGACCATACCGAGTCGAACTCCGGGAAATACACCGTCATCACCGCCAAAGATGGTGAAATGTTTAGCGCTGAAGGTGGCAACATCTTTGTCATGCGGCTGCGCAATGGCACCCAATGTATTGAATCCAGGGGCTACCAGGCGAGTAGCCAAAGCAAGTACCCCTTTATCCGTACGGGTTTCAAACAATTCACCAAAGTTTTTGACCTGAGTGAATTTTCAATGAGCCGGACCAACGAGGAATTGTTCAAACAAAGCCGCCAGACCATGGACTCCCGTGCGCTCAAGGCAGCGGCTGACTCAATGGCCCGCGATATCCACAAGCGCACCGTTGTAGCCGGCAACTATGTGGCCAATTACGTGTCTATTTTTAAGGTAGACAGTACTTACCTGCGTGAAGAACTCAAAAGAGCCAATACGCGCAAACCCGATCAGGTCAGTAACTCGGGATCAGGGCCCACTCCACTCAATGTTTCGACACCGATCGAATCCACTTTCGACTCAACGCACAGCATCAGCATTGGGGTAGCCCGCTCCACCATTTTGAAAAGGGTCAAACCGATTGGGGTGGTGACTAAATTTGCCGATACCTTTGGTGATGCAGAGAAAGCGACCTTGCGTGGGCGTGCCGAATCAGCAGCACGGGGGGTACAAAACCAGACCTTTAGTACCGCTTCTTCTTTGGATGCGACCAAAGAAAATCGGGTCAAGTTCATTTACGATTGGCAAATGAAATACAGCATTGCCGCAGTGTGTTTCATTTTTATGTTCATTGGTGCACCGATGGGCGCCATTGTGCGCAAGGGCGGATTTGGGTATCCCCTGCTCGTCGCGATTGTATTTTTTATGTTTTTTGTGATTCTGACCATCTTTTGCCGCAAAATTGCGGAAACCTTCGTCGTTTCAGCCTACTTAGCGGCCTGGATCCCTTGCATCATTTTGATGCCTCTCGGCATGTGGCTGACCTACAAAGCCATGAATGATCAACCTTTAAACTTGTTTGAAGGCTTGAGTTATTTTTTCCAAAACCTTTTGAATCGAATCAGAAATGCCAAAGCTTTTCAAGGATAATCCTTGGTTTTTCACGATTTTTGCCCTTTTCCTGCTGGGTGGTATTCCACTATTATTTGCTAACCAAGGCACTTTGTTGATTCAATTGAATGATCATCGAAGCTCCTGGGCCGATTTTTTCTTCCGCTGGTTTACCAAAGTAGGTGAAGGTTATGGTTATTTGGCGGTGTTCCTCATTTTATTCGTGTACAAACGCCGGGCGGCCTGGGGGATTCCCCTCTTGGGTGTAGCCGTTTCGCTGGTAGCATGGTTGGGAAAAACCTTGTTCCACCACCCCCGCCCCTATCGGTATTTTGAACAGCAAGGGTTATTGGCTCAATTGCACTTGATTCCTGGCATAGAGATGCACAAAGGCCTGACCAGCTTCCCTTCGGGTCACACTATGGCGGCATTTGCACTTTTTTCTTTTTTTGCTTTTTGTTTTCCTCGCAAACCCTGGTTGAGCATCACCTGTTTTTGCATTGCTTCACTGGTGGGCCTTTCAAGAATGTATCTCGTTCAGCATTTTTTTGAAGATGTATACTTAGGGGCCATCTTGGGTGTTGGGCTCGGGATCTTGGCTTATTACGTTCTGAATCAAATTGAACAAAAAATATTAGCAAGAGTATAAATCTTTTTATCTTCCCTTTTCATTTTTCATTTCCTAAACCAAATCCTGTTTGCAGACTACGCCGAACAACGACCGTGAATTTTTTGACTTGTTGTCCACAAATGCTGAAAAAGCGTTTGAATGGTTGTTTCGCAGGTACTTTGCTGAATTGTGTCAGGTGGTCTATCGCGTAGCACACGATGAACATTTGGCCCAGGATCTGGTGCAAGAAGTGTTGTATGAATTGTGGCGTAAACGGGACAAACTGACTATTTCCACCTCATTGCGAGCCTACCTCAAGCGCGCAGTACTCAATCGCACCCTCAACCATTTGCGAGACAACCGCAAGTGGACTTCAGAGGAACGTATGCCCGAAATCGCCATTGAAGAAAGTGACGCTATAGACCTGCTGCGTAGTGAAGAATTACAGGAACTGGTCGATGCCGCCATTGACGAATTGCCAGAAAAATGCCGGATGGTGTTTGTACTCAGTCGATATGAAGAATTATCGTATCGGGACATCGCTACCGAGCTGGGCATTGCTGAAAAAACGGTAGAGAATCAGGTATCCAAAGCCCTCAAATACCTTCGTCAACGACTACTCCCCCATTTAAAAAGTGGCTTGATTTTGTTATTTTTATGGTTGGGGGGCTAAAATCTAGTTGCGTTTGTCTGCTATACGGCATAATTGTATGGAAAAACGCTGTGCGGATATAGGGGTATGTAAGTTTCTTTGTGTCTAAGGAAAAACGAAACAGTACTAGACCCTACACAATATTCAGGCCAATGGAGAAGAAGATTCGATTTTTAGTTCAACAGTGGAAAAATGGAGATGTAGATCCAGAATCTAAGCGCACAGACGCTGGTTCGGATGCTTCTGCACTGGATCAAGAATTGGAAACCATTTGGCAAAAAGCGGGGAGTTATAAATCAAAATCTTTTGAGCCAGACGTAGAAGCCAATTGGAAAAAATTTCAATCCAAAATCCAGGAAAACCACACCCCAGAAAATACAACAGTGCGTCGATTGGTTCCTCGGGCTTGGTTGATTGCTGCTTCGATTGTTGCACTATTGGCTACAGCCTGGTGGGTGATCAACCCTAGTTCTACGTCCAGCGAATTCAATTCTCTAGCGACCAATAAACGGCAAACCAAAAAAATCGAATTGCCCGATCATTCGGTAGTGTGGTTGAGCAACAACAGTGAACTGAGTTTTGACCCCAACTTAAAGAATAGCAAGGTACGCAATGTAAAACTGCGTGGTGAAGCGTACTTTGAGGTACAGGCCAATCCCCAAAAGCCCTTCCGCATCGAGACTCCGCATGGTTTGATCGAAGTGTTAGGGACCAGTTTCAATGTACGCGCTTTAAAGACAGAACCCCAAACGGAAGTGCAGGTGATGTCGGGGCGGGTTGCTTTGATGGGTAAGGGTGATAACAAGCAAAGAATTGAGGTTGCTGCAAATTATGTAGGGTATATCCACACGATCCAAAAGCAGCCGAGCAAAGTACCAAGCAACAACAATCAGGTTTTTGCCTCTACGAAAGTGTGGAGAACCCGTAAAATAGAACTCGTGGGCCGAACTTTGGGCGAAGCACAAGAAATCATGCGCCGCTATTCTGATTATCGTTTGGAATTCTCTGATCCTCAGCTTGCCAAATGTATTTTCACCTGGAACTTCGAGTTAGACAACCCCGAATCCAGTCTGAAATTGTTGGCAAAAACTGGAGATTTCCACTTGGATATAACAAGTTCCACTGTTTTCCGTTTGGAAGGAAAGGCTTGTCCTAAATAAACTTAGATTGGGCTAGAATTAGCTTATCATAAACACAGAGCGATTATTCCCATTCGCCTAATCGCTTTGTCGAAATCAGCAGTATGAAGGGGAAACTTCTACCCAAGCTGATGATGTTCTGTTTTTTATTGGTTTCTTCCCTGCATGCGCAAGAAGCCCTTGATCGTATCGTATCCATTACTTTTGAGGACCAATCTCCTGCCAAAGCCTTGCAGCAACTGCGCAAATATTATGACCTTAACATTGTTTTTTCTGATAGCCAATTGCCCAAACGCAACAACTTCCCACTTGTTTTTAAACGGCAGAGCATTCGAAACATCCTCAATGCCATTTTAGCCAATACTGGATTTGCCTATCAATCCGATCCAGCAGGCATTATCATTACCCGAGTGATGCTGACTCCTAAAATCCGTTCACGGTATACCATTCAAGGGATTGTAGAAACTGGGGGAAGTGCCGAAACGTTGATGGGTACAAATATTTTCGCCATCAACCACGATGAGGGTACCCATTCTAATGAACAAGGTATCTTTAGCCTGACGCTTCCTCAAGGGCGTACCCGCATCAGTATTTCTTACATTGGGTTTCATTCTGATACGTTAAACATCAACTTGCAGCGAGATACCTTCTTACGCATTATAATGCACCGAGAAAGCCAACAAATCGAAGGGGTGGTTATCCCCGCTGCGATGCAAAGTGAAGGCATGAGCATTGGGAAATACAGCTTTGATCTGGATCAGCTGCAACGTATGCCTAAAATTGGTGGTGAGACCGACCTGATCCGTGCAGTACAAATGCTTCCTGGAGTTCAAAGTGGGCCTGATGGTGTAGGAGGGATATTTATTCGTGGTGGAGAATCGGGACACAACTTGGTAATCATCGACGATGTGCCCATTTACAATTTCAACCATGCGGCAGGGGTATTGTCGGTTTTTAATACCAGCATTGTCAAATCCGCGGAATTGCTTAAAGGTGCATTTCCGGCGCGTTATGCCGGGCGGCTCTCGTCGGTATTAGATGTACGGATGCGGGATGGTAACAAAGAATTTTGGACTGCAAGCGGGGAATTAGGTCTGGTGTCTGGTCGTTTAACTTTGGAGGGGCCGATCGTCAAAAACAAAAGTTCTTTGTTGCTGGCTGGTCGCACTTCATTACTCAATTGGATGCTCAAACCCTATTCTCAACATTACAAATCTCGCAAGGGAGAAAAAGGGCAAAGCAATTATAATTTTTATGATTTTAATGCCAAGTTCAACATAGAGCTTTCAGAAAAAGATCGCCTTTTTTTCAGTTTCTACCGTGGCCAAGATCACTTTGGCAATACCGGAGACTCCCAGGATACCCTTTCCTTATTGGTGGATGATCGTTTTAAAGTTTATCGATTTCGAAAAGTTTATCGGGAGAAATTGTATTGGACCAATACCGGGAGTTCCTTGCGTTGGAGCCATATTTTAGGGAAAAAACTTTTTTCCAATACAACTTTTACCTTTAGTCAGCTCAATGTCAACATTACTACAGCGTCAAGTGATACCGTGAATATCCTCTCTAGCGCTCCCCCACAAACCCACTTTGATGCCGATTATGGCCGCTACCTGTCCAGTATTCGCGATTTTGGAGCTCGAACTGATTTTCACTGGGACATCGCCCCCGGAAATAAGGTACGCTTTGGATTGCGGGTACAACACAATCATTTTGTACCCGGTATTCAGGAGTATGACGACGATTTCCAGGAATACATTTCACCAGATGGGAAAATCAGCCGTAAAGTGTATACCACTGGCTGGGCATTTTACCTGGAAAATGAGAGGCGGATGTTGTCCCGGCGTTTGTACCTCAATTATGGTTTGAACTGGTCGGGTTGGAATGTGGATCAGCGGAATTATTCCATTTTGGAGCCCCGCTTGGCCCTCTCCTATCTCCTGAGTGACTCAACCTATTTGGAGGCGTCGGTCAGTAGAATGAGTCAGTTCTTGCACCTTTTGTCTGGTACCAACCTTGGTTTACCTACCGACTTGTGGGTTCCTTCCACTGGTGAGATTGGGCCTGAATTGGCCTGGCAATACACCCTGGGTCTTCGAAAAAATCTAAACTACGGCTGGAATGTCGCCCTGGAAGGCTACTACAAGGAGATGAAAAACCTGGTCAACTATTCTGAAGGAGCTGATTTTTTGGATGACTGGGAACAAAACATCACCATTGGGTCAGGCCGTGCTTTTGGCCTTGACCTGATGCTGCGCAAAAACAATAGAATCATCGATGCTTACATTGCCTATTCATTGGGCCGCACTGATCGGGTCTTCCCAAAAATCAATCTTGGCGAACGTTACCCCTTTAAATACGATCATCGGCACGATTTGAAAATTTGGAGTGATTTTCGTTTTTCAGCTAAAATCGACCTCTCTGCTTCCTGGACCTTCAGCTCTGGGTTGGCCACCAATGTACCCATTGATGCTTTTACGCTTGAAATCCCCGGCGTATCTCCGCCCGTTACCGTGATTGACTATGGGCCAAAAAACAGCCAACGATTGCCAGCATACCATCGATTTGACATTGGCCTGAATTTTCATTTTTTATCCTCCAAAGGACCTCAACACCACATACAAGTAGGTGCATACAATGTCTATAGTCGCCGCAATCCATTGTACTATCAACTCCGTACTGTATATATAGTGGAGAATGGCGAGTTGAAGAAAGATTCTAAGCTAGTTGGGGTTCACCTCCTACCTTTTTTACCTTCAATCAACTATTCTGTAAAATTTTAGTTAAATTTGTCTAGTTTTTTACAAAAAAGGCCAACCACTCGGCCTTTTTAACCGTCATTTCAGCATACATCAATGACATAGTGTGAAAAAACAGCTATACAGCATATTATCTATTGGTCTTTTACTGCTCAACTTTGCGTGTGAAAAGCCTCAATTGCCGCTGGGAAATTACACCCCTAGTTTGGTTGTCATTTCTAATTTTACAACATTAGATGGAATCCAGGTGCAGGTTTCTAAAAGTCGATCCCCTTTGGATAACGGCCCTACCGAGTACATCACCAATGCCACCGTAGAAATTTGGGAATCTGACCTGTTAATGGAAAGGCTTAATTTAAGTGATATTCGAGAGATGAAAACTCCTTTTTATACCAGTGAAGTGATCAAACCTCGGGTCGGCGTTGAATATACCGTGAAAGTTTCTGCCAAAGGTTTTAGATCAGTTACTGCAACCAGTAGGATTCCGGAAAGCGTCAATCTGGATAGTGTAAAAATTGAAAAATTGGTCGCTGCTGCCGACGATCCTGGATTTGTAAATTATAAGTTTGATTTAGCCATCTATTTTACCGATCCGCGGATGGAGCGCAATTTTTATCATGTCAATATTTTCCAAAAAAATGTGGTTGTACAAAAAGATGGAGTAGAGCAAATTGAACAAATTAAAAAATTGATTTTTAGTTCAGACATCAATACCAATTACATTGTCGCCAATTATGATGGTGGTTTTTTAATCGAAGACAAACCCATCGATGGCAATGCCATCCGGATTCCGATTCCGATTAGTATTCGGATGCCCTCGGATGTCCGAAACCTTGACGAAATGATCGTTGAACTGCGCTCCGTGTCGGAAGAGTACTACCTGTTCCACTCCACGGTGAGTCGCCAACAGAACAATAGTGACCAACCTTTTTCTGACCCAGTAGTTTTGTACAACAATATCCGCAATGGCCAAGGCGTCTTCGCTGGCTATAGTCAGGCTGAAAAAATAGTCAGCCTCAAGCCACAATAAGTAGTGCGGCAAAAATAAAGGTGCATTTTTCACCCTTCCTTAGCTTTTATCTAGTTTTTGTCATCATTCGACGACTTTCCTTTCTTTTTTTTCATTTTTCCCCAAAAAAATGCGCATTGGCGTGGGGGTAAGCCAATTCTTATGTGTCAAGGTTGTGTTGATTCAAAATAATCTACACTTCTGAAAAAACTCTTGACTCATGACCATATACGCAAGTAATACCCGCAAAAAGAATTTGGGCAATAGTTTAGAAGCCAAAATGGCTTTTATTGAGCGGTACCCCCTGTTTTCTTGCCTTAGCCCGGAGGAAAAAATGCAACTGGCCAATCAGATGGAGCATCGGGAAAAAACCCGTTATGGCTTCGTCTATGAGACAGGAGAAAGTTCTGAGGTGCTGTACCTGCTTGCCGAAGGTGCCATCAAAATTGGTGCTACCTCCCACGATGGCAAGGAAGTCATCAAAGCCTTGATTCACCCTTTAGCGATGTTTGGAGAATTGGGATTGGTTGGCGAAGTGCGCCGTCAGGAATTCGCCCAAGCCATGAAAGAAGAAGTGGTTTTGTTTGCCGTCAAGGTGGAGGACTTCCGTCGGCTGATGCGCCAAAACTTCGAACTTTGTAATCGGGTGATGCTTTACCTGGGCAGTCGCCTGAGCCTGGCTGAACAAAAAATGGAGTCCCTGATTTTTAAAGACGCTCGCACCCGGATTGTAGACTTCATCAAAGATTCGGTTTCCGATCGTGGCCAGCGAGTAGGTTATGAAATGCTTCTACGGCATTCACTTACCCATCAAGACATCGCCAATATCACTTGTACTTCCCGTCAAACCGTAACCTTGGTCTTGAATGAGTTGCGCAAATCCGATCTGATCTATTTCAACAGGGGTAAGATTTTGGTGCGGGATTTGGCGAGGCTGATGTAAGTGAAAAGTGAAAAGTGAAAAGTGAAAAAATGCACTTTCACTTTAATTCCAAACTTTAAGCTCAGAAAAATAAATCCAAACAGGTGAAAACTAACAGGTGTACCTGTTTTTCACTTTTCACTTTTCACTCATCACTCATCACTTCCCCCTCAGTATTTCCCTCGAAATCACCAGCTTTTGAATCTCGCTGGTTCCTTCACCGATGGTGCACAATTTGGCATCGCGGTAAAACTTCTCCACTGGAAAATCTTTGATGTAGCCATAACCACCGTGAATCTGCACGGCGTCGGTAGATACTTCCACGGCGGTTTCCGAAGCAAAATATTTGGCCATCGCCGATAGTTTGGTCACATTCTTCCCTTGATCCTTTAGTTCACCAGCCTGGCGCACCAAAAGTTCCGATGCTTCAATTTTGGTCGCCATATCCGCCAGTTTAAAGCTGATGGCTTGAAAATTGGCAATGGCTTGCCCAAATTGATGGCGCTCCTTGGCATACTTCAAGGCCGCTAGATAAGCCCCCTTGGCAATCCCCAAAGAAAGCGCAGCGATAGAAATGCGCCCGCCATCCAGAATTTTCATGGATTGGATAAAACCCTCTCCTACTTCGCCGAGGATTTGGCTATTGTGTAGGCGACAGTTGTCAAAAATCATCTCGGCAGTTTCGGAAGCCCGCATGCCCAGCTTGTTTTCTTTTTTGCCCGCATAAAAACCAGGAGTGCCCCTTTCGACCACAAAAGCGGTCATCCCGTGGCTGTCCAACAATTCTCCGGTACGCACAATCACCACTGCAACATTGCCGGATGCACCGTGAGTGATGAAGTTTTTAGCGCCGTTGATGATGTAGTAATCGCCATCGCGCTCAGCAACACATTTCATGCGGCCTGCGTCGCTACCCGTATTGGGTTCCGTAAGTCCCCAGGCTCCAATCCATTCTCCAGAGGCCAGCTTAGGCAGGTATCGATGTTTTTGCTCTTCATTCCCGAAAGACAAAATATGGTTCGTACACAGCGAGTTGTGTGCCGCTACGGATAGCCCAATTGACCCACATACCTGGGCAATCTCCTCAATGACCGTGATGTATTCCTGGTATCCCAGCCCTGCTCCACCATACTGTTCGGGTACCAAGACACCCAAAAAGCCATAATTGCCCATCTGATGAAACATATCTACCGGAAAGTGAGAAATTTCGTCCCATTCCATCACGTGAGGTCGAATGTACGTTTCAGCAAAATCACGGGCACTCTCCTTGATTAATTGCAAATTTTCCAAGGTTTCGACATTCATAAAACTATATTTTGCACCTACTACACGGTTTAACCATCCTATGATGACAACCGCGCAGCGATAGTTGTTTCCAAAAGCTCCTTTATAATAAAACAGCTTTTGAATTGTTCAGTTTAGGGGAAAAAAAATCTTGCAGTTGGGAAGTAAACCTGATCTCAGGGTTTTTCCTGACCATTGGCGCTTCCACGGGAAGGTTGGCCTTTTTGTTCGGCAAAGCCCAGCGCTTTGCGCATCTTCTGATGGATACTGCTATTTTCAAAAATTCCGGCAAATTGCTTCGACATTGGACCATAGGCAAACACCGGAATCATACTCGCGGTATGGTTGATGGTTGTAAATGCCGTTTCAATTTTATTCAATTTTGAACCTGGGTTTAGCGCCATGCCTCCACATTCATGGTCGGCGGTTACGATGACCAAGGTATTGCCCCGGGTGCGGGCAAAATTTAAGGCTTCGCCCACGGCACGATCAAAATCCAGCGCTTCTTTAATGGCCAATTTCCCATCGTTGGCATGGCAGGCCCAATCGATTTGAGAGCCCTCAATCATGATGAAAAAACCTTTGTCTTTACCCCGTTTTTCCAAAAACTCCAACCCGCGTCGAGTAGCAAAGGGCAAATAATCCCGACCCGCACCAACATTGAGTGGGTGTTTATCCGCGGTGAGGTAGACCAGGTTCTCGGAAGGGTCCCAGCGCATTTCGTGCATGTCTTCCAAGGAATAGTCCGTGACCTTGTATCCTTTTTGGGCCAGTTCTTCATACAAATTGCGGTTGTCCATCTCACGGCGGTCAAAATACTTTTTTCCGCCACCAATCAGCAGATCCACTTCTGTTTTGAGCATATCCACAGCAATCTCTTCGTATTGCTCCCGGGATACTACGTGGGCGATAAAAGCGGCTGGCGTAGCGTGTACGATCGTAGAAGTAGCAATCAAGCCAGTAGCCATACCATTTTCTTCGGCTTCTTCCAAAATGGTTTTAACCCCCAACGTATCTTTGTCTACCCCAATGGCCCCATTAAAGGTTTTGATGCCACAGGCAAAAGCAGTAGCTCCAGCAGCGGAATCCGTCACCAAATCATCGTAGGAGTAGGATTTGTGAAAGCCCAAAACGGGCATCTGTTCCAGGTTGAGCTTGGCGTTGTTGCTAAACATCGCTGCACTGATCTGGGACAAACCCATCCCATCACCGATCAGTAAAATGACATTTTTGGGCCTCTCAGGCAGAGCGCTTTCAACAGGTGCAGTGCTCCCACAAGCCCAAAACAGGAAACTCAGGCTACACAGTAGCAACATTTTACCCGATATTTGTTGTAGCAATCTTCTCAACATCGCATCTCCAGATTAGATTTGGGGAAAGTAACCAATTATATTGAATTGAACGGTTTTTAAAAATGCTAAATTGGGGAGCAAAGATAAAAATTTGCAGGCATTGCCACCCAAGTTCAACTTTTATCTTAACATTTCCTTTAGTAACCTTACTTTCAATTAACCTGTCTTAGTAGTGGGGCAAAAATAAGTGTTCATTTTTTCTGAGCCAAAGGATTAGATAAGGCACTTTAAATGAACCGTTTACTCATCTAATCCTTTGCCAAAATGAACACTTATTTTTTTATCGCCCCTTAGTTGATTATTTACTCACAAGTTAAAGTACACCATGAGAAATCAGATCGAAAAACCCTGGATTTTTGTTTTATCAATAAGTATATCCCTGCTGATGTCAAGCACGTTAAGTGCTCAGATTCCTTCCATTTTCCAGGCCTTAGGGCAAATTGAAAACCAAGAAGTTATCATGGTGTTGGATTTTGAAGCATTAAATGAACTGCGCAAAAAGGATCAATCTTTCCCCGCAAGCATAAAGTATAAAAATGCTAGCGGAGATTCCGTTTCCTGGAATATAAAATTGAGTGTGCGGGGACGTTACCGCCGACTTTTTTGTGATTTCCCGCCCGTCAAGGTTGTTTTTCCTAAAAAAGACTTGCAGGCCAAAGGTTTCGCCAGCTTCAACGATCTCAAATGGGTAACCCACTGCTTTGAAGACCATGAATCGGATGAGCATCTCCTGCGCGAGTACCTAGCGTATGGCTTGTACCAGCAAATTTCCCCCTACAGCTATCGGACTCAGTTGTTAAAAGTAACTTACATCAATACCAACCAACCGCATCAAAAAATAGTCCGTTTTGCTTTTCTCGTGGAAGACGATGCCGAAATTTCCCAGCGCTTGAACCTTAAAGAATGTAAAGATTGTTTTGTCGCCAATCGCGATTCACTCGACTTGAAAAGTGAAAACAGTGTCGCCGTTTTTCAATACATGATTGGAAATACCGACTGGAGCATCGCCAAAGGCCAAAAAAATGTTAAGTATTTTAAACCAACTAGCGGTGGCAAGATGGTGGTCATTCCACACGATTTCGACTTCAGTGGTTTTGTGAATGCGGGGTACGCTGTGCCTGCCACGGGTACCAACATTCAAACGGTCAAAGAGCGGGCCTTTTTAGGGTTTAAAGCGGATAAAGCCATTTGGGAGGAGACGCTGAGCTTATACAAGGGCAAACAAAATGCCTTCATCCAATCCATTGAAGGTTTCCCCTACTTGAAGGAAAATTCCAAAAAAGAAAGCATTCGGTACATCAACTCCTTCTTCTCACGGGATGCTGGCAAATTGCTTGCATCACAAAGTAACTAAAACCAAATACAATACACCTGCACCAAGGACCAAGCCAAAGCCCTTCAATGTGGCAATGCGCAACGCTGGAACACCTCGGATCAAACTGACACTCAGTTTAAAAATAGAATTGGAAAAAATAGCGCTGAGAATCAGGCGTTGAGCCACAGTGCCTTCCTCTTGATGAGTCGCAGCCCATCTGGCCGTACTCAAGGTAATGGCATCAATATCAGCAATCCCCGTAATGGCAGCGCTGACGTACACCATCGAAGCACTCAACCATTCGCGGGTATAATACATCAACAGGGTGGTCGCAATGTACAAACCTGCAAAGAATAAGGCATTTTTAATATCTAGCGGATTCCCGGCGTCCAGCGCTCCGGTTTGAACCTGTTCATCTCTGCGCCAACTGACAATGGCAGGTACAACACTGGCCAGCAACATCATCGACAAAGGTAAAATCAACAATTTGGCTACTGGATAGGCAAAAATGGCAGTCAAAATAAATACCCGCACCAACATAACCGAAGAGGCCAGCACAATCCCGGCACCGTATACAGGCCCATATTCCGGCCTTTCCCGGCTCCGTGAAGCAAAAACCCAGGCAATCATCGTGGATGAAAACAAGCCACCGATTAATGCCGACAGCAAAATTCCTTTATTCGGGCTCCCAAATTTCAGCAAGAGGTAGCCACCAAAACTAAAAGTCAGGACTACCATCACAATCAAACCCAAGTCCCGTACATTGATGGAATTGTCTGGGCCGAAAGTTTGATTCGGCAACATGGGTAAAATCAAAAGCGCCAGAATGATGAATTTGATAAAGGCAAATAGCTCTTCATTGGTCAATTTTTTGACAATGTTGTGTAGTTGCTCTTTCAGGGATAAGATGGTCGTGATGACCACAACTGCCGCCAATGCCTCCTGGATATAGCCATAGGCGATCAAAATACCTAAAAAGAAGGTCAATAACATGCCCAATTCCGAAGTCAAACCCAGTCTTTGATTTTGCGCCTGAATGAAATAAGCAACTCCTATCAAACCCATAAACCCCGTGGTAGCGGCCAACAACAAATAAATATGGGTGTGTTGGGCAAGTTCCCCAACGATGAACCCAGCCAGCGCAATAAGTGTGAACGTACGGAGTCCACCTAAATGGGCAGCCTCTCCATGGGTATTAAATTCGCGTTCCAGTCCAATGATTGAGCCCACTCCACTGGCTACCAAAAGGCCAATGACAAAGGTTCCAAAGGGGTTGTCGAAAAAGTCTGAAATGTTCAATTGCCTACGGTTTATCCATTAAATATGCAAAACTTTGGCCTAACCTACTAATTTTTTTAACTTGCCTTATGAATTGTAAAAAATGGAGCGTTTAAAGATTCTTTAAGCATTTTGAAAGATTTCATGAACAAGTTCCCTGCTCTATTTTGTTGCAGCGTCTGACAAATTACTTTATGGAACAAAAAATCACAATTCCCGATTCCCAACTCATTCTAATGGTCAAGAACGGTGACCGTGCTGTCATTCCCATGCTCTATCAACGTTATTCTTCTGCACTTTATGGATTAATCGTAAAGACAATAGGAAATCAAGAGGACGCCTCGGAGATACTCCAGGACGTATTCATCAAAATATGGCAAAGGGGAAATCAGTATCAAGAAGACAAGGGTTCACTGCTCGGCTGGATGATGCGCATTGCTAAAAATGCTGCTTTAGACCACACCCGATCGCGCGTCGTTTCGCAGCGATCAAAAACCGATCAGATGGATAACTTCGTATCTGATGTTAAGGGCCCCAAATCTGAAGCGCAGATTCCCGATGTGGGTTTGCGCAAAGTGCTTGACCGAATGGATGACCGTCATCGTCAAATGATTGACTTGTTGTACTACCAAAATTATACGCAATCCGAAGTCGAAGAACTGCTGGGGATACCCCTGGGCACAGTAAAAACGCGTGCCCGTGCAGCCATCGGTGAGTTACGTAAAATTTTGCGCAATGAAAAGTTGTAATGCGAGAATTTGTGAACCTAAAAGAGCACAAACAAACCAAGACCTTTTGATTTTACCGCTTAAGTGCGGATCGTTTTAAACAGGTTTGTTGTCTCTTAATGAATAAATAACCATTAATCCTCTAACAAGTGGAAAAATTCAATATTCAGGAATATTTGGATAGCGGCGTCATAGAAATGTATGTTTTGGATCAATTGAATGACGCAGAAAGGGAGGCAGTTGAAAAACTGGCTACCCAATATCCAGAAATTCGGGAAGAAATCGCGGAAGTGGAAGAGGCCATGGGAACTTACCATGCCCTGGAAGGTCTAACTCCACCTGCTCATATTTTGTCCAATATCATGTCCGCTACTGCGCCTGGCACTGTTGCTATTGTGGAACCTATTGTAACGACTTTGCCTAAGCGTACTTTGTCTTTACTTTGGCCAATGGCTGCGGCAGTGGTAAGTTTAGCCCTAGCTGGCTGGATGTACATGGGCAAACAATCGGCGCAGCAAGAAATTGCTGGACTGAAAAAGACTACAGAAAATTTGCGTTCCAACGAGCAGGTAATCAGCAGTAGGCTACAAGTCACGGAGCAGGAATTGAACGAGTTGAAAGGGAGCTGTTGTGCTGAAAAATTGGTCGTTAAAGCTGCTGATCAGCCGATTGCATCCGTTTACTGGAACAAAAATGCCCGATTGGCGCATCTGAAACTGGAAAACCTTGATGATCCCCGCGGCAAACAATATCAACTTTGGGCCTTTGTAGGTGGCAAACCTGTAAGTATTGGGGTAGTGGATTGGGAAGCGCTCCAAAAAGGTTTGGTGAGTTTTGAGTTCAAAAACAAACCTGAAGCCTTTGCCATTTCTCTGGAACCATTCGGTGGCTCGCCATCGCCTACCGATGTCAAAGGTGCCAGTGCTGCTGTTCTAAATCAAGGTTAAATCTTCTGTTCATAAAGTCTATTTTCTATATCGCCCCAAATTTTGCTAATTTTACCTCTTCAAAAAACCGTCTGGTGATGAGGAATAGATTAGCAAAATTTGGATTGATGATCCTGAGTCTCCTGTCCATTGCAGCAATGGACCAACCTACTGAAAATTTCAATGATTACCCCGTTTATGAGGGTACCGATCTAGGACTTACCTATACAGCCAAGTCTTCCACTTTCAAAGTATGGTCTCCTCCTGCGGCTCAACTTATCCTCCGCTTTTATGAACAAAGCCTGGGTGGGAAAGCTTCCAAGTCCATAAAAATGAAAAAAGGCCCCCAAGGTACCTGGGTGGCTACGGTTAAAGGCAATTTACAAGGGCGTTATTACACCTTTCAAGCCCAAATAGCGGGTAAATGGTACGATGAGGTTCCCGATCCTTATGCCTATGCAGTAGGTACCAACGGCAAAAGAGCGCAAGTCATTGACTTAAAAACCACCAATCCTTCGGGTTGGAATTACGATACCCGTCCCAGCCTCAAGAATCCTACCGACATCATTTTGTATGAGTTGCACCTGCGAGATTTATCCACCCATTCCTCTTCAGGCATCAGCAACAAAGGCAAATACCTGGGATTGACCGAGGAAAAAACCCGCAACCCCGAAGGCCAATCCACTGGTCTGGAGCACCTCAAAGAACTGGGCATCACCCACCTCCATTTATTACCCGTATTTGACTACTTGTCGGTCGACGAGTCAAAACTCAACGAGCCCCAATTCAACTGGGGTTACGACCCCCAAAACTACAATGTGCCCGAAGGCAGTTACAGTACCAATCCAGCCGATGGGGCGGTGCGCATCCGCGAGTTCAAACAAATGGTAAGTGCGCTGCACAACGCGGGCATCCGCATGGTGATGGACGTCGTATACAACCACACGGGTGCTACCGGACCTTCAAACTTCAATCAATTGGTCCCTGGTTATTACTACCGCCAGAATGACAAAGGTGGTTTTTCGGATGCGTCAGCTTGTGGCAATGAAACCGCTTCGGAGCGCCCGATGGTGCGCAAATTCATCATCGAGTCTGTGTTGCACTGGGTCAAAGAATACCATGTGGATGGCTTCCGCTTCGACCTCATGGGGATTCACGACATCGAAACCATGAACCAGATCAGCAAAGCGGTGCATGCCATTGACCCAACGATTTACCTTTATGGTGAGGGTTGGACGGCTGGGGCATCTCCCCTACCCGACGACCAAAAAGCCACCAAAGCCAATGTGCTCAAGTTGGACAAAGTGGCTGCTTTTAGCGACGACATGCGCGATGCCATTCGGGGGCACGTGTTTACCCATACTGAAAAAGGTTTTGTCAGCGGCAAACCTGGTTTGAAAGAAAGTGTAAAATTTGGCGTGGTCGCCTCTACCTGGCATCCCGAAGTAGATTATTCCAAAGTCAACTATTCTAAGGCCGCCTGGGCAAATAGCCCCGATCAAACCATCACTTATGCCTCTTGCCACGACAACCATACCCTCTGGGATCGCCTGGCCATCAACAACCCCATGCTCTTGGATGAGGAACGCATCAAAATGTACCGTTTAGCCTTATCGATGGTGCTTACGGCCCAAGGTGTACCCTTCCTGCATGCAGGCACCGAAATGGTCGTCACCAAAAAAGGCGAGGAAAATTCCTACAACAAACCCGACGAAATCAATCAGCTCGATTGGACGCGTAAATACCAGTACAAGGAGATTTTTGATTACACCAAAAACCTGATTGCCCTACGCAAAAGCCATCCGGCCTTCCGCATGACTTCAGCAGCGATGATTCGGGAACACTTGAAGTTCATCCCTACCACGGAAGATAACCTGACCGGGTTTCTCATCTCCAACCACGCCAATGGTGACCCCTGGCATACCATTGCGGTGATTTACAACGGTTCGGATAAAGTACACGCAGTCACTTTACCCCTGGCAGAATGGAAAGTAGTGGGCAACGGTATGGCCATTGATGTCAAAAATCCCCCCGTAATTCGCAACTCTGGTGTGCTGGTACCCGCTTATTCTGCGTTAATCCTTTACACACCAATTGCTCCCGGGCAAAGTGGAGGGATGGAGAAATAATCTTAGCTTTGCGCGAATTTATTATTCTTGTTAAATTGATCAAAGTGAAAAATCAAAGCATTTTACTATTGAGTTTGTTGCTCTTGCTGGGCTTTGTAGCCTGCAAAAATGATGGAAAGAACGATGGGGAAACCAAAGTATTGGGCCCCAATGACGTGTTTGAAGTGGATGCCCCACCCATCACTGGTCCTGAATCCATTGCTGAAGTTGAAAAGCTGGTCAAAGGTATTGATGCGGTTCAGGATAGTATGAATGTAGCTGGCCCCAATTTCGTTTTTAATGGCAAAGAAAAGACCGAGGTATTCGTCTATTCCTATGAAGGGATGCCACAAATGGTTTATTGCAAAACGCCCAAACTGGAAAGCTGGTACTACCTCAAGGATCGCCGTCCGGTATATTTGAAGGAACTTGCTTTGACCGAAAGTGGTTTTGTACAAAATCGCTTTTACTACGGCCCCAAAGACCTGATCGGTGCAGAAAGCCGCGAGGGTGCTTCACCAGATGATACCAACAAAGGTGCAGTGAAAAAATACCGGGGTGCGAAAGACGATTTCCGCCTGTCAGGTGAAGCCGCGACAGGCAAAGTTTTGGAATATCTTTATGGCAAAATGAAATAAGTAGGTTGAGGGAGGTTGAGAAAGTTGAGGAGGTTGAGGCTACCGCGAGCGACTTAGACAAGGACATTGTCAAAATCGCTCGCGGTAGCCTCAACCTTCTCAACCTCCCTAAACCTTCTCAACTTTTTTTCTATTTTTGCCACTCAATCTACAACATACCCAGACAAATGAACATTGTCAACATCATTCAGCAAGGCGTCGTTCAAGGCGCTGCGCAATTGTACAACCTGGAAATCAAGGCGGAAGACTTCCCTTTGAGCACGACCCGTAAAGAGTTTGAAGGAGATTATACACTGGTTGTTTTTCCTTTTACCAAACACATCAAAAAAAGTCCCGAGGCCATCGGCCAGGAATTGGGCGCTTTTTTAGTGGAGCAAGTGCAGTACATCAAAGATTTCAACGTCATCAAGGGCTTTTTGAACCTGGTGGTTGACGATCAGTACTGGCTGGAGTTTTTGCAAGACATTTACCAAAATCCGCAATACGGCACCCAACCCGCCAATGGCCGCAAGGTCATGGTGGAATATTGTTCCCCCAATACCAATAAACCCCTGCACCTGGGGCATATCCGCAATATTCTGTTGGGCTGGTCGGTGAGCAAAATTTACGAAGCCGCGGGCTACGACGTCGTGCGCGTACAAATCATCAACGACCGGGGCATCGCCATTTGTAAAAGTATGTTGGCCTGGAAAAAATTTGGAGCAGGCGCAACTCCCGAATCAACCAACACCAAGAGCGACCACTTTGTAGGCGACTACTACGTGTTGTTTGAACAGAAATTCCAGGAAGAATACAAAACCTGGCAACAAAGCGAAGAGGCTTTGGCCATTTACACCGAAAAGAAAAAAGCCGATCAAAGCCCCGAAGCGTTTTTTAAAACGTACAAAGACCAGTATTTCAACCTATACAGCACCCTGGGCAAAGCAGCCCGTGAAATGCTACTCGCTTGGGAAGCCCACGAAACGGAAACCATCGAGCTGTGGAAGCGGATGAACGGCTGGGTTTATGCGGGTTTTGATTCCACTTTTGACAAATTGGGTGTCACTTTTGACAAGCTCTATTACGAATCCAACACCTATTTGCTCGGGCGCGAAACCGTCGACCAAGGTTTGAACTCCGGGGTCTTTTTCCGCCTCGAAGACGGCTCGGTATGGATCGATTTGGAAGACGCCAAATTGGATAAAAAATTGGTGCTGCGCAAAGACGGCACCTCGGTATACATCACCCAGGACATTGGTACCGCCCAAATGCGTTACCAGGATTTTGGGGCGGAGAAAATGATTTACGTGGTGGCCGATGAACAAAACTACCATTTCCAGGTGCTTTTTGAAATCATGAAGCGTCTGGGTGAGCCTTATGCGAGTGGTTTGTTCCATTTGTCTTACGGCATGGTGGATTTGCCGAGCGGCAAAATGAAATCGCGGGAAGGTACCGTAGTAGATGCCGATGACCTCATTGCGGAAGTCGTTCAGGAAGCTTGGGAAAACAGTAAGGAACGGGGCTCTTTGGCCGATATGACGCCCGAAGCCCAACAAGAAGTCATTCGTAAAATTGGTTTGGCCGCTTTGAAGTTTTTCATCGTTAAAGTACACCCCAAGAAGCGCATGATTTTCGACCCCAAAGAGTCGGTTGACTTGCAGGGTCAAACGGGCCCTTACGTACAAAATGCCTTCGTACGTTGCAGCTCCATGCTCAACAAGGCTGGAAATCCCGACCTGAGTGCGGCCAGCGAATATACAAGCCTGGAAACTGCCGAAAAGGACATCATCGCCCAACTCTATCAGTTCCCAGAGGTCATCAAACAGGCAGCTGAAACCTACGACCCCTCCATGGTGGCGATGTACAGCTATGAATTGGCCAAGGCTTTTCACCGCTTCTGGCACGATTATCGCATCTTGCAAGCGGAATCGGAAGCAGCCAAAGCATTCAGGATTCAGTTGTCGATCGCAGTGCGGAATGCCCTACGGATGGGTCTGGATTTGCTGGGCATTGAGACGCCGGAGCGGATGTAATCCATTATCCAGTAAGGTTTTGGAAAAGACTTCATTGAATCCCTACAACCAAACAAATATGAGTGCCGACAAACCATTGCTTGAAAAAGAAGAACGTTCACTGAATTTTATCGAGCAAATCATCGAAGAAGACATTGCCAATGGCAAACACGCTGGCCGGATTCACACCCGTTTCCCGCCAGAGCCCAATGGCTACCTCCATATCGGCCACGCAAAGGCCATCACGGTTAATTATGGCATTGCCCAACGTTTCCAGGGCAAATTCAACCTGCGTTTTGACGATACCAACCCCGTTACCGAAGATGTAGAGTACGTGGACAGCATTCGTGCCGATGTACGCTGGTTGGGTGCCAACTGGGACAACGAGTTGTATGCTTCCGACTACTTCCCCCAACTCTTCACTTATGCGGTTGAACTGATCAAAAAAGGCCTAGCCTACGTCGACGATTCCAGCAAGGAAGAAATCGAAGCGCTGAAAGGTAATCCCGCCGTACCTGCGCAGGCCAGCCCTTACCGCAGTCGTTCCATCGAAGAAAACCTGGACTTGTTTGAACGCATGAAAAACGGGGAGTTCCCCGATGGTGCCCGGGTGCTGCGCACCATGGGTGACTTAAGCTCTCCCAACATGCACCTGCGCGACCCCATCATGTACCGCATCAAACACGCCCACCACCACCGTACTGGCGATCAGTGGTGCATCTATCCGATGTACGACTTCGCCCACGGACAAAGTGATTCGATCGAAGGCATCACGCATTCCTTGTGTTCGCTGGAATTCATCCACCACCGCCCATTGTACGAGTGGTACATCGAAAAACTGGGCATTTTCCCCAGCCGCCAGATTGAGTTTGCCCGGATGAACGTGGCGTACCTGATCACCAGCAAGCGCAAACTGCTCAAGTTGGTCACCGAAGGTCATGTGACCAGTTGGGACGATCCACGCATGCCCACCATTTCCGGTATGCGCCGCCGCGGTTATCCAGCGCAAGGCATCATTAATTTTTGCGAACGCGCCGGAGTTGCCAAACGCGACAATACCATTGAATACGGTTTGTTGGAGTTTTCGGTCCGCGAAATCCTGAACCAAACCGCTACCCGCGCCATGGCAGTGCTCGACCCCCTCAAAGTGGTCATCACCAATTATCCAGAAGGGCAAGTGGAGCAGATGGAATTGGAGAACAACCCAGAGGATCCTAACGCGGGCACCCGCACCATTCCTTTTTCCCGCGAGATTTACATCGAGCAGGAAGACTTTATGGAAGATGCGCCCAAGAAATTTTTCCGCCTGGCACCAGGTGGAATGGTACGCCTGAAAGGTGCCTATATTATTCAGTGTGATGCGGTACAAAAAGATCCGGCTACTGGTCAGATTACAGAACTGCATTGTACTTACTTCCCGGATAGTCGCTCGGGCTCCGATACCTCCGGCCTCAAAGCCAAAGGTGTGTTGCACTGGGTATCGATCGCTCAGGCAGTGAATGGCGAAGTGCGGATGTACGATAAACTATTCACGGATCCAGAACCGACCAACCATGAAGACCGCGATTACCTCGAGTTTGTCAATCCTGATTCCCTCAAAGTAATCCCGAATGCTAAATTGGAACCCAGTCTGGCTCAGGCCAAAGCTGGCGACAGCTTCCAATTCTTGCGCATGGGGTATTTCTGCGCCGATCAGGATGGTACACCTGAGCGCCCGGTGTTCAATCTTACTGTGGGACTGAAGGATAGTTATAAACCCTGAGCAATTAAATTTGTGTGGAACCAAAACTATCCTTAAACTTGTTTCACAATCGGTATTTTTTTTAAACAAAAACCCAATTAAAAATGAATGAATATCCTTTTGTAGGTGATCAAAGGCAAGCATCCATCGAAGCCGAACAGGCGCGTTTCATCACCAAAGTATACGGCTGGATGTCGATCGGGCTGGCACTAACGGGGGCAGTGGCTTATTTGGTGTCGAGCTCACCAGCTTTGCTCCAATTGATCTTTGGCAACAAGCTGCTTTTTTGGGGCTTAATCATTGGTGAATTATTGATGGTGGGTTACCTCGCCGCCGCAGTTACGCGCATGTCTGCAGCCACGGCTACGCTGGTGTACATGCTGTATGCAGTGCTCAACGGGGTGACTTTGTCGGGCATCTTTATCATGTACACGGGCGCCTCTATCGTGGGCACCTTCCTGATTACCGGAGGAACTTTCGCGGCAATGAGTATCTACGGTTATTTCACCAAACAGGACCTGACCAGAGCGGGTAACCTGCTCTATATGGCCTTGATTGGTTTGGTGATTGCCTCCGTGGTGAACATCTTTTTCCGCCACCCGATCATGTATTGGATCATCACCTATGCTGGTATCCTGATCTTTGTAGGTTTGACGGCTTATGATACCCAGAAGATCAAACAGATGAACATCATCGGGAATGAAGGTACTGAAGAGGATCATAAGGAAGCCATTATGGGCGCGTTGACGCTTTATCTGGACTTTATCAACTTGTTTTTGTACCTCCTGCGTTTGTTTGGACGCTCGAATGACTAACTACTAAAGGTTCGAGGGGTCGGGGTTCCAAAGTTCCAGGTTCCATCCGGTCACTGAGCGAAGTCGAAGTGCCGGATGGAACCTGGAACTTTGGAACCCCGACCCCTCGA
>NZ_JBGSLK010000092.1:0-4355 GCF_041740695.1 Haliscomenobacter sp. | reverse complement strand
TTTGTGCCCTTCTTTGTGGCCTTTGTGCTAATAAGCCGCTTTAGCAATTCCTTACTGCCCCTGTGGAAACATCGTATTTTCCGTCGGCGCAGCCTTGAATGGCGCGAACTTCTTCGTCATATCATCCACAAATTTCTGATCCTTATTTTCCTTGGCATCACGCAACAGCGTCTCCATGGTTTGTTCGGCCAGGCGTTTTTGCAAATCATAACTGGATGCAATCACATCGGGATCCTGCGAATTGATGAACTTCAACTGCGCCAAGGTTTCTTTCGCCAAAATTTCCATGTGTGGTTTGGCCTTTTTGTAGGCACCCGCCCTAACATAAATTTCCAGCATGTAATTGGTGCGGTAATCGTAAGGGAAGTTGAAGTTGGGGAATGACTTGAAGTACTGATCGGTCAGGGCGATCGCTTTGTCATTTTTGCCTTCAGCCAAAAATGCTCCCGCGGCGCGGCGCATCACCAATTGCATACTTTGCAAACTTGGTGCATAGCTATTGTCCACAAAAGTAGGCTCCTTGTCGAAGTTACCCCAACGCCATTTTTTCATTACGTTTTCGTACACCTTATCGGAATCGACCTTGCCGCTACCGATCAAACCGTAGTTCGGATCGCTAGGGGTGCGGGTAGGCACGATGCGCAGGGCCAAACCTTCCAGTTCCATATAATCGTCCAGACCAAAGAACTTGCTGGCTTGGGTAGTTACTGCAAAATAAATGGGGCGATCCCACAAGTTGGAAGTGATCACGTCCAATACAGCGATGTCGTCCTTGGTCATGTATTGCTGGGCAGGCATTTTTAGTGGAATCCGATCCACCAAAGTACTATCCCCTTCTTTAGCAAGGCCCATTTGGATGACTTTGGCTCTAGGCACAGGGAGGTAAACACTACGGCTAGGCAGGTAAGATTCGGTAGAGCCACCATTGCTTAGCTGCTGTGGATGATCTTCACCGACAAATCGCATGAAGTCCTGGGCGCTCATTTCGCCCTGGCTGCCTTGTTCAACAAAGAACACCTGGTTGCGGCGATCCCCTTGGTAAGCGGCACTGCTCAAGGTTAGTTTCAGCGCAGGAGAGTCGTTGATCTTGCGGCGCAGCAGGTCAATGTACCAGTCTACAGCAATCAAACTAAGGTTGACTACCCGTACGTCGCGGCGGATGCCTTCGACCTCCTGAGCGTACCACAGTGGGTAAGTATCGTTGTCGCCGTAGGTGAAAATCACGGCGTTTTTCGCCACTGAGTTCAAGAAATTCGAGGCATAATCGCGGGAAGCGTAGTGCCCGTAGCGGCTATGATCGTCAAAGTTTTGGGTACCCATCAAAATGGGGGCTATCATCACCAAAGCACCAGCCAAACCAGCGCCTACCTGGCCACTCAATTTGACCCGATCGCGCAAGAGTTCGTAAATGGCCAACACCGCCATTCCCATCCAAATACAATAGACAAAGAAGGAACCCGCCAAAACGTAGTCCCGCTCGCGTGGCTCATTGGGTGGTTGGTTGGAGTACACGATGATACCAACGCCTGTAATGATAAAGAGTGCCAACAGCCCCAAAAAGTCATTGCGGCGTTTGCCAAAATGATACACTACCCCTAGCAACCCAAAGATGAATGGTAAAAGGTAATATTTGTTTCTGGCTGGATTATTTTTTTGTGTTTCGGGCAACAGCTCTTGATTGCCCAAACGGGCATTATCCAAGGCAGAGATACCCGAAAACCAGTGCCCTGACGATTTATCCCAGGGGTAAAACCCTTGCTCGCCATTTTGGCGTCCGGCAAAGTTCCACATGAAATAACGCCAGTACATCCATTTGATCTGGTAATTCCAGAAAAAGCCGATGTTCTGACCCAGGGTAGGTTTCCACCCTTCGGGCAATTGTTGATTCGGATCCATGCCCATCCACTGCATGTACAAAGCGGGACGCCCTTGGGAGGGGTCGGCCATACGGGGGAAGAGCATTTTATCAGCATCATTGTAAACGTAATCTACCTTATCCGAAACGTGCTCGTAGCGGTTGCCTACCCGGCCATAACGCTTTTCAGTCGTAACGTTGGTGGGTTGTGCTGCAAAGTGTGGCCCGCGCAACAAGGGGCGGTCGCCGTACTGCTCACGGTTGAGGTAAGGCAAGAGGCTCAAGGCATCCTTGGGCGCGTTCATATTGATCGGCGGGTTGGAATTGGCCCGGGTAACCACCATGCCATAAGTGGACATGGCCAAAACCATCAGGGCAAATGCCACCGCTACATTTTGTACGGTAGAATCTTGGTTTTTGTGCGCATAACGGATTGCAAAATAAATGGCCGCCAAAATGATCAGTACGGTAGGAATAATCCCCGAGTGGAAAGGCAAACCAAAGGTGTTGACGAACAGCAGCTCAAAATTGGCCCACAAGCGAGGTAAACCCGTGATGATGATCATTTGGATCAAACCTACAATCACTACCCCTATAAAAGCGGCAATTCCGGTACCCAGGAAAGTGACGTTTTTGGAACGTTTGAAGTAAAAAAACATCGCCAGTGCGGGAAAAGTCAGGATACTCAATAAGTGAACCCCAATCGACAAACCCACCATATATACGGCAAAAATCAACCAACGATCGTTTTGAGGATCATCAGGCAAAGCATACCATTTTACCGTAGCCCAGAGGGTAAGCGCGGTAAAAAAAGTAGACATCGCATATACCTCGCCTTCCACAGCTGAAAACCAGATGGAAGTACAAAATGCAGTGCCCAAACCCGCTACCAAACCTGCGGCACCCAGGGCAATCTGATCCCCGGTGCTGGGTTCGCCATCGCGCCCAACCAGGGCCAATTTGCCCAAAATCAGGGTTACCCAAGCCACAAACATGGCGGCAAATGCCGTACAAATACCTGACATCAGGTTGACCGCAAAAGCAATATTTTCAGGGTTGCTGGAAAACATGCTGCCTACCCAGGCAAACATCCGGCCTACCAGGAGGAACAAAGGTGCGCCAGGAGGGTGCACTACTTGGAGTTTGTAGGCACCGAGGATGAATTCGCCGCAGTCCCACAAGCTACCCGTGCGTTCGGCAGAGAGATAATAGACTACTGTCGCTACCGCGAACACCAGCCAACCAACAATGTTTGTTGTGCGCTTAAAAGAACTCATGCGTTCGTTGTAATTTTTCTAAATTTAGTAATACACTATCAACCAAAGGCTTAGGCTCATTTCCTATTTTGACCTGCAAAACTAATAAAATATTGAGCATTACAGTCGAACCGGGGAAGGGTAAAGTGGAAAAAACTAGGCTTTTGCCACTTTATTAACCTTTAGATGCCCATTTGGTGCAAAAAGTTTCCTGCAACATCAAATAATAGCACTTACCTTTGTGGCAAATTTTACTGCCATGCTGAAAATGCTCTTCATGCTTGCCGTGATTTACATTGCGTATCGTCTCTTTACCCATAAACCGGCTTTGCCTGGGCGAAAGCCGCAAGATCATATCCGCAATCCGCACCAGAATGAACCAGGGAAGCAGGGTAAAAAAGCCAATTCCAAATACGACGACGATTACATTGATTATGAAGAACTCAAGTGAAAACCCTACACCTGACAATGCTCAAGAACGCATTGGCGATTGGGTACTGTATAAAAACAACCAATTAATTGCCTTCAACAAGCCAGCAGGGATTCCAGCCCAGACCGACAAAACCGGGGACAAATCGCTGCTGCAACTGGCTGAAATTTTTACCAAATCCTCGGTGCAATTGGTGCATCGCCTGGATCGTCCGGCCAGTGGGGTTGTATTGGTGGCCAAAACCCCCAAAGCCCTGGCCAACCTCAATGAGCAATTCCGCAACCGGCAAGTACAAAAAACTTACCTGGCCGTGGTAGAGGCCATGCCCACTGAACCTAGTGGCCGTTTGGAGCACTGGATTTGGAAAAATGGCCAAACCAACCGCTCGGTGATCAGTACGGAAAAAGGCCACGCCAATGCCGAACAAGCCATCCTGGAATACAAACTCCTTGGCAGCAGCGACCGCTATCACCTGCTGGAGGTCAATTTATTAACGGGGCGCCACCACCAAATTCGGGCGCAACTGGCCGCCATGGGCTGCATCATCAAAGGAGATGTAAAATACGGCGCTCGCCGCAGCAATAAAGACCGCTCCATTCACTTACACGCCTGGAAACTGAGTTTTCTGCACCCTGTGACGCAGGAAAATGTGATTCTTACTGCTCCTCTTCCCGTTGATCCGGTTTGGGATGCGATGGCAGCAAACCTGGGGTAAGTTGAGCAATTTATAGTTGAGAAAGTTGAGGGAGGTTGAGATGGTTGAGGCTACCGCAGCGATTTTGACAATGTCCTTGTCCAAGTCGCTGCGGTAGCC
>NZ_JBGSLK010000091.1:0-93905 GCF_041740695.1 Haliscomenobacter sp. | reverse complement strand
CCTTGTCTAAGCCTCTGCGGTAGCCTCAACCTTCTCAACCTCCCTCACCTTCTCAACTTTCTAAACTTGCGCAACCGGCTCTTCATCCACAAAGTTGGTCTCTCCTTCCCACTGGCCTACAATGGCCGTAGCCAAGCAGTTGCCCAGCGTGTTGGTGGCAGTACGCCCCATGTCCATGAGGGCATCAATACCCAGGATGGCCGCAATGGGCCAGTCTGGTAAACCAAATGAAGCGGCTGTTCCGGTCAGAATCACCAAAGACGCACGCGACACCCCAGCAATCCCCTTGGTGGTCAGCATGAGCGTGAGCAACATCGTGATTTGGGCGCCGATGGGCATTTCAATTTTACCCGCTTGCGCTACAAAAATAGCCGCAAGGGACAGGTACAAAGTAGAACCATCAAGATTGAAACTCAGCCCAGTAGGCAAAACAAAGGAAACTACCCGACGGGAAACTCCCATTTTCTCCATATTTTCCAAGGCTTTGGGCAACGCAGCCTCCGAGCTGGTCGTAGCAAAAGCGATGGTGACTGGTTCGCTGGCGTATTTCCAAAATCGCCGAACGGGGATACGGAAAATCAATGCAGCGGGGAGCAGTACCCCCAGAACAAATACTATCAATGCACCATATAAGGTGAGCAACAACAGCCCTAAATTGGCAAAAACACCCAAGCCCAGTTTGGCCACGGTGTAGGCAATTGCCCCACCTACCCCAAAAGGCGCAAAGTACATGACGATGTTGGTGAATTTGAACATGATCTCCGACAAGCTCTCCGCAAAGGTCAAGAAAGGACGACGGCGCTCTGGAGAAACTTGCGTCATCGCAAAAGCAAAAATCAAACAAAAGACAACGATTTGCAGGATTTCGCCCTCGGCCACCGATTTGATGAGGTTTTCAGGAAAAGTATGCAAAACGATCTCCGGACCAGTCATCGGCTTCCGTACTTCCGGGAGTGTTTCGGTAGTTGGCATGGGTGGCAGGTTTTCGCCTGCTTTGGTGATATTGATCGCTGCTAACCCGATTACCAAGGCAATGGTGGTCACAATTTCAAAATAAATGATGGCTTTAAGCCCCATGCGGCCTACCGCTTTCATGTCGGAATGCCCGGCAATGCCCACCAGCAGTGTACCAAAGATCAAAGGCGCAACAATGGTTTTGATCAATTTGATGAACACTTTGCTCATTACATTGTACCAGTCGGCACCACCAGGGAGCGTATGCCCAACTTCGGCACCCAGGATCAACGCAAACAAAATCCAGGTGGTGATGCTGCCTCGGCGGTAGGATAAATAAGCCAGTCCAGCCAGGCCAATCCAACGGGCAATGGTGGCAACCAGATCGGGTAAAACATGCAGGCCATAGGCCAGAAAATTAATAAACAAGGCTACGCCGACAACAATCCATACCGGCAATTGCTCCCTCAGGGTCATTTGTGGGGAAGCGGTTTTGGTGTTCGTTTGTTCCATCTCGTGCAGTTCTGTAATTTGGTTTCAGCGTACAAGATAGCAACAATGGTGAAAAACCTAGGACAGCAACAAAAATTCTTAAAACTGCCGGGAAAAGGAGAAGCTGAAAAAGACACTGCTGCTCAAAAGTTAAGTACATCAATCGTAACCAATCGCCGTTTTATCTCGTCTTAGGAACGGAAATTAAATAAAGTAAACGAGTTGAGTTGGCTATTTTTTGATTTGGCCAGGCGCGAGGAAGGCGCATAGTGAACTACGCAACTGACGAGTAACGCAGCAAAATTAAAAAAGAGTCAGTCAAATGTTTATTTTATTTAGTTTCCGTTCCTTTGCTCAAAAGAAATGCGCTTTGATCCAAAAAAAACCCGAGCTGATCGGAATTTGCAGGGATCAAAGGTATTTTGTTCGCTATCTTTAGGAACACTTATCCCGAATGATTAATCAAGTACCATATTATGTCAAACTTGCGTACCTACCTGAAAGAGCATTTCAATCAATTTTTGTACACTATACATTCCATTCCGGAGTCCATTCGCTTTTTTCGCAAAAACCGGCTTTGGGAAGGTTTTTTGAAGTATGGCTGGGTGAACAAAATTTTGATTTTGGTGGGCATTATTGCCGGACTCCAAACCCTGGGGAATGTTTTTGAGTCCATGAACGCAGTAGATACTTCCAATGCAATGGCGCTGATGAGTTCCATGGACAACTTTGTGGACAATCTGGTCAAAAGCCAATGGGAATTTTTCACCGACGAAGGATTTCGCTATGGCATCTTGATTCTGCTCGAAATTTTCATTTTCCACGTTACTCACCGCGCAGTAGACATTTTATTAAAAGATAAAATGCGGGAACCCCGCCTTAATGATTTCGTCAAAGCTCAAATTCGCATCGCCGTATTGGGCGTGATTTGTATGGTGGTAGAAGGGATTGTGGTTGCGATTGTTGAACCCATCCTTAAGGCTACTCCGGTGGTATCCTGGCTCAAAGAACCCATCCTGTTTTTTATCCATTGCTTCTTTATGGGCGTCCTGATTCTGGACAACTACAATGAAATGTTTGGTCTAAAAATCAAGGACAGTTTTAAATATTCCCTGCGTTTTCCAGGCATCGCCCTAGCCGCAGGGATTATCCTGCGGATTTGTTTTGTGGTGCCCATCATTGGACCGATTGTAGGTACTTTGGTAGCTGCCGTAACCGTATCTATCGTGATGCATGAATTGGCCAATTTGCAATTAGGAGATGGCGACTGGGAAGAGGAATTGGTGTGATTATACCTCCAAAATAGTGGCAGTCACCAACATACAATCTTCAAACTTACTGTACTTTAAGGCAAAAGTGGCTTCAAATTCGTCCTTGATGACCCGCCCTTGAAATGAGCCACCTTCTGTTTGATAGTCAAAAGGATCGAGTAGAAGGTGGTCGCAAAAATCGATTTCCCGTTTTCCATAAGCCTTGTACAGCGCTTCTTTGGCACACCAACATACGTGTAGGTGGGCGATGCGGTGTTCGGCTGGATGGATAAACGCCAGTTCGCGTGGACTTAAAAAACGTGGGGCCAGCCGCCCGATTTTTTCGACTATTTGTTGAATGTCAATGCCTAGCACTTTTTTTCCCACCATCGCTGCCGCCAACTGATGGGAGTGGCTGATTGAAACATGCAGCGGGCTATTGTGTAAATGTGGCTTGCCGTATTCATCCTTGACTAGGATAGCCCTTTCAGCTCCCGGAACCAATGCTGCCACCAGCTGGCGAACTGCCAACCACTCCATTCTTCGCCAACCTTTAATGGCTTCCAACTGAGCATGCTCAGCGGCACTGAGTTGCAACTGTTCCAAAAACCACGCTTCGGATTCTTCAATGCGCCAGATGGCGTAGGTACTCTGATCTTGATGTTGACTAACGATTGGCATTTCTGGTCTATATGCATATATTTGAGCGCATCGACCAGCGTCAGAGCCGCAAAACGTCTGTAGAAAAAGGACAAAAATCCAGCATGGAGGTGCAGCGCACCGGAACAATACTCGCGAAATGTTTCGGTGCGCTGCACCTTGTACGCTGGTATCATGCACTAAATCTACAGACGTTTTGCGGCGCTGCCGCTAGTCGTAAGCGCTAATTGTTGCAAATAACTAAATTTTTCACCGTTATTTTTTGTCAAAAAAGCGCATCAAAGCCAAGAAAAATATGGGTTCTTCCTTACCTCTTCAACGCCATGCCGTACTCACCGGTCACAATGCTGCGGTATTTGCCCTGAGTCCAACGGATGATTCCCGTTTTTTCCTTTCCGGAGCAGGGGAGGGTTGGGTGGTGCGTTGGGACCTGGAAGCACCCGAATTGGGCAAATTGATCGCCAAAGTGGATACCCAAATTTTTTCCCTTTTACATTTGCCCGATCTCAATCAAGTTGTGGTTGGCAACATGAATGGGGGGGTGCATTGGGTAGACCTGAGCGAACCCGAGCAAACCAAAAACATCGCTCACCACCGCAAGGGTGTTTACCGCATCCTGCGCATAGGGGAGCAGGTGTTTACCGCAGGGGGCGATGGCATCTTGACGCGTTGGGACATCCACACTGCCCGTACCCTGGAGAGCATTCAACTCAGCCACCAAAGCCTGCGTGGATTGGCTTACTGCCCCATCCGCCAGGAAATTGCAGTAGGGGCCAGCGACCATAACCTCTACATTGTAGACATTGATACCTTTCAAATCAAAGCCAGTATCCCCAAAGCGCACAACCACTCGGTTTTTTGTGTGCAATACAGCCCCGATGGCCGATACCTCGTCAGTGGTGGCAGGGATGCCCTGCTCAACGTTTGGGATGCCGAGAACCTGGATTTGCTCAATTCACAAGCTGCCCACTTGTTTACCATCAATGACATTGTTTTTAACCCCACAGGCACTCTGTTTGCCACCGCCAGCCGCGATCGAACCATCAAAATCTGGGATGCTGAAAGTTTTAAGTTAAACAAAGTATTGAACACCATCCGGGATCATTGCCACGTCAATTCGGTCAATGCCTTGCTCTGGTCAACGCACGACGATCTTCTGGTTTCCGCCAGTGACGACCGCAGCATCATGTTGTGGCGGAGTTTGTCGTAAAATTTAATTTTGTACCTTGCCGCCTTCATAGTAGTGGGGCAAAAATAAGTGTCCATTTTTTCTGAGCCAAAGGATTAGATAAGACACTTGAAATGAATTGTTTACTCATCTAACCCTTTGGCAAAATGAACACTTATTTTTTTATCGCCCCATAGAAAACCACTCGAACACATGATTTTTTCGGACAAGAAGATTTTAGAGTCAATTGAGGCAAAAAAAATCGTCATTGAACCTTTTAGCCGCGACTGTCTGGGCACCAATTCCTACGATGTACACCTGGGCAAATGGCTGGCCATGTACAAAGACCAAGTCCTGGACGCCCGCAAACACAACGAAATAGAACACTTCGAAATACCCGAAACAGGTTTTGTACTACACCCCGGCATTTTGTACTTGGGCGTAACCGAGGAATACACCGAAACCCACAATGCCGTCCCTTTTCTCGAAGGCAAATCCAGCGTGGGCCGCCTGGGCATCGACATTCACGCCACCGCAGGCAAAGGTGATGTAGGTTTTTGCAATACCTGGACCCTCGAAATTTCTTGCACCCAACCCGTACGGGTTTACATGGGGATGCCCATCGGCCAACTCATTTATTTTGCCGTGGAAGGAGAAATCGAACGTTACTACAACCTCAAAACCGACGCCAAATACAATCAACGCACAGAAAAACCAGTAGAAAGTATGATGTGGCGGAATAGTTTTTAAATTTGATTCATTTTTACCAATAAAACCTTATTCAATCACTAACCTTCACAATGGTATGAGTAGTAGCAATACAGAATCCTGGGGCTCCCGAGTTGGCCTGGTACTGGCCATGGCGGGCAACGCGGTAGGTCTGGGTAACTTCCTGCGCTTCCCCGTACAGGCCATCCAAAACGGTGGTGGTACTTTCATCATTCCCTACCTCGTCTGTTTTTTATTGATGGGTATTCCACTGTTGTTTGTGGAATGGTCGATGGGACGATTTGGTGGTAAATACGGCCACCACAGTACCCCTTTTATCCTTGATTCCATGTCGAAATACCGCTTCTGGAAATACATCGGGGTATTTGGTATTTTTACCAACCTGGCCGTAGCAGCTTATTATTGCTACCTGGAAAGTTGGACTTTGGGTTACGTTTGGCACTCAATATCGGGTACCTTCAATGGGCAAACCCGCGACGAAGTGGCCAACTTCTTTACGAATTATACCAGCTTAAGTGATGCCCAGCCGATCATTTTCTGGGTCATTTGTTTGGTGCTCAATACCTGGATTTTGTCCCGCGGTTTGAGTGGTGGAGTAGAAAAAGTAGCCAAAGTTGGTATGCCTTTGTTGATCCTGTTTGGCGTTATTCTGGCCATTCGTGGGGTGACTTTGCAGCCTGGCAGTGGAAATGCCTTGTATGCAGGTACTGAAGGTTTGAATTACCTCTGGACACCCGACTTTTCCACCATCTGGTCGCCCAAAGTCTGGCTGGCCGCCGCCGGGCAAATCTTCTTTACCCTCTCGGTGGGCATGGGTAGTATCCAGTGTTATTCCTCGTACCTCAAATCCCGCGACGACGTAGCACTCAACGCCATGAGTGCGGGTTGGATGAACGAATTTGTCGAAGTGTGTTTAGGTGGTGCCATCGTTATTCCAATTACCGTTGGTTATTTTGGCGTAGATGGTATGCTGGAACTGGTGAATAAAGTGGGTGGTTTGGGTCTTGGTTTCCGCACCCTGCCGTTTTTGTTCCAACAATGGGGCCCATTCCTGGCGGTTATGGCCAGTGTGATGTGGTTTGGTTTGTTGTTTTTTGCGGGCATTACTTCATCCCTGGCCATGGGAACCCCTTGTGTGGGCTTCCTGCAGGATGAATTTGGCTGGAAAAGAGAACGTGCCGCCTGGGCTTTTGGGGCTACTGTAGGAATTTTGGGACTACCTACTGTCTTGTTCTTCAACTATGGCGTCTTCGACGAATACGACCACTGGGCCGGTACGGTATCCTTGGTTGTTTTTGCTTTCTTCGAAATCATCCTTTTTGCTTGGGTTTTTGGCATGAAAAAAGGCTGGGAAGAAATCACCCGCGGTGCCGACATCAAAGTACCGATTGTTTTCAAGTACATCATTCAATACGTGACCCCAGTTATTCTGGGTTGGGTATTGTTTACAAGTATGCCTGCGAACTGGGAAAAAATCATGAACACTGGTCTGTACGCTCAAATTGCTGAGGCTACTGACCCCGCCGTGATTGCCCACCTGAAAAAAACAATTTTGTACCAAAACATCGCACGCATTGGGCTTTTGGCCATTTGGATAGGGATTGCGGTATTGGTATACGTGGCTTACCGCAAGCGCCAACGCGAAGGTAGATTCACGCATTAATCATTCAAAAAACTATTACCATGAATACAACTGCATTGATCATGTATCTTGGCGCAAATATTACGGTGGCTGCTTTCACTACGTACTTTTTTTACAAAGTACTGACCACGCCAGCACAGCAACACGAGGAGGAGGACTAATAGTCACCTATCACACTGCTGGACATTTCGCATCTGAAAATAAAAATGTCCAGTAGTGTGGTCACCTCTTTACAAACGGCACGCTCTTTGCACAAAGAGCGTGCCGTTTGTCGTTAAAAAATGGAGTATTTATTCCACTAAATCTATGCTGCACTAAGCAGCATTTTGGAATCCCGATACGTTCCCCAATTGTCGATTTACCGACCCAATTTGAGAAGGCTATTGGCAGTGTGGAATAATCTTTGTAGCTTGGATAAATTTTCGTGGTCTATGGAGATAGCATGGCCTGCCAACTATGGAGAAGACGACTTGATACAAGCCTGTGTACGGCGAGAGCGTTGGGCACAACAAGCTTTGTATGAGCAGTACTACGGTAAAATGATGGGCGTTTGCCTCCGCTACTCAAACGGAGAAGAAGATGCCCTCGACATTTTGCACGAAGGCTTTATCAAGGTTTTCAAAAATGTGAATAAATTTCAGCCAGGTACTTCAATCACGGCGTGGATGCGGCGCATCATGGTCAATACGGCCATTGATTTTTACCGCAAAAGTATCCGTCGCCGTACTGAAGATATCGATCAGGCCGTCCAACTGAGCGTAGAAGACGCCGATGCCGTGAGCATGTGCAGCCAACAGGAAATCCTGGAAGCCATCCAACAACTCACTCCTGCATACCGAACCGTTTTCAACCTGTACATCTTGGAAGGTTATTCCCACAAGGAAATTGCCGACCTTTTGAACATTACCGAAAGCACCTCCCGGTCTAACCTGGTGAAGGCGCGCCTCAAACTGAAAGAGATGTTGATGTCTCGCAACTACGACGAAAATGGAGCAGCCGCAATTTGACCGACTCATTCGCGAAAAACTGGAGAACCTGAATCCGGAGTTCCGTGCCGACCATTGGCAACGGATGGAAGAAGCCATGTCTTTTGATGAAGAACTTGAGCCTGTGAATGCCGCTGAATCGGCTTTCGACCGGGAAGTACTTCAACAAATGCGGCATTTCAATGTGGGGGCTGCACCTCGGCATTGGGCGCGGTTGCGCCGTCGGATGGAGGAGGCTTTGTATTTGCGCAAACTTATCCTAGGTTCCAAATTTGGCGAAGTTTTGGTTTTTACGCTGGCCTTATTGCTTTTTGTCCAATTGCCACTATCCAATCCAGAAAATAAACCTTCTTTTCCTGATCAAAATACCGCGCCTCAGCAGCAGGCAATTGCTGGACGTTTGAATCCACCCACAACCACGAACCACTCTGCCGCAAAGGCACCTAAAAATAATTTGAGCCAAGGCCGCAACATCCGTCAGGACAATAAAGGCCATGATCAGGTATTTTCCTACAATGCGCCCGAGGTTGAAATTGTATCACACCCCAACCACCAGGTACTCTCTACACTGGAATCTGCCAACCTAACCCTGGCTGGAAAAACGCCTGAGTTGGAAGCTCAAAAACTACCAATTGAAGACCCCAATCAGGCTGAGGCCATGTCCAATTACTACGTGTTTGGCAATCAATTGACCCCCTTAGCCCAACAACGTTCCAATGCGGTATCGGCACGACGCCTGAACATTTTTGAAGCCAATACCCTGAAACCATTCCGCAAAAAGACCCTCTTGAGTGCGGCCATGTTTGGTGGTTCGGATTACAATCAAATCATTACACCCGCCAACGAAGAGAACCGCACCGACGCGTTCATCCGCTATGCCTTGGGCTACAGTGGAGGGATTCTTTTTTCAGCAGAAAGAGGCCGTTGGGAATTGGGTACAGGTTTGATTTATGCAGCGAAGCCTTACAATCCTCGCCAGATCATAAAACTCGAGGGTAGTTTAGATCAAGGCTATACCAAAGCTTCGTTCAATCAGGTTGCCCTCGACATCATCAATATTCCTTTCCACGCACGTTATAATTTCTTCTTGCACAAACGCTCCCGTTTGTATGCAGTGATAGGAGGTTCCTTGCAGGTTGCTGCTTCGACGTCCTATTTCATTACCACCACTTCTTCCAACCCTGGGCCATTAAAACCAGAGATGCGGGATGTTCCCTTCGACAACACCTCGGGTGGAATCCTGGAAGGCGGCTCGGTGAAAGAAAACGGCTACATCACTGGCAACCTGGGCTTGGGCGTAGAACATTTTATGAGCGACCGCTGGAGTCTATTTGCTCAACCAACCTACCAACATTCACTCGGCCATTTTTCGGATGGATTTGGACCTAGCCGCGACCGCATCAATACCTTGTCACTCTGGATGGGTATCCGCGTGCGAATCCTTGAATAAACCTGAGGCCCATTGGGGCAAAACAGCGGCATGAAACAAATCATGCCCGGCTTCGGCAATACTTGTCCATTGCAGTTGGGGGATTCGTTGGGCCAGATGGGCAAAGGAAGCAGGCGGGATCACCGCATCACGTTCCCCTGTAATGAGCTGCACGGTTCGATCAGGCTTTGCAGACAATAAGGAACAGCTTGACTGTAGAGTGGGAAAAGCGGCGGCAGAAAGCCAAATGCCTTTTAAGCGCTTGCGAGTAGCTTCCGTTTGTAGGTGCTGGCGCACAAATTTCACGCTGAAAGCATCCAACCATTTCCATTCATAGAGTTTGTTCGCCCACTTCAGCAACAGCTCAGACCGATCGAACCAACGAACCACTTGTTTTTTGAGGACTAACGGTAAGTGATCAAAAAAAGCATACCAACCACGGCGCGGCAATCCATCCGGGGCCAATAAAACCAAATGCTCCCAACGTGGCGCTTCCACTTGAGCCAGGGCTAAACAAAGCCGAGCGCCAAAACTAAAGCCCAAGGCGCTGTACCGCAACTGCTGTTTTTCGGCCAACAACAAATCAATAGCTTCCTGTATGTCACTCAAAGAAAAACAGTCCTTCTCCCAAGTGGAGGCCCCATGCCAGGGCAAATCCAGCGCAATCAAACAGACATCTTTGGGCAAATAAGGGGCTAAGGCTGCAAAAACACTTCCATCCTGAGCGAAGCCGTGGAAGGCGAGCCAGAGGTGGGGGCCATTTCCATATTGGTGGTAGGAGATGGTTCCGTGGGTGAGATGTAATTCGTTTTTTTGCATGAAAAATTAAGCCTGCTTTAAGCGGCGTCGTTGGCGCATCATTACTAAGGTGATTCTTAAGTTTCTGAGGTTTCTTAGGTGGTGAAAAAAGAACCTCCTTCTTCACCACCTAAGAAACCTTAGACACTTAAGAATCACCTCAGTAAGATAAGCACTTTATTCCACCTCCAATGGGGTATATGGCTTAAACAAGGAAACCTGCACCGCTTCCACTTTCTTCCGATAGTCCGCAAACTTCGTACTGAAGAAATTATTGATGCGCGCCAGCACCTCCGCTAGCCCAAGTCTTTCAAAATCAATGAAAAACATCGTGCTGCCGCTGGTACGGATCGCGAGAATTGTACTATTATCTACACGATTTGACTTGAATCAACGTTCCTCTTGAAACTTAGAATGGAAAGACTTAAGCCTCTCGGTGAAAACCAGTTAGAGGTTTTTTGTCTGTAGCCGTAATTTCACAAAAAAGATAAAAAAATGAACCCATATTCTGTTATAACTCGGATAGCTCTTTTCCTCGGTTTAATCTTGATTATGTCGTGCCAAAATAAAGAATCAAATGCTTATTCAAAGGCAAGGACTCAAACCAGTGCGGATTTGCCTTGTACTGACCCATTTCCATTATTGGATTTAGATGCTGTTATTACCAGTGCCAACCAAATTCACAACCGTTTTCTCTTACGGGAGGATCTACCTGAAGAGTGGAAAACCCCTTCAATTTGTCATCGGATCACTGCTTGGGAAATTCATGCTGATGAATTTGAAAAGGCTCCTTTTGTAGATCAGTTCCTGATAAAAGAAAGATGTGTGCGAGAGTTTGGCTTGAAGATTAGCTCATCTTTATCCGATGAAAAACTTGAAAACTTAGCTGATTTCATTTCTAAAACTGATTTGTACCCTTGGGATTCTAGCAGATTATTTTTTTCAACTGACCAGAATAAATGGGCATGGTTGTATCAAAAATATAAAAAGCCCCATGAACAATGCAAAAATCATTACTATTCGACTAGAAACGGAAAGAAAGAAGCTTATGACTGTTATTTTTTCGCTAATTTTTTGCTTTTAAAAACCATCAACCATACGATTAATGGCTTTTATGCAGCCATTGGTGGGGATGATCCTTGTAAGGCATTTGATTTGATCATTCGATATGACTTTGAAATGGGTAAAGAAGGAGATATAGTTGTTCGTAGGGAGTTATTAAATCCTTTTGTTCTGATCCAAGATATTCCGGTGTGGTAACTTTTGAAAAGCTGTAACAGGAGGACGACCGTAAAATTTTGCACATTTTTTACAATAACCAAAAACCAATTGATAATTTCTCAAATAGGCTGAAACAATGAGGTATTCCATGCTTTTGCTTTGCCTGATATTTTACACCTGTTCAAATAATGAAGAGCAAGATAAGACAACGTATGGAATTTTTAATGCAGATGCATTACCCTCTTGGGTTTCGGAACCTTGGAAGGGCAATACATCTGCATCAAAAAGATATCAAGTAGATATAGATGCACTCATAAAGCAAATAAACATTGATTATTATAACTTTAGAGACTCCACCCCCAAGCCAGTTTTTTGGACAGATAGCGACTATTGTGATCATGTCTATTTTTACAACAACCAATTGCTTAAAAATCCAACATACAATTTTTTCAACACTACTATATCGCCTAGTTATTTGAACAAATATTTGGAAAGAGAAAGAATAAATAGCGCATCTAGATTTTTGAAGCGTAGAAATCAGATGATTACATTTTTGTTAAGCTATGAATTGGCGCAATTCCGATCGTCTGTTGAGATTGATAAAGCTGTTATGAAAAAATTAGAAGAAAAATATGCCAAGAACGCGGAAGTATGCCTCGATTGGATAAACAAAAAGAACAACATCTACATGGTTCCTGTATGTTATTTAACAATGAACATTAGCATTATTCAGCAGTTAAAAGAAAAACTAGAGGATAAAAAAACCGTATACATTTTAAAGCAATTTTACCAGGATACACCACAAAGGAGCAACTTATGCTTACCGTTTGACCTTATCTTTGAATACAAATTTATAGAGCACTCAAAAGGGAGCATGTCTGTAGAAAGAAGGGTTGTGAACCCTTATGTTTTGTTTCCTATTCCCGTTTTTTAATTGGGCTATGTCGGACTCACAAGGTAGCGGATGCCCTAGGTTACTTCTCCAACCTCCCAATCATCATCTTTAATTCCTCCAAAGTACCCTTAATAGCCTGCAATTCGGCTTTGATCTCGCCGATATCATTCCCTACCGCCGATTCCAGGTGCTGATTCAAAGAAGTGACACCATATTCATTTTCAAGCAGATTGACAATGCGTTGAAAGGTCTTTTCATTGCCACCATTCAGGGCTTTGCTAATATTGGTCTGATTAACCCCTAATTTTTCTGCAAGCACCATTTGATCAAGCCCCAAAGACTTAATTACTCCCTTTACCTGGGTGAATAACGCATTGCGGGAAGTATCTTTTTCTGAGACATTCATTTTTTAGACGATAAAATTCACCTTTTAAGAATTTTATTTAACTTTGCCTTTGGTAAGGAACCAATTTCCAAAGTAATCAATTTATTATTGGATTCCCCAACCCTGTAAACCCAAAACAGTAATCATGCGAGATCCATTTGTCGTTTCGAGTATAAGTTGGCACCAAGTTTCAGATGAAGTTGCCATTGACAATGTGGTTACAATAGAAGATACCTTAAAAACTAATTTAAAGCTGAGCGACTATGGTGATATTGTAGGTGTTGCGTTCATTTATATTATTACCCATGCTGAAAACGAAATCCACGAGGACGATTTCAGCTATCGCCCCAAACGTAAAGAACTTTCCACCCAAATGCGCCTCTCCTACGATGAAGTGCAAAAATCCACCCCTGAAGAGGTCTTACACCTAATGGCCACCAAATACATCGACACCATGCTGGAATGGCTTCCCAAAAAGAAAATCGCCAACTTCGATTGGCAGCGCTTTGTGAAAGATGTGCAAGACTTATTTGAGCGTCAGGGCTGGTTGCAGGCACTCGAAGTAGCTTAGCAGGACATTTTACTGAGGTGTCCCTTAGGTGTCTTAGGTTTCTTAGGTGGTGAAAAAAAACTTCTTCTTCACCACCTAAGATACCTAAGACACTTAAGAATCACCTAAGTTATATAGACTTTACTCAACTTTCAGCGGCACATACGGCTTAAACAAAGAAAACTGCACCACTTCTACCTTCTTCCGATAATCCGCAAACTTCGTACTGAAGAAATTATTGATCCGGGCCAGCACCTCCGTTGTTTGTTTGCGGGCTTGGGCCAGCATACGTTGGGCACCTTGGTTCGGTGTGCCTTCTGAGGCGTTGATGTACTGCTGGGCACGGCCAAGCGCCGAAGTCAGGTTGTCGTCGTCGCGTTGGATACCTTTAATGTCTTCGGGCTCCGTGTAGAGGCGTTCCAGCACGTTCAAGCTGTCTTGCAGCACTTTACTCAGCTTAGCCAATTGTTGTTTGGTGCTATCGGGCGCATTGGCCAGGGCTGCATCTACGCGGCGGATGGTATTGCGGGCCTCCTTGAGTTGGTCAAAACCCTCGCTGGCTTTTTTGATCACTTTTTCAAAGTCGCGGTACGCAGCGTCTTTGGCTTTCAGGTCATCCATTTTGACCTCAAGGCGTGGATCAGATTTAACCGTTACCGAGGTCGAATCCTTGAGTTTGCCCCAGATGGCTACTACCTTGTACGTGCCAGGTAGTACTTGTGGGCCGTTGGGGGCATCTTCGTCCGGGCGGCGTTCCTGGCGGCTGGGTTGGCGCACCCCATTGCGGTTCAAGGGCCAGTACACCTTCACCATGCCCGTGTCGATCCGTGGACTAAAGGTGCGTACGGTGTCACCTGTGCTCGAAAGGATGATGATTTTTACCCGCTCGGCGCGTTTTTCCTCCTTGGCCGCCGGTTTGGCGCCAGCGGGCGCAGCAGCTGGTTTCACATAAGGTGCCCACAAAGTGATCCAGGCACCAGGCGCTTTGTTTTCCCCCGCAAACATCCCGTCGGCAGAAAAGCGGATGCCTTCAAAAGATTTGAAAGCCGCCTGATAGGCATCAGGAACGGGGAAAATTTTGAAAGGTTGCTCCAGCACCTTGCCGCCCGTACGGGCAATTTCACGCAAGGGGCGAATGTCGTCCAGAATCCAGAAGGCCCGGCCAAAAGTAGCGATGATCAGGTCGTGATCTCGCGAATGGATTTTCATATCCGCAGTTGGCACGCTGGGGTAGCCATTGGTCCACTTGGTCCAGGTCGTCCCCTTGTCGATGCTGAGGTACAGGCCGTGATCGGTGCCCAGGAACAACAATTTGGGCTCAATCGGGTCTTGTACAATGCACAAACTGAAACCACTTACTTTGTTTTCATCCGCGATTTTACGGAAAGTTTGGCCATAATCGCTGGTATGGTACACGATTGGTCGCCAGTCGTTGCGGCGGTAATCGTTCACAATCACGAAGGCCTCCCCCGCATTGTGCGCCGAAGCTTCAATGTAGGGAATCCAACTGGCCGCCTTGTAACCGGGCAATTTGCTGATCAAATTGCTCCAGGTTTTGCCACCGTCGCGGGTCAATTGCAGGTTGCCATCATCGGTACCCACCCAAATCACCTTGGCGTCTTTGGGGCTGGGTGCAATCGCCAGGATGGTGGTGTGGTTCTCAGCATTGGTGGCATCCAGGGTCAGACCACCACTCAGGTGTGGTTTTTGTTTGGACGTATCGTTGGTGGTCAGGTCGGGAGAAATGACTTCCCAACTTTGGCCACAATCTTTGCTGTAGTGTAAAAACTGGCTGCCAAAATACACCCCACAGGTATTGTGAGGGTCTTGCGAAAAGCCAGCGTTCCAGTTGAAACGCAGCTCGGTGCCATTGGGCGAAGTAGGTTTGATGAACTGGGTTTTGCCCGTTTCGGTATCCACATAGCCTACGTTCCCGCCTTGCGACATGGCGTAAACGTACCGTGAATTGTCGGGGCGGAAACCGAGGTCAAAACCATCGCCAAAAAACACTTCCTGCCACTGGCTGGTACGGATTCCACCCGCCTGCCAAACCGCACTAGGGCCTACCCAGGAACCATTGTCCTGCATGCCACCCCCGATTTTGTAGGGAATTGACATATCGTAATTGACATGGTAAAACTGGCCAACTGGAATGTTTTCGATAAAGCGCCAGCTTTTCCCGCCGTCATGCGAGATGTTCAAACCACCGTCGTTGCCGTCAATGATGTAATTTGGATCATCGGGATGAATCCAGAATGCGTGGTGATCGGGGTGTACGCCCGAGTAGGGGAGTACGGTCTCAAAAGTTTTACCTCCGTCTTCACTTTTGGTTACCAAAGAGAAGATGTTCCAGAGGCGGTTTTCATTCTTGGGGTCAACATAAATTTCAGCGTAATAAAAGGGACGGTCGCCAATGTTTTTGGTGGCTACTACACTCCATTTTTTGCCACCATCGGTGGATTTGTAGAGTGCATTGTCTTTGGCTTCCACCAAAGCGTAAACGATATTGGGTTTGGAGCGGGAAATCGCCAAACCGGCCCGACCCAACATTCCTTTGGGCAAGCCGTCGGCGTCGCTGCGGCGTTCCCAGGTGTCGCCACCATCGTGGGTCACGTAGATGCCGGAGCCAGCTCCACCCGAGTTGAAAGTCCAGGGTTTGCGGCCATATTCCCACATGGCCACGATGATTTTGTTGGGATTGCTGGGATCAACAACCATGTCAGCTACACCAGTCTGGTTGTTGACGTAAAGGATCCGCTCCCAGGTTTTGCCCCCGTCTTTGGTGCGGTAAACGCCCCGCTCCTCATTGGGGCCATAGGCTGAACCTTGCGCACCAGCGAAAACCACATTGGGATTATCGCGGTGAATGATGATGCGGTGGATGGTTTTGGTTTCTTTCAAGCCCAGGTTTTTCCAGGTTTTCCCGGCATCAAGTGAGCGAAAAATACCCAAACCGAAGTTTTGAGAGTTGCGCGGATTGCCCTCACCCGTACCGACCCAAATGTCACTTGGATTGGATTGGTTGATGGCAATGGCACCAATGGATTGAATGTTTTGATCGTCAAAAATGGGCGTCCAGGTGATGCCGCCACTTTCGGACTTCCATACTCCGCCCGAAGCGCTACCCACGTAAATGTGGTCGGGCTCGCTTTGTACCACATCAATGGCAGTTACCCGCCCAGACATGCCGGATGGGCCAATGTTGCGTGGTTTGATGTTTTTGAGCGGTTTGAGATCAAGGGTTTGTGCAGGGAGAGACATAGCAAAAACTGCACAGCATAGGGTAAATAGCTGCCTAAGTTGCATAAATTTGGATTTGGTTAATTAAGCTTATCCCGAATTGAGGTACGATAAGCCAATGGCTGAGATAGAAAACACCCCCAGAAAGTTGTGGTAGTGGAGTGATTAGGCGAATATAGCTCATGCCGGATGAAAAAAAAATGAACAAAGCCCAAAAGCCCAATTGTAAGGGGATAAGGCAGTAAAACGAAGATCAAAGTCGCTTTGGCCCGATTTGTGTGGGGACAATAATGACCCGATATGAGCTTGTTTAAGTTTGAAAAAAACTATTCTTCGGTTCAATGCATTATATTACATGCTGTTTTATAAAAATAATCTGGAGAAGAGATGATTGACGCAAAAATGCAATACGCTTTCAAAACCGTCCCTGACGATATATTGAAAGTTCTACGCTATACCCTTTCTAACGGCTTACAATTGTTTTTGAGTGTAAATAAAAATGAACCAAGAGTGTACACCAATATTGTGGTCAGGGCAGGATCCAAACAAGATCCACCGGAAACTACAGGCTTGGCCCACTACATGGAACATATGTTATTCAAAGGCACTAGCCGCATTGGTACACTGGATTGGGATAAAGAAAAAGTACTGCTGGAGCAAATTTCTAATTTGTATGAAGCCCATCGCGCTACCCAGGACGAAGCTGAACGGCGGCGTATTTATGCCGAAATTGACCGGGTTTCTTTTGAAGCTGCCAAATTGACCGCTCCCAGCGAGTACGATAAATTGGTGAGCAACATTGGCGCAAAAGATACCAATGCCTACACCTGGGTTGAACAAACTGTTTATGTAAACGACATCCCCGCCAATGAATTGGAGCGTTGGATGCAGCTGGAATCCGAACGTTTTCGGATGATGGCCCTTCGTTTGTTCCATACCGAATTGGAGACCGTTTACGAGGAGTTCAATATTTCTCAGGATAAGGATGTTCGCAAAGTCAATACTGCGATTCGGGAGGCACTTTTTCCTTCACATCCCTATGGCACTCAGACAACTATTGGATCAGCAGAACATTTGCGCACCCCTTCACAGGTGAACATCCAGAAATATTTCCAAACTTACTATGTACCGAACAACATGGCTCTGGCCATGGCGGGTGATTTTGATCCTGCGGAGGTAGTAGAACTGGCTGAAAAATACTTTGGAACCTACGAAGCAAAAGATGTTCCACCTTTCACTTTTTCCCCACAGCCACCTTTGACGGAACCCGTCTTGAAGGTTGTTTATGGGCAAGAACCGGCGCTCGTCATGCTGGCCTGGCGTTTTGATCAGGCCAAATCGGCGGATACCCTTTTCCTCTTGCTGATCCGCACACTTTTGTACAATGATCAGGCGGGTTTGCTCGACCTCAATGTCAACCAACAGCAAAAAGTATTGGAGTCGGAATCCTGGTTCTGGTTTTATGAGGATTATTCCGTTTTTGGTTTGTATGGCAAACCCCGGGAAGGCCAAACCCTGGAGGAAGTCAAGGACATCCTGCTGGGCGAATTGCAGAAAATTTGCCGTGGTGAATTTGACGAATGGATGGTGGAAGCGGTCATTAACGACTACAAACTTGGGCAAATTATGGCTTCGGAATCCAATAGTGCCCGGGTCAATGCCATGACCAGCAGTTTTATACTCGGGATGGATTGGGAGCATTACACCCGCCGAATCAGCGACATTGCTAAAATTACCAAGGAACAGATTGTCGAATTTGCCCAAAAGCATTTTAAGGACAATTACGTTGAAGTAAATAAAGTGCAAGCGGAAGATTCTAATGTGGTCAAGGTTGAAAAACCTGAAATCACCGCAGTGGAACTCAATCGGGACTCCGTTTCCGATTACGCACAAGCTTTTTTGGACATCACTACTCCGCGGATTGAACCCGTTTTTGTCGATTTTGAAACGGCCATTCAAGCCACTACCCTCAAATCGGGCGTACATTTAGATTATGTCCGCAATCCCAATAACTCGCTTTTCCGCCTCGATTACATCTTTCCGATGGGAAAAAACAGTGACCGGAAATTGGCCATCGCGGTACAATACCTGCCTTATTTGGGCACAAGTCGCTACAGTTCTGCGGACTTGCAACGTGAGCTATATCGTTTGGCCCTGAGCTTCGAAGTCAGCAACGACGACGATTATACTTACATGACCCTGAGTGGATTGGAAGACAATATGCTCAAGGGGCTGGAATTGTTGGAGCACATCATCAGCAATCTTCAACCGGATACAGCCATTCTGCAAAACGTCGTCACCGACGCACTGACCCACCGGGCCAATGCTAAAAAAGACCGGAATATCGTTTTGCGCAATGCCTTGGGAAATTACGCTCGTTACGGCACCGATTCTCCTTTTACTTATCGCCTGGCGGTAGAAGAATTGCGCCAATTGGAGGCCGATGAGCTTTGCCAAAAAATCAAAGACCTGAGTGGCTTTGAGCATAAGATTTACTACTACGGTCAAATGCCAATGTCGGAGGTAACCAATTTGCTGGAAACGCACCACCGGGTTACCACACCACTGAAAAAAGCGGTTCCTTCTCGGGCATTCAACCAGTTGGATACCAAAGAAAATCAGGTGGTATTTTTGGATTTTCCGATTGTCCAAACGGATGTGATGTTGGTATCCAAAGGCACCCCGCAGTTCAACATGGATGAGCACTTGAGCAGCGATCTGTTCAACGATTATTTTGGATTGGGGCTTTCCTCAATTGTTTTTCAGGAAATTCGGGAATCCAAAGCCTTGGCTTATTCCACTTATGCCTTTTACAGCTCGCCCCGCAAACGGGACTGGGCGCATTACCTGCAAGCCTACGTGGGTACGCAGCCCGATAAACTTTCGGATGCCATTCCTACTTTCCTACAATTGTTGAATGAAATGCCCGTGGTTGATTCTCAAATTGAACACGCCCGGCAGGCCATTCTGAAACGCATTGAAAGTGAGCGCATCATCCCTTCTCGGATCTATTGGACGGCACGCGCCAATCGGGAATTGGGTCATCATGGTGATATGCGTCAGGAAATATATCAACATACCGAACGATCGAGCAGTCGGGATTTGGTTGCTTTCCATGAAGAATATGTGCGGGGCCGCGCTTATACCTTCCTGGTCATGGGCAGCAAATCTCAGGTCGATCTGAACTACCTGGAAAACTTCGGAGCACTGCGTGAAGTGAGCTTGGAAGAGGTATTTGGGTATTAAGAAAGTTTAGGGAGGTTGAGGAAGGTTGAGAAGGTTTAGGCTACCGCGAGCGACTTAGACAAGGACATGGTCAAAACCGCCTGCGGTAGCCTAAACCTTCTCAACTTTCTCAACCTTTCTCAACCAGTAACATGCAGGCTCTTTTCCAACACCCACCCAGCCCACTCCAAGCCTTCCATCACCCCATCCTGGAAGCCCGGAACCTCACTTGTTTCATCAAACGCGACGATTTATTACAACTGGAATCGCAACCCGGCGACCAGGCTTTTTGTGGCAACAAATGGCGCAAACTGAAATACAACCTCGCCGCAGCTCGTGCGGAAGGTTATACCAGCTTACTCACTTTCGGCGGCGCTTTTTCCAACCACATTGCTGCTACCGCCAGCGCAGGAAGATTGTTTGGTTTTAATACCATCGGTATCATAAGAGGGGAGAAGGTCTTGCCCTTGAATCCAACCTTGGACTTTGCCACCTCTTGCGGGATGAAACTGCATTTTTGGTCTCGGGAAGCCTATCGACGGAAAGACGATCCATTCATTTTAGCCCAATTGCAGGAACAATTTCCTCAAGCTTATATTTTACCGGAAGGGGGCACCAACACTCTGGCTTTGCGCGGCTGCGCCGAACTGGCGGAGGAAATTTTGGCACAAGAACAGGTTGATTACCTCTGTTTGAGTTGTGGGACGGGCGGAACGCTTGCGGGAGTGATTCAGGGTTTGGCGGGCCGAGCCTTTGCATTGGGGTTTTCAGCTTTGAAAGGCGATTTCCACAAGGCGGAAGTTCAACAGTTATTGGATTCAAAAAATAGGGATAATTGGGCTATTGCTACCGATTATCATTTTGGTGGCTACGCCAAAACGCCCCCTGAGTTGCTGGATTTTTTGGTGGAAATGAAAAAGTATGACCTTCTTTTGGAACCAATTTATACGGGAAAAATGATGTGGGGAGTGCTGGATAAGGCGAAGCAGGGTTACTTTCCAGCAGGTTCGCGGATTTGTGTGGTACATACGGGCGGGATGCAGGGCTGGTGATGATTTCTAAGGTGTTCCTTAAGTGTCTTAGGTTTCTTAGGTGGTGAAAAAGAGAAAAAACCTGCGAAGCAGGGTAATCTTTCACCGTCTAAGAAACCTAAGGCACCCAAGAGTCACCTCAGTTGGGTCACTTCAAATCAATCACCCGTGCCACCTTTTCTTCTTCCAACACCTTATTAAAACGCTCCAGGGTGTTTTTCACCGCCACATCATACCGTTGTGAGATTCCCTCGTACACCTTTTTAAGGTCTGCATAAGCTTCAAGCACCCCACCCGTAGGGCGGTGGTGATCTCCGATGAGCACGCTGTAAATCCGCGCGATGTGGTTGATGAAGCGACGAGGGTAGTTGAAATTGTCCTGGCCCGCTTCGGCCTGGTTTTGGACAATTTCATCTTCAACGGCGGTCAAACCTTTGCCTAATTCGGTAGCCAAATCCTTAATTTTGGCAGCATGACCAGCTTTTACGGCCAATCCAGCCGCATCCTCAATTTGCTCCCGCAAACTGCGCAGATTTTTGATCTTGCGTTGAGAGTCGCTGATCAGGTCGCGCATCTCCAAGGCCAGGTTTTCCTGTGCTACATAATCTTCCTGGCGAACATCTTTCCAACGTGGATCAGGTAACACTTTAAAGGTTTGGGTTTTACTTTCTTTCCCTACTGTAACACGGACTTGATAATCACCCGGTGCTGCGGGTGGCCCCATGATAGGAACGCCCATTTCCATCAGCACCAGCTTTTCAGCATTGATCGGCCCGTCGTGCAACAAATCCCAAGACAAAGTATTCCAGCCTTTTTTCAAACTCAACTTCCTGCGGCGATCTTCACCTTTGGAACTGTAAGTGCGCACCACTTTTCCCTGCGCGTTTAGAATTTCCACTTTGCTTTCCACATCCTTGCTGGGTTCATCGGCAAGTTGGGCATGAAAAACTGCGCGGTAGCCGCTTACGTTGGTGCGGTAGGTGTCGCGAGGTTTGTATAGGTGTAAAGCTGCTTTGGCTTGTTCATTTTGCAATTGTTCCAAAACGGATACACCTTCCAAAAGCCAGAATCCACGCCCTTGGGTACTCATGGCCAGGTCGCCGTGATGGACTTCCAGATCAGTGATCGGCGTATACGGTAGGTTCAATTGCAGGGATTGCCAATGTGCTCCATCGTCGAACGAAATGTACATGCCGTACTCAGTTCCGGCAAACAACAAACCTTTTTTATCTGAATCTTCAGCAATGGCGCGGGTAAAGTGCCCACTGGGAATGCCATTTTTGCCATCGGTCAACAATTGCCAACTTTTGCCGTAGTCATTGGTGCGCAGGATGTAGGGTTTGAAATCGTTGTTGCGGTAATTTTGGACGGCAACAAAGGCCCGCCCGGGGGCATGCACCGATAGTTCAATTTTATTGATGGTACATTCAAAAGGAATGATGCCTTTGGGTGTGATCTCGGTCCAGGTTTTGCCTGCATCGCGGGTGATGTGGATGCGGCCATCGTCGCTGCCTACCCAAAGCTCAGCAGCGGTTTGGGGTGCTTCTTCAATCACAAAAGCGGTACTGTAAACTTCTACACCCGTGGCATCGTGCTGAACCGGGCCACCGGGCATGCCCAGGTATTGATCCATTTTTCGGGTCAGGTCGGGGCTGATGATTTGCCAGGTCTGACCATCGTCGGTGGAGCGGTGCACGTAATTGGAACAATAATAAATGGTGTTCGCCTGGTGTTTGGAAGCTAATACGGGGGCATTCCATTGAAAACGGTATTTCAGGTCGCGCATTTCGGTGCCCTCGGTGTAGTGTGGGTAAGCGGTCAGCTGCCGTACCTCTCCGGTGGCGCGATTCATGCGCGTGATTTCACCACTGTATGCCGTTGCCCAGATGATGTTCGGATCAGTTGGGCTAACCGCCACATCGGCGCATTCGCTGCCACCCGCCTCGTGCCAGTGCTCGGTGTCGCTCAGGCCCCCGGGATCGCGGGAAGGAACACTGATGGTGCTGTTGTCTTGCTGACCAGCATAAAGCAGGTAGGGAAACTGTTCGTCGACCGTAACCCGGTAGAATTCCGAAGTGGGTTGGTTGTGCTGGTCGGTCCAGGTTTTGCCTCCGTTCAAACTCACTGTAGCACCCCCATCATTGCAGTTGATCATGATGCTGGGGTTGTCGGGATTGAGCCAGATGCCGTGGCAGTCGCCGTGGGGCACGTTTATTTCTTCAAAAGTTTTGCCCCCATCGATCGACTTCATAAAGTCGACATTGTTGATGTACACCGCATTTTCGTTTTTAGGGTCGGCAGTGACGTGGCTGTAGTACCAGCCGCGTTGTTGCAAGCGGTGGTCGCGGCAAATCCGCGTCCAGGAATCACCAGCATCTTCGCTGCGGTACAGGCCGGAAGTGGCGTCGTCGGGGGTGATGACAATGGCCCAAAGGCGATTGGGGTTGACGGGAGAGGCAGTGATGCCAATACGCCCCAGCAGGCCAGTGGGTAGGCCACCTTCCAGTTTTTTCCAGGTAGTCCCACTGTCGACTGATTTCCAGATGCCCCCTTTTTTGCCCCCATCGTGCAAGGTCCAGGGTTTGCGCTCGGCACGCCACATGGCGGCGTAGAGGATGCGTGGATTGCTGGGATCCATCACCAGATCAACACAACCAGTGGAATCTCCGGCAGTATGCACCAAATCCCATTTTTTTCCGCCATCGGTCGTGCGGTATACGCCCCGTTCGGGATTGGGGCCAAAGGGGTTGCCTAGTGCTGCTACAAAAGCCACATCTGGATTTTGGGGATGAATTTCTATTTTTCCAACCATACCGGATTTGGGCAGGCCGATGAATTCCCAGGTTTTGCCTTTGTCGGTGCTTTTGTACACACCCACTCCCGCAGAGATGTTGCCCCGTGGACATGCCGAACCCGTGCCCACATAAATGACGGAAGGGTCAGAAGGAGCTACCGCAATCGCACCAATGGAGCCACATTTGATCTGGCCATCGGAAAGATTGTCCCAAGTATTGCCTGCATCGTTGCTGCGCCAAACCCCACCACCCGTAGCACCCAGGTAAAAGGTAAAGGGCTCCTGACGCACTCCGGTAGTCGCCGTCGCTCGGCCACCCCGGCTTGGGCCTACGTGGCGGTATTTCAAATTGGCCAACAAATCTGGCTGAATGATGGCATTGGGATCTTTAGTGGTTTGGGCAAGGGCCAAAAAAGCATGGCTCATGAACACCATGGACAGAAAAAAATTCCGCATGTTTTTTTGCTGGGAAGATAGCGATTTCTGCATTTTGTCGACTAAAAACATGCATTGATAATTTTGATGAGAAAATCGCGATAATATTTTGTCTTAAACTCTTTTTAAAAAATAAAATTCATTGCTTACCTTGGTGTGACGAATACATTATCCGAAATTTTTCCATGAACTCACCAACACTTAAACTTTACCCAATTCCGCCATTTTCAAAGTCTTAAACATATGTTGAACAGATTTCTATCCTTGTGCGTGATCCTCGCAGCCTTTGCAGTGGGTACTGCTTTTGTGCTGAAAAATGAAAAAGCTACGCCTGCAGTTGCTTCAAATACCTTGACTGCCGAAGAAAAAGCGGCAGGCTGGATGTTGCTTTTTGACGGCAAAACGACAAAAGGCTGGCGCAATTACAACAAACAAACCATCGGTGAGCGCTGGAAAATAGCCGATGGAGTGCTGTATCTGGACGTATCCAACAAAAATGCCGATGGCTTTCAGGTAGGTGGCGGTGGCGACATCATCACTGAGGCTGAATACGAAAACTACGAATTGCGCATCGAGTGGAAAATTGCCAAATGTGGCAACAGTGGCATTATTTACCACATTCATGAAGATGCACAAATCCGCTACCCCTGGCAGACCGGGCTGGAATATCAACTCATCGACAATGACTGCCACCCCGATGCCAAATTTGAAAACCGCCGGGCCTCCAGCCTCTACGATATGTATGTGGCTACCCCACAAACGGCCAAGCCGATCGGGGAATGGAACAAAGTACGCCTGGTGTGTAAAGGCGACCTGGTAGAACATTGGCTGAATGGCAAAAAAGTGGTTTCTACCACGATGGGCTCTGCTGAATGGAAAGCCTTGATCCCCAAGAGCAAGTGGAAAGATCACCCTCAGTTTGGCACATTCCGCAAAGGACACATTGGTCTGCAAGACCATGGTGATGGAATCTCCTTCCGCAACATCAAATTGCGGAAACTATAAACAGGTTTGACACAAGTCTATAACAAACAACATTCAACAGACACTTTTAACTCGGTCTTGCTATGATCAACAAATCACGACTTTTTTACGGCAGTTGTTTTGCCCTTATCACGACTGCCTTGTCTTTTAGCATCAGGGCGGGTATTCTACCCCAGCTTGGTGACGAGCTTGGTTTGTCAGCTGAACAATTGGGATATATTAACTCCATGTGGTTCCTCGGATTTCCAATTTCAATGGTAATCGGTGGATTAATTTATCACACAGTTGGAGGCAAGCGCATTATGCAATTTGCTTTTTTGGCGCATGCAGTCGGTATTCTGATGACTATTTATTCAGGCAGCTACGTTGCATTACTTATTTCCACCTTGCTCATTGGAATAGGAAATGGATGCACGGAAGCGGCTTGTAATCCGATGATTGCAGACGCTTTTGAAGGCAACACCATGAGCAAAATGTTGAATCGTTTTCATATGTGGTTTCCCGGAGGCATAGTCATCGGTAGTTTGGTTTCAAAATTTATGACTGATGCCAATTTTAGTTGGGAGGCGCAGATTTGGGTTATTTTACTTCCTACCCTGGTCTATGCTTACTTGTTCTATGGCCAGGATTGGCCGGTAGCTAAAACCAAGGAAGAGGCCAGCTTATCGATGAACCTTAAAGCGATGATTTCGCCATTGTTCATTTTTATGATGGTTTGTATGGCCTTAACCGCAATATCAGAGTTTGGCCCGCAACAGTGGTCGAGTTTGATATTGGCAAAGAGTGGTGCTCAACCCATGTTGATTCTGGCCTTGGTTACTGGTTTGATGGCTGTATGTAGGTATTTTGGCGGAGAAGTTGTTCACAAATTTGATCAGACCGGGGTCCTTCTTGGGTCTGCAGTTCTTGCTACCATTGGAGTATTTCTTTTCAGTACACAAACCGGAGCAATGGCCTATGTGGCTGCAATTTTCTTCGCATTGGGGGTCGCTTATTTCTGGCCTAATATGATTGGTTTTATTGCAGACAAAATACCAGCCAGTGGCGCCCTGGGGATGTCGATTATCGGTGCAGTCGGAATGTTCTCCACATCAATTTTTCAGCCCATTATTGGGCGTTGGATTGATGCCGATAAGAAAGCTGCGGCTGCAACCGGACTTACAGGTGATGAACTGGAATTGGTAGCCGGTCAGGCTACTTTGGGAACCATGGTCTTATTCCCGGCTATATTGATTGTGCTGTTTACCATTCTGTTTTTTTGGGTGAAAAAAAGAAAATCTTAACATCAGTCTTTTTTCAGCTTCTATAGCTTACAACATCGCAAGTCCCACAAAAAAAATCGTGGGTTAATTAAGCCTGGGGTGCGTGAAAATACGTGCTCCAGGCTTATCTTTATCCAAAATTTTAACACCTACGGATCATGAAACGCAAAATAAGAATGGGCATGGTAGGGGGTGGCCGTGGTGCCTTCATCGGAGGAGTACACCGGATCGGCGCCGCTATCGATGGTCATATCGAACTGGTATGTGGTGCTTTTAGCAGTGACCCCGAACGCTCTCGTTTGTCGGGCGAAGACCTGTACGTGCCCGCCAACCGGGTATACGGCAGCTACCAGGAAATGATTGAAAAAGAAAAGTTGTTGCCAGAGGGCGAGCGGATGGATTTTGTGTCCATCGTAACCCCCAACCACGTGCATTTCGGCCCCGCAAAAATGGCGCTCGAAAATGGCTTCCACGTGGTATGCGACAAACCCCTTGCTTTTACCATGGAAGAAGCGCTGGAACTGGAAGCCCTGGTAGAAAAAACGGGCTTGATCTTTGCCCTCACCCATAACTACACCGGCTACCCGATGGTGAAACAAGCCCGGGCCATGCTGCGCAATGGGGAGTTGGGCAAAATCCGCAAAGTGGTGGTGGAATACCCCCAAGGCTGGCTTTCGCGCAAAGAGGAAGATACCAATTACAAGCAGGCGATCTGGCGTACTGACCCGACCCAATCGGGCATCGCCGGTGCCATGGGCGACATCGGCACCCACGCTGAAAACCTGGCCGAATACATCACAGGTTTACAAATCACCGAAATGTGTGCCGACATCAGCACCTTTGTAGAAGGCCGCAAACTGGACGATGACGGCAACGTACTGCTGCGCTTCGACAATGGTGCCAAGGGTATTCTGCACGCCAGCCAAATCTCGGCGGGGGAAGAAAATGGCCTGAATATCCGGGTCTACGGTGAAACGGGTGGCTTATACTGGCGTCAGGAAGAGCCGAATACCCTGCTGGTCAGTCGCCTGGACAAACCCAAGGAAATTTACCGCCCGAAAATTACGCCACTCAGCCCGGAGGCGAATGCGCATATCCGGGTACCTGCAGGGCATCCGGAAGGTTACCTGGAGGCTTTTGCCAACATTTACCGCAACTTTGCGCTGGCTGTCCAAGCACGCATGGCCGGCGAAGCACCCGATCCACTACTCGATTTTCCATCGGTAAAGGACGGTGTACGCGGCATGCGGTTTATCGAAAAAGTCATTGAATCTGGAAAGTCCACTGCGAAGTGGGTGAAATTTTAGTATAGGGTTGAGGAAGTTGAGGGAGGTTGAGAAGGTTGAGGCTACCGCGAGCGGCGATCACCGAGCTAAACCGAAGTAAGTCGAGGTATAAGTCGCTTGCGGTAGTCTCAACCTTCTCAACCTTCTCAACCTCCCTCAACTATATGCGTGCCATCATCTTCGCCGCCGGGCTCGGTACCCGGCTTCGTCCCATCACCGACAGCATTCCCAAGGCATTGGTGCCGATCAAAGGCCATCCCTTACTGGAAATTGCCATTTTGCGCCTCAAGGCCGCGGGTTGTGTGGATATCATCGTGAACATCCACCATTTTGGCGAGCAAATCATCGATTTTTTACGAGCTAATGATCATTTTGGGATCAACATTCAAATTTCGGATGAGCGGGATTTGCTTTTGGATACGGGAGGGGGCTTGAAAAAAGCGGAGTGGTTTTTGAAAGAAGAGCCCTTTTTGGTGACCAACGCCGATGCACTGACCAATCTCGATTTACGGCAGTTTTACCAAACTCATTTGCAAAACGATGCCTTAGCTACCCTGGCGGTGCGCCAGCGGGAGAGTTCGCGGTATTTTTTGTTTAACCCAGCTGGAGAGTTGTGTGGTTGGCGCAATGAAAAAACAGGTGAGACCCGCTTGTCGCGCGATGAGCCTGACTTAAAGCCCTGGTGCTTCAGTGGCATTCATGCGATCAGTCCGCAGATTTTTGATTTTTTCCCGGCGGAGGCCTCCGTTTTTTCCATCATTGATACGTACCTGAATGCGGCGGTAAACGAATGGGTTCTGGCCTATCCGCACAATGAGGACATTTGGATGGATGTGGGGAAGATTCCGCAGTTGGAGAAGGCGGAGGGGGTTTTGGAGGCGGTGTTGCCGCAATAGTTCAGCGTTCCATTGGGACAAAAACCTCCACATCCATAACTGCTTCACCGACGTGACCACGAGAACGACTATTTACCCATTGGGTTTTTTGCATAATAATGGACTGAATGCGTTGGTCGATCATAGGGTGTACGGATTTGATAACTCTGGAATAGTAAATCTGGCCGTCTGAATTGAAAAATAACTGGAATTTACCAGTTGAAGAATGTAGATCACTTTCACTCAGTTGAGGAGGAATTTCTAGCTTGCTATGAATAAACCTGAGTAGGCCCGAAGAGCCTTCTGGAAAACTATAACCAGCTTGGTGGTATTCTGAATAGGTAACTAATGGATGTCGCTCATTTTCCATAACCCACCGGTTAAGGTTAAAAACAAATTTGGCAAAAACAATGCGTGTTTGGTTGCAGCCACTAGAGTCACTTTTGACCCAATAAATGGGTTTGAGCAGGCGTATGGTGGAAGCAGTAAGTCTTTTGTTTAGGTTTTGCAAAATTTTAATAGAATCCAGGTACCCATCAAGATTGATCACACCGCGCAAAATTAAAGTGTCTTTAATACTTATCTTTTTTTCCAGTCTGGCAGGAATTTTCATATCAAAGACCATGTGCTTGGTCAGCGCTTTGACTTGACCGGGATAGTCTAGAAAGTCGCCTATTGGGGTCACACGTCCATAGTCATAAGGTCTTCGCCTAAAACCAATAAGCTTGTAAAATTGTAAAGAATCTAGATTGCGGCTTTGGGTACTCCAAAATAATTCCGCATAAATTCTGGCATCGATTTTATAGGCTTGCTCTGAAGTTGTGCCTGAGTTGTTGGACTGATTTCCGGGTAACCAATGATTGGGCACCTGGGATAAAGCCGCTAACAATTGCTTCGCTAATTGAGCATCACAACAGTCCACAATCCCAAAGCCACTTACATTTCCAGTGTGATCAATACTCAGGTAAACTTGAGCGCGTGAAATAGGCGTTGTAGAGACCTCAGCCCAATTGATCTTGGAGCGCAAGAAGTTGGTAAAAGCTTCTTCACTACAAGCTATTTGTTCAGATAAATAGGTGTTGCCTGTTTCACAATTTGGCCAAATGGGATAATTGAGTTCTCGGTTGGGGAAAAAATTAGTTTGAGCGGATGAGGTGGTGGTGCAGATCAGGAGGAATATTGCGAGTTTGGTTTTCATCTAGGGAAGAGGTTTGGTGTTCACAGGGGTGATATTGTCTTGTCTTCATTTGAGTGCATGACAAAATTGGGGCAATGTAAAAATTGTAGGATGTCACCACCTTGTGATTTTGTCATGCACTCCAATGAATAGACGGACTGCCCGGCGGGCAGTCATCTTTGTAGCTTTGGCGCAATTCATAGGAATTGATGAGGCTGCCCGGCGGGCAGCTATCTAAAACTCCTGCTGGTAGCTGTAAATTTCGATGATCTATTGCTGTACAGATAGCTGCCCGCCGGGCAGCCCATCATTACTTGGCATTAACCTTTGCTGCTACAAAGATAATTGCCCTCTGGGCAAAATAACACCATCCGTATTAATGAATCAATATGGCCAAAAAATTTAGGCGTGATTTGCCAACAAACCTTTATATGTTATCTTTTGGTCACTCCTTGGTTTTATATCTGCCCCGATTTTGTCATGCACTCTCTTCATTTCAAGAAACTTTGCCAGTTTAATCTGTCTGTCAAGACCAAGCAGATTACAAATTCAGAAACTTCCTGCTCTTTCAATTCTGAAATTGTCTTCTCCCTCATTCTGTATGCAACATCTGCTCGGTATGATACAAGTCTAGTACCAATTTATTCACCACGCGCTCAAGCTTTTTAGAATTTTGTTTCAGCCATTCTTGTGCCGCTTTATCCTTGATGTAATAAATCGAGTGCTTCAGTGGTTTTCATTGATTTTGCCATTGGATTCATCTTTTAAGGAATGACTAATGGGGCTTTCGCAGGTTAGTTAATGGTTTGAATTATTCGGAGGTATCGTATAGTTGGTGCCGCTTGGAGAAACATAATCGCCACTGGAAGTTGAATTGTACAGTTGGTCGATTGTATCAATTCCACCAAAGAGATCAGTCTCTTTTTTTGCAACCTCATCTTTCACAGCAAAACTGTTTTCAATGATTTCTTTCGAGTCTGACAAGAACATTTCAACTGCCTTCTTAGTCAAATTAAAGAAAACATTCAAATTTAGTACCCAATTATCATTCTGCGGACCTTGTTTTTTTTCAATCAACTTATTTCCTGTGGGGTCCAATATCAAAATATGAGAACCTGGTAGACCTAGATTATGGGTCAAAATTGATCGATAATTCTTGTAAAGTACATCGAGTTCCTTGCTACTAAGTCGTTGATCTCCATAAAATTTGTAGTTAAGAATGTATAAATGCTTTGCCTTGTTATCAAGAGCCTGGGGTGCACCATCTATCTCAACAACAAAACTTTTGTTTCTGTCTCTATGATAACTCCCAATTGCATCAGCAATAGAAAATAACAATATGGCAGCAGGAATTCCCAAACATCCAGGAAATCTAGAATCAGCCCATTGTTCATGCTCTTCCTTTCGATATAAAATGCATTGTTCAACTGCTTCCAGCATTTCATTTAAAGCTTCTCTCGATAAGTCGTTAAAATCTAATTTTTTATTCATTTGTGCTGTTTTTAGCCTTGAAACTTTGAGAATCCTAGTTCTGTTAAAGGCCTAATTACCAGTATAATCCTGAGTTTAACTTATAAAATAGAAAAATAGTTCCTTCGACAGAAAAACTACATTTAGTGGAAAGAACCTTGAGCTATGGGTTGCCCCATATTCATCACTGCGACTCTTCCCGAATTTGTGCTAAGCTCATTTTCCTTTTTTACGGCAATAAAAATAAATAGCATTCCAACAAAAATCAAGGTAAAGGGGTTCCCTCAATACCCCATCAATTTCTTCAACTTCTCCACAAACCGCCCCACGGGCAAAAACTGTTTCTCCAGCGAACCCGCAAACGGAATCGGCGTATCCAGCGCCGCCTCCCGCATCACTGGCGCATCCAGGTATTCAAACAGGTGTTCAGAAATGTGCGCTGCAATTTCCCCGCCAATGCCGCCCACCAGGGTATCTTCATGCAGGATGATCACCTTATTGGTTTTGCGCACACTCGTTTCGATGGTCTCATAATCGAGGGGGAGCAAAGTCCGCAAGTCGATGATCTCGGCATCAATGCCCAGTTCGGCGATCACTTTTTGTGCCCATAGTACCCCCATGCCGTAGGTCACCACGGTCAGGGCTTTGCCTTCACGTACTACCCGGGCTTTGCCAATTTCTACGGTATAATAGTCGTCGGGGATGCTTTCACTCAGGCTGCGATACAAGGCTTTGTGCTCGAAGTACATCACCGGGTTGGGATCCTCAAAAGCTGCCAACAATAGTCCCTTGGCATCATAAGGGGTAGCAGGATATACCACTTTTAAACCCGGGGTATGAAAAAACCAGGCCTCATTGCTCTGGGAGTGAAACGGCCCCGCACTCGTACCTCCCCCACAGGGCATCCGTACAACCACGTCAGCATTGGCACCCCAACGGTAGTGGAGTTTCGCCAGGTTGTTGATGATTTGGTTGAAGCCGCAGGTCACAAAATCGGCGAATTGCATTTCCACCATCGCCTTGTAGCCCTTCAGACTCAAACCCAAGGCCGCACCCACGATGGCACTTTCGCACAATGGTGTATTGCGCACCCGCTCCTTGCCAAATTGGGCCACAAAACCATCGGTGATTTTGAACACCCCGCCGTAATCGGCAATGTCCTGGCCCATCAGGATGAGCTTATCGTGTTTTTCCATGGCTTGGCGAAGGCCATCAGATAGGGCGTCGACAAATCGTTTGTCACTTTTTTGCGCGGTCTTTGGAGTCGTAAACTGGGGCACATAGGGTGCATACACATCGGCCAATTCCTCGGACAGCTCATTTTGTGGATCACCTTCCTCAAAGGCTTGTTGCAAACCCGCTTCGATGTGTTTTTTCCACTTGGCGGTCAACTCCTTTTTGCTGGCTTCGGTCAATAGCCCTTCTTCCATCAGGAAACGTTCGTAATTGCTCAGCGGGTCGCGCAAGGCCCAATGATCCATCAAGGCTTTGGGCACGTACTTGGTGCCAGAAGCCTCCTCGTGGCCCCGCATGCGGAAGGTCATACATTCCAGCAGCACGGGTTCGGGGGTTTCTCGCATGGATTCGGCCAGTTCGGACACCGTGCGGTACACCTCCAGGATGTTGTTCCCATCGATGGTGAGCGCTTTCATCCCGTATCCTATCCCCTTGTCGGCCAACTGGGCGCAACGGTATTGTTCGGTAGGTGGCGTAGACAAGCCGTAGCCATTGTTTTCAACCAAAAAAATCACGGGCAATTGCCACACTGCGGCTACATTGAGCGCTTCGTGGAATTCACCCTCACTCGTGGCGCCATCGCCAGTAAAGGCCAGACTTACCCGGCCTTCACCTGAGAGTTTATGTGCTAACCCTACGCCAGCAGCCAGCGAAAGTTGTGGCCCCAAATGGGAGATCATGCCTACGATGTGGTGCTCCAGGGTGCCAAAGTGAAAAGAGCGGTCTCTACCCTTGGTATAACCGGAATATTTGCCTTGCCACTGGGCAAACAAACGATCAAAAGGTACCTCGCGGCCAGTAAATACCCCCAAATTGCGGTGCATGGGAAAGATCATTTCATCGGGTAGCAGCGCCAGGGTTGCCCCCACGGAAATGGCCTCCTGACCAATGCCAGAAAACCATTTGCTCACTTTGCCTTGGCGAAGCAACTTGAGCATCTTATCTTCGATCAGGCGAGGATAAAGGAGTTGGCTGTACAGGCTGAGCAGTAACTCGTCAGAAAAGCCTGCGCGGTTGAAAACCATCTGGTCTACAGCGGCGTCTTGCATGGTAATTTGGTTAGGTACGGGCCAAAAGTACGATAAAAAACTTGTGTTTATGCTAAGGATTGAACGGGTTTTGCCCCAGGATATTTTGACCCTGCAGAGGGTAGTGGAGGAAACGTATTTGCCCTATTTTCGCTACCTCTGGCACGATGAAGGCAAGGCTTATTTGGCTTACATCAACAATCTGGAGGTGCTGGAGCAGCACTTGGCTAATCCCAAACACCATTATTATTTTGCAAAGTTGGAGGATGGGCTGATTGCTGGATATTTAAAACTCATTTTTGACGCGCCCATCTCCGATACCCCCTTTAGCAATGCGGTCTCTTTGGATAAAATTTACCTGACTGAGGCAGCAAAAGGTAAGGGGATTGGAAAAACATTGATGGATTTTGCGGATGAACAGGCGCGTCAGGCCAAGGCGGAGTATTTGTGGCTCCGGGTGATGGATAGCAATGCGTACAATCTGGATTTTTATGTGAAAAATGGGTATAAGCTATTGTACAAACGTTGGCTGGAATTGGCGAAGATTAAGGAGGAGCATCGGGGAATTTTTACGATGATAAAAACACTCCGGGATTAATCAGGATTTTGCTCAGTTTCCTTCGTCTTTTTTCCTTTAAACACCGCCCTAATCCAAACCGGCACCACCAGCGCTCCCGCCATCAGATACAAATAATATGACAACAAGCGCCAGATCGTCGAAATGACCGTGGCGTGGGTATTGCTGTGTACATAATCAGTCAGGAATCCATTAAAAGCCAATTCGATGATCCCTGCTCCGCCTGGAGTGGGGCTGAACATGACCACAAAAAACATGGTTTGCAGCCGCGCATACAACTCACTTTGAAAACGCAAGGTCAGTGGCAGCTCAGGCGTAAAGGCAATCACCAAACAACTGATCAGCGAAAAACGGAAAATCCAGGCCAGCAAGGTTCCTACTACGGCTTGAAGGTGGATGGGCCAGCCTTGCTCTTTTAGCCCTTTTGATGCGGTGACCAAATCCTCGCCCAATTTGATTGCACTTTGATGAAAACGCCGCAGCAACCGATTATTCGTTGCCCAGCCCAACAAACGCTTCATCTGCTGGGGCCCCCAGAAAATCCCATAAGCAAAAATGATAGAGTATACGATCATGAAGATGTAAAAACCTAAGGCCAAATAACCCCATTGGCCCAAATCGGCAAAAGATTGTGCACCTGGTCGTAAAATGTCAAACCCAAAAATGAGGAATAAAATGGGCAGCGTACAGAGCATAAATAAGGCATCCAACACAATGGTATAGGTTACAATGGTCACCGTGCGGGCCACCGAAAGTTTTTCCTGGGACAAAATAAAAAAGGCTACTGCCGAGCCACCCAAGGCCGAAGGTGAAACCGCTGAACTAAACTCCCAAATGATAACGACCTCGATGCATTTCCACCAGGAAAGTTCTTTATTGGTCAAAGCCCGCAAACGAAGTGCGTAGGACAGATCCCGAATTACGATAGTCAATATCCCCATCCCAATCCAAAAATAAACATGGCCCGTCCACTGGATGCGCTTAAATTCTTCCAGATCAAAATTGCGCCACAACATATAAAACACTCCTGCCAGACCGAGTAGAGCAGGAATTACAATGCGGTAGGGCGAAATTGACTTTAATGCCTTATGTTGATCCTTTTCAGTATCTTTCCAGGCTTCTTCTTGCTTCACTCTGACGTGGTTTTGGGGCGTTTGCCCAATTTATAAAGTACCCGCTCATCAATTATGTTGCGATACTTGAGCCCGAAATTCAGTAATTTTTTCCATTTTTGGTAACGATTGTGAAAATATGGACAAAGAAGAACAACTCAAACGCTGGCGGCTGGTACTTGGCCAAAATGCTGACCCCAAAGAAAGCATCGGGCTAGGGGAGGAAGAACAGGGCATGGACAAGGTCTTGGATGCCTTGTACGACAGCGAGCGCGAGCGTGGACTAGGTAGTTCTTCGCCGAATGTTGCGCGTTGGTTGGGGGACATCCGCAAGTATTTTCCTGCGCCCGTCGTACAATTGATGCAAAAAGACGCGCTGGAGCGGCTGCGTTTGCACCAAATGTTGCTGCAACCCGAATTGCTGGAAACCTTGCAAGCGGATGTGCATTTAGTCAGCACCTTGCTGAGCCTAAAAAAAGTGCTGCCCGCCCAAACCCGCGAAACCGCCCGTGAGGTCATTCGCAAAGTGGTCAAAGAACTGGAGAAAAAACTGCGCCAACCCCTGCAAAACGCCATCAAAGGTAGCCTCAGTCGGGTGGCTCGTTCCCGCCGACCCAAACCCAATGCCATCGACTGGCACCGCACCATCCGCGCCAATTTGAAACACTACCAAGCGGAATACCACAGCATCATTCCCGAAAAACTTTGGGGCTTCGGTCGCCGCCAACCCAAAATGAAAGACCTGATCCTGCTGATAGACCAAAGTGGCTCCATGGCGGCATCGGTGGTCTACGCCGGGATTGTGGGCTCGATCATGGCTTCCATGCCCAGCATTACGACCCGTTTCATCGTATTTGATACCAGCGTGGTGGACCTTAGCGAACATTTACACGATGTGGTTGACCTGCTGTTCGCTACCCAACTCGGCGGCGGCACGCACATCAGCAAGGCGCTACGTTATGCCCGCCAACACATTCGCCAACCGAGGCATACTATAATGGTATTGATTTCGGATTTGATGGAGGGTGGGCCGCCAGATGATTTGCTCCGTCAAGCTGCGGAAATTAAGGCCATGGGCGTCAATTTGATTGCGCTGCTGGCCTTGAATGACAAGGGCGCGCCGATGTATGACCACCATATTGCTACGCAGTTTACGCAGCTGGAGATTCCTACGTTTGCGTGTACGCCGGATGCGTTTCCGGATTTGATGGCGAAAGCGATCAAGGGGGAAAGGTTGCGGGAGGCGCCGTGAGGGTACATTCTACTCGTGATCTAAATTTTAGCGTAAATTCGCTACCCACTTTCCAAATTTTAGCGTAAATTCGCCAATTCTTTCGACTGTGCTGGAATTTCCGGTACAGCGAACCAATCTGTGTTTTTTAGCCTCAACATTAACCAGACCAAATAGCGGGTACTGGGATTGCCAGTACCCGCCATCAAAACCACATGGCGATGGATTTTCACTTGTCCGAAGAACACCTGGCCGTTCAGGCCGCAGCACGTGATTTTGCCCAAAAAGAATTGAAGCCTGGCGTCATCGAGCGCGATTCCAAAATGGAATACCCTTATGAGCAAGTCAAAAAGATGGGCGAGCTGGGCTTTTTAGGCATGATGGTAGCGCCTGAATACGGCGGTGGCGGGATGGATTCCCTGTCCTATGTGCTCGCCATGGAAGAAATTTCCAAAATAGACAATTCTTGCTCGGTGATCATGTCGGTCAACAATTCCCTGGTCTGCTGGGGCATTGAGACCTTTGGCAGCGCTGAACAAAAAGCCAAATACCTTCCTCGGCTCGCCAGCGGTGAATGGATCGGCTCATTCTGCCTCTCCGAACCCGAAGCTGGCAGCGATGCCACCCACCAGCGCACCACCGCAGTAGACATGGGCGACCACTACCTGCTCAACGGCACCAAAAACTGGATCACCAACGGAGGTACTTCCAAGTTACACCTGGTGATGGCCCAAACCCACCCGGAAAAAGGCTCCAAAGGCATCAATTGCCTGATTGTAGAAGCCGATACGCCCGGCGTCGCCGTCGGGGCCAAAGAAGACAAGCTGGGCATCCGTTCTTCGGATACCCACACCATTATGTATAGCGATGTCAAAGTGCCGAAGGAAAACCGGATCGGCGAAGATGGTTTTGGCTTTAAGTTCGCTATGAAAAGCCTGGCAGGTGGCCGCATCGGCATTGCTGCCCAAGCCCTGGGAATAGCAGGGGGTTCTTACGAGTTGGCCCTGGAGTACTCTAAACAACGCACTGCCTTTGGCAAACCCATCAACCAACACCAGGCGATCGCCTTCAAATTGGCCGACATGGCCACCGAGATCGAAGCAGCCAAACTGATGGTTTACCGGGCTGCCTGGCTCAAGGATCAAGGCCTGGACTACAGCGCCGCCAGCGCAATGGCAAAATTGTATGCTTCCGAAGTAGCCATGCGCCACAGTGTAGAAGCGGTGCAGGTTCATGGCGGCTATGGTTTTGTCAAAGAATACCACGTGGAGCGCCTGATGCGCGATGCGAAAATTACGCAGATCTACGAAGGGACTTCGGAGGTGCAGCGGATTGTGATTTCGAGGGAAGTGACGGGGGGGAAACCGTATTTGCCGGTTTAGTTGAAAAGTTGAAGAGTTGAAAAGTTGGGGTTGCCGCGAACGGTCACTGAGCGAAGTCGAAGTGTCGTTCGCGGTAGCCCAACATTTCAACCCTTCAACTTTTCAACTTTGCTAAGCAACGGATACGAAAACACCACCGCCATAATCACCGCCGCGCCCCAATAAAAAGTACTACTGACCTCTTTGTCCTCATTCAGGAGGAGCCAGGCCAGCACGATGGCGTAAACCGGCTCCAGGTTCATGGTCAAGTTGGAGGTAAAAGCGGAAAGGTGTTTCAATGCATTCAAAGACAGCACATAAGCGAAGGTGGTACACAGCAAGGCCAATATCAGTAAATACAGCCAATCACTCCAATGCGGCGGGATCATGACTGGAAACCCCGCCTTACTCAAACCCGAACCCACAATCACCAGTCCCAAAAACAAACAGGCACTACTCAATTCCACAAAAGTAATGCTCATCGCGTCGAGGTTAGCAACCTGTGATTTGTTCAGAATGGCAAATAGCGCTGCCAACAATGCCGCGATAACTCCCACCACCAGACCATCTACCATCGAAAAATCGATGCCATTGACCACCAAAGCCATCCCGGGAATGATCAACAAACCCAGTCCAAGTTCCAGCGCATTGAATTTTTTCTTCAGAATCAGAGGCTCTAGAATGGCTGAAAAAAGAGAGGTAGAACCCATCGCCAGCACTCCAACCGAAGAATTGGACAATTTGATCGCCCCATAAAAAGCCAACCAGTGCAAACCCACAATGGTGCCAATGCCCATCAAAATCAACAATTGACGGCGGGGCAAGGTCTTGAGGAGCTTAACCACATTGATCAACAGCATCAAACTCAAAGAAGTGATCAACACCCGCCACCAAACCAGCACCAGGGCACTCAATTGAATCATTTTTCCCAAAATGGCGGTAAGGCCAAAGAGCAAAACTGCAAAATGCAGTTGGAGGTACGCTTTTTGTGCTGCTGTCATTGAACTATTCCCTTGCTTAGTGCATTTAGGTAGGCAAGATAGAATCATTTTTACCATTAATCCAGACAATCATGCTACAAATTGGTGATCAGGCCCCGGCCTTTACTTTGTTTTCCAGTGACAAAAAAGAAGTGAAGTTGGAAGACTTTCAGGGACAAAATGTCGTTTTGCTGTTTTTCCCGATGGCATTTACCAGTGTATGCACTACAGAATTGTGCAATATGCGTGACGACATTGCCTTTTACCAAGGACTAAATGCCCAAATTTTAGGTGTTTCCGTAGATTCACCTTTCACACTGGCTAAATTTAAAGAGGATCAAAACCTGAATTTCCATTTGTTGTCTGATTTCAACAAAGGCGTTTCAACGGCATATGAAGCATTGTATCAGGATTTTGTTTTTGGTATGAAAGGTGTTTCCAAACGCGCCGCTTTTGTAATCGACGGCAATGGAACAATCCAGTACGCTGAAGTGTTGGAAAATGCGGGAGAAATGCCGAATTTTGCCAATGTAAAAGCAGCCCTGGCTGCCCTTAACTAATTGCTAGTGGCAACTGACTGTTTTGACCGGTTTTATGACTGGTCAAAACAGTGCTTAAGATCAAACTAGTATTCATTCAAAAAACAATGATTACCGCGTACAATCCTGAGGTAGAAGAATTAGAAGAAGTCTTGGTAGAAGATGAGATCAATGAGCTATTGGGTCATCATTCCCGTTTGATTGTATACAATGATGACCACAATACTTTTGAATGGGTCATCCAGTGTTTTGTAGAAGTATTGGAATATCCCCAGGATCAGGCCGAGCAATTGGCCTTAATCATCCATTTTAAAGGAAAAGCAACCGTCAAAACGGCGCCAAAAAAAGAATTGAAGCCCAAAAAAGATGCTTTGATTGATCGAGGACTTTCTGCTGTCATCGAAGATTAAATTTTGGAATCTATTTTCGTGCAAACTGTTCAAATCTTGCTGCAAGCACTCTCCATCGTTTTGCCAAACAAATTTAAAAGCCTATTTTTGCGTTTAAGCAAAAAAAGCTTAGTCTAAATCCCTTAAATTAATGGTTTGCAGAAATTTTATTTTGTCACCTAGCGCATAAGTATAAATGGAATACCCTACCATTAAGGACGGTAAATACACATATATTGAAACCAAAGGCGGAGAAGAAACCCTCATCCTGCTGCACGGCCTGTTTGGAGCTTTGAGCAATTTTGAAGGGATAATTGCGGCCTTTGGCCAGTCTCACAATGTGGTGATCCCCATTTTGCCCATGTTTGAATTGCCTATTCGGGAAGTATCCGTAATGGGGCTGGTGGAACATCTTGGCGATTTTATCGAAGATAGAGGGTACAAAAAGGTGCATCTATTGGGCAACTCTCTGGGTGGGCATATTGCGCTGTTGTATACACTTGGGCATCAGGATAAAATCGCTTCATTGATTTTGACGGGTAGCTCAGGATTGTTCGAAAGTGCCATGGGTAATAGTTTTCCCAAACGTGGTGACTACGAATACATCAAGAAAAAAACCCAGGATACCTTCTACGATCCGACCATTGCTTCGGCGGAATTGATCGACGAAGTCTACAGCATCGTCAACGACCGCAACCGGGCCATTCGGGTGATTGCTACCTCCAAATCGGCGGTAAGGCACAACCTGGGCGACAAGTTGCACAACATCAAAGTACCTACTCTACTCATTTGGGGCCGTCAGGATCAGGTTACACCGGCTTTCGTTGGGGAAAAATTTCATGAAATGATTCCACATTCTCGCTTGCACTTGATCGAACTTTGTGGTCATGCACCCATGATGGAGAAAAAAGAAGAATTCAATCGTCACCTGTCGGCATTCCTCCAAGAGGTATCTGGCTTGGTGCCGGTAAGCAAATAATTTAGTTTAGAAGGTTGAGGGAGGTTGAGAAGGTTTAGGGCTACCGCAGCGATTTTGACATGTCCAAGTTCAAGTCGCTGCGGTAGCCTCAACTTTCTCAACCTCCCTCAACTTTCTCAACTGTTTTATCCCCCACTGCGGGTGATTTTATTTTAAACTATCATCCTTATTTTTCGCGGAAAAAATTGACCATAGCATGAAAAAAATCTTGTGGTTGTTGTGCATCACCTTGATTGTGGGCGCTTGCTCAACCCAAAAACCTGTCACGACTAAAACTGAACCTGCCCAGGAACTCATTGCTGAGGTGGATCTGGATACCCTGGATATTGAATCCATGGTGGACGAGGGCGAAGGAGAAGAAAATGAGGAAGTAGAAACAACTTTATCTCCTTATAGCCCTACTGCCAAGCGGGTAAACGATCTGCTGCATACCAAGATTGACGTACGTTTTGATTGGGCCAAAGAAGAAGTATACGGCAAAGTTACCCTGCGCCTCAAACCCTTCTTCAATCCAACGTCTACTCTGACACTGGATGCCAAGGGGATGGAGTTCAAAAAAGTACAATTTGCGGGCAATGAGCAGCAGTTGAAATACAAGTACGAAGACAATCAGCAGATTGTAATCCAACTGGGTCGCTCTTTCAACCGCAGTGAAGAATACAGCATCTACCTCGAATACACGGCCCGCCCCAAAGGTGACGGCGGCAGTGATGCCATCACTTCTAACCAGGGTTTGTTTTTTATCAATCCCCGCAATGAAGAACTGGGCAAACCTCAACAAATCTGGACCCAGGGCGAAACCGAATGGAACTCCCGCTGGTTCCCCACCATCGATCGCCCCAACGAGCGCTGCACCCAAGAGCTTTACGTTACCGTAGAGCAAAAGTTCAAAACCCTTTCCAACGGTATTTTGGCTACCTCTACCAACAACGCCGATGGTACCCGTACCGACTACTGGAAAATGGATCTGCCCCATGCGCCCTATTTGTTCATGCTGGCAGTAGGTGATTTTGCGGTGGTAAAAGACAAGTGGCGCAACATCGAAGTAGCCTACTATGTCGAGCCTGAATATGAAGCCGACGCCCGTGATATTTTTGCCCACACGCCAGAGATGTTGGAGTTCTTCTCGAACAAACTGGGTGTGAACTACCCCTGGCCCAAGTTTTCACAAATCATTGTGCGCGACTATGTGTCGGGCGCGATGGAAAACACCACGGCGGTTGTTTTTGGCGACTTCATCCAAAAACACAAGTGGGAACTCATCGACGATTCCAATGATAAAATCGTTGCGCACGAGATGTTCCACCACTGGTTTGGCGACTATGTGACGAGCGAAAGCTGGCCCAATCTGACCATGAACGAAGGTTTTGCCAACTACTCTGAATACCTCTGGTTCGAACACAAATATGGCTCCGATTATGCCGACCACCACCTGCTCACCGAGCAAGGGGGGTACATTGGTTCTGCGGCTGGCGGTATTCACCCCTTGATTTATTTTGGGGTAAAAGACAAAGACGACATGTTCGATGCGCACAGCTACAACAAAGGCGGTGCAATCTTGCACATGTTGCGTCGCTACGTCGGTGATGAGGCTTTTTTTACTGCCCTGAAAAACTACCTGACGCAAAATGCCTTCAAAGCGGTTGAAGCACACAATCTGCGACTGGCCATGGAAGAAGTGAGTGGCGAAGACCTCAACTGGTTTTTCAACCAATGGTATTTCGCCTCGGGGCACCCCAAACTGAACATCGAATACAGCTACGATGCAGCAGCCAAAGAAGCGGTTGTACAAGTCAAACAAACCCAGGATGAAAGAGGGGTTCCCGGCGTATTTGTGATCCCTGTGGCCGTAGACGTATACGCCAATGGCCGTAGCATGCGCCACGACATTCGGGTAGACCAGCGGGAACAAACCTTCCGCTTCCCTGCCAGTGCCAAACCCGACCTGATCAATTTTGATGCGGATCGGGCCCTTTTGGCCGAAATTGAAGACAACAAGAGCGAGGAAGAACTGGTGTTCCAATTCAAAAATGCGCCCAAGTTCATGGACCGCAACGAGGCGATCGAACGCCTGATGAGTCTGGAAAGTGACGAGATACTGGGTCTTTTGAGCACGGCGCTCAACGACCGCTTTTACTCCATCCGCTCCATCGCACTGGATAATTTGCCCGAAGAAGTGAGCCCAGAGTTGTTGACCAAACTGCGCGACCTGGCCCAAAACGACAAACACTCCGAAGTGCGTTCCAAGGCCCTTTCCGCATTGGCTGATAGTGGCGACCCTCAAACTTTGGCTGTAGCCAAAGCCGCCTTTGAAAAAGAACAGGCACTTAGTGTACGGGCCAGTGCTCTGGGCATCATTTATCAGGAAAACGAAGAAGAAGGTTTGGCCCTGGCCGAAAAGCTGAGTGAAACTGCCAAAGGCCCACTCCTGGAAGCGATTGCAGGGATCTACACCGACAAAGGTGATGCAAAATTTCTGCCGTTTTTTGAAAAACGCCTGAAAGACGTAGACGGATTCACCGCTATTTCTTTCTTCGAAAGTTATCAGATTTTGGCTTCCGGTGGAGACCAGGCGACGATTGATAAAACCATCGAAACCCTGAAAAATTTTGGCACGAGCAGCGATCCATCATTGTGGCGTAAATTTGGAGCAGTCAAAGCCCTCAATGACCTGCGCAACGATTTTCGGGTGAAAGCGCGCAGCGCTGCGGGTACTGAAAAAACGACCTTGACGAGCAATGCAGATCGTATCGCCAAAATAATTGATGACATCAAAAGCAAAGAAACCAACGCTGAATTGAAATCAGTTTATGATCAATTGCCGGTGATAAAATAATTTTCAACCAGCTACTAGATTTTTTTGTTGTCTTTTAGGTAAGTTAGCCGTCAGGAACGTGTGGAAATTTGGTTTTCACACGTTCTTTTCGTTATATTGTAGCGCAGGAGCGTGACTTGCTCCTGATTACTTGACTTTAAGTGAGGGATTTATGGCAATGCAAGACAATTACCGACTGTTGATTGAAAAGCTCGACGCTTTCATTCGCAAATACTATGTCAACAAGCTGATCCGTGGCGCGTTGTACAGCGTGGGCACGATCCTGGGCTTATTCCTGATCGCAGCAGTGTTGGAGTACTTTTACTATTTCGATACCACCGGGCGAAAAATCCTGTTTTATTCGTTTTTAGGCATCAGCGGCCTCGCGCTCGGCAATTGGGTCATTGATCCCCTCTTGCGCTATTTTCATTTGGGGCGGGTCATCAGCCACGAAAAAGCAGCTTCCATCATTGGTGAACATTTTACCAATGTCAAGGACAAACTGCTCAACATCCTCCAGCTCAATCAGCAAGCCAGTCAGGCTGATCACAAAGACTTGATCCTGGCGAGCATCAATCAAAAGTCGGAGGAAATCAAACCCGTTCCCTTTCAGGCCGCCATCAACCTGTCTCAAAACCGCAAGTACCTGCGTTATGCATTGCCCCCTCTCTTGGTACTCCTGGTTTTGTTGTTTGCAGCCCCCTCCGTCATCCGCGATAGTACCCAACGTTTGATCCAAAACGGCAAAGAGTTTTTCCGCCCTGCTCCGTTTGCGTTCAAGCTGGATGAAAAAAAATTGACCGTAGTTCAATACGAAGACTACGATCTGGCAATCAAAGTGGACGGCGCAATATTGCCCAATGACGTGTTCATCGTGGTTGACGACTATGAATACCGCATGAGCAAAACCAGCCCCAACGAGTTCAGTTACCGCTTCAATAAAGTTGAAAAAGACGTGCGTTTTACCCTCAGAGGTGGTGGCGTTGATTCCCGGAATTACCTGCTTGCGGTACTCAAAAAACCGAATATCCGCGATTTTCAGGTCAAACTCAATTACCCGGACTACATTGGCCGTACTGATGAGGTCTTGCAAAGCATCGGCGATCTGGTACTACCCGTAGGTACGCAGGTACAGTGGATTTTCAACACGGAATCAACCGAGGCCATCAAAATGCGTTTTTCGCGCAACAACAAATTCCAATTGGCCACTCGCCAGGGCGACGACCTGTTTTTGTTTGGCAAAAAAGCGATGTTGGATGAAACCTACAAACTGATCGTTTCCAATGCGGCCTTGCCCAAAGGAGACTCGGTGACTTATTCCATGACCATCATCCCGGATCAATATCCCGAAATTCGGGCCCAGGCTTTTGACGACAGCACCAATGCCAACGCCAAATATTTTGCGGGTGAAGCCAGCGACGATTACGGCTTGCGGGTACTCACTTTCAACTACCGCATCCGCAAAGCCAAGAGCGATCCTGGCCAATTGCAGTCCATTACCATCCAGCGCCCCGAAGGCAAAAGCACTACTTTTGACTACTCCTTCGACGCCATGGAAATGGACCTCAAACCCGGCGATGAGCTAAGCTATTACTTTGAAATTAAAGACAACGATGCCGTCAACGGCAGTAAAGCTGCGCGCACCGGGGTAATGGTCTTCTCCATGCCCACGCTGGAGGAAATGGAAAAACGCGCCGAACAAAACGACGACAAAATCAAAAATAACCTGAAAGATGCTTTGGCCGAAGCCAAAAAATTGCAGGAAGAAATCCGTCGTTTGCAGGAAAAACTCTTGCAAGAAAAAGACATCAATTGGCAGACCCGCAAACAATTGGAAAAACTGTTGGAGCGCCAAAAAGAACTGGAAAAACAAATCAAGGAAGCTCAAAAAGCTTTTGAAGAAAATAAGAAAAACCAGGAACAGCTAGGCGAAACGCCCGAAGAGACCAAGGAAAAGCAGGAAATGTTGGAACAACTCATGGAATCGCTGGAAGATCCAGAGATGAAGGAGCTCATGGAAAAAATCGAAAAACTCATGCAGGAAATGGAGAAAGACCAGGCCCTGGAAATGATGGAGGAGATGAAAGACCGCAATGAGCAGCGTGAGAATGAGTTGGAACGGATGGAAGAACTGTTCAAACAACTGGAACTGGAACAGGAAATCAACAAGGCCGCCGACAAGCTGGACGAGATGGCCAAAAAACAGGAAGAGCTGAGTGAAAAAACCGAGGATAAAAAAGAATCCAACGAACAACTCGAAAAAAAGCAGGAAGAGCTGACCAAAGAGTTGGAAGACCTGGAGAAAAAAATGGAGGACATCGAGAAGAAAAACGAAGAACTCGAAAATCCTCAAAAAATGGATGACCCCAAGGAAGGAATGGAGGACATCAAAAAAGACATGGAGGACAGTAAAAAACAACTGGAGCAAAACCAGAACAGTAAGTCCTCCAAGGCGCAAAAAAGCGCTGCCCAGAAAATGAAAAACAAGGCCAACAAAATGCGCTCCCAGATGAAATCCAATCAAATGGAATCCGTCCAGGAAGACATGAAAATGTTGCGCCAGTTGCTCGAAAACCTCGTGGGCCTTTCTTTCGATCAGGAAGACCTGATCAATGGTTTGAAAAAAACCGAGATCAATACGCCGCGTTATGTCCAACAAGTGCAGCGCCAGTTCAAAATCAAAGACGATTTCCGCGTAGCCGAAGATACCCTCAATGCCCTCAGCAAGCGGGTGTTCCAAATTGAATCTTTCGTTACCGAAAAAGTGGGCGAGATCAAGGTGAACATGCGCGAAAGCATTGAACTACTGGAAGAACGGGAAAAAGGTATGGCCTCCGACCGCCAGCAGCGCACCATGAAGGGCCTCAACGACCTGGCACTCATGCTCAGCGAAGTGCTCAACAACATGCAGCAACAAATGTCGGGCATGATGTCGGGTAGCCAAATGTGCCAAAACCCCGGCAAACAAAATCCAGGACAAGGCCAAGGCAATACCCCCAAGGATAAAATGTCGCCCGGGCAGGAAGGGCTCAACAAGGATATGCAAAATGCCCGCGAGAAGATGAACCAAAAGGATGGTCAGGGTGGCCCCAATGCCAAAGAATTTGCTCAAATGGCCGCCAAACAAGCAGCTATCCGCAAAGCCTTAGAGAAGCAGCAACGCAAAATGCAGCAGCAAGGCAAAGGCAGCAAAGAGGTACAGGACATCCTGGATCAGATGGACAAAACCGAAACTGAACTGGTCAATAAAAAGCTGAGCAACGAAACCCTCAAGCGCCAGCAAGACATCCTCACGCGCCTGCTCGAGCACGAAAAAGCCGAGCGTGAGCGTGAATTGGATGAAAAACGCAAATCGGATTCCGCCCAGGATTACCAGCGCAAATCCCCACCAGCCCTGGAGGAATACCTGAAAAAACGCCGCTCGGAGGTAGAGACGTATAAGACGGTTTCGCCAGCACTGAAGCCTTATTACAAGTCGTTAGTGGAAGAATATTTTAAGACGTTGAAGGGGGAATAAGCTCCTTTTCCGAATAATACAAAAAGCGCATAAGCAGTTGACCTGATCTTATGCGCTTTTTTTTTTACTACCCCCTCAAACCGCTGCTGCAAAACCCACGGTATCCCGATAATACTGGGGCGAAATATCCGCCCGTTTTTTGAAAAATCGACTGAAATAAAACTCGTCATCAAAACCCAGCTCATAGGCAATTTCTTTGATGGATTTAGCACTGAGGTAAAGTTCTCGCTTTGCCTCAATGACAATTCGGTCACTGATTAAATCCGTCAATGTTTTTTGAAAATAAGCTTTGGTGATTTTGGCCAAAGCTTTGGGTGTGATGTTGAGCATTTCCGCATAATCACTTGCCGAATGTTTGGTTCGGTAGTGGGCTTCAATGGCATCTTTTAACTTTTGCAGCACAAAAGGTTCTTTCACGCTCGGCATAGCTGCTTTGACTGTAGGTTGTTGATTGATTTTTAATCGGACAGCATTGATCAAAACAATTTTCAGGTAGGCAATCAACAACTCATATTGAGCCAGTTCAGCCTTTTGGGTTTCAGTCACCATCTGTTCGATCAGGCCTTCAAAATGGACAACATCCGACGCATCCAGATCGAGGTAGGGAACTTGATAAATGTTGTTGAATAAAAGCCCATTGCAGGCAATCTCTTGATGGTGTTTGAAAATGCAAAAAAACTCGGGATGGAAATTGATGGCCCAGCCTTGTAATGCACCCTCCGATTGCAACCGGTAGGGCTGATAAGGCGAAAAGGCCATTAAAGACGGTGCCGTCACCCGGTATTCCGTAAAATCAGCCGTCAAATGAGCATGACCGGATTTTATCAAAATGATGCTGAAGTAGTTGAGTCGTTGCAACGCTTCAAATGGGTCGGCATCCTCAAACGGAAATATCCGAAAAGCCAGGCTTCCCTTTTGGGGGTTAATCAAGGTATAGTGCGTGTGCATGTACATGAAAAATTGCGTTAAACCTGTATTTTTTGTGCTGCCCTCAGCTCCTTTACTTCCTTCTCCAGTGCCTCAAGATAAGCATGTTGGGGTGCAAATGCCGCTTGAATTTCACTCATGGTATAGCGGGGCGTAATGTGCTGGGGGCAATTCCAGTCGTAGGCCTGGATGTGGAACAACATCATGCGCTCTGGTCGGTGCGGATAATCACTCGGATCCAATTGCTGAAACAACGCCGGGTCATCTTTCAGTTCAACAATCCTAGCATCGGCGTACAGCTTAAGCCTGGCCTGCCGCGGGTAGTCTACCATGATTAAGGCGACCTGTGGATGGGTTTGCAGGTTACCCACCGTGATGTATTGCTTGTTGCCTTCAAAATCAACTATCCCTAGGGTATTGGCATCCAACACCTTGATGAAACCGGCCGGGCCGCCGCGGTGCTGGATATAAGGGTAGCCGTTCTCCCCAATACTCGACAGGTAAAAACTGTCACGTTCTGCGATGAACACAATTTCCTGTTCAGATAGCCCATTGCTGTGCCGGGATTCCGCCACGCGAGCATAGGTTCGGCGACTACCGTGTAGTTCTTGCAGTGCTTTTACGGCATCCGTAAAGGCCAGGGTCGCATAATTTTTTGCCATAACATTATATTAATTTTCGATCTTCTTCGGCAATGGCCAGGTCATTGATGCTGGCAAATCGTTTTTGCATGAGGCCATTGTCATCAAATTCCCAATTTTCATTGCCATAAGCTCTAAACCATTCTCCCGCCTGGTTTTGGTATTCATATTCAAATCTCACGGCGATTCGATGGTCGGTATGTGCCCAATATTCTTTTTTTAACCGATAATTCAGCTCTTTTTGCCACTTTTTGCTGAGAAAGGCAACGATCTCTGCCCGTCCATTGACAAATTCATTGCGATTGCGCCATTCACTGTCCGGGGTGTAAGCCAGCGAAACTCGTTCCGGGTCCTGGCTGTTCCAGGCATCTTCTGCCAATTGAATTTTTTGTTTAGCTGTTTCAAGGGTGAACGGAGGAAGGGGAAAACGCTTTTCCATGATTGTTGAATTAAAAAGGTGACCAAAATGCGCCCCAGCCAAGCACTCAGCTGGGGCGCAAGGGTTCATTTAGGCCTCAATCGCAGTCAAGGCAGGGGCTGCTGGAAAATCAACCGGAATTTTGGTCAAATTGTGCAGGTAGTTCATCACAATTTTGTCGGCGATCACTACAATCAGGTCTACCAGAGATTCCTGGCTATAACCCGCGGCAAAGAAAGCATCCAGCGGTGCTTCATCGCTCAAACGGCCTTTGTTTTCGGCAATAACTTTGGTCAATTGCGCGAGCGCATCCAGCTTGGCGTTGAAGGACGCATACCCACTGCGCAGTTCCAGTACTTGCTCATCGGTAAAGCCATTCATTTTACCAATAACGGTGTGGGCCGCCAAACAATATTCACAATCATTGACCTGACTTACCACCAGATTAATGACTTCTTTTTCTTTTTTGCTTAGAGAGGTTTTGGCGTTCTGGAGTTGCAAATAATTGCCAAGGGCATTCTTGGAATAGGCAATGGTTGCGTACAAATTGGGTACAAAACCAAGTGCTGCTTTTAATTGATCAAAAATCACTTGATTGCTTTCATTGACTTGATCACGGGTTGGAACATTGAACTGTGTCATTTTTTTTCTTTGAATGGTTAAAGAATGGAAATCAGCGGCTAAAGGAGCTTTCCATTTTCCCGCTGAATGATGACACAAAGTTCAGGTTTAATGCCCGGGGAAAGAATGTAGGATTGACGCCGGGGCATGGACGATTTTCCCTTTGAAGGGATTTTATTGGAGTTATTGGCAATTAATACAAGCACTGTTTCGGTGCTACGCACCTTAAACGTCACGCCTTGATCAAGGGCTACAGACGTTGCGCGGCTAAGCCGCTGGTCGTTTGAGCATAAATCGGGAACCTAGGCACCCTGTAATTTGTATACCTTCAAAAAACTCAATGGACATTAGTGCCCTTATTGCCAACATTCGAATCTTACACCAGCATACCTTTGCAGCCGTAGATACCTGGTTTGACAAACCTGCTAACCTGCGGGGCTACTCGCCTCTCAATGGTGGCTGGTCCATTGATCAAATCCTGGAGCACATCGGGTTGACCAACCATTTTCTCCTCATCCTCATTGATAAAGGGACCCAAAAAGCCCTCAATAAATCGACACAGGTGGATTTAGAAGATGCCTTATCTAGCTACAATTTCCTGCAAGAAAAACTGGATCAGGTTGGTGTTCATCTATCCTTTCCCTGGGTACGCCCCGAGCACATGGAGCCATTGGGCCACAAAACCCTGTTGGAGGTTCGTCAACAATTACAAGCTCAGCTTCAACAATGTCTGGATACGCTCGATCGCTTGAAAAATGGCGAAGGGGTGTTGTATCAAACCACCATGACCGTAAATGATTTGGGGAAAATTGATGTTTATCAATACCTTTATTTCCTGGCGCAGCATGCAAAACGACATGTGGGGCAAATGGAAAAAGTGGAACTAGAATTTCTAGCAATACCGAATTAAACAACAATGAACAAGCCAGAACTTATCCTTATCGGTTATTGGCACAGTCATTTGGAACCCCATTATCCAGATCCCGCCTGGTTTGTTGATCCAGACTGGGATATGGCAGAAAGAGACCAGGTGATTGTGCATTTAAATGCTGGACAGCCGATGCCCTATGCCTGGATGGGCCTCAGTTGGTGTCGCTTCCGTTGTGGGATCAACAACTTGGGGACAGGTGAATTCAGTGATGGAAAATACGTTTGGCCAGAAGGCCTTGTCCACTATCTGGAAACACATCAGCTCAGGCTACCACAATCTGTTGTAAGCGATTTTTTAACGCCATCCCATTTGAACCAAAAGGTAGACCTATCCAATGTGGTAATCAATGATGAATGGTGGCGGGCGCAAAAAGGCTGGAACCCACTTGGGAAATCCTTTCTCGATGAATTAGACTGGGGAATTGTGACTATTGAGCAAAAAGATCCTCGCTTCAAGCAGCAGCAGGAAAAATTACTACATGATTTTTTAGAGAAAGGTTATGGCGTGAAAAATAGATTGGCTCTGATTGAGGCGATTGTGGCTGGACAAAAGATGAACATCAAGGGTCGTCGATTTGTGGATTATGCTGGATTTGCAAAAAAGGCTGTAGAGATAGGTTTGGAAAGCTCTTTTGTAGAGCTCGGTTTGGATGAGTTTTTTGACCAAAGTGGGAGATTTTAAAAATGGTAAGACTTCGCACCTACGACCAGTGGCATTAGCCACTTAACGTCGATAGTAAGGGAACGAAGATCAATTTTAAGGTGCGTAGCACCGAAACTGCTGGCTGCTTCTACCCCAAAATCCCCCCAAACACGTCCCGGATCGCTGCCAGGTCTTTTACATGCGCCTTTACCGCATCCATGGTATGTGGCGACTTATCTTCCACACATTGTTCAATGACCAAATGTGGCTGCAATTTCAGTTTCTTCAACTCCGCGGCAAAGCGCCGATAATCAATGTCCCCATCGCCAAAAGTTTCCGACCAAACGCCATCGACCGACTGGCGGATGTGCAGTTCCACCACCCGTTTGCCATACAATTTCAGGACATCGAACACCGCCAGTTGCGAGTTTTGTGAACCCCGGTATACCCAATGCACATCAAAGCAGAAGGACATATTCAGTGGCGAAGTATTCAGCAGCATGTGGTGGAATTCGCGGGCACCCGCTTTCATTTCCACGTCGTGGGTATGGTAGGCCAGGGTGATGCCTTTTTGGCGCAAGGCCGCGCCCAGTTTATCTAAGCTAGCCGCTTGCAATTTCAACTCTTCGTCAGATTTTACCTCATCACCCCCCCAACGGATGGGCGTAGGATTGGTCACCATGATTTTCGTGCCCAGTTTTTTGACTTCATCGGCAATTGCCAATACCGAAGCGATTGACTTGGCTGCTTCATCCGCCTTGTGCAAAACACTGTTGACGTACACCGAAGGCATGGCGATTTGGTGCTTTTTGAGCACCGGGCCAAGCTTGGCAACCTCTTCGGGCGTGTTAAAACTGGGCTCGTAAGCCTTCAGGCCCGTTTTGGCAAAATCGGCGATGCAGGCATCCAGGTCTTCGCCCCATTTTTTATTGTCACGGCCATAAAAGGTAAACCAGTTGTAGGAATTGGCCGCAATGGGGGTAGGGTAGGAGGCAAACACCTCGGATTGGGTAGAACTCAATACCGTAGCGGCAGAGGCCCCGGCGACAAGATTGAGGAATTGGCGGCGATTGGGTGTCATGGTAGTGCGATTTGATTTTGGTCATCTAATGTATGAAAAATTGCACAAACATGATTCATCCCGAATTTTCAATGTAAAACCAAAGCGGCATTTTTATTAGCACAAAGAAAAAAAAAGAGGACTCAAAGGACACAAAGTTAGACGTTGACAGCGCTTCGCTTTGTGTTCTTTGAGTCCTCTTTTTTTCCTTTGTGCTAAAAAAAAATGTCGCTTTGGCAATGTTTAAAAATTGAGGCAACTCTTCTGCTTACAACTTAATCGTAAAAGTCTTCCCATTCAGCGTCAGCACCGCAACATTGTCACAAGTACCATCGCCGTAATCTACCTGAATGTCTTTGCCATTCAACTTCAACAACCCCAGGCCCTTGCTTACCCAGTAACAGTTGTTGGCCTTCACCAGGGGTTGACCGATGTTCCAGGTAACGACCTCGTTGTTGGGGAAAAGTACATCAATGTTGCCTGTCACATCGTACACGTCATCGCTCCAATCCCACCAGCTAGCATGGCCACGGGTTTGGTTAAAATCGTGAACGCCACTCCAGGTCCAGGTTTCGTTGTTGGTGTCGGTGATTTTTACCTTATCGGCTTTGATCTGGTAAACGCCAGCGGTGTTGGTGCTGCTGTTGCTAAAAGTGAATTTGCCATCCAGTTTTACCCCATCTTCGCTGTAATTCTCGTATTGCAAGGTTACCAGCGAGTTGGGTTCCCAGAGTTTGCCAACGACCATGGTCACTTTGCCACTTTTGTTTTTGCCGTCTACATCGGTACATCCTGTGCCGAAGTCAACCACTACCGTTTTCGGAAAAGTTGTTAAATCTTTAGGGGTGACCGTAATGGTGCCACAAGCACTGCGGATTTCGGGATTGCCGCTCACCAAGCCATCTACCTCAGCCGCTCCCCGGGTGGCAATGCCAAAAGAAGTACCAATCAATTGTTGGCTTTTGAGGGTACGCGTGGCCATTTCCACGCTTTCTTCTTCGCTTAGGTCTACTACATTTTCGTCTTTGGTACAAGCATTAAAAGTAAGGAGGAACAGGCCCATCAGGCCTAAAACGGAAAACCATGTTTGCTTAACCATTAGAAAGTTTTTTGGTTTTGAAATCGGTTTTTAAATAGGAGGACAGGGGCGATAAAAAAATAAGCGCTCATTTTGCCAAAGGATTAGATAAGTAAACGCTTCATTTCAAGTGTCTTATCTGATCTTTTGGCTCAAGAAAAATGAGCGCTTATTTTTGCCCCACTAAAAAGACGATTTCCGCTGGTGATTGTTACCGAGGTTTTAGGCTTTAACTTTTTTTTTAGGGTTTTTTAACTTATCGATTTTTCGGGATCAATTTTGAGCCAAAGCAAGGGACTTATAATTTATTTTTGATTAAAAATAATTGAAAAAAATGGCAAAAAGCGGGAAAATAATTTTGGAATGATCGTTCTGTAATTATATCTTTGTTGCATCATTCCGCTACACAAACCGTTGAGCGGTTTTTTTAAGCAAAATAACAGAATGATCATTCCAGAAAAAATTTAAACCATACCACAATGAGTAGATTAATCGGGAAAACAGCCCTCATCACTGGCGGGAACAGCGGCATTGGCCTGGCTACCGCCCATGAATTTATTGCCCAGGGGGCCAAGGTAATCATCATTGGCCGCAACAGAGCATCACTTCTCCAAGCCGTCGCTGAACTCGGTGCAGCTAGCATTGCCATCGAATGTGATGCTTCGAACCTGGAGGAAATCAAAGCGCTGCCGCAAAAACTTAGTGCTCAAGGTATTGAAAAACTCGATATTTTGTTCTACAATGCGGGTGTAGCTCAATTCGCTCCGGTCGCTGACATGAGCCTGGAAGTATTTGAAGCCAATATGAACATCAATTTCCGGGGTGCATTTTTCACTGTCCAGGCTTTATTACCCCGATTGAACGATGGTGCTTCGATCATCTTTAATGGTACTTTCCTGGGGCATGGCACTATGGCGGGCAACTCGGCCTATGGCGCTTCCAAAGCAGCCTTAATCCATTTGGCTAAAACACTGGGGGTGGAATTGGCTGTACGTCGCATCCGGGCAAACACGATTAGCCCCGGCGCGATTAGTACTCCAATCTACAATAAACTGGGTATGAACGAAGAGCAACTTGCCGCTTTTGCCGCTGGCTTCATTCCAAAAATCCCGATGGGCCGTTTTGGAGATGCCGCCGAAATTGCCAAAACCGTAGTTTTCCTCGCTTCGGACGATGCCTCCTACATCACGAGTGCCGAAATCCTGGTGGATGGTGGTACGGGAGTCTTGTGGTAGTCATACCGCAAAAAAAATTGCCTCATTTTGGAACAATTGTTCTGAAATGAGGTGTACTTTTGTGTAAAATCGCCTAATTTATGGCACGTAGCAAAGCATTTGACGAGGTAGAGGCGCTAGAAAAAGCCATGCATGTTTTTTGGAAAAAAGGTTATCACGCGACCTCGATGGAAGATTTGGTAACGGCCATGGGCATTAGCCGAGCCAGTTTATACGATACCTACGGAGACAAAAAACAGCTCTATATGGCGGCGCTAAAGCTTTTCCAGAGTCAATCACAACGCCAAAATTCCAGGGCGGTTGCTGCTTCTGGAAATAGCCCTAAGGCGCAACTTATGGCGGTATTGCAAACTAACCTCGAAGAGACCCTTGCCGATCCCGATCAAAGGGGCTGTATGATGGCCAATGCCACGGCTGAATTAGCGATCCTCGACGAAGATGTTTGCCAGTTTGCCCAAGGCAATATCTGTGCCGTTGAGGCTTTTTTTGAAAAACTTTTGCGCGCCGGTCAGGAGCAAGGAGAGTTTAGGCCAGACTTTGATCCCGGCGTGGCGGCTACTTTTTTACTCAACTATGTACACGGCATGCGTATCGTGTCCAAAACCAAACCTGACGCGGATAAAATGCGGATGGGGCTAGCGTTGGCGGTACAGGGATTGAGTATTTAGGGGGATCCAGTAGTACATGTCCAACGGATTCCCAATTTACAAGTCTCAATGTTGAAATAGGCTCAAATTGAAGTAGTCCTACGCTTTCCCTTCCTGCAAATAATGCTTATCTGCATAAAAATTTCCAAAGGGAATGACCGAAATCAACAGCAGGATTCCCACCTTCCAGAATTTCCAGCGGTACTCGATGCTGCAGAGGATCACGAGCAGGATGTACAGCACAAACAGCAGTCCATGCAATGAACCAAAATTGCGAACCGCCTGTGGGTACTGCCAGATGTACTTCAGTGGCATGGCGATGAACAGCAGAATCAAAAAGGACATACCTTCGGCGAAAGCAATAACACGCAAGCGCCCCAGTGGCGTTTTAAGTAGGGATAACATAGTGGGTGATTTTATTGAATAAAGGTGAGATGACTCCCTCATGCTGCAAAGTTAAGGGAGTCATTCGCTTATGTTGTTGTTATCGCCGTAAAATCATTGTCATTTTGGCTTGTGTCGGCTACTTACACTAGTGCCCGCAGCTTTTGCAGCCCGGTTTTTGCGACCAGCAGTGGATCCTGTTTCCAATAATCCCGGTTGAAGAGTTCAAGCGAGATGACCTTGGAGCCCCCCATTTCTTTCAACAATTGCACCACACCTTCAATTGGCGCATCACCGTCGCCGGGATAGATGCGATCTGCGTCGGTTTGTTCTGCAATAGGTTTATTGTTCACAAAATCATTGAAGTGGAAAATCTCCACGGTATCCCCTCTCAACAAATTCAGGCTATCAAAACCAGATCCGCCTCTGAACAAGTGGTAAATATCGGGCAACAAGCGGGCATCAGGATCGTTGGCGGCTGCAGCTACAGCTAATGCCTGCCCCAGGTGAAACAAGGTGCCCGAAGCACCCCAAAATTCCAATTGAGGCATTACCCCGGTTTTTCGACCCAAATCCAGCGCTTGTTTGTAACGCTCACCAGCTTTGAACAAATCCAGTGGTGGATCTTTTTTTACTCCGGCGGGTGGTGCAGCAATGCGTCTGCAACCAAGCTGTGCGAGGAGGTTCATTTCTTCTTCCAGTTGTTTGAAACCTCCTGCGCGTTGGGCATCGTCTTCCACCATCCAGGGGGCAAAAGCAATGGCGTCCTCTACAGTGATCCCCGCATCTTTGACCTTTTGAGCCAGTGCAGTCATGGTGCCACCTTCTTTGAGGTACGCGTTGAGATCGGGCAACCAAATCTCGATGCCATCGTAACCTGAGGCGGCAGCAATTTCAATGTACTTCACAATGCCCAATTTCTGGCCACTGATGGTACTGGTATTTAGGCAAAAGCGGAACTTGGTTTTTTTCAGTGCCGTACCTGCCAATAAGTCTACAGGCAAAACGGTGGCCATACCAGCAGCCCCTAATGTTTTAAGTATGTCACGTCTGTTCATCGCGAAAAAAGTGGATTGATGAATGTTCTAGTTTATGAATCGTAAAGCTAAGCTACATTTTTTATATTGGCGAATTAGGATTACAAAGCATTACCCAAAGTTGAACATGCATTTGCCACGGCTGAAAAGAAAGTACGGTTGAAAGAAAAAATCAACATTTATTTTTGCCCCACTACTAAGAGGTTTAGATCATTAATTTCTTGGTGCTTGTCGATCCATTGGTAAGGGGAATGTTTTGGACGAAAAGCGAGCTGTTTAAAAAATGATTAGTTTTGACAACTACTTTTTGTAGCGTTTCTGATGCATCGAAAGGCGATGAGCCTATTTTTCAAATTAAAATTCATCCATAAATGCAACGCCGTAGTTTTTTCCAAAAAGGCTTTATTGGGGCTACCGCTTTTGCGTTTTTGCCCCAATTCCGCGCTGAGGCAAGCCCTAATACGGAGCCTTTGCTCACGTGGCCAGTTCCCGACCTCAAGGCAGTCTTGCCCAATAAGGTACTGATAGACTCCATTGAACTACTCAAAGTAGATCAATATCTCCTGATGGTGGTGCGCAGCAATGGACAAATCGGCATTACACAATGCAACGACCGGATGCCCCACTTGGTATCCCTGTTAAAAGGTTTGGTTTTGCCTCATTTCATCGGATTTGATGCCCGTGATTTGGTACAACTCGTAGACAATGCCTACCGCTTGAACAGCAATTACAAGTACACCGGAATGCCCTTGTGGAACTGCATTGGTTCGGTGGAGATTGCCATATGGGATTTATTGGGGCGGATTGCCCAAAAGCCGGTTCACCAGTTGTTGGGAACGGCAGTTCGCAGCAACTATCCCGTTTACATTTCCGACTGGAGTCGGGAGGGTGATCCTGCCGCCATCATCGAAGTTTTGCAGGAAAAGTTGAAAGCAACAGGTGCCAAGGGAGTTAAAATCAAAATTGGGGGGCGTATGGTGAACACTCCCGAAAACGCTGCACAAACCAGGCGCTTTGTGCCCGCTTTGCGCAAGGGACTAGGCGATGCCATTACGATCTATGCCGATGCCAATGGTTCGTACAATGTCAAAGAAGGCATCGAAGCTGGTCGTTTGCTGGAGGATCACGGAGTGGCGATTTTCGAGGAACCCTGCAACTTTGAGGATGAAGAAGGTATGCGTCAGATCAACAAAGCGCTGAAAAAAGTGGTACTGGCTGGAGGAGAACAAGATTCTAGTCTTTTCCGTTTTCGTCGCCTGGCCCAAAATAAGGTTTATGACATATTGCAACCCGACCTATACTATAATGGTGGGATCATGCGCACATTACAGGTTTCAGCCATGGCCAGTCATTATGGGCTCAAAGGCATCGCTCCACACACGCCTAAAGCAGATCCGCTCATTGCCCCGTTTTGGCAAGTTGCTGCTGTAGCGCCTAATTTATTTGGTTTTCAAGAATTTGTGTACGATGCCAAATCCGTGAAGCCCACCTGGTATAGCAAAATTGAAGCCAAAGAGGGCGTAGTTGAAATCCCTACACGCCCTGGCTTGGGGATCGATTACGATCTAAGCATTCTGGCCAAAGCAGTGCGCATTGTTTAAAAACGAATCCCAATTGACTTTTCAATAATGCTTGTTTTACAACCCCTAAGCCCCTATATTTGCCCCCTATTTCAAAAACCTCTGTACAGTAACCTATGCCAAACCGTTCGAGAGCGCCCAAAATTAAAACCATCACCGACATTAAAATGCCGGAAATTCAAGAGTTGCGCTTGGATAACGGAATCCCTGTTTATGTCGTCGCCATGGGTACCCAGGAGGTACTCAAGGTGGAAGTCATCTTTAAGGGTGGCCGCCCATATGAGCACAAAAAACTGTCCTCACGCGCTACAAGTGCGCTCCTGCGCGAAGGCACTCAAAACTACAACTCGGCTGAGTTGGCCGAAAAACTGGATTATTACGGGAGTAGCCTCGCCATTCCTTACCATACCGATACGGCTAGCCTGACGCTGTTGTCCTTAAACAAACACTTCAATCATGTATTGCCCTTGTTGGGGGAGGTGATCAAAACCCCTAGTTTCCCGGAACACGAACTACAGGCTTTCATTCAGCGCAGTGTGCAACATTTGCAAGTAGACCTGAGCAAAAGTGATGTAGTAGCCTATCGCCAAATTACCGAGATGTTCTTTGGCCCCGAACACCCTTATGGCTACAACAGCACTGCTGAAACGTATAACCAACTCACCCGGGAGGATTTGTTGCAGCACCACAGCAGTTTGTTTACCAAAGACAATTGCCTCATCATCATCAGTGGGAAAGTGACCCCGGAGGTACTCGAACAACTGAATGAACAATTGGGGCATGGTATTCCCAGCGGTGTAATCCCTGAACCCAGTTTGATCCTCGAGGAAGCTCCACCCCAACACTTGTTGATTTCCAAGCCGGACAGTTTGCAGTCGGCCATTCGCATCGGCTTTCGCACCTTCGATCGGCATCATCCCGACTTTTTTGACCTTTCCATCCTCAATGTGATTCTGGGGGGCTACTTTGGCTCACGCCTGATGACCAATATCCGGGAAGAAAAGGGTTATACCTACAACATTTATTCTACCCTCGATGCCATGCAATTTGATGGTTGCTTTTACATAGGAACCGAGGTGGGCAATGAGTTTGTCGCGGACACACGCACCCAAATTTATTTGGAAATGGACCGCTTGCGTGAGGAACTCGTGGACGAAGATGAACTGGAAATGATGCGCAACTACATCCTGGGCAATTACCTGACCATGATCGATGGGCCATTCAATGTGGCGGAGTTGCTGCGCCTCCTGGTGACCGAAAATTTGCCCTTTACGGAGCTACAAGACTCGGTAGATCTTACTTTGGCCGTTACGCCTGAATCCATTCAAGCCATGGCGCAAAAGTATTTGATCCCCGAGAAAATGAGCGAAGTAATCGTGGGCAAAGCCTAAATAACCAATTCGGACCATTTTTTCAGGGTTTGATCAAAAAAATTTGGTTAAGCAGGGCCGAACATGCATTAATGTCGCTAAATTTTCTTTCTTTTGCGAGCATGAAACGCCAGCGGTATACCAGCTGTTTGATCAGAATCAAGCTTTAAGGAGCGCGTTTGACATAATTTACAAAAACTCTTAGGTAAGGAAAATTAATGAAGCTGTTCAGTTTTTTTAGACAAGAACTCGCCATAGACCTTGGCACTGCCAATACCCTGATCATGCAAAATGATCAGATTGTTGTGGACGAACCTTCAATCGTGGCCATCAATCGCAAAACGAACGAAACCATTGCGGTTGGTCGTCGAGCGATGCAAATGCACGAAAAGACCCACGAGAATATTAAAACCGTTCGCCCACTGAAAGATGGAGTAATCGCCGACTTTCAGGCGGCTGAAAATATGATTGAAGGGTTCATCAATATGATCGATGGCCGTCGTCGCTTTTTTTCCCACATGAAAATGGTCATTTGTATTCCTTCGGGGATCACAGAAGTGGAAAAACGCGCGGTATTTGACTCTGCCGATCACGTAGACTCCAAAGAAACCTACCTGATTCATGAGCCAATGGCTGCTGCACTCGGGATAGGTCTGGATGTGGAAGAGCCCGAAGGCAACATGATCATCGACATCGGTGGGGGTACTACCGAAATTGCGGTGATTGCCCTTTCCGGGATCGTATGTGATCAATCGATTCGGATTGCTGGTGATGAATTCACCAACGATATCGTGAGCTATATGAAGCGCCAGCACAACATCTTGATTGGTGAACGGACGGCTGAACAAATCAAAATTCACGTGGGCTCCGCCCTGCATGAATTGGAAGAAGATCAAGCCCCCGAAGATTTTGCCGTAAATGGCCGGGATTTGATGACGGGTATCCCCAAACAAATCAAGGTAGGTTACCGCGAAATTGCCCACTCGCTGGATAAATCCATCTCCAAAATTGAAGATGCGGTACTCAAAGCCCTGGAATCTACTCCACCAGAGTTGGCCGCCGATATTTTCAGAAGAGGTTTATACCTAACTGGTGGCGGTGCGCTGCTGCGTGGTTTGGACAAACGCATCTCCTTAAAAACCAAACTTCCCGTTCAGGTTGCCGATGATCCATTGCGCGCAGTGGTTCGGGGAACGGGCATTGCGCTCAAAAATACCGATCGTTTTTCCTTTTTGATCGATCGCAAAAGTGTGTGATTTACAGTGTGTAAGGTTGTTTTGATGCATTAAAATGCAGCATCAAAACAACCTTATTCCTCACCCGCGAGTTCCAATCACCACATGAATACTTTCCTGCAATTACTCAATCGGGTCAATTCCCGGGTTTTGTTTTTTGTGCTGCTGTTCGTTTCGCTTTTTCTGATTGTTCGGAACAACGAAGCGCAGGGTAAGATTTTTTTGAATTCGGCAGGAAGGGTGACTGGCTTTTTTGGCAGCGGTGCTACCGCCATAGGGAGCTACTTCAACCTCCGCAGGGAAAACGAAAAATTGCAACACGAGATCAGTGTGCTGCGTGGGCAATTGGCCAAGGATCAGTACAATACCCAAGTCAGTATCGATACTTTACAACGGGTGCTCGACAGTACCCGCATCCAAATTTACAAGTACATCGAAGCTACCGTAGTCAATAATTCCGTGGATAAACCCAAAAACTACCTCACCTTGAACCGGGGCCGTTACCACGGGGTAAAGGAAAACATGGGGGTAATCACCGCCGACGGAGTATTGGGGGTTGTCAGGTACGTATCGAAGTATTATTGCATTGTTATGTCCGTTTTGCATACCGATTCCCGGGTAAGTGCGCAAATTCGCGGCGTAGACAAAGGTTTTTATGGTTCTCTGGTTTGGCGAGGTAAAGACCCTCGCTTCATGCAATTGGTCGATATTCCTAAGCACAACAAAATTAGCTCTAAGGAAGACGTTGTAGAAACCACTGGCTTTTCCACATATTATCCACCCGGGGTGACGATCGGCAAAGTGTTTTACCACAGCATCCCACCCGGATCCAGCAACCATTTGATTCAGGTCAAACTGAATACCAATATGGCAAACGTGCGCTACGCTCAAATTGTAGTGAACGTACATGCCGATGAAATCAATCAACTAGAAGCACGCGCCAAAGATGAACAGTAGCTCGACATTGCGCATTTCGCTAAAATTCATCATCATTTGGATCCTCCAAATCATTGTGCTAAAGCAGGTACAGTTTTTGCCACTGGGTTCTTATTATTATGAAGCGTTTGTGTATCCTTTGTTCATTTTATTGCTCCCTTTTGGCATGCATGTCAACAGGTTGATGCTCATTGCATTCTTTTCGGGGCTCTTGATCGACGCTTCCTACAATACCTTGGGTGTACACACGGCGAGTGCAGTTGTGTTGGCTTTTGCCCGGCCCTATATTTTAGCCTTGGTTTTGCCTCGTGGAATCGATGAGGCATTTACACCGTCGTTAGGGAGGCTAAAATTCCTTCCATTTTTGCGCTACGTGATCTATTCCTTTTTGGTGTATTTGCCTTTTTACTACATAATGGTGTTCTTTTCACATGTATTTATCGTGGAAATCATCGTTAAAAGTCTACTCAGTTTTATAGTTTCCGTTTTTTTTACCCTAATTTTAGCAGGTATATTAAACGGTTTAGATTAACTCATTTTTCATAAGATAGCGCTATGGATATCGGCAGCAATCGTCAGCAGGTCATACAGGTGGTATTCATCGTTGCAGCAACTTTGCTTCTGGCTAGGGCTTTTTACTTGCAGGTCATCAATGGAGAGTTCAAATCTGGTGATAAAATCACTGGTGCTGTAGCCCGTTTTCCTATTTATCCGGCACGGGGTTTGATTTATGACCGCACCGGAAAATTACTGGTAGTCAATAATCCCATGTATGACCTGATGCTCACGGTGGATGCAATGGATAAAAACATCAATGTAGGGCGCTTTTGCAAACTGGCGGGCATGACCCGCGAAGAGTACAAAAAAGCGCTGGATAAAGACTTCAAAAGTGGTCGTTTTTCTCGATCCGTTCCCTTTGTATTTAAAAGTAAAATTTCTGCTGAGGCGTTCGCGCGTTTTCAGGAAGCGCTGCCCGAATTTCCCGGCTTTGAAATCGTCCTGCGCAACGCCCGTCAATACCCGGCGCCAGTGGCTGCACATTTGTTGGGATACATTCGCGAAGTGGACAGGACCGAGGTGGAAACCAAGTCCGACATCTATGCCCCTGGTGACTACATCGGAGCAAGTGGACTAGAAAAAACTTACGAGAATGAGCTGAGGGGTAAAAAAGGCGTCGCTTTTGTGTTGCGCGATAAATTGGGACGTTATGCTGGTTCCTACCGCAATGGCAAAGACGATATTCCAGTAGTGCCTGGTCAAGACCTTAGAACCACCGTCGATTTGGACCTCCAGCAATACGCCGAGCACCTGCTCAGCAACAAACGTGCAGGTCTGGTCGCCATTGAACCCAGGACCGGAGAAATTCTGGCCATGGTGACCACGCCCAACTACGACCCCAACGAACTCACCATTACCAACAACGCCCGCGGCGACGTGTATAAAAAACTGGCTACCGACCCCAATATTCCTCTGTTCAACCGGGCGGTAATGGCGCAGTATCCTCCAGGGTCTATCCACAAAACGATTTTGGCCCTGATTGGCCAGCAGATTGGCATATGGAACGAAGATCGGGGCGTGAGCTGTGCCGGGGGCTACTTTGCACCCGGTGTGCGTTTGGGTTGTCACCGACACGCCCATTGTAGTGATTTGCGTGCAGGCATCCAACATTCTTGCAATGCCTATTTTGTAACCCTGTTTCGTGCCATTGTCGACATGAATGGGTATCGCCATCCCAATAAGGGCCTGGATACGATCAACCATTACCTGAATAAATTTGGTTATGGCCGCAAACTGGGGGTTGACTACCCCGGTGAACAAGCGGGCCGCTTTCCTACATCCGCTTTTTTTGACCGTTGGTATGCACGCGACGGTCAGTGGAAATCGATTTGGATTCGTTCCTTGGGCATTGGGCAAGGGGAATTGTTGTGTACCAATATCCAGTTGGCCAACCTCGCCGCTACCATCGCCAACCGTGGCCATTATTATACCCCGCACTTCCTCAAGGCTTTTGGTGATTCCTCCCTAACTACCCGGAGCACTTTCCGTACCAAAAATGAAGTGGGAATCGAACGCAAGTACTTCGAACCCGTAGTGGATGGAATGGAACGGGTTACCATAGCGGGTACCGCCCGTCGGGCCTTTATCCCGGATATTGCTATTTGTGGTAAAACCGGTACTGCTGAAAACAGCTCAGGGGAAGACCACTCGATCTTTTTCTGTTTTGCCCCAAAAGACAATCCGCGCATTGCCATTGCGGTGTATGCCGAAAACGCTGGTTTTGGGGGCTCCGTTGCGGCACCCGTGGCCAGTTTGATGATTGAAAAATACCTCAAAGGGGAAATTCGGACGCCAGCTCGCCGGGAAATGGAAAAACAGGTCTTGAAAAAGGACTACATCATTCGGGAAGTTCCTGGGAAAAAAGGCAAATCAAGCCAACCTTAGTAGTGCCATAAACATACAATCCCTTCGGGATTGCCATTTGATTTGAGTTAATTGGCTTAATTTTAAGTATTTATGAAGAATTTTTTGCTGTTTTTTACCCTGTTTGTTTTAGGCGTTACGCTTTCTGCTCAAGACAAGCTCAAAATGATTTTTGTAGGCGACATCATGGGGCATGGCCCCCAAATTGAGTCTGCCGCCATCGAAGCCAATAAACTCTACGATTATTCCCCTTGTTTTCAGTTCCTCAAACCCTTGTTGGAGCAATCCGACCTGGCCATCGGCAACCTGGAGTTGACCTTGCCGGGTAAGCCGCCTTATACGGGTTACCCGACCTTCAAGAGCCCGGATGAATTGCCCTTGGCCTTGCGCGCTGCGGGTTTCGACTTGTTGGTCACCGCCAACAACCACTCCAACGATGGGGGCCTGATCGGGGTGCAAAACACCATCAAAACCCTGGAAAAAAACGGATTTTATCAAACGGGTACCTTTATCGATTCCTCGCATCGGGCGGCCCTGTACCCATTGATTGTATACAAAGGCAACTTTAAACTGGCTTTTCTCAATTATACCTACGGTACCAACGGCATCCCCAACCACAAGCCCAGCGTGGTGAACCTCATCGACGAGAAAGCCATTAAAGCCGACATCGATGCGGCCAAAGCCCATAAACCTGATGCCATCATCACCGTAGTCCATTGGGGTGATGAATACCAGCTGGCTGAAAACGAACGCCAACGCGCCCTGGCTCAAAAAATGCTCAGTTGGGGTTCTACCATGGTCATTGGTGCCCATCCTCATGTGGTGCAACCCATCAAAAACTATCCCTTGCAGGAAGCCGATGGCAGCACCCGCAATGGACTGGTGGTGTATTCGATGGGGAACTTCATTTCTGCTCAAACCAAAACTTATACCGACATTGGTTTGATGGTGGAAATTGAATTAGAAAAAAAGAACGGCGGTCAGGAATCAGCGGTCAGCAGTCAGCCATCAGCCATCAGCAGTCCGCAAACGGTAATCAGCAAAGTGGAGTACATTCCGGTATACCGCTACATCTATCGCCCGGCTGCGGGTAAACCTGTTTACATGACCGTGCCAGTGGCCGCTTTTGAAAATGGGGAAATGCAAGCCCAGCAACCCATGCCCGAAACTACCCGCGCTGCGATGAAACAAAGTGCGGATGTGATTCGCAAAAACTTGACGCAACATGGTGCCATAGAACGTAAAGTGAGTGCCAAAGAGATTACTATTCCTACCGAAAAATAAACGCCCGTGATCGTATCCACCATCGTCGCCGCCGCTAAAAATCGCGTCATCGGGATGCACAACCAAATTCCCTGGTATTTGCCTGCCGATTTGAAATACTTCAAAAGGACTACCCTGAATCACCACGTGATCATGGGGCGCAATACTTTTAATTCGATTGGGCGTCCACTGCCCCAACGGACCAACATCGTCGTGACCCGCGACATCTTTTTTGTGGCTACCGATTGTATGGTGGTACACTCCGTGGACGAGGCCCTGGAATTGGCTTACGACAATGGGGAAAGCGAGGCTTTTATCATTGGCGGCGGACAGATTTACGAACAAAGCCAGGATTATTGGGATAAAATTTACCTCACCGAAGTTGATCTGGAACCGGAAGGGGAAGTTTTTTTTCCAAAAATTGAGCCCAAGGAATGGCGCCTGACGTTCAAAGAGGCCCATAAAGCCGACGACAAAAACGAAATGGACTACATTTTTAAAATCTACAACCGGATTGAAAGCAAAGAAGAAGTGTGAGGATTTGCTTTTTAAAAAATAAGTTTTAAATTTGTAAGCAATACGGCACTTTTGTGCATTCGATCCACCCTTAACAACAATGATTCTCAGGTTATTCATCTTTTAACCTTGAGAACATGACTGAAGATTTTCTCCATTACGCCTGGCGTTACCAGCATTTTAATTCCAACCATTTACAAACGACCCAAGGTCAAAACTTGACCATTCTGGCTATTGGTGAGCACAACCGCCACGCTGGCCCCGATTTTCTCAATGCACGCCTCCGGATTGAGGATACCTATTGGGCGGGCAATGTAGAGGTACACCTTAAAGCATCGGATTGGTTGTTGCATCGGCATGAGAAAGACCCTGCTTATGCCAATGTCATCCTGCATGTCGTGCTGGACGAAGACCAGGCCATTTACGATCCAAATGGCGAGCGCATTCCGTGTCTGGAGTTGCGTCGCTTGCTCGATCCCAACCTTTGTAGCGCTTATTACCGCATGCTCAACAACAACTTGTGGGTTCCTTGTCAAAACCATTGGCAAGAGGTAAAAACGCTAAGTGTCAAGTTGTGGCTGGAACGGGTAATGGTTGAACGTTTGGAGGCCAAAACCGAACTTGTCAAACGATTTTTGGACTTCAATCAGGGAGATTGGGAAGAGGTTTGTTACCAATTGTTGTTGCGCAATTTTGGCCTCAGTGTCAACCTGGACCCCTGCGAACAGGTGGCCCGCAGCTTGCCCCTCAAACTCATTGGCCGCCATCGGGATAATTTGCTGCAAATTGAAGCCCTGCTTTTTGGTCAGGCGGGTTTGTTGGAACCCGATTTTGTGGAAAAATACCCGCAGCAATTGCAAGGCGAATACCGTTTTTTGCGCCAGAAGTATGGCCTGGAGCCAATGGCCGCCAGCAATTGGAAGTTTTTGCGGATGCGCCCTGCCAATTTTCCCACGATGCGTCTGGCTCAATTTGCGGTGCTCTTGTACCAAGGTAGCAACCTTTTTAGCAAAATTTTAGCTGCTCAGGATGTCGAAGAACTGGCGAATTTGTTCAGTGTTACTTTGCATGGGTACTGGTCGGAACACTACACCTTCGACAAGCCTTCGACCCGCAAATTGAAGCACCTTGGGAGCAGTTTTATCGAGCTGCTCATTCTGAATGCCTGCATCCCACTTATCTTTTATTATGGGATGTACACCCAGGACTCAAAGTATTGTGACAAAGCCCTGCGCTTCTTACAAGAGCTCCCCCCAGAGGCGAATCACATCATTGATGGCTGGAAAAAATTGGGCTTTGAACCTGAAGACGCCGGACAAACCCAGGCCTTGATCCATTTGAAACGCATGTATTGTGATCAGCGGCAGTGTTTGCATTGTGCGGTGGGGGCGGCAATTTTGAAGTGAAAATCACCAACCATTTAGCAAAAAAGATTCAAAACTAAAGCGACATTTTTTTATCACAGAGGAAAAAAACAAGGACACAAAGGACACAAAGCGAAGCGTTGTCAACATCTGACTTTGTGCTCTTTGTGTCTCTTTGTGTTTTCTTTGTGATAAAAAAATGTCGCATTGGAAATTTTCTGAAATTCAGAATGTGTTTGTTCTTAGTAGTGGGGCAAAATGAACTTATTTTTTTATCGCCCCTTAGTGGCTATATTTTTTAAAAAATAAACTTCGTAGACAAAAACTGCGACTTGTGCCCCTCCACAATTTCGTTCAAAATCTCTTTGTTCTTCTCGGTCTCCTTGGTAGCGACAATGGTACGGATGGAAAAAGCCCGAATCGCATCTTCCACCGAAAGGGTACCCTCGGCAGAGTCCTTGCGCCCGGTGAAGGGGAAGGTATCCGGCCCACGCTGGCATTGCGCATTGATGTTTACGCGACTTACGAGGTTGACCAGTTGATCCACCAGGTGGGCGATTTCATCGGGATCATTGCCAAAGATGCTGACTTGTTGGCCGTGTGGGGAGTCGATCAGGTATTGGATCGGCTCTTCTACACTGGCAAAAGAAGATACAGGTACGACCGGACCAAATTGTTCCTCACGGTAAATTTTCATCTCGTCAGTGACGGGGTAAACCACCGCTGGGTAGAAAAAGGATTCGTGAATGGTGGCGCCGCCTTCATTCATCACCCGAGCACCGTGTGCTTTGGCATCTTCGACCAAATCCAGAAGGTAAGCTGGTTTGTTGGGCTCGGGCAGTGGCGTGATCGCAACCCCTTTTTGCCAGGGCATGCCAAAAGGCAATTGATTCACTGCGGCTGAAAAGCGCTCCAGGAACTTGTCGGCAATGTTGCGGTGCACCAGGATGATTTTAATGGCTGTACAACGCTGGCCGTTGAAAGACAAGGAGCCCAGGATACATTCCCGCACCGCCAAATCGATGTCGGCATCTTCCAGAATGATGGCCGCGTTTTTGGCGTCCAGTCCCAATACAGCCCGGAGGCGGTTGACCTTCGGGTGCATTTTTTTCAAGTCATTCGCTACCCGACTTGAGCCAATCAGGGTCAGCACATTGATTTTGCCCGATTGCATCAAAGCGGGAACCACTGTTCCACCGCGCCCATACAAAGTGTTCATCACACCCTTAGGGAAGCAGTCGCGGAAGGCCTCCAACATGGGGTAATGCAAGAGCGTACCGTGTTTTGGAGGTTTGAACAGAATGGTATTCCCCATCAGCAGGGCAGGAATCAACATCGTATAAGTCTCGTTCAAGGGGTAGTTGAAGGGGCCCATACAGAGTACCACGCCCAGCGGCGAGCGCCGAATTTGACCAATGATCCCTTGCTCAATGCGGAAGCGCGAAGAATTACGGTCGAGCTCTTTGAGCATGTCGATGGTATCGTAGATGTATTCCACCGTGCGGTCAAATTCCTTGGTAGAGTCCGCAATGGATTTACCAATCTCATACATCAGTAGGTTGACAATCAAATCTTTTTGCTCGATCATCCGACCGATGAATTTTTCCATACATTCGATCCGCTCACCAATCGGCATGGTTGGCCATTCGCCCCGACCATTGTCGAAAGCGTGTACGGCAGCTTCCAGCGCGGCATCGGCTTCAGCTTGTCCAGCTAAGGGATAACTGCCGATGTGGAGTCGTTTCAGCCCATCGGGTGTGTGAACATGTACGGGTGAATACACGTCTTGCACTGTACCTGACCAGGGAATCATTTGTCCATCGATCAGCATTTCGCGCTGGTGAATGGGGGCACTCAGCCTATTTTCCTCAGGAATGCCATTTTCTTCCGGGAATAGCTGGGTAATCTGGTGCGCTAAGGTGTTCATTGTTTGGGTGTTATTATAAGTTGACTTTCATTATTTTTGCTGTTGCAAATGAGCTACGGTTTCTTGGATGCCTTCGCGGTAGGTGGTAGCAGGATGTTTAAAATGCCGGACATATTTACTGCTGTCAAACAGATAATCGTATTGGTTTTGGTAGAGCATTTCTACGGCTTCCCCCATTTCGGGGATGAACAAGCCCAGGATGCGAGTCATCCATTTGGGCACAAGGGTGTATTTGAATTTGGCTCCAAAGGCTTGGGCAACGAGTTCGGCAAAATCCTTTCCGCTTAAGGCGTCAGGATCGGTTGGTAAATTCCAAATCTGATTGTAGGCATCCGTTGTGTTGCCTAGGGCAGCAGTAGCTCGGGCTGCATCGGGTGTAAAGGTATAGGAATGTTTGGTATTTGCGTTGACCAAAATTTGTGGGGTTTTACCTTTTGCCAGGTTTTGGAAAACCATAAAATCCACAAAGCCAAGGTTGGCATCAGGGCCATAAAAGTCGGCAGCACGGGCAATGATGGCCTGAATATTGCCATTTTGGACCTCATCCAGGAGCATTTGTTCGATTTTAGCCCGAACTTCACCTTTTTTGCTGCATGGATTCATTGGGCTTTCTTCCGACATCCAACCTTCTACTTTGCCCAGTGCGTACACATTGCTAAAAAAGACGAGGCGGGTTTCATTGGCTTTGCAGGCATCGATGACATTGCGCATCAAAATCGGCCATTTTTCTTGCCAGATTTTGCTGGAGTAAGGCAACCCTGCGGTGAGGTAAGCAATGTTTGAGCCTTTTAAGGCCGCCTGGACTGCTTTAGGATCAAGCAAATCAGCTGCAAATAATTCGTCGTTTTTGTTGATGGCTTTTGGATTACGGCTGACGAGGCGGATTTGATCGGTGTAAATCATGAGGCTTTTGGCTAATTCGTTGCCAATGACGCCTCCGGCGCCGAGGATGGTTTGCATGGTATCAGGTTTTGGTATGGATAAGCTTTAGTTGGTTCTTGTTTAAGGTCGGGATTTTTGGCCGTAAATCCAGCGCAGGGAAGAATTTTTTTTAACGAGTACTATTTCCACGTTCCCTTTTCCTATTTTTACCCGTACAAGGGGCGATAAAAAAATAAGTGCTTCATTTTGTCAAAGGATTAGATAAGTTAACGATTCATTTTAAGTGTCTTATCTAATCCTTTGACTCAGGAAAAATGAACACTTATTTTTGCCCCACTACCAATGATAATTTGATCCATTTGAAACTGCGTCTGTTTACACCCAAAGCGGAAACGTCCTCGGACGAAAACTTGCTGGCCCACTATCAGAAGAGTGGCGACCTGCAAGCTTTGGGTACCATGTACAGTCGTTATACGGAATTGGTTTATGGCGTTTGTTTGAAATACTTGAAGCAGGAAGAAACGGCAGCCGATGCAGTCATGGAAATTTTTGAAGAATTGGTTCAAAAAGCGAAAAAGCACGACATCGCTCAGTTTCGGCCCTGGTTGTACGTTTTGGCCAAAAACCATTGCCTGATGCGTTTGCGCAAGGCAGGCCAAAATTTTACCGTAAGTTTTGATCCCGGACTTATGTATTCCCTCGAATTGTTGCATCCTGATGCAGAAGAGCTTCCAGATCGGGAAGTGATGCTGACAAAATTGGAAAGCTGCATCGAAAAACTCTCCGATCAACAAAAGGACTGTGTTCGATTGTTTTATTTTGAAGACCGCAGTTACAAGGATATTGCCGATGGGATGCAGGTGGATTTGAACATTGTGCGATCCCATATCCAGAACGGGCGGCGGAATTTGAAAAATTGTGTAGAGGCACCCCTCGCGGGTGCCTAAAAATAAATGTATGCAAAACCAGGCATTAATCGATCTTTTACGACGTTGGCTGCGCGGTGAAACCCGAGGCAGCGAAGAAAGTCGTTTGGAACGAGCAGCACAGGAAGATCCTTTCCTGGCAGATGCCTGGGAGGGTTTGAGCCAAAAGCCTCAAGCCGAGCACTTGCAGCAGCTCAAGCAACTGAATGCTAGAATTGCCACTAGGACTCAAACAGATCAGCGCAAAACTGGGCCGATTTTGATTTGGTTGCCCCGCCTAGCTGCTGCTGCTGCGGTATTGTTACTGCTTACTTTTGGTTGGAAATGGCTCTTTAACCCTGTACCCAGTGAAGATTTAGTGGTTGATGTTCCACAAATTGAATCAAACAGGGAAACCGAATCCAAACTTGTTCCTGCCGTTCCAGAGGTAGCCAATGTCCCCATTGAAAAAACAGAAAAAACACCACCCCAAAAACACAAAGCCAATCAAGGACCTGAACCTGCCACCTTCAGCACTGAAGAGTTAGCTGATGAAGGCGCAATCAAAGAAGATGCAAATGGCCTGGCCGCTGTAGAAATCGCCGAAGCAAAACCTAAGGTAGAAGCAACTAGAGATGATGCTCCTGGCAATGCCGCCAGTAGTCGTGCAGCAGGCAATGCGGCGGATAAAGACCTGGCAAAAATTAGCCCACCTGCTTCTACACGTGATCTGACTGCGCTACAGCCCATTCCCACCGTAGGAGGCATAGTGGTAGATGAACGTGGACAACGCGCAGTGGGCATCCCCGTACAACGCGATGCCAATACCTTCGCCATTACCAATCGCGATGGGGCTTTTGCACTGCCTTCCTCCGCCCCCGCACAAGTGAAGGTCGTTGATCCTGAATTTGAAACGCAGTCGCTGCGCCTGGATGATAACGACGAAAAAGTAGTGCTGCAACGCAAAACCAAAACCTTAAAAAAATCCTTCGAGGCCAGCGACCGCCGGGAAGGGGTAGGTTATCCGAGTCCGGAAGGAGGCTTTGAAAAGTTTGAACAATACATTCGGGAAAATCTCGAAACGCCCCACGAGGCCAAACGGAACGCCATCAGCGGAGATGTCACCCTGGAATTTACGTTTGAAAAAGATGGAACACCGACTCGGATCAGCGTACTGCGTGGTCTGGGTTTTGGTTGTGATCAGGCCGCTGAACACATCATTGAGAATGGCCCAAAGTGGCGCAACGGGAAATCTGGAACTTGGGTGATCTATAAGGTGGTATTCAAATAACCTACGAATCCTGAAGTTTTTGAAATAAACTATCATCTTTGACTGAACGCGCATGAATTGCCTCCAGCTTTAGCTGGTGGGTAAGCAGTGGACGCTAGTTTTGGGCTTTAGCCCCATTTATTAAGTTGATATTGGGCTAAAGCCCATTCAAGATTTGTCCTTCAAACCACCAGCTAAAGCTGGAGGCAATTCAAACGCTAGAGCCTAGAGAACGGTAGCGGTGGGAAAACAGCCCATGAATTTATTCGTGGGAAAGTAGCGCCCTGTCTTGCGACAGAGCGCTCCGAAAAATATACTCGATTATTAAAAACTTGTTTCTAATCTTCCAAATCTGGCTGTGGTGTATAGCGCAGATACGGCTTCACAATGGTTACTCCCTTAGGGAATTTTTCAATAGCAGCCTCCGTAGATACCGCAGGCACCACAATCACATCTTCACCATGTTTCCAGTCGGCAGGAGTCGCCACGCTGTAATTGGCAGTCAGTTGCAGTGAATCCAATACCCGTAGTACTTCCGTGAAATTACGACCCGTAGATGCAGGGTAAACAATCATCAGTTTTACCTTTTTATCTGGCCCGATGATGAACAAAGAACGCACTGTAAAGGTCTCCGAAGCATTCGGGTGAATCATATCGTACAAGCCAGCCACCGTGCGGTCTTCATCCGCAATGATGGGGAATTGTACATCGACATGTTGGGTTTCGTTGATGTCGTTGATCCAGCCTTTGTGTTTGTCCAGGGGATCCACACTTACGGCCAGCACTTTGGTATTGCGCTTGGCAAATTCGTCATTCAGTGCAGCAGTACGGCCTAGCTCAGTTGTACATACCGGAGTGTAATCAGCAGGGTGTGAAAAAAGGATACCCCAGCCAGTACCCAGGTACTCGTAGAAGTCAATTTCGCCCGCAGTGGTTTGGGCTTTGAAGTTGGGCGCAATATCGCCGAGACGCAAACTCATATTCTTTGTTTTTAGGTATATGTATGGAATGAGAACATACTTGGATTGAAAGCGGTTTAGGATTTTTATGATTAATTCGCCGCACTGTATCCAATTCCTAAAGATAAAAACAATCCTGCTGATCAGGTTTGATTTTAATCACTTCTTCCAGATATCCCAGGTCACACTCAGGTAGTACAAGGCGCCAATGGTTGGCCCGGCTGCGTACTGAATGTAACGTTTGTTCGCCAGGTTGGTGCCCCCCAATTTGAAGGAAGCGTTCCATTTTGGTATTTGTAAGGATACTTGAGCATCTACGGTTGAAAAAGCAGACACTTGGCCTTCCGCCAATGGCGTCTGCCACCGGAAAGTATCCTGCCATTTCCACACCACGTTGAACCCAAAATTGGGCAGTACTTCCCGGTTGCCAAACTGAATATTGCCCGACCAGGTTGGCGTGTTGAAGCCGGTGATGAAAATGTCGTTGTCGTTTTTGGTTTGCAAATCGTTGTAGTTCAGGTTGCCGGAGAGCGAATACTTTTTGTAAAAGTTGTAGCTCAAACGCAGCGCCGAACCATAGTTGTAGTAGGTATTTGTAGCATTGGTAAACACGCGGTAACGAACCTGTTTGTTGCGGTCCAACATGTTCAACACTGAGGCGTCGGTACCCACTTTGCCATCCAGCGGTACTGCTACTTCCACCTGTCCAAGGAAGCCACCATAGACGTTGTAATAGAAATCCCAGTCGAGCACCACTTTGTTGTCAAACAACACACTCTTCACCCCGGCATCCCAGGCTTGTACGGCTTCTGGTTTCAGTTGTGGCAAGTTGGCAACCGCCAACAAGTTGCGGTTTTTGATCCCAGCATCGTTGCGGGTACTGCCTGCGGCCACATCTTTGTTCACTGCTGCGGTAAAAAGATCGAGGGAGTTGAGGGTATAGGAGTTTTCGAGGAAGCCCAGGCCTTCATTCACTTTGGCCAAACCACCTACCCGGCGTACATTGCCATTGTTGACGTAAGAAAGTGCCTCAAACAAAGCTGGGAAACGTACCCCCGACTGGTAGGAAATGCGGTAGTTCCATTTTTCGTTCGGCGAATAAACGGCAGCTACCCGTGGATTCCAACGCCCGGGGAAGTCGTAGTTGTGGTCGTAACGAATCGATGCAACCAGTTTTAACTTTTCTTCAAACAACAACTTGGTGGCTTGGGCAAAAGCACCCAGCTTGGAATACCGAACCTTATCACCTCCAGGCAAAGTGCGGTCTTCAATCGGACGGCTAAAATCAACAAAATTGTTGCCATCAGGAATCACCTCGTTGACCCGCAAATCGCTGCCCAGCAACAAGCTTACTTTTTCCTTAAACCAGTGCGAAGCATCGTATTGCAGTTCGCCATGGTACAAATGACTGCGTTGCCAGAGCGCAGCTCCACCCGTGGCAGGGGCGCCTGCGATCAAAGAAGCGTGATCCCAATTGTTGATGCCGATAATCTTGTTTTTCAAGTCTTGGAATGCCTGTGTTCCTGGTTCCGGACGGCCATTGTCGGCGTTAGCGCGGGCGGCCAGGTGTGCTTCAGTCAGGGACTTGCCCTGGTCGATGCCAGTTTGCAAGGTAGTTTGATACAGAGCGCTCCAATCTTTATTGGTTTTGGTCGTCAATTCGAAATTGTCTACCAAAGGTTTGAGATTGTAAGAATCGCCCGTGTTTTCGTCAGTGAAATACACCCGGGCGGTCAGGCGCTTGTTCTTCAATTCCAATGAATGGTTTTGCACCACGGCATTGTTGAGCCTGATTTTGTTGCCACGCTGGAAGGTACCATCCATACTCCCGTAGCGGTAGTTGTAGTTCAACTCCCAATCTTTAAAAGGCCGATAAAACAGCCCTCCTGAAAATTTCAGGTTGCTTACCTGGGGTTCAGTCAGGTCTTTTTCCCAGTACCCCGTGCGGCGTACATTGAAGGTTTGGCGTTTGCCCAGGTAGTTGACGGCTACGGCTACGTTGTTGTTGCGCTCATCACCGTAGCGGTTCCAGGCGTCGTAAGCGGGGTTGGTTTCGCCGCTGCCCAGTTCCGGGAAGGCTGGATTGGCTGAGGCTCTGTTGCTGGCATTTTGATCCACGGCAGCCGAAGACACCCAGTCAATGCCCTGGAAGTAACTCAGGTTGAGTTTTACGGCAACTTTTTCAGCTTTGTCCAACACTTTGGCAAAACGCAGCGCAGTTTCGCTCATCAAGGCAGTGGGATGGTCGATGGCATCGACATGATTCACGCCGACGCGTTGATAAAAACTCAAACCCTGGGTTAAAAATGGATTTTTGCTGCGCAAATGGGCCAAACCATTGATGGAGTTGATCCCATAAAGCGCGGAAGCCGATCCAGGGGTAATTTCTACCGAGGCAATATCCAATTCAGATGGACCGATGGTGTTGCCCAGCGGTACGCCCAAGGTAGCTGCTTGTACATCCACCCCATCCACCAGTTGCATGAAGCGGAAGTTATTCGGGTTGTTGAATCCCCGGGTATTGGGTACTTTTAAGGTCAAGCTCGAGGTAGTCAGTTGCACTCCCTTAACGTTTTCCAAGGCATCGTAATAGGATGCAGCTGGCGTTTCGCGAATGGCCCGAATGTCCAGTTTTTCAATGGCAACAGGTGATTTGAACAAGCGCTCTTCCACCCGTGAAGCGGTAACGACCATTTCATCCGACATCATCACCAGTGGCTGCAATTGGAATTGGAGCTTGGCGCGTTCATTTTCTACGGTAAACAACTGTTTTTCGTAGCCCACAAAAGTAATTTCCAGGGTGAAAGGAAAACGTAGGTAACTTTTGATCACAAATTGTCCCGTACTGTCCGTCACCGCTCCTGCATCATGTTCACGAATGTATACCGTGGCATTGGCCAAGGGCGTTTTTGCAGCCGCGTCTTTCACCTGGCCACTGATTTCAACCAAGTTGTTCTGGGCACTGACTCGATGGGTGATGCCCAAGGCCCATATGAGTACAAAGAGGAGATAAATCTGTTTCATAAATCGAGCTTTATCAAATTGAAAAACTAATTCTATTGATTTTATCGAGTTTTTTGCCAAAAAAATTCACCCCTCTTGAAGTGAATTTTTTGTTGATTAGGAGCTTGTTTAAAACGAGCTCTAAAACAACCAGGTATACAGGGTGTAAGTTTGTGAAAGAATAATGGTGATCCCTACTAAAAACATCAGCGATTTTGCACTGATCTTCCGAACCAACAATGCGCCTAGTGGTGCGGCCAAAAGCCCACCTACAATGAGTCCAAAAACCACCTGCCAACTCTCTACAACAACAAAGACCAGAAATACCAAGGTACTGCAAAAAGCCACAAAAAACTCAGCAGTATTGACCGTACCCACCGCCTCGCGTGGATCATTGCCTTGATTCACGATGTTGGAAGTCACAATCGGCCCCCAACCACCACCACCAATAGAATCGAAAAAACCACCAAATGCCCCCAGCAAAGAGACAAATTTTATCTCGGTCTTTGGGCGTTGTGATCGAAAGCTTTTTAATAAGATCAGTACCCCTAAAAAAAGCAAGTACATGGTGACGTAGGGTTTGATCCATTTGCCGTCAAATACTTCCGAGATCATATATGCTCCAATTACAGCGCCCAAAATACCGGGTAAAATGAGGCGCAATAGCAATTTGCGGTCAACATTGCCCAAATACAAATGAGAAAGCCCGGAAGCCCCGGCTGTAAATACTTTTGTTGTATGGACACTGGCGGTTGCTACTGCCGGAGAAACGCCAAAGTGAAACAACAGCGTTGTGCAGGTTACCCCATGGGCCATTCCTAGAGCGCCATCAATTAGTTGAGCGATAAAGCCGGTCAGCAAGTAGGCGAGAAATGTCCAGTCAAAATGAAAGGTAGCAACTCCTCCTGTTTGACTCCATACACTCCCAACCAAGTAGATAGCCATTGCCACCTTGAGTACCACAATGCTTACTGTGATGTGTCTAAGCGTAATTTTTTCGAGCATATTTTGAGTTTATTGGCGTTCAAGACACAAATTTATTAAAACCTCATCAACTTAGTAGAGTTTATTGAGAAAAATTATTCTCCCAGCTGTAGAGTTGACTCTATCTGTCATAAAAACAAGAAGTTAGAATGATTTTTTTTTTCAAAGATAGCAAATTTTATAAGTTGTACAAGAGGATGGAATAAAAGCACACGGGATATCTCCTTATCCTGTGTGCTTTTATGTATGCTTTATTATAGCGTGTAGCGCAAAGTCACGCCATAGGTTCTTGGATCACCCAAAACCCCGGCATAGTGACCTGCACTTCCTGCTGCGGGCAACAATTGCTCGAAGTAATCCTTATTCAACAGGTTGCGTCCCCATACGAAAAGGGACAATCCATCATTGGCCCGGAAACCTATCCGGCCATTCACTAGGGTATACCCCTCAATGTTCAGGAACTGGGAAGGTGAAGGACTAGAGGAAAACTCGGAGCGGTAGTAAGAATCAAGCGCCAGGAAAAACTTGCCTTCTTCGCTGGTCAATTTACCCGCGAAGCTCAGCTCGCCACCCAGTGAACCTGCCCATTTGGAAATCCCAGGCAAGCGGCCCCCTGAAATGTCTTTAAAGGCACCACTGGCTGAACCTGTTTCTTCCAATGGAACCGGAGCGTTTTTGAAAGAAACGTACTTGCCATCGGTATAAGCTACGGCGCCATACACATAAAACGCTTTGCTGATTCGGATGTTACCATCTACTTCCAGCCCTCTTACCCGTACGTTCTCAGCGTTGGCCAGATAACCACGGTTTACCCCCACTTCGGCAGTTTGTACGTTCGTTTGGTAATCCTCGATATCGGTGTTGTGGTATACAATGTTCAAGGTAGAGTTTTCGGTTGGCGAAGTTTTGATGCCAATTTCCCAGTGGGTCACGTACTCCGGCTTGACGCGCGCCAAATCCAGCAATACGGCACCGTTCGCGGTGGGCAAACCACCCAGGTTTACACCCACGGGTTTGTAGCTGGTAGAATACGTAGCAAAAGAGTTGAAGCGCTTTGAAGCTTTAAAAGCAATGGTCAATTGACCAGATAAGTTATTCTCATCTACACTTGTTTTGAACGCTTGATCACTATATACGCCACGCTTGATGGCGAGCAGTGCTTGGTCGGTCGTTTGCAAGCCCCCATACGTTTTGCGCTCGTAGTCTACATCTTTTGTGTCGTAGTTGTAGCGCAGACCGGGCAATACGTGTAGTTTTTCGGTAATGGCCCAGTCAAGTTGACCAAATACTGCCGCTCCTACGGTTTGCAAACGTGAAGTGGTCTTGATGCCATAACCCTCCAATAGCCCAGGCGTTTTCCAGAGTGCGCTGGTCGAGTTTTGTGAAAAACGCCACTGGGCAGCGCCGGATTCTTCGGTATGTACGGGGTCGGTATTCAGGTCTTGGCTAATGTAGAAGGCCCCAATCACACCACTCAGTTTGGAGGAAATATCGCCTGCATAACGGATTTCCTGCGTCAACTGCGTATGCCGGGAAGTTGCGGCAGATTTAGACAAGACAGGTAAACCCGTAAAGTCGCGGTCGTTGGAAGGATCCCAGTTCCAGTAGCGCCAAGCCGAAGTAGAGGTCAGGGTACCCTTACCAATTTTGGCGTCCAAATTGACTGAAAAACCGCCCAGTTCATTCCCTGAACGCCAGGGTGAATCGTGGTCAACAACACGGTCAAAAGGATTTTCAGAAGGCAAGGCATACTCCAGGTCAGCGATGATTTGTCTGAACTGGCGATATGGGGCACGCTGAGTAGTCACCACACCTGCAACAACCTGAGCAAATCCATCCGGTTTTTGGCTGGACACATCCCCCGTAAAATTGATTTTTACGTTGTCGCTTAGGTTGTAAAGCAGTTGCCCACGCAAGCCCAGGTTGTTCATGTCATTGATGTACTTTTGGGTACGCGTATTGTAAATCAACCCATCGCGCTGGGTCCCAGAGAAGGAAAGGCGTCCTGCGAATTTTTCACCAATTGGCCCAGTAATTGAGGTTTTGGCCTGGATGTAGCCGTAGTTGCCGTAGCTCATTTCAAAAATGGCTCCAGGTTTGAAGCTAGGCCCGTTGGTGACGATGTTGAAGGCACCGGCGGTGGTGTTTTTACCAAACAAGGTACCTTGTGGGCCACGCAGTACTTCAATGCGCTCAATGTCGATAAAGTCAAGGGTAGTAGCGGCGGGACGAGCATAATAAACGCCGTCTACATAAAACCCTACCCCAGGGTCAATCCCGTCGTTGGTGAGGCCAAAGGTAGAGCCCAAACCACGTATATTCAATGTCGTGTTACGAGGATTAGAGGTATAGAGTTGTACCGTAGGCACCAGTTCCTTGAGGCGGTTCACATTGAACGCGCCGGCATCGGCCACCAGTTTGCCGCCTACTACCGAAATAGGAATCGGCACATCCTGCGCAGTTTCGTCCCGGCGGCGTGAAGAGATCACTACTTCCGACAGGTTGTTGTCGTCTACCAGTTTGATCTCCAAATTGGTAGCCAAACTCGTCACTTCAAGTTCTTGAGGAATAAAACCTACCGAACTGATGCGTACCACAAAAGGCAGTTCTTTTTTGACCTGCAGCTTAAACTCGCCGTTGATGTCTGCTACCGTAAAAAGGTTGGTGCCTTTTATGACCACCGTAGCGCCTACCAGCGGCGTACCGTCTTTGGCCTTAACATTGCCCGTCAATTGATCCTGAGCCAGGATAAGATTAGCCCAAAGCAAGAGGGGAATCAATAATCGCAAAGTTTTTGTCGTGCTCATGCTCATTGTATTTAAAAGTGTAAATGTGTTAATCACGGGTGTTTTGCTTTCGAATTGCAAAGGAGTTATGGTGCAAAAATGAGCCGCCACGCATCACTTTTATAGGTACACAGTTCAACTGGGTCAAAGCTATCGCTTGACCCTCAGGATTATCCGAGAGCTGGGCGGTACTTAAAATATCTGAGTAATGATCAGGGGGAGAATTGTCTGCACACCACTCCCTTACAATGCCCGCCAAGTCTTGGAGGCCAAAGGTATTGGGGGTAAAACTTTTGACAGGAGCCTTGGTGGTGAGGCAAATTTGTAGCTCAACGGATCATCCACCATGCCGTTTTTGATTGTTTTCTACAAGGAAAATATGAACTATCTACACCGCTTGTTTACGCACGCCAGGAGTATGTGGATGGATAAAAATGCGTTGGGCATGCTCCCACCACCAGCGGCCATCCCAAAATTCGGAGCTATGCGCCGTTTCGATGTCCTGTGCATGGCCTACCCGCAGGTAACCCTTATTGTGCAGGGGGTTGAAAGGAACCCCTTCGCGCAGTACTTCCACAAATACTTTGTGAAAGGAGCGGTGAAAGAGGGGATGAAATTCAAAAATCTTCAAGGATTTGTTCCAGGAAAAATCAGCGGTGAGCTGACGGCCTTGCCAGCTTTGACCGGCGCGAGTACCGGTGATCAACAACATTTCACCTTGCAAAACAGACTGTAGATTATCTTCCAGTGAAGATGTAGTCGCTGCTGGATCTTGGGGCTGGTTTTCCAATATACTGCCATCGGCAGCATAAACGGCAATCGGCACTTGATAACGCTCCTGGGTTTTTGCCCAGGTAGCGTAAGTTTCTTTGAAGGGGTAGTTAGGATTACTCACGACGATCTTGATGGGCAAGTTGTGTATGGCAATCCAATGGGTGATGAGTTGGTCTTCGAGGGTAAAATTGGTCAAAAAAATCGCCTTGCCTGCGAATTGCTCGGCGATGAGGCGGAGATTTTGCAGGGGGTTAGCTTCGCCCTGGGCGTCCAGTTGGTTGGCGATTTGTGCGACTAGTGCTTGGGTCAGCGAATTCATCTCCTTGTAGTTTTTGATGATTTGTTAGTTGAGCGTTACAAAGATAGGGGAATGTTTTTAAAAGTCTAGTTTTTCGATAGAGTTTTTGAAAAAATTAATTCTGTTGATAATTTTTTACGCGAATTGAGGTGATAAAGCGGTGATGTATGGACTTTAATGGTATTTTTCATTCGAATAAAAAGACATCAAATCTTGAACATCCAAAAATACCTCAAAGAAAGCTCGTCTTACCGCGTCAGTGGCATGATACGCATCGTTGGCCCCGACGAGCCTTTCCTTGGCCCTGGGCGGATTGAACTCATGGAACGGATTGCTGCCACTGGCTCGATCAACAAAGCCGCCAAAGAAATGGGCATGTCTTACAAAAAAGCCTGGCTGATGGTGCAGTCGCTCAATCGGCAGGCTGAAACGCCACTGATTGTGACCCAAACGGGCGGTGAGCAGGGTGGGGGAGCCCAACTCAGCGAGACAGCCCAAACACTCATTCAAACTTACCGCGAACTGCGCCAGCGCTTTGAAGCTTTTTTGCAGCAAGAAACTCGAAACCTATTGCGCGGGGAATAATGCTGAGCAAAGCTTAAAAAAACAGCTCGGGTTGAACTTTTTTTGCTTTTCGTTATTTCTTTAAAAATATAACGCTATTTTAGCTGCGGCTTCTCGTAAGCGCCAAAGGCGCGCATCTTTACTAAGGTGCTCTTAGGTGCCTAAGGTGGTTCAAATTAAAAACTTCTAAAGTTTTCAGAACCAATTAGGCTCATTTTGAACCACCTAAGGCACCTAAGGGCACCTTAGGTTGTGCATCTCCGATGCTGAGTACAGGCCAGATTCAAATTTGTCTATTGATATTAGGTTATATACGGCAACCGGGGCTTCTTTTCGCAACTGAAAAGGAGCCTACGGTTCTTTTCAAAAACAAGATGACTTTGTATGAAATGTATGCCTTCTATTATTGTAGCCTTATTTTTCTTTGCTATCCCTTTGCTATCCCAAGACCTCTCCGTAGCCGCCGCCGCCAATGTCCGTTTCGCCCTTGAAGACATTGAAAAAGCATTCGAAGCCAAAACCAAACTGAAAGTTGACATCAACTACAGTTCCTCCGGTAAACTGAGCACCCAAATCACCCAAGGCGCTCCTTTTGATGTGTTTGTGTCTGCCGATGTAGATTATCCTCAAGGTTTGCAAAAAGCCGGGATGACGGCTAATGCACCCAAGGTCTATGCCCAAGGCACGTTGGTGTTGTGGAGTACTCAGCCGGGGCTTGTGCTTAAGTCAGATGGTAAAATTCTGTTGGACACTCGGGTAAACAAAATTGCAGTAGCTAACCCCAGAACGGCGCCCTACGGGCGAGCGGCCATTGAATGGCTGAAGAAAAAAGGCTTGTATACAAAGGTGGAAAGCAAATTGGTGTACGGTGAAAGTATTGCCCAAACCACCCAATACATTTTGGCTGGAGCCTGTGAGGTAGGGCTAACTGCTAAGTCGATGGTGATGGCCGAAGAAATGCGCAGCAAAGGCAAATGGATAGAAATTGATCCCAAACACCATGCGCCGATTCGCCAGGCGGCCGTGATTACTAGCTATGGACAAAAGCAGCACCCGGAGGCCAGTCGAAAATTTTTTGATTTTTTGTTTTCAGCGGAAGCTAAAAAGATTTGGAAAAAATATGGGTATCAGTAATCGCTTTTATTGGTGTTAAAAAGTAGAATCAGCGCAATTATCTCCGAATCCAGTAATTCCCCACTGTATTATCCCCAACTTATGCTTACTTTTAGCCTTGTCTTTTTGAAGCTTTGCTTCTGTAGAACACTAACACCTAATACTTGACGAAAAACAAACCACCATGAATCTGGTAAAAGGGCTGGCGGTGCTGATTCACAATACTAAATTGTACCTACCAGAGTTATTGCAAAGTATTGAACACCACCCCAAGTTATCGGTATTGTACGAAGGTTTCATCAGCGACAAATTTAAAGATGACGACGATGCTGCCCTACAGCTTTACCAAGCCAATAAACGTCATTCGGCTTACTTGAAACTAAAGGGGAACCTGCGCCGGCGTTTGGTGGATGCCGTTTTTTTCATCGACATCGTCAAAGAAAAATTCTCGGATCGCCAACGCGCCTATTTTGAATGTTACAAAGAATGGGCTGCTGCTAAAATCATTCTCAGCCGCAATACCCAGCCCGCAGCAATGATTTTGTTAGAGCATATCCTGAAAAAGGCCGAAACTTATGAGTTCACCGATCTGGTCACGGATATTGCGCGGGCCCTGCGTTTGCACTACGGTACCCGCGAAGGGCGTCTGGACAAATTCGGTCATTTCAATGAGTTGTACCATAAATATTGGAAGATCCTGAGTTTTGAAGACCTGGCTGAGGAGCTGTACGCCAATTTGAGTGCTAGCTATGTACAAGACAAGTCGGTCAAAGCGGAGACCCAGGAAGCTGCGGTCCAATTTTATGCAGAACTCCAACCTGCAGTAGAAGAATACGGTACTTATCGACTCTTGTTGTACAGTGGCCTGATTCAACTCATCATTCATTCCAGCGTCAATGATTATGAACAATTGCTGGGCTTATGCGATGATATGCTGGACAAATTCAGCCAAAAGCCCTACACCGCTGGAGTCCCGATCCAAATTTTTAACTATCAGCAATTGATCTGCTTTATCCAGCTTGGTGATTATCCTCGAGGACAACAAGCGGCACCACGTGCACTTCAGTACATTGAAAGAGGTTCTTACAATTGGTTTAAATACAACGAACTTTTTCTTCAGCTCTCTTTTCACAACGACAACTTTCAGGGCGGCTGTGACGTGCTGGAAATGGTATTTAATGAAAAAGCTTTTGAGGCTTTACCCGCTCCCACCAAGGAAATTTGGTACATCAACTTGGCCTTTGCCGTATTTTTACAGCGTGAAGGAAAAATCTCACTTCCACCCGATGACTCCGTGTTCAATCATTTCCGGCTAGGAAAATTTCTCAACACCATTCCTATTTTTTCCAAAGACAAAAGAGGAATGAACGTGCCTATATTGATTGTACAAATGTTGTTGTTGCTCCAGGAACAAAAAGACGATGCGGTAATTGATCGGATCGAAGCAATGAAAAAATATTGCAGCCGTTACCTCAAGGAAAATGAATTGTTCAGGAGCAACTGCTTCATCAATATGTTGCTTGAAATCCCACTACAGAATTTTCACCCCGTTGCTATTCAGCGGCATACCGAAAAATACTGGCAACGATTAACCAAAGTACCATTGGAAATGGCACATCAATCCCGAGAAATCGAAATTATCCCTTACGAAAAACTATGGGGTATCATTTTAGAACATCTGGAAAATAGAGATACCCGAAAAGGGTTAGAAAAATAGAGTCAATTGTAAAAAAGGACTCCAGCACCTTGATTATTTAATTAGACAGCTTAAAAAGAAGCCAAGAGGGCTTTTCCGTAAAAGCAACAAATCTGAATAATCTAATAAATTGATAGCAAGACTATTAAAAAAAATACTTTTCCTATTAGACGTAATTAATAAAGAAGCAAAATGGCGTTTAGTGTCCTTACATCTTAATGTAGACCTCCCGATATTTGTAATCGTAAAGTTTTTTTGAACACTGTAAATACCGTTTCAATGGATGTTATCGCCTCAATCACTATGATTGTTGAACTTGTTACGTTTAACAAAGTGATTACAATCGACACCGTTGGCGCTTAGACGCTAATGGCACTCTAACACTGTGTGCTAAAAAATGCACCTAACAATGAGCTAGCCAAAACTAGAAACCCCCCAATTGAACACTGTATCAATTGTTTTGGCTGGCTCAGCTGTTGAATTGACTCAATTTTGAAGATAACATTCGCTACGTTTTGTCTATCCCTTAAATGCTGATTATTAATTTATTAGGACGAGTATTTACTTGGTGAGCCTTAAAATGCCTTGTTGATGCTGACTTCATGTACAGTATTCAAATACACCTTTTATAACTGTTTTTACAAGACGACCGCACATGCAAACACGCTACAAATACTTGAAATCGCTCAAGTCTTTGAACGGGAGAGGTTTATTGCCATTTTTGGTGAATCAATCCTGTACGCTTCAAAGACTTAGTCCAATCCTATCCACCCTTCAATCCTCGCTGATGCAGTCAAGATACCTATGGATATTGGCGCTGATGCTTGTTAGCGTTCTGGAAGCAAAAGCTTACGATAAAGCACCGATGGCCAATTTTGGTGCGAGCAACTACCCTTGCAATACCAAAATGCCTTGGGTAGATTCGTCATTTAATGGACTTAGCTCCTCGGTTATAGATTTCGCTGCTGATGGTCTCGCTTGTATAGGCAGCAATACCAATCTTGGTAATTTGCGCAATAATAACCTGAGTGATTTTGCTTCCATCAATTTCGTCAGTGGATTGGGTGGTTGTAGTTCTACCTTAAGTGTGGTGGATACAGATGTATCTGATACCTATCCTGTAGGGACCTTTGCTGGCTATCGCGTCGGAACAGCAGGTTTAGTGGGGATAAGCATAGGCCTGAACATTACCATATCTACCTATAATGGTGGCTCTTTTGTTGAGTCTCAAACAGTAGTAAGTTCTGGATTAGGGTTGAACTCTAGCCTGATCAATGGCGACGGAACGGCCACCCTCGGTTTTGTAACTACTGTTGGTGCCTTTGATGAAATTCGCATTACCTACACCGCTGCTGTAGCCTTGCTATTTACCGGGACAGTATATCATGCAGTAGTGCAGCGCTACTGTGCAGGGCCATCCCTGGCTTGTAACGTTCAAACTCGGATGAACAATCCGACCTTCCCAACCTTAATAAGTGCCACCAATACGGGCATTACGGGCGGTGTATGTGTAGGTTGTTCGGTCAACAATGCTGAAAATGCAGTGAGCAACAGCACTACCGATTTTGCAACCATCGTATTGACCGCCGCCTTAGGAACAACCGGGTCGATTGCAGTTATGGATCAACTCACCGACTACCCTTTAGGAACTTTTGCGGGTTTTGACATTTCAAATCCCAACTTGGTCAACGCCAATTTGTTGTCAGGGATAACGATTAGAACCTATAAAAATGGTGCGCCGAGGGAAACCTCAAATGCGGCTACCCTGCTCTCCGTGGGCTCTACCTTGTTGACAGGCGCAGGGAAACAAACCGTGGGGTTTGTCACGACAATGGATTTTGACGAAGTGAAAATAGAAGTGACCAACTTGCTGGGGGTTGCCAGCACGACCAATGTATATGGTGCCGTTTTCCAAAGTTTCTGTGTGGGGCCAGATTTGCCTTGCAATACGCTTACCTCAATGGCTACACCCGCGTATCCAGTCTTGGTTGCAGGCCCTAATACGGGCACCTCAGGGATAGCGTGTGTACTGTGTAGCGTGGATAGTACCAATAACCTGATTGATAACATCCCGAACAATTCTGCCAGAATCAACCTCACTGCTGGGGTTGGATCTGTTGGTAGTATTGCGGTTAGAGACCAACTTACGGATTACCCAGCCGGAACTTTTGTGGCTTTTGACATTGAAAATACCGCAGTAGTAAATGTTGATCTACTGGCGGGCCTCACCATTTCTACCTATTTGAATGGGAATCCTGTTGCGGTAGAAACTAAAACTGGCCTGGCTGCCTTACTTGCAGTGGGCACTGGCCTGCTCACTGGCAATGGCCGACGAACTGTTGGTTTTGTTACCGCAGCTCCTTTTGACGAAGTAAGGTTGAGTGTATCCAACACCCTTTTGGTCAATGTAGGCATTACCAGAGTGTTTAATGTATTTTTTGAAAAATTCTGCCCGGTTGTGCTGGAATGCAACACGACCAATTATTTGAATGGACCGGATTTTCCGGTGATCATTGATGATTCACTCAGTGGGGTAGATGGTTTAACTTGTGTCGCTTGTTCGGTACAAGATGCACCTTATGTGATTACCGATGATACCACCGATTTTGCGGTCATTACTACTGTCATTGGTGCCTTGTCTCCTGCTTCCATTGCGGTAAAAGACGTGCTCAGTACTTTCCCGGCTGGAAGTACAGCAGGGTTTGTGATTCGGGATGTGAATACCCTTTTGCAACTTGAATTGTTCAACAGCATTACCATTACGACCTATAATAATGGGATACCACAAGAAAGCGAGAATGGAAGTGGCCTGCTCGATCTGGCGGTTTTGGGCTTATTGAATGCAAGTTTAACTGGGCCCGGGGATTTTAACATTGGTTTCCGTACGACCTTACCCTACGATGAGATTCAAATCAGTGTAGGCTCTTTGGCCAGTGTCATCAACATCATTCAGGTTTATGGGGCATTTGTGGATACCCGTGGGGCCAACGATGGCAGCTTAAATTGTTGTCCAACCACTGCGCCTCTTTTAAGTGCAAATACCATTAGCAATACCTGTCCAGCAGTGACAGTTGACTTGAATAGTTTGGTTACCAATATTCCACCGATGGGTGCTGATTCCACCGTGGTTTGGTTTACCAATAATGGAGCAACAGGCACCGCCTATCCAACTCCGGGTGCGGCTACAGCAGGAACTTATTATGCATTCTTTTATGACACCATAGATAGTTGTTATGGCCCTGCTTCTGGCGCAGTTACCGTAACCATCAACACTTGTCCTCCAGTCATTACTTCCAATGGTGGTGGCCCAACGGCAGCTGTGTCTGTTCCTGAAAATACCACCGCAGTCACTACGGTAATCGCTAGTGATCCAGAAAATGGTGTGGTTACTTATAGCATTACAGGCGGTGTAGATGCTGCTTTATTTGCGATTGACCCAATGACGGGTGCCTTGACCTTCAATACCCCGCCTGATTTTGAAAACCCAACGGATGCAGGTGGCAATAACGTATACGACGTGCAAGTAACGGCAACGGACCCAAGCAATGCTACTGATGTTCAGGATATTGCAGTAACGGTGACCGATGTCGACGAAAATGGCCAACTCTCGGTAAAAGTATTGCTACAAGGTGCCTTGTTTAATAGCCCTACTCCCGGTGTCATGCGTGACAACCTGCGCTCAGGAAACTATATTCCGCTCAATGACCCATATACCGCATCTGGTAATCCTCGCTTTGCCCATGCTGGAGCTGGTGGAGCTGCTTCCACTACTTCTGGCGTATTGTCTGCCAATGCAGGTACGGATGATGCCATCGTAGACTGGGTCTTTGTGGAGCTGCGTAGTGCCCTGGATTCAACAGTGGTTGTAGAAACCCGTGCGGCAATGTTGCAAAGAGATGGAGACGTAGTCAGCCCTGTTGATGGTATTTCCCCATTGGTGATTCCCGGTACGGCAGGCAACGCATATTTCGTGGCCGTTAAACACCGCAATCACCTCGGGATAATGACTGCTACTGAACAGACCTTGACACTGGCAGGTACTACGGTTGACTTCATCACCATGAGTGACGCAAATGTGTACAACTTTACTTCACCCTTTAGTTATGACGGTGCTGAAAGGGTTACGATTAATGGCTTCAAGGCGCTGTGGGCAGGAAATGCCAATGCGGATAAAAAAGTCAAATACCAGGGCCCAACCAACGACAATGCAGCGGTGCTGAGTCAAGTCCTGACTTTTCCAGGCAACACTTTAGGTGTGTTCAACTACGACCTCGCGTTGGGGTATTTCTATGGTGACCTCAACCTGGATGGTAAGGTGAAATACCAAGGTACGACCAATGATCCTGGCTTCATGTTCCTCAACCTGATTACCAATTTTGTATTGAACTCGCTGGATTTATACAATTACGATTTATTCAACGAGCAAATTCCATAACCAAGTCCTTCATCTACTTCTCTTTCCTGCACGCAGGAAAGGGAAGTTTCTCCTTTTTGACCACTCAAATTGTATTTCATGAAAAAATTATTACAACTTCTAACCACACTAGGATTGGTATTACTTGGAGGAGTCCTGTATGGACAAAACCTCGAGTTTACCCTCCGCTACAATATTCCCCTGGCCCGCTATGAGGTGTATGCCCGACCCTCAGCTACCAATGCAACTTTTGCTTGGGGCCCTTCACAAATCTCAATTGTAGCACCAGCCATTGTGCCTGATGCTGCTTTTACGATTACAAGTGTAAGTGCTGGTGCCTGGATAGACAACTCGATTATTGTTGCCCCTACGGTAACTCCTGCTTTTGATTATCATGGTGTTGGTTCTTTGGGGGCGCCCACCAACCTGGTGATGAACGTAGAAAAACTGATTTTCCATTTTACCATTGCAGGTGGTTGTTATGATGGACTGCGCTTGTTCATCAACGGCAGCGACCCCAACTCGGCTGCTGCTGGCATGGGTGGTGGCGACTTTTCCAATACCGTATCCGATGGTTTGGCTCAAGAACGTTATGTTGGCAACTACAACAATAATGGAACCACTTGTTTCCCTGATACGGACGGCGATACAGTTACGGATAACGTTGACTTAGACGATGACAATGATGGTATTCTGGATACCGTAGAAAATGGCCAACTCAGCACCGATACCGATGGTGATGGCGTCATCAACAGTTTGGATCCAGATAGCGACAATGATGGCATTAGCGATGTTGACGAAGCAGGAGGAATCGACCTGGACCGAGATGGCGAGGCCGATGACAATGATGGCATGCCCGCCAACAACAACGGTATTCCTTCTACCGCAGGTACGGGAGATACACTGGTTGGTGATGACTTTGACAATGATGGTCGCCCCAATCCATATGATTTGGACAGCGACAACGACGCCATCAATGATATAGTAGAAAGTGGCAATCCGGCCTTAGTGGATGCCAACGACAATGGTGTAGTAGATGGCCCGGACACTGATGGAGATGGTATTCCTGATTCTGCGGACAACTTCGTTGGCTTCGGAGACTCAGCAGATCCCGCCCCAGTCAATACGGATGGCATGGGTGGCCCGAACTACCTGGATATCGACTCAGATGGTGATGGTTTAACGGATATTGAAGAAAGTGGCGTGGCCAACCCAGGTACACTGGATGCCAACGATGATGGTTTTATCGACAACAATTCTGACCCTGAAGGAGATGGTATACCACAAGTGGTAGATGGGGCTCCAGTCGTATTTGGCGATGCAAATGATCCAACCCTACCCGACAATACCAACGACGGTGACCCAGACTATACCGATCCCAACAATCCTCCGGTGATTACTTCGGATGGTGGTGGCCCAACGGCTGGTGTTTCGGTACCAGAAAATACTACAGCTGTAACCACGGTAACCGCTACAGATCCAGAAAACCTGTATGGCACACCCAAATTCAGCATTACTGGTGGGGCTGATGCGGCGCTGTTTACCATCAATGCGGCTACGGGGGTATTGACATTTTTAGTTGCGCCTGACTTTGAAACCCCAACCGATGCGGGTGCCAATAATGTGTACGATGTGCAAGTAACGGTAACCGACCATGGTACCTTGACCGATGTACAAGACATCGCAGTAACGGTTACCAACGCCAACGAGCCTCCGGTCATTACCTCCAATGGTGGCGGGCCGAGTGCCAGTGTTTCCATTCCTGAAAACACCACACCGGTAACGACTGTAACGACTAGTGATCCCGAAAATGGTGCGATTACGTACAGCATTACAGGGGGAGCCGATCAAGCTTTGTTTGTCATCGATCCAATGACGGGTGCCTTGAGCTTCATCACACCTAAGGATTTTGAAAATCCAACCGATGCGGGTGCCAACAATGTATATGATGTGCAAGTCACTGCTACGGATTCAGGTTTATTGACCGATGTACAAAACATTGCCGTCACTGTAACCGATGTCAACGAACCTCCCACCATTACTTCTAATGGAGCTGGCCCAACTGCCAATATCCCAGTAGCGGAAAACACTACAGCAGTAACAACCGTAACAGCTACCGATCCTGAGAATGCATATAATGTGCCTAAATTTACCATTACCGGTGGTGCGGATGCAGCCTTGTTTACCATCAATGCAGCAACAGGTGCTTTGAGCTTCATCAACGCGCCTGATTTTGAGGTGCCAACGGATGCCAACACGGATAACATGTATCTCGTGCAAGTTACAGTCACTGATGCAGGTCTCTTGACTGATGTCCAAGACATCACGGTGCCAGTTACCAACGCCAACGAAAATCCGGTGATTACTTCGGATGGTGGCGGCCCCAATGCCAGTGTTTCCATTCCTGAAAACACTACGGCAGTAACAACGGTAACAGCAACCGACCCCGAAAATGGTACGGTGACTTTCAGTATTACCGGCGGTGCTGATCAAGCCCTGTTTACCATCGATCCAATGACGGGTGCGCTGAGCTTCATCACGCCAAAAGATTTTGAAAACCCAACGGATGCTGGTTTGAATAACATCTATGATGTACAAGTAACGGCTACCGATCCATTGGGCGGAACCGATGTACAAGCCATTGCTGTGACTATAACCGACGTCAACGAAGCACCAAGCATTACCTCGAACGGAGCTGGTCCAACTGCAAACATTCCAGTGCCTGAAAACACTACCGCAGTAACGACTGTAACAGCTACCGATCCTGAGAATGCATACAATGTGCCTAAGTTTACCATTACCGGTGGAGCAGATGCCGCCTTGTTTACCATCAATGCAGCAACGGGTGCTTTGAGCTTTATCACCGCTCCTGATTTTGAGGTACCAACGGATGCCAATACTGATAACAATTACGAGGTACAAGTAACGGTCACGGATGCAGGCCTCTTGACCGATGTGCAGGACATCACGGTGCCAGTAACCAACGCCAACGACGCACCAGTCATCACTTCGGATGGTGGTGGTCCCAATGCCAGTGTTTCCATTCCTGAAAACACTACCGCGGTAACCACCGTTACTTCGATGGATCCAGATGGTAATCCAGTTACCTATAGCATCACGGGTGGTGCTGACGGCGCCTTGTTTACCATCGATCCAATGACGGGTGTACTCAGCTTCATCACGCCAAAGGATTTTGAAAACCCAACGGATGCAGGTGCCAATAACATTTACGATGTTCAAATAACCGCTTCGGATGGCAACGGAGGAACGGATGTACAAGCCATTGCGGTGACCGTAACCAATGTCAACGAGGCACCAAGCATTACCTCAAATGGTGGTGGCGCAACGGCGAGCATTTCCATTCCTGAAAATTCTACACCTGTTACTACGGTTACTGCCACGGATCCAGAAAACCTCTATGGTATACCTAAATTCAGCATCACGGGTGGAGCCGACGCGGCTTTGTTCACTATTGATGCCAATACAGGCGCCTTGGCCTTTGTATCAGGACGCGATTTTGAAAACCCAACTGATGCAGGTGCCAACAATGTGTACGATGTACAAGTAACCGTAACCGATGCAGGTGCGCTGACTGATGTACAGGCTATCGCAGTGACCATAACGGATGTGGATGAAAATGGCCGTCTGCGCGCTAAAGTGCTGCTTCAGGGTGCCTTGTTGGGTACCATGACTCCAGGGGTAATGCGCGATGACCTTCGCTCAAATGGCTACGTTCCACTTAACGATCCTTACACCTTATCTGGTAACCCACGTTTTGCCCATGCGGGTAGTGGTGGAGCAGCTAGCGCGACAAACCTGGTGTTGAATGCTGATGCAGGTACTCCTGATGCGATTGTGGATTGGGTGTTTGTCGAATTGCGCAGCTCGGGTAATTCCAGTGTAGTTGTTGAAACACGTGCTGCATTGGTACAAAGAGATGGTGATGTAGTAAGCCCAGTTGATGGTGATTCCCCACTTGAGTTCACCAATTTGGCGGGCACCAGCTACTTTGTTTCCATCAAACACCGCAACCACCTGGGTGTGATGACCGCTTCTGCTCAAACTTTGACGGTTGGTGGTACGGTAGTTGATTTCACTACCATGAGCAATGCCAATGTATTCAACAATGCAGGTTATGATGGTGCAGAGATGATTACCATCGGTGCGGTAAAAGCACTCTGGGCAGGTAATGCCAATGCCGATGTGAAGGTGAAATACCAGGGGCCAAGCAATGACAATGCGACTATCCTTTCACAAGTATTGACGCATGCAAGCAATGTAGGTGGTACTTATAACTTCGATTTGGCACTGGGCTATTTCTCTGGTGACATCAACATGGATGGCAAAGTGAAATACCAAGGTAGTGGTAACGACCCCGCTTTCATTTTTGCCAACATCATTACCAACTACACGCTGAACTTGATGGACCTGTATAACTACGATTTATTTGTTGAACAACTTCCATAAGATCATTCATATCGATTAACTACAGCCGGCAGCGAAAGCTGTCGGCTCTTTTGAATCTACAAGACATTTCAAAATCTCTGGGCATGAAAAAGACGATACTCTTTTTTATTTATTCACTTTTCTTGAGCAGTATTCCCATGCTGGCTCAAAACCTTCAGCTCACGGTCAGGTACAACCTGGCCTTGTCGCGTTATGAGGTTTACGCGTTGCCCTCGGCGAGCAATGCAACTTTTTTTTGGGGCCCTTCCCAAATTTCTATAGTTGTTCCGGCTTCTGTACCGGATGCGGATTTGGTCATTACAAATGTAGAAGCGGGTGCTTGGGATGACAATTCCAACGCCTTTGCTCCAGGTGCTGCACCTGGCAGTGATTTCCATGGTGTAGGTTCCTTGGGCGCTCCTGTCAACTTTACCTCTGGTGTGGAAAAGTTGATTTTCCATTTTACCCTGCCAGGTGGTGCTTGTGTAGAAGGAATTCGTTTGTTTAACAACGGAAGCGATCCTAGTTCTGCAGCAGCAGGTATGGGTGGCGGCGATTACCGCAATACCGTTGTTGATGGTACGGCAACGGAGCGGTATGTCAATAACTTCGCCAACAATGGAACGCTTTGTACGGAAGTACCCACTAGTTGTGGTTGTTACAATGTAAGTGTTTCATTGGATGCCAATTGCCAGTTCACACTTACCCGTAACCTCGTATCTGACGGATCTTGCGCCGGAGCATACGTACGGGTTATGGACAACAACCAAACCAACGGTGCAGTAATCGACTGTGCTGGTGTTTGGACTTATGGCTTGTTTACAAGCGACTCTCCCAACGCAACCGTAATTTGCTGGGGTAAAGTAACTGCAGAAG
>NZ_JBGSLK010000090.1:0-14766 GCF_041740695.1 Haliscomenobacter sp. | reverse complement strand
TGGTGAAAAAGAAAAATTATCTTCACCACCTAAGAAACCTGAGACACGAAAGAACCACCTTAGTGTTGAAAATCAGCTCCATCATTCTTCACCTGATTGATGATCGCTGCACCGACCTTTTTCCCCAATTCCAATCCCACTTCATTGTCGGTACGAAAATGGATACCTCCCTGAAAACGGGATTCAGCCCCTTCCTTTGCCATTTCCCTGAAAAAGGCACTTTCAGTTGGAAAGAAATAAGCGTACAACTCCCCCGCCATGCCACTGATGGCCGCATGACCGGAAGGATACCCCGGAAAAGGTGGCGTATGAATCAACACCGGTTGAAAAGTAGTATCGTATTGATCTGGGCGCGTACCCCAATAAGCGTATTTGGCGTCCCAACAGGCCGTGAAACCATCGTAAATGCCAATTCCAACAATGGCGTACATCCGTGCGACCCGCGGCGGGTTCAGGTGTAGGTTGTTTTCGAAGATTTTTTTCTCCAGCAGATCCTCCCAAACGGGCTCATTGGCAAAATGGAAGGCATTGGCAATGGATTCAAAGGTGGGTTCATGCTTTTTGAGTTCCTCCATATCTTTGGCAAAATCGGGCGGCGGGCCAGGGCGATACTGACTGCCGCTTTCCAGCACCACCGTTTTATTCAATCCTGCAAGCGGAAGCATGGCAAATTCACCTTTCCAGAGCCCCGGTTGAGTTGGCATTTTGCCATCCCAAATCTTCTTGTTGCTGAAGTCTTGGGTGTGTTCGATTTCCTTTTGTGCAATCTTTTTTCCTAAGTCAAAGCCCGCTTTGGTGTCACTGGGATAAACCACACCTGCCGCAATCCGTGAGGACATTGCCCGTTGCGCCATCCGTTGAACCGAATCGGCCAAAGTTGGATAAAAATGGCTGATGATCGTAACCGCCACGCCCGCGGCAACAGAGTGCTCGCAAGGGTAACTCGGACTGGCTGGATTGACGATCAAAGCCTTGATTCGCTTGTCTGCGACATAAGGGCGAGGTCGATTGTAGGTATATTTAGTGTCCCAGGCAGCAATGGTGGCGTCATAAATGGCTACGCTGAGCAACATGTTGGCTAACGCGCCGTTGTTGCCTGCATCGTTCATCCACAATTTGCCCATCAGGTGTTGCCAGTGGTAGCCTGGTGCTCCAGCATTCCAATACATGATTTGTTGCCGACCTGTTGCATCCAGTTTTTGTTGCTGAGCGAGCACTTGCGCAATCTCGTCTTTGTAGGCAAGTGGTGCGGGCAAACGGTAGCTCTGACCAGATGGGATAAACCAGGTTTTCCAGGTCCCCGCAGTGGGTTCTACCTGAGCGTACAATTGAGCAGCCAGCAATAATACGGCTGCTAAGAAGGGTAATTTCCGTTGCATAAATGAAGTATTTTGGGCAATACTATCCATTCCCCGAAAGCCCTTCAAGTTCACATCAATGAACAACCCCTTGCAGTAAACCAATAACCTGACCGCGTCTATAATGCCCACTCGACACGCTTGGTTGACTTTTTGGGGCCATTCGTTGACGCAAAAGTTTATTCTATCGGCGGTACAATGGAAAAAGTGTAGAATTTGCCGACATTTAAATTTTCAAACTACAAAATGGGGATGACGATCAATAAAGAGCGGGTTAAACTGTATCTGCGCCTGGCGGGGATCTCCTTATTTTTTTCAACCCTGATTGATTTTGCCTCAGAACCTGAAACTGCTTTAAAAAGTACCGTCAATCACATTTGGCTCCTACTATACTTGTTGGTGTTGCACTTTATTTTTTTTGAATACACCTTGCCCTTTATCAAATTCCGCTGGAAAAGACTGTTGGCTGCCCCTTTTTTGATCTTTGCCCACTTGATATTGTATACTTTTGGCACCTTTGCCTGGCGGTACATCGGGATTCAACTGCATGTTTACTTTCCTTTAGCAGAGTACGAAGCAATTGTAGACGGAGTATCCGACAACTTCGGGAATACTGTTGGTTCGATCGTGTTTTTTGGCATTGCCCGCCACATCCATGATTATCGAAAATTGCATCAAACTGCGCAGCAATTGCGCATCGAAAAACAGGAAGCGGAATTGAATTACCTCAAATCCCAGACGAATCCTCATTTTTTATTCAATACCTTGAACAACATTTACTCCTTGGCCCGGGATAAATCCGACTTGGCGCCGGAATCTATCTTGAAATTGTCGAAAATTCTGCGCTACATGCTCTATGAAACCAGCGGTGCCTTTGTTGCCATCGAGCAAGAACTGAAAATCATCAGTGACTACATTGCGCTGGAAAAATTGCGGTATGATGATTCGCTGCATGTCAACTTCAATTACGATGTGGAAGACATGAAACAGGCGCTGCCACCCTTGCTGTTGATTCCGCTGGTGGAAAATGCTTTTAAACACGGGGTTTCAGAAACGAGGAATCAGCCTTTTGTTGACATTCACCTTGCGGTAAAAAACCGGCAACTGGCTTTTTTTGTCAAAAACTCTACTGAAACAACGCCTGAAGAAGGTCCAGTAAAAGAAAACATCGGGCTTTCCAATCTGCGGCGGCAATTGGAATTGCTCTACACCGATTACCATTTGAGTGTACAACAAGCCGAAAATGTGTTCCACGCTACTTTAAAAATAAACCTGGCCAGCCATGTCTAAAATCACCTGCATCATCATCGAAGATGAACCTTTGGCCGTAAAGGTCTTGAAGGACTACATTGCCGAAGTGCCTTTCCTGGACTTGCAAGGCTCATTTAAAGATGCGATTCTGGCTACCGACTATTTGCGCAATCATAGCGTCGACCTACTATTTTTGGACATTCACCTCCCCAAATTAAAAGGTATGGCTTTTTTAAAAATGCTGAGCCATCCCCCAGCGGTGATCATCACGACGGCGTATCACCAATACGCGGTTGAGGGTTTTGACTTGAATGTTACAGATTATTTGTTGAAACCCTTTGAGTTTGAACGGTTCTTGGTGGCGGTGACCAAGGTCAAAACGACGACTATAAGTGTTCCATCTCCAAGCATGGAAAGCCCCGAAACCAAGGATTTTATCTTTCTGAATGTGCAAAAAAAGAAGGTGAAGGTGCTGTTCTCCGAGTTGCTTTACATTGAAAGCCAGCGGGAATACGTCAAAGTGGTCACCACCAAAAAGGAATACCTGGCCAAGATGAGTACCCACGAAATTGAAGCGCTTTTGCCCGCGCAGCGGTTTAAGCGCATTCATCGCTCGTTTATCGTAGCGCTTGAAAAAATTGAGTCGTATACAGCGGAGGTAGTGGAGGTAAATGGGGTTGGGATTCCGATTGGAAGGGGGTATCGGGAGGTTTTGGAGGGGTTGTAGGACTAAAGTAAAGGCCACAAACAAAAAAGGCTCGAAACCCTGATAAAATCAAGGGTTTCAAGCCTAATTGCGGAGGAAGAGGGATTCGAACCCCCGGTACCTCACAGTACGGCAGTTTTCAAGACTGCTGCAATCAACCGCTCTGCCATTCCTCCGTGGGCAGATTTGCTAAGCCCTTTTGGCGAAGCGAGTGCAAAGATAGATGCCTTTGTCAAAAAAGGAAATCTTCGCTTAAAAATTATTTCATTTCCGTTCCTTCCAACGGCTTTCTTAGCCTTTTGGTTCCTTCCATTCCAGAGGTTGTGGTTTGATGCCCGCTTTTTTCAACAAACGCAACATGCCATTTTGGCCACCAAGATGCGCTGCACCGACGGCACAAAACACCGAATTGTTTTCCATCAACTCCAGCAAGCGCGCCACCATAAAGATGTTTCGATCGTAGAGCAAAATTTTCCGGGCGCCGCCCACGTGTTTTTTTGCTGCTTTGAACAGCGCCTGATAATCCCCACTGGCGTAAATGTCCACCATTTTGAATAGTTCCCGGCGTTCTTTACCAATGTGTTTACCCAGGTACAACAAGTCTTTGATCTGGTCTTCCAGCGGGATTTTGTGCAAGACCAAGGCTTGTTGTTCTACCGTTTCCAATCCCGTTGTTAGTTTGTTCATCCGAATGGCATAATCCCAGAGGTAGCGGTCGAGGGAATAAGGCTGATCGGCGGGCAGAAGATTGTCGTGCACCAAATTGACCAATAAGATCGGCAAAAAACGATCGTAGAGGCCAATGTCTTGTCCGCAGGCTTTGCGGATGACATTGCGTAACTTGGCGTACTTCTTGGGTGGCAGAATACCCGAGAGGGTTCGATAATCCGGTAAAAGGGCGTGCTGGATAAAATCGGAAGAGCCCATTTCGTCCAAATTGATTTCAGCCGCAAATACCTGGGCTTTTTCAATCAGGGCACAATAATCGTTGATTTGAAAAAAAGCTTCGTCACACTTGGCATGAATGGTGCCCAGCAAATAAGAGGCTTGGCTGCCATCTTCCTTTTCCAATTGCCACAATAAAGTCCGCTTTTTTTTCTTCATAACATAGTGTAGTCTCGAACCGCTTAAGATTGGGCATGAGATGAGTTCCTCCTAATATGTAAAGCCGCTGAACAAATGAATTTATTTGTTCAGCGGCTAAGATACAAAAGTGAACAGGCTTTTAGTCGTATTTGTAAGGCAAAACCTTTGAATCTTTTACCGTAGACAAGGTCATCAGCGTTTTTAAACGCTCAATCTCTTCGATTTGGGAAAGGGTTTTGAACAACAGTTGTTCGTAAGTTGGGATGTCGCGACATACAATTTTGATGAGAAAATCGGCCTCACCCGTAATGATGTAGCACTCCACAATTTCCTCGATCTGTTTGATTTTATCCAAAAAATTGTTGAGGGCGTTTTCTTTCTGCCAGGCCAAGGAAACCAAAACGAAAGTTTTTACATTCAGGCCAATGGTTTGAGGATTTACTTTGGCGTGGTAGCTTTCGATGATTTCACTAGATTCTAGTTTCTTCACTCGTTCGAGTGTAGGAGCAGGTGAAAGGCCAATTTTTTTGGAAAGATCAAGGTTTGTGATCTTTGAATTATCCTGAAGTATTCTAAGAATCTTCAGGTCAATTTTATCCAATTTTTCCGACATGGGTACGGTAAGTTAACTGAACGATATGAATTAGCTTGCAAGATAGGGACATAAACATAATTTTACAACTGTACAATCAAATAATACCTAATTTTATTTTAAATAATTTCATTTTTCTACAACCTAGCACTACAAAATTCGGGATGAGATAATATAACATCACTATATCAGGCTCATTTCCAAAACAATGCTTTTTTCTAAAAATATTATTTTGGTTTTTTGAGCCCAAACCACACAAATCTAGTTGAGAAGGTTTAGGGAAGTTGAGAAGGTTTAGGCTACCGCGAGCGACTCAGACAAAGGCATTGTCAAAATCGCTTGCGGAGCCTCAACCTTCTCAACCTCTCTCAACCTTCTCAACCTTCTCAACCCTTATGGCCAAATGCCTAAAGACATGTAGTCATTGCTAATTTTATTGATGGCATTGACCATGGCAGCGGTCCGCAAGTCATTTATTTTTGGATGCGAAACCATCACCTCACGAATTTGATGATACGCCGTAATCATGGTTTCTTCCAACCCCGAACGCACCAGGTCAATTTCATCGGCCCCACGGGCGATTACTTTCATTTCCTCGGCAGTCACATCGCGGTTGGTCATTCGTTCAACCAGATTGACCATGTCCATCATTCTGCCTTGGTTGAACCGTTTGTCCATGCGACCAAAGCGCATGTGAGACAGGTTTTTCAACCACTCAAAATAGGATACGGTCACACCACCAGCGTTAAGGTAAAAATCGGGAATGATCAGTTTTCCAGCAGCCAGGAGTATTTCCTCAGCGTCGGCGGCTACAGGGCCATTGGCCGCTTCGGCGATGATTCTGGCCTTGATTCTGCTGGCATTCACACCTGTGATCACACTTTCCAGTGCGGCGGGGATCAATACATCACATTCAAACTCAAGCGCAATTTCACGCTGGGTTTTTTCAAAGTTTTGTGCACCTGGATAATTCAGGATTGAACCATTGTTTTTGCGGTACTTGAGCAAGTCGTGAACATCAATGCCATCTGGGTTGTAAATGGCACCTTCCACCTCTCCTACCCCAACCAGAATCATCCCACCTTCGTCCTGGCAAATGCTTCCCGAGAAGGTTCCTACGTTGCCCAAGCCTTGCAACACAAAGGTTTTGCCTTTGGTACCTGCGCTCAGGCCCAGTTTTTTCATGTCTTCGGCCACGTTACAAGCCTCCCGAATGCCGTAAAAAACGCCACGTCCGGTTGCTTCTTCACGCCCGCGCACTCCATTTTGGGTGACTGGTTTGCCAGTAACGCAACCTGCTGCGTCGATTTCGTCGCCCTTGAATGCGCGGTAAGTGTCATAAATCCAGGCCATTTCGCGCGATCCTGTCCCGTAATCTGGCGCAGGTACGTCGACCGATGGTCCAATCATGTTGCGCTTGATCAACTCAGCGGTGTAGCGGCGGGTTATTTTTTCCAATTCCTCGGGGGTATATTCCCAAGGGTTGATTTTCACACCACCTTTAGCCCCGCCAAAAGGTACGTCGACAATGGCGCATTTGTAAGACATCAAAGAAGCGAGGGCCATCACTTCTTCCTGGTTGACGTGATTACTGAAACGAATGCCACCTTTGGTGGGCGTACGGTGGTGGCTGTGTTGCACCCGATAGGCTTCGATCACTTTTACTTCGTCGCGCAGTTTTACCGGAAAGTTCATCCGGTATACCGAGTTACAAACTTTGATCTGGTCTAACAGTCCCTGTGGCAGTCCGGTGTGTGGTGCCGCCCGGTCGAAGTAGTATTCTACACTTTCGTAGAATCCGCCTTTTTTACTCATTTTCTTTAATTTGGTTTTCCAATTTGGTTAGCTTACGGTCCAAGTATATTAGAAAAAGGACTATACCCAAAAAGATGATCAGGATGACTGCTACCACCACATAAATATGGCCTATGCTACGCAAAAAATCCCCACTCGCTTGTTGAGCAAAGGCCATTTGCTGAAAAAGTAGCGTCAATACACAAACAAGTGAAAGGCGATTCCAGATCATGATACATTAGATTTATTTTAAAGAAAAAAGGTGCGATTTATTTTAGACAAATTTTAAAACCATTCCTAAGCATCCAATAGTCTTTGTTGCAACTTCTCAACGCGGTAAGCCACTGAAGCCACCCAGAAGCCCAGCAAAGTCCAGCCAATACCGGCCGGATAAAACACCATGCGCATGGTATTGTCCAGGTCTTCCCCACCAAAAGCCGGGTTGCCTCCATTACCTGGGTGTAAACTGTCAGTCATCCGTGGAATGACAAAAAGGAGCGGAATGAGGGCGGCAAAGGCAAAGATGTTGTACACCGCGGACAAGCGGGCTTTTTTCTCTTCGTCTTGAAAGGCACCCCGCAGAATAAAATAGGCAGAATAAATCAGCAGCGCCACCGCTGTCATGTTTTGTTTGACATCCCAGCTCCAAAAAGCACCCCAGGTATATTTGGCCCAAATGGCGCCAGTTACCGTACCCAAAAGACCAAAAACAAACCCTGCTCGATTCAGCGCCAGGGTACGTTGATCCGCATCGGGATCATATGTGCGCAAATAACGAATGCTAAAATTGACCGAGAACAGGAATAAAAAAATCATGGCAAACCAAAGTGGGACGTGGAAATACTGGTTGCGGATGCTTTCATACAAAACTGAGCGGTAGGGGAAAGTCAGTTTTGGGCCAGCATTGAGTTCCTCCATTTTATCTACTGACCATAGCTTTTTTCCTTCCAAAAGATTCACCGAGTCTTGAGTTAGCGCGATTCCTTCAGGTAGGACAATGGCACCATCAATCGGGCTGTCCAGAATCAAACTACAAGCATCGTCTTTGGAGTCCGAAGGCAAGTATTGGGGCAAAATGAAATGCAACTTCATCGTGCGGTCGTTCAGTACTTCAATGCGTGCCGCTTTCAACACCACATCACCTTTGAGTTTCAACCAGGCGCGCAATTCATTCTTCGCTTTAGAATAATAAGAATTGTACCCTGTTACGGTCAATTCCACTTCGGTTCCGGCCTGTAAGGCCCGTGGTGTCACTTCTGCTATACCTGGCTTCAAGGGGATCAACATGCCCGCTAAAATGGTATACACTAAGATTACCACTGCCAATATTTTCCACCAGCTCTGACGTATCATAGTTGTTCGTTTAATCTCTCCACAAAAAAGGGTATAAAACCAGGGTTAGTCCTGCCAGTACCAGGTCGATTGCCACCAAGATGCCAATGTCTTTACTGATTCCGGTATCTTCCAACATCCCAGTAGCCACTACCGAAAGTTTGATCAAAGTCATCAGGATAGGGATGACCAGAGGAAAGCTTAAAATGGCCAGGAGGGTTGAATTATTGTCTGCTTTAGATGAAATGGCCGCCACGAAGGTAAACAATATCGAAAAACCTGCGCTACCTAAAAAAAGAGCCAGCAGGAATGCCGAAAATTCTTCCACCTTATTGCCTACGATAAAGGCCATAGCCGCCCAAGTCAACAAACTTAGGAAAAACAACAGGGATATGTTGTAAATCATTTTGGATACAATCACCGCCAATGGATCCAGCAAGCCGTAATAGTACAGTTGCCGAGCGCCGTTTTCCTGTACAAAACTTTTGACGATGGCATTGACCGAAGCAAACAACATGATGATCCAGAATAAAGTAACCCACAACATGGGACTGTTGACTCCCTGAAAAAAAGCCGCGTACACAATGAATACTGTAGACAGTACGTACAACAGGATGCCACTAATGGCATAACCCATTCTTAGTTCTAAGACAAGCTCCTTGCGGAGTAAGATGCCGATTTGTGCAAAAAAGTTCATAGCCGCAAATTTATGAACGTGTGGGAAAATAGTTCTACATTTGTTAGCTTCTTTTCATCACCAGGGGCGATAAAAAAATAAGTACTCATTTTGCCATAGGATTAGATAAGTAAACGTTTCATTTCAAGTGGCTTATCTAATCCTATGGCTCAGGAAAAATGAGCACTTATTTTTGCCCCACTACTTAAACTCGAAAGGATGCCTTTTTTTTTACTCATTCTCTTTTCTTACTTATTGACGCCTGCGGCTAAACCTTTCGTTGCACCAGACTACCTAAGTGTTGTTCCGCAAGCAGGCGACGGTATACTTTCCATTCTACGCCGGTATGAATTGGACAAATACCGCTGCAACCTCGACAAATTTTGCGAACTCAATAAGGTTACTTTAAAAAACAACCTAATCAAGGGAAAAAAATACTTCTTACCCATCCAACTCCGGTCTTTTAATGGCAAAACCATCCGCAGTTCTTTAGGGATTAGCAATTTCGACGTTGCGAAGGGGATTGAAATATTCAATACCTTAATGCTGAGCAAAGGCTTAAAAAGTAAGTCCTTTAAAGTGGATAAAATACTCTGGGTGCCCCATCATACTTTAAACAACTGTACATCAACCGAATCCAAAACCACTGTATCTACCAATCAGGCGGGCAAAGCACCGATATCGGAAAATGAACGGGTTGATCCAGGCTTTCAAAAATTGAGTAACCCCGGTAAACGCAAGTTTCCCATTTTTGGAGATACCTATGCCTACACCCCGCAACTGAGCAAACTGTTGCAGGGCAGAATTTATTACATCGACGCCGGGCACGGCGGCATTGATCCCGGGGCTATTGGCCGTTATGGCGGATACGACCTATGTGAAGACGAATATGCCTACGACGTATCTTTGCGCCTCTGCCGCAAACTCATCGAACACGGAGCGACCACTTACATGATCACCCGCGACCCCAATGATGGCATCCGAGGAGGAACCGTGCTCAAATGTGACAAGGATGAAGAAGTATGGGGCGGGCAACGCATCAAAACCGGACACGCCGATCGTTTGCACCAACGCTCCAACATCATCAATCAGTTGTACGATCAAAATCGAAAGGCGGGCATCACCCAGCAATTTACCATTAGTATCCACATCGATTCCCGGCAGAATAAACAAGTTGATTTGTTTTTGTACTACCAATCTACCAGCGAAGCCAGTAAAAAACTAGCATTAAATCTGCATCAATCCATCCGCAACAAGTACCAAATTTACCGCAAAAATGGCAAGTACCGGGGCTCTGTTACTACCCGCAACCTGCACATGCTGCGCGAGTGTAAGCCGATCGGTATTTATCTGGAATTGGGCAATATCCGCCATCCACTGGATCAGCAGCGCATTGTGTTGGAAAGCAATCGGGAGGCCTTGGCCAAGTGGTTGTTTGATGGTTTGGCGGGACAATAATTACTTACTTTTCCGTTTCTCCAAGCTAATGATTTGAGCAGCTATTTTCCGGCATTCCTCCGCTAAGTTTTGCCAGCAAGCTGTCGACCAAACCGGGACAATTCCCCTTTGATCTTGCTTCAATTGCGCTTGTTGTTGGTACTCCCAGGCAAAATCTGTTGCGTTTTTTTGGCTCAAAAATCCATCTCCGAGAAATGCCACACTCCTCTCTCCGGCCTGTTTTGACTGGAGCGATATCGGGATAATCAAATCCTCAACAGCAGTAGCTTTCACGATTCGTTCTTTTCCGAAATAGGGGCGAATAGCCTGTTGGAAATTGGTCCAAAATGCCTCAATCGCCGTATCTGAGTCCATGAATTTAATCTCTTCTGGCATACCAGGAACAATTTGGTTTTTTGGTGCTTCTGCTGAGCCAATCACGACAACCCGCTTTCCTAGTTGAGCATACCCTTCAAAGTCGGTTTCAGGTGTCTTAGCTTTTTCCAAAATTAGCACCCAATCAAACAAAGCGGTAGAAGTTTGGGGCCATTTTTCGGAGGCAATTGTAGGCAGGATGAGTACTGGAAACAGCTCAGAGTAAGCCTCAATGCTTGATTTTGTCAACTCCTCCCCTCTTGTTTTTTCAGGGCTTTTTTTGTTGCTTTTGAATTTTTGTTGTAACACTTGTCGCCGTTGTTGCCACAGCTGTTTTATTTGTTCCGGCAACTGTGATTTGAATTGAGTCCACAATTGATGGTACTCCTCCAAAGGTGGCGGATTTAATGGGGCATCAATGCTTTTTGATTTGAGCAATACTTGATAAAAATACCAGGTTTGGAATGCAATCGGCCATTCGTTTATTTGGTTTTCAGCCAGGGTTTTGAGCAGGTTTTGCTGTGGTTCTGACAACTGGAGCCAAAAACGTTGCCAGGCATAAAAAGGGGCAAAATCCGGCATACTTTGTTGCAAGTGAGCCAATTGCTGTTGCACTTGAGCAAGGTATTGTTTCCTTTTGCTTAAGGTCAGCATTTTATTGTCCAAGTTCAAACTCAATAGGTCAGTGTCATTGAACTCAGTCAACAAATCGTCCATTTCTTCTTCCAATGTAGCAATTTGGGTTTTGATGGCCAACTCGGGTAGGGCAGATTTTGTGTTCAGGCGCAATTGTTCTTCCTGGATAAATTTGCCTAGCTCGATATGCCCATTTTTCAGCGTATTTTCAAATGATTCCAGCGCCGCTTTTACTGGAGCAATCGACCTGGTTTTTTCTCCGCCTGGCCAGACAAAAGAAAACCAGTGCACGCGCTCGAATTTACTTTTTAAGGCTTCATAATCCTGGATCAGTTGTTTGTATGCACTGATGGCTGATTTACCTTGGCTCGAAAGGGGGCCGTACCACTTAATTTTGCCCAGTTTAGCGTCCAAAAAAGGCGATCCGTATGCACTGACCTTGTCGTCGATTTGATCCAGCAATTGATCTGTTTCCGTCAAAAATGCCTGTGCGTGTTGTTCAAAATATTGACGCAACAAACGTCCATATTCCTCAATGCGCAGATTGTATTTTTGCACTAGGGTTTCGAATCTCAGTTGGTAGGCCCGTAATTTATCACGGCAAAAACGCTGTGCAGCCTGTTCATCTTTTTTTAGAAAAACTTGAGGATGTAATTGCCTTAAAGGATGATCGAGCCTTTGCACTGCATGGTACAGCGGCTGAGCATCTTGTACCAATTTAAGCAACGATTTAAATTCTTCGAAGTCAAATTTGAACCCCTCCTGAGGTAAAGAAATAGGCACTCGTTCTTTGGTTGATTGCTCCTGGTTGCGCCAATAAACCCCTACTAATTCCGGCCAATTCAAGTTGCCAAAAACTGGTTTGCGCACGGCTTGGTACAGCTTGTTCAAACGCAATCTGCATCGTTCCAATTTGTCAAAATTTTGTCCAAATTGCGTTGATACAATGGTTTTGGGCCATTTCCTCTTGGCCAGATCTTGTTCAATTGTTTGTTGGATCAACGCTTCATTGAACGCAGTAGCGTCATGCATTGCACAAAGGTCAATTACCTGTGCTTTTGTTAAGCAGGTCTTTAATTCTTCTGCTTGCGCCAAATCTGCTGTCAACACCAAACATTTCTCTGCATTGATCAAAGCACTCAGGACAAGTTGTTCCACAAAAACGACTTGCTGGGGTTTCGTCCATCCATTAATTTTCTGTTGCGTTTGGCTCAATACCGATTGCCAGGCTTGCGCCAGTTCAGGATTCAATTCAATTGTACTTGGTCTTAGCATCATTTTGCAATAGATTTACCACTTGCTGCTACAATGTTTTACTTTTGGGCTAAATATAGCATTAAACCAATACGCAATCAAAAAATGGTACCTAACATCGCGGTCATATTGACAGATCCTAATCAACGGATCGTTTGGGTAAACGATGACTTTACGGCTATGACTGGATATAGCCTGGGTGAAGCCATTGGACGTATACCTGGCAAAATTTTACAAGGGCCCCAAACAGAACCTGAAGTGATTGAACGCATTCGGAAAGCCATCCAACAAAGGGTTCCATTTCGCGATCAATTGACCAATTACCGAAAAAATGGGGAGCCTTATGTTTGTAAACTGGTGATTCACCCAGTATTTGATCGCAATCAAGAACTCATCAACTTTATAGCATTTGAAGTGGATGGAAACCTTGTAGTGGATGAAAGCAGCATTCCCTTGATGAATCTAAGTGAAAAATACCGCTCCAGTAGTTTGCGCACCATTGATGAAATAAAATTGTTTGATCAACTCAAACAGCTGCTAGAGACGGACAAATTGTACTTAAATGCAGAACTCAGCCTTAAAATTGTTACCGATCTATTGAATACCAACACCAAATACTTGTCTCAGGTAGTCAACCATCAGGCTGGGCTCAATTTTCAACAATTCATCAATTTGTATAGGGTTGAAGAGGCCAAGCGTAAAATTGTCAACGACTCCTTGAGTAACCTGACCCTATACGGCATTGCGCTGCAATGTGGTTTCAAAAACAAATCCACCTTTTACAAAGTATTCAAAGAAACAACCGGGGTTACACCCAAAGACTTTGTGCGCACCAGAGGGTAATGCGATTGATTTGTCCACAATTGGAGCTATACCCCACGCGGGGTACAAATCTTACTGCTGCTTTCCATTTTTATAATTGTACTCCAGATTTACTTTTCCATTTTCATCATAGTAGCGAAAGGGACCATCTAATTTGCCATTTTTATAGTTGATTTCTTTTTGGATGCTGCCACTGCGACTGTATTCCTTGTAAACTCCATCTAAAATACCTTCTTTATAAGAGGACTCCTGAGCCAAATTTCCGTTCAAAAATTTTGCTACTGTGCCATGAAATTTGTTGTTCTTATAGTTTGCGCTAAGTAACATCTGTCCAAAACCATCAAATTCAAAATAGGGTCCATTGTACATGCCATTAACGTAACTGGCAATTTTCGCAGGGTATCCCCCTTCGCCTTGATAAATCACCCAGACACCATTTTTGAGCCCTTTGGCATCTGTGATGCCTACTTCCGTGACCTTACCTACTGGATCTTTTTTGGTAGCAATTTGATGGCCAGATCCGGGGATTTTTTCCATGCTGAATAACTCATCTTGTTTAATGGCATTGCCATTGGCTGATGAAGAATTTTGCTGCTTCTCAGCCCCATAATCGCAGGCATTCAACAAAATTACGAGGCTCAAAAAAGTAAGGTGTGTTTTCATTTTTTTCCATTTCGTCGAGCAAAGAAATCGATTTTGAGGCAAAATGAGAACAATTAGCTTGGACTTAGACTTAGGGCCTATTTACAAATTTACAGAACAACATATTTAACAAACTAATTATCAATTATTTATAAAAAATAAGCGCGATAAACTAAAAAAATAAAAATTTTTTCGGCTGTAGATTAGTCTAGTTTCACGAGGTTCAATATTTTTGCAGAGCATTGCTAGGAATCAAGTAATTTTTTTTGTCTGCTCATGTCAAATCGAAACCTCCCTCCCTACCGTTCGGGATACATAGGTTTCAGCGTTCTACCCCCCTTTGTCAGGAGTGTATCCACCACAACCTGATGGGAATATTGCAAACAGATATTGCGACAGTATGTGCTAATTACTGAACGTTGAACTTTTGTATAAAGCTTATAATAACCAAATTTTTTTAATCATTTTCTTATGAAACAAACGACCTTTACTAGCTGGATGACCAAATCCGCAAGCGCGTGCTTGATGGTTTTGGCTACACTGGTTTTTGGTTCTAACTTGACTGCACAGTCAACCAATTGCGGTTGTTACAATGTGACAGTTACTTTGGATGCCAATTGCCAGTTCACACTTACCCGTAACCTCGTATCTGACGGATCTTGCCCCGGAGCATACGTACGGGTTATGGACAACAACCAAACCAACGGTGCAGTAATCGACTGTGCTGGTGTTTGGACTTATGGCTTGTTTACAAGCGACTCTCCCAACGCAACCGTAATTTGCTGGGGTAAAGTAACTGCAGAAG
>NZ_JBGSLK010000089.1:0-14038 GCF_041740695.1 Haliscomenobacter sp. | reverse complement strand
CAATTGGATTAAGTTGGGATTGAAACTAAAATAACCTCGAGGCGGTTGGTGCTGCGTACGGACTCGCAATTGGATTAAGTTGGGATTGAAACTTGATAAATTCGATGAGCGCAAGGTGCGCGTGACGGCTCGCAATTGGATTAAGTTGGGATTGAAACACGCCAACGCCGTCAGCAAAACCGAATCCACCCGCTACTCGCAATTGGATTAAGTTGGGATTGAAACCGAAGAGCCCGAGCGCCGTACCACCATGATTACAACCTCGCAATTGGATTAAGTTGGGATTGAAACAGGAACGGTATTCACGTAGCCAGGCTTGGCCTTGTTCTCGCAATTGGATTAAGTTGGGATTGAAACAATAACCTTGCACATCAGAGAGGATACCCCCAATTACTCGCAATTGGATTAAGTTGGGATTGAAACAAAATGCTGGGCGAAATACCCAGCTGAGAAACCACCTCGCAATTGGATTAAGTTGGGATTGAAACGCGGTTCCGGTTTGTACAATGTGATCAGAATTAAATCTCGCAATTGGATTAAGTTGGGATTGAAACGCGCTACACCGGAGGCTTCTTCGACGTAACTGGCCAGCTCGCAATTGGATTAAGTTGGGATTGAAACCTTGTTGGGGCTGGTGAGGGACAACCCACTCACCCCGCTCGCAATTGGATTAAGTTGGGATTGAAACAACTTTAAACCTTTCAAGTAACACCCTTTCAATTAGTCTCGCAATTGGATTAAGTTGGGATTGAAACCTGAATTTGTTTGTGATTGATTGGAAGATTTTAAACTCGCAATTGGATTAAGTTGGGATTGAAACTCAAATCACTTTCCGGTTCGTACCGCGTTGGTTCTTCTCGCAATTGGATTAAGTTGGGATTGAAACCCGTATTCCGCGAAGGATTGAACGGCGACGCTCAGGCTCGCAATTGGATTAAGTTGGGATTGAAACATAGTTCACCGTCCGTTGTGGCCCCGAATAGGACGTCTCGCAATTGGATTAAGTTGGGATTGAAACGCGACAAAGGCACCTTAACTACAAAATCCACCGCAACTCGCAATTGGATTAAGTTGGGATTGAAACATGATCACCGCGCCGCTGAATGCCCTACCGAACATCCTCGCAATTGGATTAAGTTGGGATTGAAACAGGTTATCACCCTTCTTGCCCCACTTCGCCCCCAGCTCGCAATTGGATTAAGTTGGGATTGAAACTTTGCACCGATATGTACAGTCACAACAACCTTTTTACTCGCAATTGGATTAAGTTGGGATTGAAACTTATTTGTTTTGGGTCTGGCAGTGTTGCTCCTGTGACTCGCAATTGGATTAAGTTGGGATTGAAACAAATACATAATAATATCAAAATCAAAAACGTATGAACTCGCAATTGGATTAAGTTGGGATTGAAACTGGTGTAGCGCTCCGACCAGGATGGATTGCCTTTGCCTCGCAATTGGATTAAGTTGGGATTGAAACAAGCTAAAGCCGAAGCTGAACAGGCTGAAGCGGATGCTCGCAATTGGATTAAGTTGGGATTGAAACCGAACATCGACCTCATGCAAATGTACCTGGATGAACCTCGCAATTGGATTAAGTTGGGATTGAAACCTTGCAGCAGGGAGGATTTCTTTCCAGTTGGCAGAGCTCGCAATTGGATTAAGTTGGGATTGAAACGTAGGAGCGGACGCAATAAATTTATATGCGAATCCGCCTCGCAATTGGATTAAGTTGGGATTGAAACCTACACGCCTTTGACTTTGAAGAGGGATTTGAATACCTCGCAATTGGATTAAGTTGGGATTGAAACTCATGGGTAAGTGCGCGACTGTGGGCGGAGCTTGAACTCGCAATTGGATTAAGTTGGGATTGAAACATCACCGCACTATACGACATCATTGTAGAACTGAATCTCGCAATTGGATTAAGTTGGGATTGAAACAAGTAATGCAAGGAACGGGCAAGAAATCCGGTTTTCCTCGCAATTGGATTAAGTTGGGATTGAAACACATTCAGGGCGAAGCAAACAAACAAATACGATGGTCTCGCAATTGGATTAAGTTGGGATTGAAACCTCGTTGACCTTGAATTCCTCAGGTACCAAACATTCTCGCAATTGGATTAAGTTGGGATTGAAACTTAGCATCGAAAAACGGCACCCGCGTAGCCGTCCCCTCGCAATTGGATTAAGTTGGGATTGAAACTACAAATGGATTTACGAACAACCAAATAGTATACCACTCGCAATTGGATTAAGTTAGGATTGAAACTTTCAATCGAATCAATCAATGGTAAGAAGAACGAGAATGACAAAAACCGCTCCCGGGGACTTCCACTAAAAGAAGGCTTGAAATACCAAACAATCAGCCAAACCCCTACCTACCTTACAACGCTTCACCCACAAAAAACACGCAACCTACCAGCCTTACTTGATGCAAAACAATCAAATCACCTCAAGTCTAAAAAAACCAGAGGGGCTCTAAAACGTCCCCTCTGGCACAATGTATGAAACTTATTTGTCTACTTTTAAGGTAGCCGTAGCCACTGGTGCAACCAAAAAATACCCTCGGGCACCTCCACTCAGGTTGGTATACACATTCGCGGGTTGGCCGCTAAACATGCCCCCATCATTGTCGAGATTGGCCGCCAGGTCGCTGTAAAACTTGAAGGCATTGCGCGAGATGTTTAATATTTCAATTTTGGCCTCATCCTGGGCCGCGTAATAAATCGGAAAAGGTAAACCATCAATGCGCCCATTCAGCAGTTTGTCTTCACTGAAATAAATGGTCTGGCCTTCGTCATTCTCCAATTTGCCGTTGCGGTAAAAATTGAACAGGTAAAAATCCTCGGTTTCCTGCGGTTCTTTGACGTAGAGCAGCACTTCGTAAAAACGGGCGCTGTCCTCGGGGTCTTTCATTTCATCTTCGTCGAGGCGGTAGGTCAAACTGTCGTAGTCCACGATGTTGTTCATTTTATCGGAAGCCTGGTAGGTTTTGCCTTCCGATTCGATCAGCAAAGTGTAGGTATGTCCGGCAATCCCGGCAAACGCTTGCTCCGACACATACAGCCCCGGTTCTTTTTCTACAAAACGAAACTCATGATTGGCGTCATCTTTGACCCGCACCATCGCTCCCGAAACCACCGGGGCTTTACCCGTCGAGCCAAAGGGCCGACTTTTGCTCAGTTTGACGATTTGGGGCTGGTACTGGTTGTTCACACTCCCCTCTACAATCAGGACACCTTCGAGTTGTTCGAGGTCCAATTGGATGGTTTTTTCACAGGCCAAAAGGCTCAATAGCGCCATGAGCGCAAATAGGATATTTTTCATGATAGTATTTTTGGGTTGAGGAAGGTTGAGAAGGTTTAGGAAGGTTTAGGCTACCGCAAGCGATTTTGACAAAGTCCTTGTCTAAGTTACTCGCGGTAGCCTAAACCTTCCTAAACCTTCTCAACCCCCTCAACTTTAATTAAAATTTGAAACTCCAGGTCACATACGGCAATACCGAAAACAGGTACACCAGCCGCGCCTCTTTCTCCGTACCATCCCCAATGATATTGCCTTCGTCATCCTGCTTGGTGCGGGTGTAAATGGTGAATGGATTCTGCCGATTGTACACATTGTAGATGCCAAAGACCCAAGTGTTTTGCCAACGGCGACCCTTGTTTTTGGCAGGATCAAAAGTCGCCGCGATGTCCAAACGGTGGAAATCGGGCAAGCGGTAACCATTGCGGCCCGAGTACAAATTCGCTTCATAATTGCCAAAGCTGTACTTACCCGTAGGCAAGGTAATCGGGCGACCCGTGGCGTATGTGAAATTGCCCCCAACGCTCCAGCGGGGACTCAAATCGTAGGTCAAGGAAAGATTGAAACTGTGGCGGCGGTCGTAATTGGCTGGGAAAGCCTCGCCGTTGTTCACCGTAGGAATTGTTACATCCGTTTTGCTCAGGGTGTAGCTGGCAAAACCCCGCAGGTCGCCCACATTGCGGCGCAGCAACAATTCCAGTCCGTAGGAAGTGGCCTTGCCCTGGCGGAATTCCGTAGCGATGTGTTCATTGAAAAAAATGTTGGCGTTGTCCGCAAATTCGGTGATGTTGTCCGATGCTTTGTAGTAGGCTTCTGCCGAAAACTCCCAGGTGTTTTTGTTCAGGTTTTTGAAGTAACCAATCGCCACCTGATCCGCTTTTTGAGGCTTCAGATAAGGCGAGCTGGGCGACCAGGTGTTGAAGGGAATCGGCACCGTAGAATTGGACAACAAGTGGATGTATTGCACCATGCGGTTGTACGAAAACTTCAAGGAGCTGCTGTTATTCAACTGATACCGCGCCGCAAAACGGGGCTCCGGATTGGCAAAAGAGGCAATCACCTGCCCTTTTTTGTAACGAGTTGAATCGGTGATGCTGTAATTCACATTGTCCGAAGCATTGGCGTAGGTGTAGATGGTTTCAGCCCCCAAATGTTGGAAGAGGGAAAAACGCACCCCGTATTGCATCGATAAACGCTCGGAAACCTTTTGCTCCGCACCCACATACAGCGCCTGATCCAGCGCATAGCGAGCCTGTAATTTGGTGGGTTTAAAAATGGTGTTGTCGCCATTGGGCCGAATGTCTCCCGGTTGAAACTGGCGGTAGGTACCCTGATAACCAAACTGCAAGGTGAATTTTGGACTGGGAAACCAAGTAAAATCCTGCTTGATAGAGTACTCCTTTTGGTTGGCGTCCCAGCGAAATCCTTCCAGGGCATCTTTTTGCTCCAGGGTATAATCAAAATCGCTGTACACCAAAGTGGTATTGGCAAACAAACGCTCGTTGAATAAATGGTTCCAACGGAAAGTGGTGGTTTTGTTGCCCCAATCCATTTGAAAATCATCACCGAAGCGCATGATGTCCCGACCTGTATAAGCCGATAGAAAAAAGCGGTTGTTGTTGTTGATTTTCCAGTTGAGTTTGCCATTCAGGTCGTAAAACTGGACGCCAGTGCCCTTCAAATCTGGGATTTGTTTCATGATCAAATCCACGTACGAGCGGCGGGCGGCCAGGATAAAGGAGGCTTTGTCTTTCACAATCGGCCCTTCCAGACTGGCCTTGGCCGCCAAAGTGCTCACACTGCCCGCTGCTTCCAACTGCCGGGCATTGCCATCTTTGGTGCTGACTTCGAGCAGGGAGGACAAACGCCCACCGTACTTGGTAGGAATCCTCCCTTTGTACAATTCCGCACTTTTTAAAATGTCGGCGTTGAACACAGAAAACAAGCCAAACAAGTGCGATACATCGTATACGGGTGCCTCGTCGATCAGGATCAGGTTTTGATCCGCTGCCCCACCCCGCACGTAAAAGCTGGAGGTCCCTTCTCCCGCGCTGGTCACCCCGGGCAAGGTTTGTATGGTTTTGATGATGTCGGGTTCGCCCAGCAGAGCGGGCAGTTTTTTGACTTGGGCGATGGGCACGTCCAGGCGGCTCATGGCAACCTCTCGTACGGCTTCATCGGCCTTTTTATCCGAAATTTGCACTTCTTGCAAGGTCTGGGCGTCGGCCAACATTTCAACGTTCAATTCCAGATCTCGGTCCAAATTGATCTCCTTGCTGATGCTTTGGTAGCCGAGGTAAGAAAAGGTCAAGCGATATGCGCCCGGGGCCAGGGTCAGGGAATAAAACCCGTAGGTGTTGCTGGTGGCCCCACTTTTGAGGGGCTCTACCCACACGTTGACGTAGAGCAGTTCTTCCGCCGAGGCAGCGTCTTTGATGTACCCGCTCAGGGTGTACTGTTTTTTGGCGGCTGATCCTGGGTTTTGGGCAAAAATAACCCCAAAACTCAAGGTCAGCACGACCAGAGTGGCGATGGTTTTCATAATAACAGTCGGTGGTTTGGTGGGTTTAGGAGGTTGAGAAGGTTTAGGGAGGTTTAGGCTACCGCGAGCGACTCAGACAAGGACTTTGTCAAAATCGCTCGCGGTAGCCTAAACCTTCCTCAACCTCCCTCAACTTTCCTCAACCTCTTTTTAAATCCTTTCATGAAACTAGATGGGAAAAACATCACCCGCCCCTATCTATTCCTTTAAAATAATTCATATTTATCCGTTTTTTAACTTTCACCAGGCTACAAACCATGCCCAAACCACCATTTTCCCACCACAACGATTCGTAAGAAAACATCATTTAAACACGTATCATCCAACAACTTACAATCCAAAACCTAAAATTACTGCTTCGTAACTGTACCCAAATTTAAATTCGTTGGAAAACAAAACCACCCTTACCTTTGAATAACGCATGATATCAACGAAAATACGGACATGGAATTGAACAAGTACAGCAAGATCATTACGCAAGACAGCTCACTACCCGGCGCACAAGCCATGTTGTATGGCATTGGTCTGTCAGAGGAGGATTTGAAAAAGCCCCAGGTTGGAATCGTCAGCACGGGCTGGGAAGGCAATACCTGCAACATGCACCTGAATGGTTTGGCAAGTCTGGTCAAACAAGGGGTATTGGAAAGTGACCTGGTGGGTTTGATTTTCCATACCATCGGGGTCAGCGACGGGATTTCAAATGGCACCTCCGGGATGCGTTATTCCCTGCCTTCCCGCGACCTCATTGCCGATTCGATTGAAACCGTAGCGGGTGCGCAATTTTACGACGCCATTGTCCCCATAGTGGGTTGTGATAAAAACATGCCTGGTGCCATGATGGCCCTGGGTCGCCTGAACCGCCCTTCAATCCTGGTGTACGGCGGTACCATTAGTTCCGGCCATCACAATGGCCGCAAACTCGACATCATTTCTGCTTTTGAAGCCTACGGCCAGTCCGTAGCTGGAAAACTGGATGACGCCGAGTACAAAAAAATCGTGCAAAACTCCTGCCCAGGCTCCGGTGCCTGCGGCGGTATGTATACGGCCAATACCATGTCTTCGGCCATTGAAGCCCTGGGCATGTCCCTGCCTTTCAACTCTTCCATCCCGGCCAATCACCCAGAGAAATTGAATGATTGCCACCGGGTAGGGAAAGCCATCCTGAATATATTGGCCAAAGACCTCAAACCCCGCGAAATCATGACCCGCGAAGCATTTGAAAATGCCATCCGCGTCATCATTGTCCTCGGCGGTTCCACCAATGCGGTGCTGCACCTCATTGCCATGGCCAAATCGGTTGGGGTAAAACTGGGCATCAACGATTTCCAGGCCATGAGCGACAAAACGCCCCTGCTGGCCGACCTCAAACCTTCCGGCAAATACGCCATGGAAGACTTGTACGGCGTAGGTGGGGTACCTGGAGTGATGAAAATGATGTTGGCGGAAGGCCTGCTGCACGGCGATTGTATGACCGTAACGGGAAAAACCGTAGCGGAAAATCTGGCCGAGGTGGATGGACTTACTCCCGAGCAAGCCATCATCAAACCTTTCAGCGAGCCGATCAAAGAATCGGGTCACATCCAGATTTTGTACGGCAACCTCGCTACCGAAGGAGCTGTAGCCAAAATTACGGGCAAAGAAGGGGAATACTTCCGTGGCCCGGCGCGCGTGTTTGATTCAGAAGAAGCGTTAAATGCTGCAATCGCCGCTAAACAATTGAAGGCCGGTGAGGTTATAGTAATCCGTTACTGCGGTCCACGTGGTGCCCCGGGTATGCCCGAAATGCTCAAACCAACTTCCGCCATCATGGGTGAAGGTTTAGGCGATAAGGTAGCCCTGATCACCGACGGTCGTTTTTCGGGTGGTACCCACGGCTTTGTCGTTGGCCACATCACCCCTGAAGCGGAGCGCGGCGGCAACATTGCCCTGGTACACAATGGCGACGAAATCAGCATCGACGCGGGGAACAATACCCTCATTTTGCACGTTGATGACGACGAGTTGGTCATCCGCCGCGCTGAGTGGATTGTGCCCCTACCGAAAGCAACTTTTGGAATCCTAGCCAAATATCGACACATGGTCTCATCTGCCAGTGAGGGATGTGTTACTGATCAATTTTAACTTTGGTTGAGGAAGGTTGAGAAGGTTAAGAAGGTTAAGGCTGCCGCAGCGACTTAGATGCAGGCGAAACTCAACCTTCTCAACCTCCCTCAACCTCCCTCAACCCTCAAACAGTCCATGTATGGAAAGTTCGCAGGCGACAGCCACTTTAGAGCCACAGGCCGCTACCACTGCAACGAAAATTTCAGGCGCAGAAGCGGTACTCCGTTGCTTTTTAGAAGAAGGAGTAGATACTATTTTTGGTTACCCCGGCGGCGCGATTATGCCCATTTACGATGCCCTGTACGATTATCAGGATCGACTGCGGCACATCCTCCCCCGCCACGAGCAGGGAGCGGTCCACGCTGCCGAAGGTTATGCCCGCGCTACCCGCAGAATTGGGGTCGCGATGGCCACTTCCGGCCCAGGTGCAATGAACCTGGTCACGGGGCTTGCTGATGCTTTATTGGATTCTACCCCGATCGTCTGCGTCACCGGTCAAGTCTTTTTTCACCTGCTGGGAACCGATGCCTTCCAGGAAACCGATGTGATCAATACCACCATGCCGGTTACCAAATGGAACGTACAAGTTACCCGGGCTGATCAGATTCCAGCCGCAATGGCCAAGGCCTTTCACATTGCGAATACCGGTCGTCCAGGTCCCGTTTTGGTCGACATCACCAAAAATGCGCAGAACGAGCTCATGGAGTTCTCCTACCAGCGCAAACCCGTCATCCGCAGCTATCATCCTGCTTCCAAGCCGGATGCCGAAGCACTGCGCGATGCTGCTGAGTTGATCAACAATGCCCAGAAGCCGCTCATTTTGGCGGGTCATGGCATCCAGATCGCCCATGCACAGGAAGAATTTAAAACTTTTGTAGAAAAAACGGGCATTCCGCTGGCTTGTACCATCCACGGTTTGTCCAGTATCCCCAATGAGCACCCCCTACACATGGGTATGTTGGGCATGCACGGCAACTACGGCCCGAACATCAAACAAAACGAATGTGATGTGCTCATTGCCATCGGTATGCGTTTTGACGACCGGGTAACGGGCCGCCTCGACAAATACGCCAAACAGGCTAAGGTCATCCACATTGAGATCGATCCTTCGGAAATCAACAAAAACGTCCACGCCCACGTCCCCATTTTGGCGGACGCCAAACAGGCATTGAAGGGTTTGTTGCCTTTGGTCAAAGAAAAATCTTACCCTGAATGGTTGGCCGAGTTCCATACCTGCGACGACATTGAATACAGCAAAGTCATTCAGCACGACATGCAACCCTCCCCCGAAGGGGAAATCCGCATGGGTATGGTGGTCAACGAAGTATCGGAGCAAACCAAAGGTATGGCCATCGTCGCTACCGACGTGGGCCAACACCAGATGGTGGCTGCCCGCTACTACAAATTCAAAGATACCAATCAGTGGGTTTCTTCGGGTGGTGCAGGTACGATGGGTTATGGTTTGCCCGCGGCTATGGGGGCCAAAATGGCTCAACCTCACCGCGAAACTGTCGTTTTCATTGGCGACGGTGGCTTCCAAATGACGCTGCAAGAATTGGGTACTTGTGCGCAGTGGCACATCGGCGTGAAAATCGTGATCCTGGACAACAACTTCCTGGGTATGGTGCGCCAATGGCAGCAGTTGTTCTTCGAACGCCGCTATTCCGTAGTAGAATTGGTCAATCCCAATTTTGTAAAAATTGCCGAGGGTTTTGGTGTCGCTGGCAAACAAATCACCAAGCCAGAAGAATTGAAGGACGCCATTGCCGAGATGTTGGCCCACGATGGGCCCTATCTTTTGCACGTGAGTGTAGAAAAAGAGGCAAACATTTTCCCGATGGTACCGGCGGGCTGTGCGGTGGATGAGATCGTTTTAGAATAAAAGGTGAGAAGTGATAAATGATGAGTGATGAGTGATGAATTAGATACGGTTAACTTAGACTCTAAGCTAATTCATCATTCATCACTTATCATTCATCACTAACAATCAAAAACCATGACAAAGGAATATACGCTTACCGTTTTTACGGAGCACCAAACCGGGATGTTGTCGCGGGTAGTATCCATTTTTACCCGACGTTACATCAACATCGAAAGTTTAACGACCTCCAAATCTTCGATGCCAGGCATCCACCGTTTCACAATTGTGGTGAACGCAACTGAAGATGTGGTACGCAAATTGTGCGGCCAATTGGAGAAACAAGTGGATGTGCTGAAAGCCTTCTACGACGACAACGATGAAATCGTTTACCAGGAAATTGCCTTGTACAAAATTCCTACGCAAAAGTTTATGCAGGGCAATCGGCTGGAAAAGCTGATTCGCCGCCACAACGCCAAAGTATTGGAAATCGAAGAAGAGTACATTGTCGTGGAAAAAACCGGGCATGCCGACGAGACCGAAGCGTTGCTCGAAGCCTTGAAAGAAATTGGCATTTATGAATTCGTCCGCTCAGGTCGGGTAGCCATTCCACGGCCGATGGAACGTTTGAGCAAGTATTTGCGGCAATTGGAATTGGAAGCGGAGGAGACTTTGTAAGCCATCAATTGCAGTCAAATAAAATGCTGAGGGGCATCGTACACAAGTTTTACTTCGTACGATGCCCCTCAACATTTTGGCACATTAGCATTTCAGCGGATTACCCCATCAACGCCTCAACCTCCATCTCAACAGGAACCATCCAGCCTCTGGTATCTTCAATCCGCCCCGTACGCAAGCCTTCAATTTCGGATTTCAACATACTACCAATTTTACGCGACTCTACCGCAGGCAAGGTCATCAGGTGGCCATTGTAGCTGATTTCGGATACGTGTGAAACCACTGCTGCAGTTCCTGCTCCAAAACACTCCTGCAATTTGCCCGCTGCGTGTGCGGCAACCACCTCATCGATGGTGATGATTCTTTCTTCTACTGGAATACCTTTGTCCCGCAAAATGTGCAGGAAGCTATCCCGGGTAATGCCTTTCAAAATGGTGCCATCCGTATAGGGTGTAACCACTACGTTGTCAATTACAAAAAAGATGTTCATCGTACCCGACTCCTGAACGTTTTTGAATTCAGGGCCTTCCAGCCACATCACCTGGTCAAAACCTTTTGCCAGCGCATTCTGAGCAGGTAGTAATGACGCTGCATAATTGCCAGCAGCCTTGGCTTCGCCAGTACCTCCTTTGCTCGCGCGGATGTACTGCGTTTCGGCTATCAAACGGACTGGCTTGGAGTAGTATGGTCCAACTGGACAGGTAAAAATGATGAACTTGTAGCTATCTGAAGGTCTCACGCCAATGAATTCATCGGTAGAGAACATGAATGGGCGCAGGTACAGCGCACTTTCTTCACCAGAAGGAATCCAGTCGGCTTCTAGCCCCACGATGGCATGTAGCGCGTCCAGAAACAGGTCTTCAGGGAATGCGGGCATACACATGCGCGCAGCCGAAGCGTTGATGCGCTGCAGGTGCATTTCCGGACGCAGCAACATAGGCTGACCTTCCTGATTTTTGGTGGCCTTCATGCCTTCAAAAATTGACTGGCCATAGTGCAGAACCATCGATGCAGGATGCATTTCAAATGGTGCAAATGGCTCAATGCGTGGGTTCACCCACTCTCCCCCTTCATAATCCGCCACAAACATGTGGTCGGTGAATACCCGACCGAATGGAAGGTTATTAAAGTCCAGCGTTGACAGTCTGGAATTTTGGGTCCTCGTGATCTGGATTTTGTTTTTCATGGTGATCAACAAATTTTCAACGAAATTACATAAATTTATGCGAAGATTCTAGCTTTCACAGCAAATACCGATTTTTATTCGGCATTATTTGGGTTATCAACTGGATTAAAGAATTATATTTTGAACACTTCGTTTTTCGACTACAAAGTATTCGTTCCCGGGGAAAGTGCCGAGCAGCATCAAAAACTCATGGGTAAACATGCCAAAGGGCTTTTGTTGCTGCTTGTTACCCATGAGCAACAGGCCGAGCTTTTGGATTTTTTGAAAAAAATCCTCATCGCCGTACAGTTTGACCTTGAGGAAGATACCGCCTATTTAGACATTAACGCAACGGAAGCCGTAAACGTGGCCTCACTAGCCGCAATAAATGCATCCAAAATGGTAATTTGTTTTGGTTTTGCGTTGCCACAGCTTGGATTTCACTTCGAAATCCCCAACTACTACCCTTTTAAGCACCAAGGCACTACTTATTTGTTCGTCGATGACCTGCTGGCCATTTACGAAGAACGCCAGGCGGGGGGGAAAAAGTTGTCGGGTGCCTTGTGGAAATGTTTACAGGAGATGTTTAAATAAGTAAAAATGGAAATCGTCAATTCAAACAAGCGAAAATTTGATGCCATCGTCATTGGTTCAGGGATGTCCGGAGGAATAGCGGCCAAAGAATTGTGTGAGAAAGGGCTAAAGACACTCGTGCTGGAGCGCGGCCCCAAACTCGACCACATTGCCGATTACCATACCGCCAATACCCCTCTATGGGAATTGCCCCACCGCAATCGTGAAACCTGGGAAGATAAAAATAGCACTCACCCCATTCAATCTAAGTGTTACGCCTTTAATGATGGCACCCGGCATTTGTTTGTACGCGACGACGAAAATCCTTACCAACAAGTCAAACCTTTTTCCTGGATTCGTGGCTACCATGTGGGTGGCAAAAGTTTGATGTGGGCCCGCCAAAGTTACCGCATGGCGCCCCTTGAATTTGAAGAAAACGCCATCGATGGACATGGCAACGATTGGCCCATCCGCTACAATGATCTTGCCCCCTGGTATTCCTACATCGAACGTTTTGTAGGCATCAATGGCCTAAAAGAAGGCCGCGAGATGTTGCCCGATGGCGAGTTCCTGCCCCCAATGGAGTTGACGCCCATTGAAAAAAACTTCAAAGCGGCGGTCGAGCAGCAATATCCAGGCCGCTACGTCGTCACGGGGCGAAGTGCCAACCTAACGGTCAAACACAATGGCCGAGGCCCTTGCCAATACCGCAACCTCTGTCATCGGGGTTGCCCATATTCTGCCTATTTCAGCAGCCAATCTGGCTCTTTGCCCGCGGCGGCGGCCACCGGGAAGATGACTTTGCGCCCGGATAGCATCGTCCACAGCATCATTTACGACGAAAGCAAGGGCAAAGCCACGGGAGTTCGGGTCATCGATGCCAATACCAAGGAGATGGTGGAATATTCTGCCAAAATCATCTTTGTGAATGCGGCTACCCTCAACACTACCTTGATCCTTTTGAACTCAACTAGTAATCGTTTCCCCAATGGTTTGGGCAACGATTCGGGCGTTTTGGGCCATTACTTGATGGACCACAACTACCGCACCGAGGTTTCGGGCGCCCATGAGGGGTATTTGGACAAATATTACAAGGGGCGGAGGCCAAATGGGTTTTACGTTCCCCGCTTCCGCAATGTGGGCGCTGACAAACAAAAAGAATACCTGCGTGGCTTTGCCTTTGGGGGCAGTTGCGCGCGTTCGGGCTGGGAACAGGGCATTGGGCGCAAAGGTTTTGGCGCCGATTTTAAAAACGAGATCACCAAGCCCGGCCCCTGGAGCATTTTTATGCAATCGCAGGCGGAAATGTTGCCCGAATTCAACAACCACGTCAAACTCAACCAAAAGATCACCGATTCATGGGGCATGCCTACCCTGGACATTGACTGTGCCTACGGTCAGAATGAAGACAGGATGGACAAGGACATCACCCTCGTTGCTCAGGAAATGCTGGAAGCCGGTGGGTTCAAAAACATCAACATCAACTACAACAACGGAAAACCAGGGATTGGCATCCATGAGGTAGGCACAGCTCGAATGGGTAAAGACCCCAAAACCAGCATGCTCAATGGCTGGAACCAAATCCACACGGTGAAAAATGTTTTTGTTACCGATGGCGCGAGTTTGCCGTCACAAGGCAGCCAAAATCCAAGCATCACCTTTATGGCTTTGACCGCAAGGGCTTGTGATTATGCGGTGAAGGAGTTGAAGAAGAGAAATCTGTAAGATTGGGTTGAGGTGGTGAGAAAGTTTAGAAGGTTGAGGCTACCGCGAGCGTTTTTGACAAGGACATTGTCTAAGTCGCTCGCGGTAGCC
>NZ_JBGSLK010000088.1:0-19904 GCF_041740695.1 Haliscomenobacter sp. | reverse complement strand
CCCGTTATACTTGTCCTGGCGACGGCAAAGCGGATGTAGTAAGATTTGATTCGGTGGGCGCATCGCGTTCAAAGTACGCCTACATCATTACGGACGACAAGAACATGATTTTGGGGCTACCCGCAGGCGATATGGCGAATTTAGAAGGAGCTGGAGAAGGGCTTTGCCGGGTTTGGGGTGTTGCATACACGGGTAATTTCACCGGAAAAGTTGGCGACAATGCGGCTACTGCAGCGCTGTCTGATGAATGTTTCGACCTGTCGGACAACTTCATCGAAACGATTCGTTTCAAGCCAAACGGCGGCCGGGTACAAATGCCAAATGGCCTGACCACCCGTTATACTTGTCCTGGCGACGGCAAAGCGGATGTAGTAAGATTTGACTCTGTGGGCGCATCCCGTTCAAAGTACGCCTACATCATTACGGACGACAAGAACATGATTTTGGGGCTACCCGCAGGCGATATGGCTGATTTAGAAGGTGCTGGCGAAGGGTTTTGCCGGGTTTGGGGTGTTGCATACACGGGTAATTTCACCGGAAAAGTTGGCGACAATGCGGCTACTGCAGCGCTGTCTGACGAATGTTTTGACCTGTCGGACAACTTCATCGAAACGATTCGTTTCAAGCCAAACGGCGGTCGGGTACAAATGCCAAATGGCCAAACGGTGCGTTACACCTGCCCTGGCGACGGCAAACCAGACGTAGTAAGATTCGACTCCGTAGGCGCATCGCGTTCAAAGTACGCCTACATCATTACGGACGAAAAGAACATGATTTTGGGGCTACCCGCAAGCGATATGGTGAATTTAGAAGGTGCTGGAGAAGGGTTTTGCCGGGTTTGGGGTGTTGCATACACGGGTAATTTCACCGGAAAAGTTGGCGACAATGCGGCTACTGCAGCGCTGTCTGACGAATGTTTCGACCTGTCAGACAACTTCATCGAAACGATTCGCTTCAAACCGAATGGCGGCCGGGTACAAATGCCAAATGGCCTGACCACCCGTTATACTTGTCCTGGCGACGGTAAACCTGACGTGGTAAGATTCGACTCTGTGGGCGCATCGCGTTCAAAGTACACCTACATCATTACGGACGAAAAGAACATGATTTTGGGGCTACCCGCAGGCGATATGGCTGATTTAGAAGGTGCTGGCGAAGGGGTTTGCCGGGTTTGGGGTGTTGCATACACGGGTAATTTCACCGGAAAAGTTGGAGACAATGCGGCTACAGCAGCGCTGTCTGACGAATGTTTCGACCTGTCGGACAACTTCATCGAAACGATTCGTTTCAAGCCAAACGGCGGTCGCGTCACTACTGCAAACAACCTTACCGAGATAATCACCATAGCCGGGGATAAAGTTGCAGACACCATTCGGTTTGCTTCAACTGGGGCAAGTCGCTCAATGTTTCGCTACGTAGTGACCGATTCCAATAATGTGATTTTGGGACTTCCTCCTGGGAACATTGTAGACTTTGAAGGAGCCGGAGTAGGTGTTTGTCGGGTTTGGGGACTTGCTTTTACGGGTACTTTTGCACTTAAGGCTGGAGATGACATTGACCTCAAAGCTGCATCAGACGACTGTTTTGCTTTCTCAACCAATTTTGTCAAAGTAACCCGGAATGCACCTGCGCCATTGAATTCAGCTCCAGAATTAGCGAATTTTGGGACTGCGGCTCGTGTATCCAATGGAAAACTTTTCGCCACTCCCAATCCATTCCGCGAAGCCATTAACCTGAATGTAGATTGGAGTACGGAAACCACCGAAGCAAACATCATTGTTCGTGACTTAACCGGACGAGTCATTAACACGATTCGCACTACACTATACAATGGCCAGAACACTGTGGGAATAGATGCCAACAATTGGCCATTGGGAATCCTGACCTTGACCCTTTACGCTAAGTCGGAGGTAATTTCTACCAAGATTGTAAAAGTCAACTAAGTAGTGGGGCAAAAATGAGTGATCATTTTTCTTGAGCCAGAGGATTAGATAAGACACTTGAAATGAAACGTTTACTTATCTAATCCTCTGGCAAAATGATCACTTATTTTTTTATCGCCCCTAAAGGATATCGACAGTTTTCAATAGAACACCTGTTGGGCGTGTTGTTGAGGTTTTACCTTGGCAACACGCTTTTTGTTTTATGCTATTCATTGTCTTAGTGATAAAAAAATTACCTAAAATCAGAACATTTCTTTCAGTTGCTAGTTTAGTGTTTGTTCTGAAAACATAGTAAAGAACTGTGAAAAAATCATAAAATGAAAGTTTTACCTGCAACACGACTGTTTTACAACTGGCTAGGGCTGCTTTTGTTGACACCTTTTGGTCTTTTTGCTCAAAATGGCATCATCAAAGGGAAAATCAGCGACAAAATCAGCAACGAAGCCATCCCTTTTGCCAACGTCCTGGTAATAGGTACCGACTTTGGGACCACTACGGATGAGAATGGATTGTATGAAATTACTGGACTTGTACCAGGCTTGTACAACATCCGGGCTTCCTTTGTCGGCTACGAGGATGCCACCGCTTTTGAAATTCAGGTTACCAACAGTAAGCCTGCTACGGCAGATTTTGCGCTGGCGAGCAGTTCCCAAAAACTGGATGAAGTGGTGATCAAAGCGCCGCCGTTCAAAAAAACGGAAGAAAGCCCGGTGTCCCTACGCACCATTGGGGTAGCCGAAATCCAACGCAACCCTGGCGGCAACCGCGACATTTCCAAAGTGGTGCAAACCCTGCCAGGGGTTACCATCACCCCCGCTTTCCGCAATGACCTCATCATTCGCGGCGGAGCACCCAACGAAAACCGCTTCTTTTTAGACGACGTAGAAGTGCCCAACATCAATCACTTTGCTACCCAGGGCGCTTCGGGCGGCCCGGTGGGTTTGATCAACGTCAACTTCATCAATGAGGTCGACTTTTTTAGTGGAGCTTTCCCCGCCAATCGGGGCAATGCGGTCAGTTCGGTGTTCAATTTTCGGCAACGCGATGGCCGCGATGATCGCATCGGAGGGACTTTTATGGTCAGTGCCACCGACATTGGGTTGACTTTAGAGGGGCCAATTGGCGACAAAACCACCTTCCTGCTTTCGGCCCGCCGCTCTTACTTGCAGTTTTTGTTCAAAATTTTCGAACTGCCGTTTTTGCCCATTTACAATGATTTTCAAGCCAAAGTCAAAATTAAACTGGACAAAAAGAATGAACTGACTTTCATCGGTTTGGGGGCTTACGACCAGTTTGAACTCAACCTAGAGGCAAACGACACTGAAGAACAACAATCCATCCTCGATCGATTGCCAGAGAACCCGCAGTGGAGCTATACCAACGGCCTGGTTTACAAGCACTACCGTCCCAATGGCTACTACACCGTAGTGCTCAGCCGCAGCATGTTGGACAACAAAGCCATCAAGTATTACCAAAATGATAAGAGTAACCCAAACAACCTGATCCTGGACTACCAATCCCAGGAGATTGAAAACAAGTTGCGCCTCGAAAACACCGTGCGGGCAGGAGATTTTCGCCTGAATTATGGGGTGGGTTATGAATTTGCGCGTTACAACAACAGTACCTTCAACCGGATTTTTACCTCCGCAGGAGCTCAAACCATCGATTACAGCAGCGCCTTCAACTTCAGCAAATACAATGTGTTTGGTCAAATCAGTCGCAAGTTTATTGACAATCGCCTGAGCCTGTCGGCGGGGATTCGTGCGGATGCCAATACCTATTCCGAGGAAATGTCCAATTTGTTGGAGCAGTTGTCGCCGAGGTTTTCAGCTTCCTATAGTTTGACCAAAAACCTGGCGCTCAATTTCAACGCGGGCATTTTTTACCAACTGCCACCTTACACCATCCTGGGTTACCAGCAAGGGGGTGAGTTTATCAACAAAAACAACGGCATAAAATACATTCGCAACAATCAATTGGTGGCGGGTCTGGAATTCAATACCAACAACAATGCCCGGATTACGGTGGAAGGTTTTTACAAAGGTTACGCCAATTATCCCTTTTTGCTGCGGGATAGTTTGACCCTGGCCAACCTTGGTGGCGACTTCGGGGTGGTGGGCAACGAACCCGCGACTCCTCGTTCCAAAGGGCGCAGTTACGGCCTGGAATTTTTGTTCCAACAACGTTTGTTCAAAGGTTTTTACGGCATTGCGGCCTATACGCTGGGCTGGAGTGAATTTGAAGACAAAAACGAAGTGTTACTGCCTTCCTCCTGGGATGCCCGCCACATCGTGAACCTGACTTTGGGCAAAAAACTAAAGAAAAACTGGGAAATTGGTCTCAACTGGCGCTTCCAAACGGGTTTGCCACGTACCCCATTTTCCAATAATTCCGCCCTGGTCGCCAACTGGGACGTCAATGGTCGGGGGATTCCCGATTACGATCAGCTGAATACCGAGCGGAGTGGAGCCATCAATTTCCTCGATTTCCGGGTAGATAAAAAGTGGTTCTTCCCCAAGTGGAGCCTCAACCTCTATTTCGATATCGAAAACATGTTCAGTACCTCCGTATCCAGCCCCGAGCTTTTCCTGGATCGCCCATTGGATGCAGATGGCCGGCCCATTGGCTCTGGCGTCATCTTGAATCCTGATGCCTCAGTAGGGGAGCAACGTTACAAGACCAAAATTTTGGACAATGGAACGGGAAGGGCATTGCCGAGTATTGGTTTGATGATTGAATGGTGAGAAAGCTGTTCGTCATCCCAATTACTACAAAAGCGACATTTCTTTATCACAAAGGAAAAAAAGAGGACACAAAGGACACAAAGCGAAGCGTCGTCTACGTCTAACTTTGTGTCCTTTGTGCTTCTTTGCGCTTTCTTTGTGAAAATTATGTCGCTCTGGAATTATTTTGAAAATTCGGGATGACTTATGTTTTTAGCTCTCTTGGCCCAATTCAAGAAAGTGGCACCCCAAACCCAATTTTACAAAACACTGGTATTCAAGTAGAAGAAAAATTAAATTATCAGAATTTAAATTAGAGGTACCCATCCGAGAAAGTGGAACGATTTTCAAACTATCCTTCGGTACTTTCGCCACTGAGTCTATAAAAATTTTACAGACGCTTCTTTTTGTTTACGAAACTTCTATTTGATAAACCTATGTCTTATGACCAACTTAGACACACACTTCACTAGTCGGGTTGCAAGCAATGAACGATTTTATTTCATGCTTCGCCCTATCTTACTTGTGGTTGGGTTTGTGCTGCTACTGAGCTCAGTTTTTGCACAAATCACCGTGAGTGGAACCATTACTTCCGAAGACCAACAGCCACTCATCGGCGCCACTGTACTGGTAAAAGGTACAACTACTGGAGCCGTGACTGACCTTGATGGCAAATTTACAGTACAAGTACCCGATCAAAATGCGTTACTGGTCATTGGTTACACCGGATTTGCAGAACAAGAAATTGTGGTAGGTTCCCAAACCCAGCTCAACATTGTGCTCAAGGTTGACATTCAACGCTTGAACGAATTGGTAGTAGTGGGTTATGGCTCGCAGAAAAAACGCGACGTAACCGGCTCGGTGACCAACATTTCCGAAAAAGACTTCATCAAAGGCAACATTGCTACTCCCGAACAATTGATCAACGGCAAAATCGCCGGGGTACAAATCACTTCCAACGGCGGTGCTCCGGGAGCCGGTAGCCGCATTCGGGTGCGGGGCGGTTCTTCCTTGAACGCCAACAACGATCCGCTGATCGTGATTGACGGGGTGCCACTCGACAACTCGGGTGTATCTGGCGCAGCCAACCCCTTGAGTTTCATCAATCCTAACGACATTGAGAATTTTACCATTCTGAAAGATGCCTCGGCCGCGGCGATTTATGGTTCCAGAGCTTCCAATGGGGTTATTTTGATTACCACCAAAAAGGGCAAGGCGGGCGATAAAATGCGCATCAACTTCAGTTCTGTATTGTCTTCTTCTACCAAGTCGGGGGCAATTGACGTGTTGAGCGCTGATGAATTCCGCGCCATCGTGAATGAAAGAGGTACCGCGGCTCAAAAAGCTTTATTGGGTACTGCCAATACCAACTGGCAGGATCAGATTTACCAAACTGCTTTCAGTCACGACAACAACCTGAGTTTGACGGGCTCGCTTAAAGATTTGCCTTACCGCGCTTCTATCGGTTTTATGGACCAAAATGGCATTCTCAAAACCAGCAACATGAACCGTTTGTCGGGATCGATTGGCATCAACCCTTCTTTTTTTGACAAACACCTCAAAGTAGATGTGAACCTGAAAGGGACTTCGATCAACAACCGGTTTGCCAACCAGGGCGCAATTGGCTCCGCTGTAGTATTTGATCCCACGCAACCCATCCGCAGTGGCAGTGATGCCTTAGGGGGGTATTTCGAATTTTTGGATCCTGCTACAAAGAACCCCAATACGCTCGCCCCACGCAACCCCTTGGCATTGCTCAACCAACGCAATGACGAAAGCACCGTGGGGAGGATCATTGGCAACGTGGTGTTGGATTACAAATTCCACTTCCTGCCTGAACTGCGCGCCAATCTGAACGTGGGTCTTGATCGCTCCAACAGCCAAGGCGACATCAACGTACCGCAGGGTGTAGCCCAGTTTTTTGATCGCGGTGGTCAGGTCGCTACTTACACCCAGAACAAGAACAACAAAACGTTCGAGTTTTACCTGAATTACGTGCGTGAATTTGGTGCCAACCGCATCGACCTGATGGGTGGGTATTCTTACCAGGATTTCATTCGGGAAAGTACAGATTTGGATAAAAACCTAAGTGGTGAGGTATTCAACGATATATTTTTTAAATCGCAAAATACGCTGGTTTCTTTCTACACTCGTTTGAACTATGCGTTGAAAGAGCGCTACCTCTTGACTTTCACACTGCGTCGCGATGGTTCCAGCCGCTTCAGCCCGGACACCCGCTGGGGTACCTTCCCTTCGGCTGCTTTTGCCTGGAAAATCAACGAGGAAGGGTTTATGCAAGGCAACAACTTGTTCTCCAACCTGAAACTACGTTTGGGCTACGGGGTTACTGGTCAGCAAGATGTGGGTAGTGACTATCCTTATCTGTCTCGCTATACACCTAGTGAACCTACTGCGCAATACCAATTTGGCAACGACTTCTTTGCTACCTTGCGCCCTGAAGGTTATGACGCCAACATCAAGTGGGAGCAAACCGAAACCCTGAACGCAGGGATCGATTGGGCCATTCGTAGTGGCCGGGTGTCTGGTGCTATTGATGTGTATTCGCGCAAAACGAAGGACTTGTTGAGTGTGATTCCGGTACCTGCGGGTTCTAACCTCACCAACCAAATCCTGACCAACGTAGGAAATATCGAAAACAGCGGGGTTGAATTCACCCTGAATACCCGCTTGATCGAAAAAGAAAAACTGAGCTGGGATTTTGGTTTCAACGTAACTTTCAACCAAAACGAAGTAACCAACCTGACCAAGGTGCCTAATCCCAACTACCAAGGGGTACAAGTGGGTGGCATTTCTGGTGGGGTAGGCAATACCGTTCAAATCCACACCGTTGGTTTCCCAACTTTCGCTTACTTTCTGAACCAGCAGGTGTACAACGAGGATGGCAAACCCGTAGAAGGTTTGTACGCTGATTTGAATGGCGACGGTTTGGTCAACCTCGATGACCGCTATCGCTACAAACAAGCCGATCCTCGTTTGTATTTGGGCATCAACTCCCAGGTCAGCTACGAAGATTTCAGCTTGAGCTTTGTACTGCGTGCCAACTTTGACAACTACGTATACAACAACGTTTTGTCAAACAACGCGACCTTCCGTGGCTTGACGGGTACCAACAACTTCCTGCTGAACTTATCACCGAATGTATTACAAACGGGCTTCACCAACAACCAGTACTTCTCCGATTATTACGTAGAAAATGGGTCTTTCCTGCGCCTGGATAACCTGACTTTGGGCTACAACCTGAAAGGGCTGCTCGGCGGTACCAGCAATACCCAGATTTCGCTGATTGGGCAAAACCTGTTTACGATCACCAAGTATTCTGGCCTTGATCCTGAAGTTGCGGGCGGCATCGACAACAACATCTATCCTCGCCCACGCATTTTGTCCTTCGGATTGAATGTCAGCTTCTAATTTGTAAACGGTTTTTACCAAAACAAAAATGAATCCAATGAAAAAGCAATTTTTCAAAAACAGCATAAAATTGGGAGTCCTGGCGTTTTTTGTGGCGCTGAGTTCCTGTACCAAAGACCTGGATCGCACTCCCTTTGTGGAGGTGACTTCGGCTACGGTCTACAAAGATTTTAGCAATTACAAACAAATCCTCGCGAAGGTGTACGCTGGTTTGGCGGTGAGTGGCCAGCAAGGCCCCGCCGGACGTCCCGACATCAGTGGCATCGACGAAGGTTTCAGTACCTATCTGCGCCAGTATTGGAAAGCGCAACAATTGCCTACCGATGAGGCCGTGATTGGCTGGAATGATGGCAGTTTGCCCGATTACCATGACATGGACTGGACTTCTGGCAACGAGTTCATCACTGCGATGTACAACCGGATTTTTTACCAAATCACCTTGTGCAACGAGTTCATTCGGGAAACCACGGATGCCAAACTCAGCGAACGCGGCATCAGCGGCGAGAACCTGACGCAAGCCAAAATTTTCCGCGCCGAAGCACGTTTCTTGCGGGCACTAAGCTACTACCACGCCCTGGATATGTACGGGAGTGTACCTTTTGTAACGGAGGCCGACGCGGTGGGTTCTTTCTTGCCCCGCCAGGCGAGTCGTACTGAGTTGTTCAGCTACGTAGAGTCGGAATTGAAGGCGATTGAAACTGAATTGCTGGATGCGCGTACCAACGAATACGGTCGTGCGGACAAGGGTGCGGCATGGGCACTGCTCGCCAAATTGTACCTGAATGCAGAAACCTACATTGGTACCGCCAAATACACCGAATGTATCACTTATTGCAACAAGGTAACGGCTGCCAGCTACGCTTTGGAAAGTGATTACAATAAATTGTTCCTGACCGACAACAACAAGTCGACTGAAATGATTTTCCCCATCACTTTTGACGGTACCCGCACCAAAACCTGGGGCGGCATGACCTTCCTGGTACACGCTGGGGTAGGGGGCAACATGAACCCTGCCGACTTTGGCATCAACGGTGGCTGGAGTGGTTTGCGTACCACCAAAGCACTGGTGGAAAAATTCAGCGACATCACAGGTGCCACCGATCGCCGGGCGATGTTCCACACCAATGGTCAAAAACTGGACATCAGCGATATTTTTACCTTCAATGATGGCTACGCCATTACCAAATACCGCAACGTTAGTTCAACTGGAGTAAAAGGTACGGATACCGAAGGCAACTTCCCGGATACCGACTTCCCGCTGTTCCGCCTAGCCGATGTGTACCTGATGTACGCGGAAGCAACCCTACGCAGCGGACAAGGTGGCAACCAAGCTACAGCATTGCAATTCGTCAACGCCCTGCGCCAACGCGCCTACAAAGGCACTTCAGGCAATGTGACTTCCATCAACCTGGACTTCATCCTGGATGAACGCGCCCGGGAATTGTACTGGGAAGCACACCGCCGCACCGATTTGATTCGCTTCAAAAAATTCACAGGTAGCACCTACCTCTGGCCTTGGAAAGGCGGGGTGAAGGACGGGCGTTCAGTACCAGATCACCTGGTGGTGTTTCCCATCCCGGCTTCCGATTTGGTCGCCAATCCGAATTTGGATCAAAACGCAGGGTATTAATTTTTTTATCAAAAAAATCAATTCAACCATGAAAAACTGGTTTTCAAAAATAGTTCCCATCGTGCTCGTCCTGGCTGTTTTGAGCTGTGAAAAAGATGAGCAACGTTTGGTGGTCATCCCAGGAGCTGCGCCAGTATTGAGCGCATCGACTGCTACTCCTGCCTTGAAGCTTGAAGACGCCAGCAAAGAGGCGGTAAAATTTAGCTGGACAGCGGCAGATTTTAACTATCCAGCTGGGGTAACTTATACCCTTCAGTTGGCCAAAAAAGGCACCGAATTTAAAGAACCGATTGACTTCAATGCTGGCCCCGCGCTCAGCAAAAGTTATACCGTTGCTGACCTCAATACCGCTTTGTTGCGCCTGGGGATTGGTGCAGGTAGCCTGGGGCAATTGGATGTACGGGTAAAAGCTGCGGTCAATGCCAATGTGACTACCTTGGTTTCTGGTGCCACTTCCGTTTCTGCAACTCCCTATTTGGTGATCATTCAATATCCATCCTTGTATGTACCCGGTGGATACCAAGGCTGGTCACCGGACAAAGCGCCCAAACTCGCTTCGGTAAAAGACAACAAAATTTACGAAGGCTACGTGAACTTTGGTGATGCTTCTGAGTTTAAGTTTACCGATGCGCCAAACTGGAACAATGGCATTTTTGGAGATGAGGGCGACGGTAGCACCAAAAAAATTGCTGCTCCAGGCAACAACTTCAAAGTACCTAGCGGTGGCTATTACCTACTCAAGGCGGACCTGAACGACAAAAGCTGGGACGCAGTCAAAACAACTTGGGGTTTGATCGGTTCTGGTACACCTACGGGCTGGGACGGCGATACTGATCTGGTTTACGATGCAGGTACGGGCACCTGGTCGGTAACCCTCAACCTGAGCGCTAACGAAATCAAGTTCCGCGCCAATGACGATTGGGCCATCAATTTTGGTGACACCAAAGCCGATGGATTGCTGGACTATGGTGGTGACAACATCAAAGTGCCTGCTGCTGGTAACTACACGGTTACGCTTAACCTGAGTATCGGCGGGAACTATAGCTATACGCTGAAGAAGAATTAATGTTTAAGATTGGTAAGTAAGAATAGGGGGTTCTCGGACAGGGTTCGGGAGCCCTTTTTAGATTGAAGATTATTCAACAACCTTCAATCTAAAAAGCAAGGCAATTTGCGGTAGATGCTTGATGCTTCAAACGGTCAATGTCTTCAATAATAAATAGCCATTTTGAACATCACCGCTAAGGGCTTCGGCCATGTTCAGAGCGAGACTGTCGCGGAAGATATTGTCCCTGTCGTTGCTGGTATCTGCTTTGCCCAAGTACTTCGGCGTGGCGTACACCGTAGCGTTCACATCCTCTGGGAAGGCGATTTGGCTCACCATGAGAGAGCTTTCATTTTTGTCCAACACCTCTACATGGATATGCGGCGCACGGCCTCGGTACCAACCAGGGTAGATGCTTTCGAAGCTTACCTTACCATCTTGGTCGGTGATCTGACGGCCCCGGCAGAAGTGCTCGTGGCGGTGGTCGGCCTCCTGCATCCTCATGCCACCATACTCTGAGTAGGCACCGTGGGCATCGCAATGCCACACGTCTACGAAAACACCGGGCAGTGGTTTGCAGTCATTTTTTTGAGAAAGAACCGTAAGGGTAATTGTCATGGTCACGCCCTGCCGGTCCAGTGTAATGTTGCGTTTAACCAAAGAATTTGAGTCGTGGTTGGGAAAAGGGCCGACCGTTTCCACGGGTGAAGGTTCGCAACCCGTATCACTGGTGGTCTGGTTTGGCTCGTTGCCACATTCTGAAATGCTCAAGATGGCTGGCAGACCCGTGGCAGTACCAAGTCCAAGGGCCGCTTTTTTTAGGAATTGCTTGCGATTCATTGTGATGAGATTTTTTGTCTGGTGACTAGATTTATTGATTACGCTAGATGACAAAGATTTTTAGAATAACAAAGCCTTTTGGCCCGTGGCGATCTCATTAGCTGCCCTAAAAAGCAAACAACCTCTCCATCGAAATCTCACTATCCACGTCCTCCAGATAATATTTATTTTTAATCGCCGGGTAAGTCGTCAACAGCGTCGTGAAAATCGCCTTTTTGGTCTTGGTCGCCTGTTTGAAAATAGATTTGCGAAGGCGCAGTTTGTCCGCGTATTCCTGAGTGATGGCATAGTGGTCTTTGGTGAACTTCGCCTCGCACAAGTGGATGATTTGGTCGGCGCGGTCAATGACCATGTCTACCTGTGCACCGGGAAGCACATCATTGCCTTTAAATTTCCACGAACTTTGTTGGGTAAAAACCCCACTAATGCCCAGCGCCGCCTTGATTTGGTCGACGTGCTGAAGACAGATATTTTCAAACGCATAGGCACTCCAGGTAATGTAAGAAGGCGTTTTGCTGAGTTGCTCCCAGACCTGTTTGGCAGTGCCTTGATTGGGTTGGATGAATTTCAGGAAAAACAAGGAATACAGGTCGGTCAATTTGAAAATGCCCTCTTTTTTCAGGTTCAAAAAGGGCGGGTAGCGGCAAATAAAATCACATTCCTCCAGCTCCTCCAAGGTTCGGGTCAGGTGGCTTTCGTTCATTTTTGTGGCCTGGGCAATTTCAGTTCGGGTCAATCCCTGCGGACGTTTGGCCAAAGCTTCGATGATGGCAATGTGCAGTTTGGCATTTCTGAATAAGGAATAGTACAACTGTCCGTATTCCTCGCTCAAAAGTCCCTGGCGGGAAAAACAAATTTCGTCAATCAACTGCGGCACGCTCTTTCCTTTTTCAATTTCCTTCAAATAAAACGGGATGCCACCCATAGCCATATAAAGCTCCAAAATCTGGTATTTCGGCAGTTGTAGCCCCATGCTTTGCAGGAATAGTTCGGTTTCATGCAAGTTGAACGGCATCAATTTGATGCGCTGGGTAACCCGATTGTAAAGCCCGCCTCGGGCGTTGATGAGGTTTTTGCGAATCCACGACGAAGCTGAGCCGCAGGCAATCAAGACCACCTGATCCATGCGGGAAAGGTGCTGGTTCCAAAAAAACTCGAGGGCAGACACAAACCCGGAACGAGGTGTGTCGAGCCAAGGCATTTCATCCAAAAAAACCACGTGTTTTTTGTCTGTCGGCGGCAATTGGGCAAGGTAATGGGCCAGGTACTTGAAACACTCGTGCCATTCTACAGGCATTTTGGTCTCCAATCGGGCTTGCGTCCGGACGAGGTATTCGTCAAAAAAATTGCTGATTTGTCGCGATTTTGAACCTTCTTTTGATCCTGAAATATCAAATACAATGCTGTCTTTAAGGTGCTGCCTAATGAGGTAGGTTTTACCCACCCTTCGCCTGCCGTACAGTGCCAAAAACTCGGGCTGCGGAGAGGACATGATTTTGTCCAAACGTGCTTTTTCTTGTTCCCGTCCAATGATTAAAGATGCTTGCATGGCCCTTAATTTGAAGAAATGTAGGTAAAATTAGCACATTTCTTCAATTATCCATTTCTATTTTTGAAGAAATGTACCTAAAAAAGAACGATTTCTTCAAAAAAGATCCCAGCCAAATTGTTGCTTTATTTTGAGCCCTATCTTTATCACCACTCAAATATTCCGTTTAACTTCACCATGCTAAAAAACGCACTGGTTTATGACGACGACGACAACACCTACCTCCCAGCGTCTCTACTCCTTAGACGCCCTACGCGGCTTTGACATGTTTTGGATCATGGGAGCCGAAGCGGTGGTACACAGTTTGGCTACCGCCACCAAATCCCCCATTTTTGAGGCAGCCGTCCAGCAATTGACCCACCCAGCATGGCACGGTTTTACGCTGTACGATACGATTTTTCCGCTCTTTTTGTTCCTGGCAGGAGTAGCCACGCCCTATTCAGTGGGACGGGATCTGGAAAATGGGAAATCCAGGCGTGACCTTCTATTGCGGGTGATTCGCAGGGGGCTGGTACTGGTGTTGCTGGGCATCATTTATAATAATGGGCTGGTGCTCAAACCCCTGGCCGAAATCCGTTTCCCCAGCGTATTGGGGCGCATCGGATTGGCTTATATGTTTGCCAACATCATTTATTTGTACACCAAACAAATCGGGCAAATCATATGGTTTGTCGGCCTACTCATCGGGTATTGGTTGCTCTTGAGCTTTATGTCGGCTCCAGGCTTCCCGCCGGGCGATCTGAGTATGGAAGGCAATTTTGCCTCTTACCTCGATCGACTGATCGTCCCGGGGCATTTGTACCTGGATATCCACGACCCGGAGGGTTTGACGAGTTGTATCCCGGCCATTGGTACAGCCTTATTGGGCATTTATTGCGGGAATTTATTAAAACACGGCACCCAAAGTGGGCAACGCAAAGCCTTACAATTGGCCATCATGGGGGTGATTTCTTTGGTGTTGGCTCAGGCCTGGAATCTAATTTTCCCCATTAACAAAAACCTCTGGACGAGTTCTTTTGTATTACAGGCGGGTGGAATCAGCCTGTTGCTCCTGTCTTTGTTTTACTACATTATTGATGTGTTGGGCTATCGGCGTTGGGCTTTCTTTTTTGCCGTGATTGGGATGAACTCAATCCTGATTTACTTATCTGATAATTTCATCGATTGGTACTTTACTGCTGAGGCTTTGTTCAAGTGGCTGATGCAATTGTTCAGCGAATCGTATGCCGAGGTTGTATTGGCCCTGATGGTGCTCTTGGTCAAATGGGGCTTTTTGTACTTTATGTATTTGAAGAAGGTGTTTTTGCGGGTATAGAGAAAGGGTTGAGAAAGTTGAGGGAGGTTGAGAAGGTTTAGGCTACCGCGAACTGCTTAGACGCATCCTTGTCTAAGTCCCTTGCGGTAGCCTAAACCTTCTCAACTTCCCTCAACTTTCTCAACTATTACAGCCCAAAAGCTGCTTTTACCTTATCTACGTGATCCAGTTTCTCCCAGGTGAAGGTTTCCACTTCGTGTTCTACGAATTGGCCAGCACCATCGCGCAATTGGACTTTTTTAATTTCAGGCGTACGACCCATGTGGCCGTAGGCTGCCGTTTCAGAGTAGATTGGCGTGCGCAGTTTCAAACGCTTTTCGATGGCGTAAGGGCGCATGTCAAAAATATCAGCCACCTTAGCAGCAATCGCACTATCGCTCAGTTGTACTTTGGCGGTACCGTTGGTGTTGACGTAAATATTGGTTGGTTTGGCTACCCCGATGGCGTAAGAAACCTGTACCAATACTTCGTCACAAACTCCTGCAGCCACCAGGTTCTTGGCGATGTGGCGGGTAGCGTAAGCCGCAGAGCGGTCTACTTTGGAGGGGTCTTTGCCGGAGAAGGCACCACCACCGTGGGCACCACGACCACCGTAAGTATCTACGATGATTTTGCGGCCAGTCAAACCAGTATCCCCGTGTGGACCACCGATCACAAACTTACCCGTTGGGTTGATGTGGTAGGTGATTTGATCGGTGAATAAGCCGTGCAAACGTGTAGGCAATTGGTCTTTCACCCGTGGAATCAGGATGTGGATGATGTCCTCACGGATGCGGTTCAGCATCACAGCGTCTTCCGCAAAATCATCGTGCTGTGTAGAAACAACGATGGAATCAATACGGATTGGCTGATGATCGTCAGAGTATTCAATGGTTACCTGGCTTTTGGCATCTGGGCGCAGGTAAGGCATTAGGTCAGCGTGGGTTTTGCGGATATTGGACAACTCCAGCAAAATGCGGTGGGAGAGGTCCAAGGGCAAAGGCATGTAATTGTCGGTTTCGTTGGTCGCATAACCGAACATCATGCCCTGGTCGCCGGCACCCTGGTCTTCAGGGTTAGCACGTTCTACCCCTTGGTTGATGTCGGGTGATTGCTCGTGGATGGCCGAAAGGATACCACAAGAATTGGCCTCAAACATGTACTCCGACTTGGTGTACCCAATGCGGCGAATTACATCGCGAGCGATCTGCTGTACATCGAGGTATACTTTGGATTTGACTTCACCTGCAAGTACGACCTGACCCGTGGTTACCAGCGTTTCGCAAGCAACTTTAGAACTGGGGTCGAACGCCAGGAAATGATCAATCAATGCATCGGAAATTTGATCGGCGATCTTGTCCGGATGCCCCTCAGATACAGATTCAGATGTGAATAAATAAGGCATGGTCTAATGATTATAGTAGATTATGCTTACGGAAAAAACCCTTCCTGAGTCCCCCTTCCGCTAAAACGGTGCAAAAATAGGAATTGTCTGGATAAAAAGAAAATAAGTACATTCGTTGAATCAATCCCCTTGATACTTTCGGCATCAAGGAAAGCAAAAAAGACCGAATATGCTACATTTTCGCGGAGATGAATACTTTATGCGTGAAGCACTCAGGGAAGCCCAATTGGCTTTTGACGAAGGCGAAATCCCGGTTGGCGCAGTAATCGCTTGTGAAAACCGCATCATCGCCCGCGGACACAATACCACCGAAAAATTATTGGATGTTACAGCACATGCTGAAATTTTGTCCATCACCGCTGCTTCGAATTACCTCAACAGCAAATACCTGCCGGATTGTACCTTATACGTCACGCTGGAACCTTGTAACATGTGCGCCGGGGCGATTTTTTGGGCTCAAATGGGGCGCTTGGTGTATGGCGCTGGAGATGACAAACGGGGCTTTATGCGGATTGGGAAAGAGTTGCTGCACCCGAAAACTACGCTGGAATACGGGGTGCTGCACGAGGAGTGTAGTGCGTTGTTGAAGGCGTTTTTTCAGAAGATGAGGTAGGGAAGGATTTATCGTTTTTCACAACAATACAATTTTCTTTCATCAGGCCACCACTGCTGCCACCCACCCTTCAATGTTTTTACTTTCACTAGAAAAATTCACCCCCACACCCACCACGGGTTTGCCCACATTCCAGTAGGCCTGATAGTACCGTTTTTGTTTGATCTGCTCCAGCGCCACCTGAGCACTCTTGTCCAATTTGTACTCCAGGATATAGATGTGGGTATCGGTCTCCACGAGGCTATCAATGCGCCCATCGCTGGTACACACCTCGCTGTGAATGCGGATACCCAAGTAAGAGAAAAGCAGGTGAATGGCCGCGTGGAAAAACTTTTCGGGGTAATGCTCATGCAGGAAATAGGGCAGTTTTTTGAACACCTCCTGCAGAATCTGGATCACCCGCTCCAGGTCATTGGCGCGAAAGGCATTGCGAATTTTGATGATCAGCGCTGCCGACAATTCGGCATCCACACCCACAAAACCCTCAATGAGCACTTCGAGCATGGAGTCGCGTACTTCCTTGTTGGGGTAATCCAAGCTGACCAGGCCATCTTCGTCCTTGCTTTGGATAGTGAGGTAACCAGTCTGAAAGAGCAGGGCTACGGGTTTGATTTGATCCAGCTCAAAACTTTCAAAACCTGAGAGGCTGGTGGCAGGAAAATGCAAATCAAAAACTCCTTCGGCTTTGAGGATATTGACCAGAAAAGAGGGTGTGCCGGTGGCAAACCAAAAGTTAAGGAATTTTTGTTGTTCAAAAAACAGATTAGTCGATACCGGGTTGTAAACACGGACTGCGTCCTCCTCAAAGCGATACCCATTGTACCACACCCGCATTTGCTCCAGCAGTTCGATTCGGGACAGTTTTAATTTTTCCGCAGCCAATTCAATTTCTTCCACAAAATTGCTTTCCAATTCCTCCTGGGTATAGCCCAACATGGTAGCGTATTGGGCGTCCATGGTCAGATCGCGCAGGTTATTGAGACCGGAAAAGATGCCTACTTTGGAGAATTTGCTGACCCCGGTTAGGAAGACCAATTCGATGTTGGCGTCCATGTCTTTGAGTATGGTGTAGAACTCTCGGAGAAGGTTTCGATTCTGAATGGCTTTTTCCAGGTCTCTGCCCAAAAAATTGATGATGGGGGCATCGTACTCGTCGATCAATACAACTACTTTTCCTTGTTTAGCTAGGGCTTCGAGGAGTTCTTTGAACAAGGGACCAATACCCGCTTTCTTGAGTTGAATCTCCTTTTTTTCAGCTTGAGTATGTAATTCCTGTTCGAGAGCAGCTTCTAAGCCCAAACTTTCATACCCTATTGAGGTAAAGGATATCCTCAGCACGGGGTGCTTTTTTGCCCAGTCCCACTTATCTTCAATCCATAAACCCTTGAACAATTCCTTGCTCCCCAAAAACAGCTCCTGCAGCGTGGCAATGGTGATCGACTTCCCAAAACGCCGGGGGCGAGAGAGGAAAAAGTATTTGCCGCTCGTAACCATTTTGTGGATGTAGCGGGTTTTATCAATGTATTTATAGTCCTCCTCAATGATGGAGCGGAAATCCTGTAAGCCTATGGGGAGTCTTTGTCGTGCCATATTGAAAAACTTTGCGGGCAAAGATAGGCAAAAACAAGGACATAAACGCCAGCTCTAAAGCTTCAAACCTGGTACATCAAACAGCACACCATCGCCGCAACCGGGCATTTTATCCGCTGGTAAATGAGGGCATCCTGGGCAAACTGTTTTTTGATGCGTTCATCTTTGTTGTCTTTCGCTACTTTCCTTGCAGCCGGAGTTTCCATCAAAACCGCGTTGTCGGACTTGTGTTCTGCCTTGAGCTTGTTGTTCAAAGGTAGCTTTTTCATGTACAGCTTGGAATTGGGTTGAGCGGAACGCAAAAATCAATGGCACAAGGTGAATTGGGAAACACAAAGTTTGATCGCCTTCGCTACATGCACCTAAATAAGCTCTTGCTCCTCGCTCAGCTGGATGAGTTTTTTGACATGGTCTTTGTTGTAGGGAATCGGTTCTTCATTGATCAGGTAGGCCAGTCCTTCTACCTTGTCGAAGCGCCGAAGGTGCTGTAAATTGATCATGTAGGAACGGTGGATGCGAAAAAAACCAAACTTTAGCAAAGTTGGTTCAAAAAAACGCAAGGGTTTGCTGATGCTCCAACTCTTCCCGGACACTTCAACAAAAACGGTGTAACTCGTATGGGCTTTGGCATACAATATTTCTCCAATGGGAAATACCAAAATCTGCTCGTTCGTATTCAATACCAGGTGATCACTCAGAATGGGCGGGTTTTTAGTCATTACTAATTCATTTAGAATACAAATCAAAAAATGCATCATACAATGGCAATTTGAATTTTTGGTAAATTTGATCTTCTAATTCAAATTGAGCACGTAACGCTTCCTCATCTGGAGAGACAGGTTCGCTGATCTGTTCCGCTTGATCTTGTTCGGGCAGTTGGTAGTCACCAAGGTGATGAGCCTGCACGGGTTTACGATATTTTGCCGACTTCATAGTGTTCATTTTTTAACTTGCGCTTGCGATTGTGAAGAAAAAAAATGGGAATAGGAGACTGGTATTCAACGTTCCGTAAAAAAAGAGATGAGCAATTGTTTAATTGCTTGGAGAACGACCTACAAAGAATCAAAAAAAACAGGCAGAGCTCCCGGAAATTTCTCCCGGACAGCTCAGCCCTTGCATGATTTGGATTTTTGGTACTATTGGGTAGAACATGTTTTGAGGTTTAAATTCACTCAGCAATGCCAATGTCAGAAAAATAAAATTAGGTAGCACTGCCATTACCGACCAACGCCCTTGTGTTTGAATAAACGGCCCGAATAATTGGATGAACGGCCTTCAGATCGGGAAGTCAAAAAAACGGCTCCTTCAGCTTTTATTTTAATAACTTCAAGTGCTCAATAAAATTCTTGCGGTAGGCATACCCGATGGGCAGGTGTTCTTCGGCAATTTCTACCCTGCTCTCTTTTAAATTAATCGATTCGATAAAGGCAACATTGATCAAATAAGTTTTGTGAAGATAGCTCTTTGTTCATAAAACTACTAGATAAGGATGCTTACAGCGTTCGTACTATCAATTGCACAAATCCTTCGTTGTCGTCAATAATCAATCCTTTGATGTTTTCATTTAATTGCAAGGCTGTTACGTAGATTACTACTGATTTGTTGTGTTTAAAGAAAGTATAGTTGGCAGAAAAAATCGCCAGGAAATGGTAAAAATACCTCAAAATAAGAATGAACAATACTCAGTTGAGTACGAACACACCGTATCCCTCTGGGCAAGCCCATCTTGTAGCTAATCTAAAGGCGGTGTAAATTTCGGCACAAAAAACAAATGGAAAGAAGAGTAAAATGTCTCCGGCGGAGCGCTGGAGAGATGTATGGGGTCATAGAAGGGTGGCAAGTG
>NZ_JBGSLK010000087.1:0-43693 GCF_041740695.1 Haliscomenobacter sp. | reverse complement strand
GAGCGACTTAGACAAGGACTTTGTCAAAATCGCTCGCGGAGCCTAAACCTTCTCAACCTTCTCAACCTCCTCAACCCTCTCAACTCCTCAAATCATCCTTATGGATCGCAGACAAGCACTTTACCAAACCTCCCTCCTCCTCGGCGGAACCATCATCGGCGCAGAAGCGATCCTGAGTGGTTGCTCCCCGAATAAATCATCGCCCAAAAGCACCCTGTTTCAAGAGGGCGACGAAGCGCTGCTGGACGACATTGCCGATACCATCCTGCCAGATACAACCGACTCCCCCGGGGCAAAACAAGCTGGAGCGGGTGCCTTCATGATGCTGATGGTGGAGGATTGTTACGAAGCGCCGGAGCAAAAAATCTTTTTGGAAGGTTTGAAAAAAATCCAAACCGAGAGTCAAGCGAAATTCAAAAATATCTTCACCGCGCTCAATGCCGTGCAACGGTACGAACTGCTTTCTGCTGCGGACAAAACAGCCACTGAATACGAAAGCAATAAAGCCGAAGACGCTCCGCCGCACTATTTCACCCTGATCAAACAACTGGCCACTTTTGCGTATTTCAGTTCGGAAATTGGGATGACCAAAGCGCTGCGTTACAATCCCATTCCAGGGAGATTTGATGGCTGTGTGGAGTATAAAGTGGGGGAAAAGGCTTGGGCTTAATCCAGGTAGGTCAATTTCAATTTAATGCCTTTTTAATTCATTGCCAATGCGCCGAATCGGTCTTATTCTTTTCCTTGGAGTGCTGGGATGGCATTCGCTTTTTGGCCAGTCCAAAACCAAGCCCAACGTGGTGATCATTTACGCCGATGACCTGGGCTGGAAGGACCTGTCCTGTTATGGCAGTACTTTTTATGAGACGCCAAATCTAGATCGCTTGGCCAAAGAAGGCATCCAATTTAGGAATGGATACGCGTCAGCCCCGGTTTGCAGCCCTTCTCGGGCCAGTTTGATGACTGGGAAATATCCGGTTAAAACCGATGTGACGGATTGGCTGCGCGGAAGGCAAGCCGATGGGAAAGCGCGACCCTATGAAAAGATGATCGCAAAACCTATTGCGGATCAATTGGCTTTGTCCGAAAAAACCTTTGCCGAACTGGCCCTGGAAAATGGCTATCGTACTTTTTCGGCGGGCAAATGGCACCTCGGCGAACAAGAGCAGTTTTGGCCCGAAGCACAGGGGTTTCAGGTGAACAAAGGGGGGACGAGCAAGGGGGCACCAGTCGGCTTTAAGAATGATTCAACGGGTGGTTTTTTCACCCCTTATTTAAACCCACGTTTAGCGGATGGCCCTCCGGGGGAATACCTGACGGATCGGCTGACCGATGAATGTCTGAATTTTCTCCAACAGCAAAAGGACGACGCCCCATTTGTTTTGGTTTATTCCTTGTATGCGGTGCACAACCCGATGCAGGCCCCGCGGGCTTTGGTTGAAAAATACCAGCAAAAACAGCGGCAAATGGGAATCCAGCCGGATCAGTTGTTTCGAAAAAATGAACCTTGGATGGCTTTTGAACCGGGCTGGAAACAGCGGACTGTCCAGTCTAATCCGGTTTATGCGGCGATGCTGGAGAACATGGATCACAATGTGGGACGGATTCTGGATCAACTTGCCGCCTCAGGCCTTGCCGAGAATACCCTGGTGCTTTTCAGCTCCGATAATGGTGGCTTAAGCACGGCAGAAGGCAGCCCAACGACCAATGATCCGCTGCGGGCTGGTAAGGGATGGTTGTACGAAGGGGGCATTCGGGTACCAGTAATTATGCGCTGGCCTGGAAAAATAACCGCCGGGCAAATTTCGGATGTTCCAGTGAATACCATTGATTTTTATCCCACGTTTGCAAATGCCATCCGCCAGTCGACTCAAAAAGATCAGGATGTGGATGGTGAGGATATTTTGAAATTAATCGCAAAACCCGGCCAAGCTAAAAAACGGGCACTATACTGGCATTATCCGCATTACAGCAATCAAGGCGGCAAACCCGGATCAGCCATCATTCAGCATCCCTTCAAATTGATCTACAACCATGAAGACCAATCGATTGAATTGTATGATTTGATAGACGATATTAGTGAAACCAATAACCTGGTTCAGGTCAAGCCCGCAATAGCCAAAAAAATGCAGCATAAACTCCAAGGATGGCTGACCCGGGTCAAGGCAAAATTTCCGGATAAAAATCCAGGGTATGTGGATGGCGATGTTGGAAGTAGGAGTGGGCGGGATGACTGGTAATTTCAATGGAACCATAAACATCTTTCGACAACGTTGTAGCAAATAAATACCGCACAAAAGATCAGCGGCATCGTAATTTTTTTTGAAATTAACAGCGTCAAAAAAAATACAACGATGAGAATCAACAACATAAAAGTGATTTATCTGGCTTTTTTGCTTTTGGTTGTCACAAACTTTAGGGTATCGGGTCAACAGCCAACTCCGGCTAAAAAAATTTGATGAAACAGATCGTAAAGCCAATGGAGGATACACCATTAATCCAAGCTGCCGATGACAACAATCGCCTCGAACTATTGAGTCCAACCAGTCTTCCAAGGGCGTCGGCTTTTCTTTGGAATAAATGGATGATGATTCACATGAACTGTCGGGGGTATGCCGTGGCTCAATTCATGCAGCCTGAACCAGCCAAATACGCTCATGCGCCTAATCTGGAGGCTAAAACTTTTATGCAACCGGAACAGCCTTATTACGCACATCATCCGGGCCGCTTCTTTTACATCAAAGATGAAGATACCGGGCAATTGTTCTCGGTGCCATTTGAACCAGTTCGCAGCACAGTAGAAAGTTTCACTTTCTCCGTAGGCAAAAACGATATTCATTGGAAAATAAGAAAAAATAACCTGCTTATTGAAATGTGTTTGAGCCTTACCGAAAACGACCTCGTAGAGCTCTGGAGCATTAAAGTCAGCAATACTTCATCTGATAACCGCCGCTTGAGTATCTATCCGTATTTTCCGGTCGGATACATGTCGTGGATGAATCAGTCCGGCGAATACAGAGCAGATTTGTGTGGGATCGTTTGCTCGTCGGTCACTCCCTACCAAAAGTATACCGACTATTTTAACAACAAAGACTTTAAGGATAAAACCTTTTTAATAGCGGACCGGATTCCTGATTCATGGGAAGTAAACCAGGAAATATTTGAAGGGGAAGGGGGATTGCACCATCCATCCGCCATTCAGCAACAAGAACTGGCAAAAGGAAATGCGTGGTACGAAACACCGGCCTGTTGTATGCAATATCGCATAAGCGTAGCGGCTGGTATGACCGAGGAATATCGGTTTGTTTTTGGCCCGGCCAAAGACGAACCGGAAATTGCTGGAATACGGCAACGTTATTTTGGTACACATAAAAATGCCCATGAAGATGGATTCAGCCTCGCCAAAAAAGAATATGCAGACTATGTAGCAAAAGGCCGGGGATGCTTGAAAATAAAAACGCCGGATGCAGAATTGGATAATTTTGTAAACCATTGGTTGCCCCGTCAGATTTTTTACCACGGCGAAACCAATCGCTTGTGTACCGACCCACAAACCCGTAATTATTTACAGGACAATATGGGGATGAGCTATATCAACCCCAATACGACAAGGCAAGCTTTTTTGATTGCTTTAAGCCAGCAACATTTAAACGGCGAGATGCCGGACGGCATTTTAATAGAAAAAAATGCAGCATTAAAATACATCAACCAGGTGCCGCATACCGACCATTGTGTGTGGTTGCCGATTTGTATCAAAGCTTATTTAGACGAAACCAACGATTTTTCAATTCTTGACGAAATTGTTCCTTTTGCTAAAACGACAGAGGCCGCTGCGGTTGCTGAGCACATTAACCGCGCAATGTACTGGTTGATAAAAGACCGGGATAAGCGGGGCTTAAACTTCATTAACCAGGGCGATTGGTGCGATCCAATGAATATGGTTGGCTACAAAGGTATTGGTGTTTCCGGGTGGCTTTCCATTGCGGTTATTTATGCCTTGAAAGTGTGGGCCATAATAAACGAACAAATCAATCAACCTGAATTAGCCAATGAATTTCTTTCAGCGGCTGACGAAATGACCACTGCCGTAAATAAATATTTATGGAATGGCAATTGGTATGCCCGTGGGATTACGGATGACAATGTTGTTTTTGGAACAAGCCAGGATAAGGAAGGGCAGATTTTTCTCAATCCCCAGGGTTGGGCACTGTTGAGTGGCATCACCGATGGGGTTAAGCGCAGGGCGTTGATTGCGGCAGTTGAAGATCACTTAGAATCGCCGTATGGTGTAGAAAAGATTGGCCCGCCGTTTGCGGCCATGCGTGACGATATTGGGCGGGTGACTCAAAAGTTTCCCGGATCGGCAGAAAATGGCTCGGTGTATAACCATGCCTCAGCTTTCTACATTCATGGTCTTTATTCGGTGGGAGAGAAAGAGCGCGCTTACCGTTTGCTCCGCAAAATGATCCCGGGGCCCAATCAGGATGATCTTATTCAGCGGGGTCAACTCCCGGTATTTATCCCCAACTATTACCGGGGTGCCTACAAGCAATTTCCCCGTACCGCCGGAAGGTCGAGCCAATTGTTCAATACCGGAACTGTACATTGGTTTTACCGTAGTTTAATTGATGGTTTATTTGGATTGCGGGGTGATGTCAATGGTTTGAGGATAGAACCTCAACTCCCTTCCGCATGGCCAGAGGCGATGATTACCCGGTATTTCAGAGGAGCAGAATTTCACATTGAAATGATCAGGGCATCTGCACACAACGCAATTCGAATTCTGGTCGATGGTGTTTGTTTGGATGAGCCCGTGATTACAAATATTGAAGCGGGGAAAAAATATGCGGTGCAGGTAACCCTAGGTTAGACCCTGTCTTGATTTTTGCTAACAATTAAAATAACCTACGTCATGTTTAAAATTAGTGTATTGTTTGCTGATTCACCCATTATGGAGCCAACAAAAATTGCTCCCGGATTTGAAGCTTCGGAAATTCCGGCTGGAAAATTAATTGACCCCTTGATGACAGACCATGATTGGGTAGCCAGGAAACAAGAGTTGTTGAGTTTGGGTATGCCGCGGATGTTTGTTTCGAGTCACTGGATTAATGCTCCTTGTAACTCACCTGATGCGGATTGGGAGCTTCTTGAATTTTGGACCAAAAGAATGATGAAGCGCCTTGGTGAACTAGGGGTTAAAACTGCGGGCATTTATGGTAAATTTTTCAGAAAAGCTGAAACTGAAAAAGCCATGCAGGAGGCCATTCGCTATGCCAATCTCTTAGGCGATGAAGCCGCCAAAAATAACATGAATATTGCCCTGGAACCCATGGCTGATCCGGATTCTTTATTTCCAACCTATGCGGAGGGATTAAAGTTTGTGAAATTGCTCAACCATCCGCAGGTTAAATTGATGGCCGACCTCAACTATTTTCTCAGAAACAAAGAATCATTTGAGGTCATTAAAGAGGAACCATCCTGGAACCTTCATTGCCATATTGCTGGCAGATCAGCAGCGGGAGGCGCACAGCCCAATGTGGGGGAATACCGTGAAATACACAAAGCGTTTTTCAGGGTTCTTCGTGAAACCAATTATGAGGGTGCAGTATCCTGTGCCTGTCCATGGATCAATACCGGCTCCGGTGAATTTAGTCTGACCGAAGAGACCGCAAAAACAATTGAATATTTGAAGGAGATTCGGGCAGAAGTGTATGCTGAGTAATATGTCCAGTAGTGTGCTCATTTATTCATTAGGATAATGAATTGGCTATGTCTGATACTCCCGGATTTTCGCGACGATTGTTTATCCTGAATGCCATGTATACAACGGCAGGGCTGGCCTTGGGGTCTTGCAATTCCAATGCGCCCGAAGCCAGCCCGCCTGCTGTAAAGAAAATCATCCCTGGGAGGGATCATCCATCCGGCCTTTCCGCCTATCAGGAAGCTCCCATGCTCGCCCAACGCGTAGCCTCAGGGGAATTGCCGCCGGTTAGCGACCGATTGCCTAAAAACCCTTTTGTCAGAACAGTGCCGACGATTGGGAATTATGGGGGCACAATATATGATGAAACCTCTGGCCAGGGAGGCCGCTTTTTCCTGGACGGAGCTTTGGTCGCCTCCCCTCAGGAAACCGATAACGAAGGTAAAATCATCCGCCCTCACATGTGTGAGAAAGTGGAACACAACGAAGACTATTCCTCTTTTACGTTCTACATCCGGGAAGGCTTAAGATGGTCGGACGGGGTTGAATGCACCGCCGATGATGTCATCTGGTGGTGGGAGCACGAGCAAAACAACAAAGAATTGTACCCCGAAGGCCCCCGAAATGCCTGGAAAACAGGAGAGAAATACGCAGTTTTCGAAAAAATCAGCAAATGGGTATTTCGCATTTCTTTTGCAGGGCCATTCCGGCCACTCCTCAATTTGAGCGCTCATGAGTACATGTGCTTTGCCAGTTTTTTTGGTCAACCTGCACATTACATGAAACAGTTTCACATCGATTTTAATCCCCAAGCAAACGAGCTTGCCCAATCGTTTGGTTACCAATATTGGTTTCAGCTTTACAAGGAACGGGAAGAGTACATGAACCCTCATGAAGGCAAACCCAATCTTTCACCCTGGATTAGGATATTGACCAATACTACCCACGAAGTGTTTGAGCGCAATCCTTATTATGCTGAAATTGACCAGGAAGGAAACCAGCTCCCTTATGTTGATCGGGTCTATATGTCGGTTGTGGAAGATCGTAAACTGCGGGATGCCAGGATTGCAACGGGCGGCATTACCATGGGAAAAACGGTACTTTCTGAAATTTCAATTTACCAAAAGAACCAGGTAAGAGGTGATTTTACGATTAAAAAATGGAAAATGTCCAGCTCCTCTGAATGTATGTTTTCATTCAACCTGAACCACAAAGACCCGGTTTTAAACAAGATATACAACGATGTACGGTTTCGTAAAGCCATGTCCTTGGCCATCAACCGCAAAAGGGTCAATGATACCCTCTATTTCGGTCTGGCCAAAGAATGCCAGGCCACCCTTGATCCCCAGGTATCTTATTTTGATCCGAGCTGGCAAACGTATTGTGCCAACTACGATTTAGCAGCAGCGAATGCCTTATTGGATGAAATGGGACTGAGGTGGGACAACAAAAAACAATTTCGCCTGATGCCCAATGGCAAAAGGTTAAAAACGATCATCATCTACACCATCCGGGATTTTCCATTAGAGTTGATTGAATTGGTGAGGCAAGACTGGAGCAAAACGGGGATGGATACCATCTTGAGAGAGAGCGACAACCAATTCCGCAAAGAACGCTGTATGTCGGGTGAACACGATTGTACCTGTTGGAATGCTGACCAGGTGGAAGAAATCGCCGCTTACCTCCCCTGGGTTTCAAAATGGAACCCCAACAACGCATTGTTCTACGCCATGGATTGGTGGTACTGGTATTATTCCGAGGGAAAAGACGGCATTGAACCTCCTGAAATATGGAAAGATCAATTCAATACCATGGCCAAATGGTACCATGCCAAAGATGACGAAGAATACCAAAGGTATGGCCACCAGGTTTGGGATTTTTTTACCAAACAATTGGTCTGTATTGGAACGGTTGGTTATGCACCCATGCCCGTAGTGATCAAGAACGGCCTGAAAAATGTGCCGGACAACATAAAGATGGGTTATGGCACGGTGTGGGCAAAATCCTACATGATCCAAACCTACTATTGGGACAAACCTGAAGACCACACCTAGCGCTAAGCACAAGCACATTCCAAATGAAACTAATCAAATACATCATAAAACGATTGTTATGGGGCACCTTGGTGCTGCTGTTCGTATCGTTTTTTAGCTTTCTGGTCATCCAGCTCCCTCCGGGCGACTTTTTAAGCTCGTATATCGCCCGCTTGGAAAAATCCGGAATGGCGGTCGACAATCAATCCATGGTTGCGCTAAGGCACAGCTATGGCCTTGATCAGCCTTTTATTGTGCAATATGGTAAATGGTTTTATCGGTTTGTTCGGGGGGATATGGGCGTTTCATTTTTGTATACAAAAAAAGTGGAGTCGGTTATTGTAGAGCGGCTCCCGGCTACTTTGTTGTTGTCTTTTACCTCATTGCTGGTCATTTACCTGGTTTCTATTCCGGTGGGGATTTATTCGGCGCGCCGACAATATTCAGTAGGTGATTTTTTGGCTTCATTATTGGGCTTTATGGGCATGGCCATTCCGGGTTTCCTGTTGGCTTTAATCCTGATGTGGATTGCCTACCAGGGCTTTGGGATCAGTATCGGGGGATTGCAATCTCCCCAATTTATGGATCAGCCCATGTCAATGGCCAAGGCGATTGATTTTATGAAACATTTGCCGGTACCCATTATTGTCATCACCGTAGCGGGGACGGCTGCACTGATCCGCACCATGCGGGCCACGTTGTTGGATGAGCTGGGAAAGCAATATGTCACTACCGCAAGGGCAAAAGGGCTAAAGGAAAGCACCCTTATTCACAAATATCCGGTAAGGGCTGCCATGAATCCAATCATCAGTTCGGGTGGATGGTTACTTCCAGAGCTCTTTTCCGGCGAAACCATTGCCGCAATTGTATTGGGGCTTCCCACCATTGGGCCATTGTTGTACCGGGCATTGTTGGGCGAAGACATGTACCTGGCTGCCGGGTGCATCATGATCTTAAGCATTTTGACCATTATTGGCCTACTCATTTCGGATATTGTATTGGCCATTACCGATCCCCGAATTCGTTTGGGTTAAGAGCTTGTTTAAGAACTTAAACAAGCTCTAAAAGAATGAGCATGAAGACACCAACATTTTTCCGGGGTTTCCGCAAACCGAAAAATAGCGAGCCGAATAAATTCAATGCGCTTCATTCTGCATCGCAATGGGCATTGATTTGGGCAAAATTTAAAGACCATAAATTGGCGATTGTAGGGCTGTATATACTTGTGATTTTTTATGCATGCATTCTTTTTTCCCCGATCATAACCCCTTATGACGCCTGGGAGGACTCAAAATACATTTATGCCCCTCCGTCAAAAATTCGCATTTTTCATCAAGGAAAATTGAGCAGGCCCTTTGTCTATAAACAAGATATAATTTTAAATACCGAAACTTTCGAAAGAACATTTAAACCGGACAAATCCAAGCCCTATCCGGTCCGTTTTTTTGTAAAAGGTGCCGAATACCGTTGGCTGGGCTTGGTCAAAGGAAACATTCATTTGTTTGGAGTCGATCCTCAAACTTCGATCAACCTGATGGGAACCGATGTGCTTGGCCGCGATTGCTTCTCGAGGAACATCTCCGGTTTACAAATTTCTCTGACCGTGGGTTTATTGGGGGTCTTTATCGCTTTTATCCTTGGGTCTGTTATTGGTGGTATTGCCGGGTATTATGGTGGAATCATTGACAACATCGTTCAACGATTGGTCGAGTTTATTTCCTGTATCCCCACCATTCCGATGTGGATGGCTTTGAGTGCAGTTATTCCACAAGATTGGGGAAACCTCAAAGTGTATTTTGCCATTACGGTAATATTGGCGCTGCGCAGCTGGACCGGACTTTCGCGCCAGGTGAGGTCAAAGCTGCTCCAACTTCGGGAAGAAGAATACATTGTTGCGGCCAAAGTTTGTGGGACTTCAGGATGGAAAATCATAACTACCCATTTGCTGCCCGGTTTTATGAGCTATCTCATCGTAAGCCTGACCCTTGAAATTCCTAAAATGATTCTTGGCGAAACTACCCTTAGTTTCCTTGGCCTTGGATTGCGTGCACCCACCGTAAGTTTGGGGGTATTGTTACAAGATGCTCAAAACCTTGCCGCTATATCGGCCTATCCCTGGTTGTTGATTTCGGCTTTACTGGTTGTTATTGCCGTATTGGCCTTCAATTTTGTTGGTGATGGAATCCGCGATGCCGCCGATCCTTATAAAAATTAAGCCGATGACCACAGAGAATAACTTATTGGAAGTAAAAGATTTGAAGGTAGAGTTTAAACTGCGGCAAGGCACGGTAACTGCGGTAAATGGGGTTTCATTTCAACTGAAAAAAGGTAAAGTGCTGGGCGTGGTTGGCGAGAGTGGAAGCGGCAAAAGTGTGACTGCCCGCACCTTGTTGCGCATTGAAGCCCCCGGGATAATTACCTCGGGAGGAATCAACTTTTTTTCACCAAAACACGGGGAACTCGCCATTCAAAAGCTGAATACCACTGGCGAACTCATCCGATCGATTCGATGGAAAGAAATTGCCATGATTTTTCAGGAACCCATGACCTCGTTTGGGCCGATGCATACCTTCGGAAATCAAATTTCGGAAGTATTGATCCTGCATGAAAAAGTGAATAAAGCGGACGCCCTGCAAATGGTGGTTGAAAGCCTCCGTTCGGTGGGAATGCCCAGGCCGGAAAAGGTAATCAACCAATATCCGCACCAAATAAGTGGAGGACAACGCCAGCGGGCCATGATTGCCATGGCATTGGCCTGTAACCCGGAAATGCTGATTGCCGATGAACCAACGACGGCACTGGATGTGTCGACCGAGGCCCAAATTCTTGAAGTGCTGGCCGAACGTCAGAAAACCCTGAATACCGCGATTCTCTATATTTCACACAACCTGGGCGTAGTTTCCAATATTGCGGATGAGGTAATGGTCATGTACCTGGGACAAATTGTAGAACATGCACCGGTTGATGACTTGTTTCGCGCACCAAAACATCCCTATACCGCAGCATTGCTGAATTCAATTCCACGGATAGACAAAGCCTACGAGGGTCAGAAATTGGAAGTTCTGAGCGGGGGGATTCCTGACCCCTACAACCATCCAACTGGCTGCAAATTTCATCCACGGTGCCCAAAAGTGATCAAAGGGGTTTGTGATAAAATTCAACCGCTTCAGTATGCTGTTTCTGAAACCTGGAGCGTCGCCTGCCACCTGTATAGCACGTCAATTAACAGTGAGAAATGATGGAACCAACAAAAAAAGAACTCCTTCTTGAGGTGGTGGATTTGTGCATGTACTTTCCGGTTCAGGGCGGCTTTTTTGATAAAACCAAGGGGCTGGTTAAAGCAGTTGACGGCGTGAGTTTCAAACTTTACAAAGGCGTAACATTTGGTTTGGTGGGTGAAAGTGGTTGTGGGAAAACCACTACGGGCCGCTTGATCATGAAGGTGATGAACCCAACCAGTGGAAGCATTACCTTTTACGACAATGAGCTGGGCCCAATCGAATTGGTTCCCCTTTCCAATCGACAAATGCGCCCGCTTCGAAAAAAAATTCAAATGGTATTTCAGGATCCCTATTCTTCTCTTGATCCCCGAATGACCATTCAGCAAATTGTGGGAGAACCCTTGCGGGCCAGCGGCAGAGGTGATTTGAATGAGTACAAAAATAAAATTGCCGAAATACTCCAAAAGTCAGGCTTAAGCCCCGATTACATGGATCGTTATCCCCATGCTTTCAGCGGTGGTCAACGACAGCGTATCGGCATCGCCCGGGCTTTGGTCACCCAACCTCAATTGGTGGTGGCCGACGAGCCGGTTTCCTCGCTCGACGTGTCGGTGCAGGCGCAAATATTGAATTTACTGAAAGAGCTCCAGCAGTCATTTGAGCTCACCTACTTGTTTATCGCACACGATTTAAGCGTAATTCGCTACATGTGTGATACGCTCGCGGTCATGTATGTAGGTCGAATTGTGGAGATGGGTCGCAGTGAAGACATTTTTAACCATCCGGCACATCCTTATACCGAAGGGCTTTTGTCCATCATTCCCCGGACAAGTACCAAAACAAAGCCGGAAAAAATGCTAAAGGGCGGCATTGCCGATGCCTCTAATTTACCATCAGGATGTTATTTTCATCCACGCTGTCCATATGCGCAGGAAATTTGCAAAACGGAGTATCCTGCACTAAGGGACATCGGGACGGAGCATCAAGTAGCCTGTCATTTTGATTTGGATTTGAAAGGAATTTAGCGCATGTCTAAAAACAGAAAAATGATAGAAATCATTACGCATGAACACCCTCGCTTGTTCATCAATCAGGAACGGATCAGCGAGTTGAAACGGCTTGAAAAGACCGATCCCTTCTTTGCTGCACTAAAAAGTGGATTGATCAACAAAGCGACTGCTTTATTGGATGAAGACGTGGTGCCTTTTAAAATAACTGGCCCGCGCATGTTGAAAAATTGTCAGGAAATCCATTCCCGGGTATCCATACTGGCCTTATCCTGCCTGTTAAGCGGCGATGAAAAATACGCCATCAGGGCAAAGGATGAATTGATCTCCGCCGCCGCTTTTCCGCATTGGAACAAAGATCATTTTCTGGATACTGCCGAACTCATTACTGCCTTTGCCATTGGGTACGATTGGCTTTACCACGTGCTACCCAAAGCAGACCTTACCGCCATTAAAAATGCCATGATCAGCAAAGGCATTCAACCGGGTATCGAAGAACACAAAAAGAACATTTGGTGGGCTGGGCACAAGTTCAATTGGAACCAGGTTTGTAATGGCGGCCTGATTATTGGCGCGCTTGCAGTCGCTGATGAAGAGCCCCAACTTTGTGAAGAGGTATTTGACGCAACCGTAAAATTTTTGCCCATTGCCTTCAACAGCTATGGAAAAGAAGGCGGGTGGGAAGCTGGCCCCGATTACTGGCAGTACACAACCTGGTACAGTGTTTTACTAATCGATGCCTTACTCAAAGTGACTGGTGATGATTTTGGCCTTTCAAAAACCGAAGGTTTCAACAAAACCGGTTTATTCCCGATCTACACGGCTGGCCCCTTTGACAAGTTTTTCAATTTTGCCGACGCGGCTGAAACCTACAACCCCATACCCACCCTGTTCTGGTTGGGGAAATACTTCAACAACGACGTTTTTATCACCGAAAACCACCGCTTACTGAAAAAATCACTAAGCGACCGTACGTATTGCGATGCGTTCAATTTGGTTTGGTATGTGCCCGCACCATTAAATGTGCCCCAGTTGCCCTTGAACCGGAATTTCAGTGACATCAACATGGGGGTATTCCGCAGTGAATGGGCCAACCCCCGAGCAACTTTTATCGCTTTTAAGGGTGGTTTCAACCAGGCCGACCATGCCCACCTCGATATTGGTTCCTTTGTGTTGGATAGGAAAGGGGTTCGTTGGGCCATCGATTTGGGCCGCGACAGTTACGATTTGCCTGAATATTTCAATCGCTCGGAAACTGGCGGACGCTGGAATTACTTCCGGCTGAACAACAAATCCCACAATACCCTGGTCTTAAACAACGGTATTCAGCGGGTGCTGGCAAAAGCCAAAATAATCAGTTATGCCGCAACGGGGAATGACCCGGAAGCCAGCATTGATCTTACGGAGGTCTATACGCCTCATGCCACTTCAGTGATTCGTTCTATAAAAATGCTTGATAACGCTACAGTCTTGATTACCGATAAAATTGAATGGGCGGGTGAAGCAAAATTGGTACAGTGGCAAATGCTTACTGATGCAGAAATTGTGCTTCACGGCAATAGCGCCGAACTGTTGAAGGATGGAGAAAAAATTGTTGCTACGATTCTTCAACCAGTAGCGGCGGTGTTTGAAGTCATCTCCGCCGAACAGGTGGAACCCGAAATGAGTAATGGTGGTTTCAGACAGCTCATTGTTAAATGGACAGAAGTAGGTGACCTTAGCGAAATCGCAATTAGTATAGCTTAAACAAATAAAATGATGAAACAGCAACGCAACAGGATATGGCACAAACATCTTTCGACAACGTTGTAGCAAATAAATACCGCACAAAAGGCCTGGAATATGCTGTTTTTCTCGAGCTTAACAGCACAAAACAGTCTTTTTAACAACGCTAAAACCTTCAAAATGAAACGACGCGCGTTTTTAAGGAATTCTACAGGCCTTGCGGGCTTATCATTGACTGGCCTGGCCATCAATCCTGCTGAATCGGCCTCCAGACCAGCAGACTTAAAAATTACCGACATTAGAGGGTGTACAGTAAGAGCCGGAGGAGAGAATTATCCAATCATAAAAATTTATACCAACCAGGATGTCTACGGGCTTGGCGAAGTTCGGGACAGTGGACGACTCAGCCAGGCATTGATTTACAAATCTTTTTTGGTAGGCCAGGATCCTTTGAATATCGAGGGCATTTTGAAGCGCATCAAACCCATGGCTGGTCAGAGTCGCAACGGCGGAGGCTACAGTGCGATCGATATGGCCTTGTGCGATATTGCGGGCAAAGTGCTGGGCATACCCGCCTACCGGCTATTCGGATCAAAACGCCGGAGCAAGATTACGGCATACTGTGATACACCTTCCGAATCCGATCCGGAAGTGTACAAAGCACTTATGAAAAAGCGGCTGGATATGGGCTTCACCCATTATAAAATGGATTTGCAAAAAAGATTGATTCAGGACAAACCGGGAGCACTGAGTGGGCAATCTCCCACCGACAAAGGGCTGGCCTATTGGGGCGAATACGTTGAAGCAGTAAGAAGTGTGATTGGATATGATAAAGTTTTGGGCGCAGATCATTTTGGATACCTCAACGTTGACGATGGTATTCGCCTGGGTAAAGCCATGGAAAAATACAGCCTGGCCTACATTGAGGATGTCATCAATTGGGACCGGACGAATTCCATCCAACTCAATAAAATGATCACCGACGGTTCGCCAACACCCACCCTCAATGGCGAGGATCTTTTTGGATTGGAGGCTTTCCGCCCCTGGATCGAAAATCATGCGGTTGACATCATCCACCCGGATATGGAAACTTCAGGGGGGATTATTGAGACAAAAAAGATTGCGGATTACGCCAACATGTTCGGGATTCCGGTGATGTTCCATTTTGCGGGCTCCCCGGTTGGATGTATAGCAAGCCTTCATTGTGCCTGTTTGGTTGATGACTTTATCAGCATGGAAAACCACGCGGTGGATACGCCATGGTGGGGTGATCTGGTTACAGGGGTTGAAAAACCAATCATCAACAAAGGGGAATATACCGTTCCGGAAAAGCCAGGACTTGGCGTAGAATTGAATGAGGAAGTGGTAAAGCAGCACCTGATCATTCCCGGCTACTTCGAACCTACTCCTCAATTCGACAAACCAATGGTTGGCACTCATTTCGGCATCCCGGTTGATGCCATTAAAAAATAGTCTACAATGAAGCATAAATTCACCACCACTATTTTGCAAAACATTCTGATTTTAGCTGGTTTGTTGTGCTCCATCGGCACATTTGCTCAATCCATTGAAACGATTGATGCCTTGGAAAAAAGGGTGGATGATCTGCTTGGAAAAATGAGTGCTCAGGAGAAAATTGAGCAATTGTATTACCTGACCGATGGCAACGCCAGACTCAAGATACCCCAGTTCAAAGGGAGTGACGGGCCCCATGGGATTGGCAACAAGGCAAAAGGTTTTTCTTCCTTTCCAGTTACCATCGCCATGGCCGCCTCCTGGGATCCTGGTTTGATTACCCGTGTGGGCAGGGCCATCTCCCTGGAACAGGCCGCCAGGGGCAAAGACCGAATCGCCGGGCCTACGCTGGACATGCTGATTGACCCCCGGATTGGCCGTGCGCCGGAAACGATAGGTGAAGACCCCTTCCTTGGCGGCAGGATTTCCGCAGCTTTTGTACTGGGTCAAAACACCACCTCCGTTTTTGGCTCCATCAAACACTACAATTTAAACACGTACGAAGTCAATCGCCGAACCAACAATTACCTGAGTGATGAAAGAAGCCTGGTCGAATTTTGGGGCGCGCATTGGAAAAGAACCATTCAGTACGGAGGCGCCATTTCCGTGATGTGTGCCTACAACTGGGTCAATGGGGACAAATGCGCAGAAAACCAATACCTGATCAAGACCCTTTTGCGCGATCACTGGGGTTTCAATTATTACACCATGAGTGATTGGGGTGGGTTCAAAGAAACGGGCAAAGCCCTGAATGCCGAACTTGATTTTTGCGAAGGAAACGACCTGTACATCAAAGAGTTACCCGCCGGGGTTAAAACGGGCCTTTTTGACACCAACCTGATCAACCGAGCCACAAAAAATGTATTGCGTACCAAAATCATTTCGGGTATGATTGATGGCGTGCCTCCGGTGCCTGCCAACGTGATCGACAGCAAAGCACACCGGGAACTGGTTTATGAAAGTGGACTAAAAAGTTTAGTGTTGCTAAAAAACGAGCAAAACATCTTGCCCCTCAACCAAGAGAAGCTCAAATCCATTGCCGTGATCGGCCCCAACGCGGCATTTTTACCGCTGGATGGCAACAGCAGCTCAAAAGTGCTGCCCGCTTACCGCATCCCGGTGACTCAGGGGATCAAAACCATTGTGGGTGAGCAACGCGTGCTGTACGCCAAAGGCTGCAACATGAGTGATACGAGCAGGTCGCAGTTCCGGGCGGCTCTTGACGCTGCGGCGAAAGCGGAATACGTGGTGTTTGTCGCCGGGCTGGACAGTACCATGGAAGGGGAGGGGTATTTTTTGGACAAAGAAGCCGATGAAAAAGGCGGCGGCATCCTTTCCCGACCCGACCGGCCTTCACAAACCGTTTTGCTGCCCGGCCTGCAGAATGAATTGATCAACGAAATTGCCAAGGTGAATCCCAATATCATTCTGGTGGTTATTTCCGGCGGCACCTGTAGTGTCACCCCGGTTTTAAAAAATGTAAAAGGATTGCTTTATGCCTTTTACCCCGGCCAGGAAGGTGGCCGATCCATTGCCGATGTGCTGTTTGGCCACTATCATCCTTCCGGAAAACTACCAGCCTCCATCCCCAAAGACGACCAGCAAATTATCCCCATCAGTACCGACTTTAGGAATCTGGTGACCCGTGGCGTGGGTTACCGCTGGTTCGACACCCAACAATTGACGCCTGAATTTGCCTTTGGTGCCGGATTGAGCTATACGACTTTCGCGTATACAAACATGCGCATCAATCGTCCGAATGCCAGGGTAGGCGACTTGATCGAAGTTTCTTTTGATCTAAAAAACACTGGAACGCTGGCTGGCGAGGAAGTGGCGCAACTGTACCTGTCTACGGGCAAAATCACGCCAGCCCTGGCCATGCCCGTCAAACAATTGCGCGGCTTTGAAAAAGTAATGCTGCGGCCCGGCGAATCCAAAAGAATCACCATAAAGCTGAGCCCGGAGGAGTTGTATGTTTACAATGAACCAACAAAATCGTACCTGGTGCCCGCAGGAGAATATGTTGTGCAGGTCGGGGGTGCCTCGAATGTGCTACCCCTCAAGGCGACTTTTAACCTGAACCCTGCCAAAGCAAAAGCCGATTTGCTGGTGACGAACATTCGTACCATGCCCACCTTTCCCAAACCGGGCGAACCGCTGGTGTTTATGGCCTCCTTGATCAATGCAGGAACCGCCGCAACCCGCGCCGGAGACAAACACATTGTGCGCTTTTACGTAGATGGCAAAGAGGTTGCTTATTACTATTCGAACTCCACGTCCATCCCAATCGCCGGAATGGAGCTTGCCTGTGCGCAGGGATTGAATGGAAAAGACTGGATCACCCCAACGGGCACCTTCAACATCACCGCGAAAGTAGAAGTAGCCGGAAGTAAGGACCTGATCAAAACAAACAATACTTGTGAGGCTCAGCTCATTGTGCCCCATGGGAAAGTAATTCCTAGGGAGATTGTGAATATTTTGAAGTAAGCACCTCGCTTTCGGCTCAACCCCGTTGACTTGAGTAAAAAAGGTGCATTCAGCGCAGGATTGTGCTGAGGCTTTCCAACCCCCGACCCCTGAAGGCAGGGTCGATTGGTTCTGGTTTTTCGCGCAACGGGAGCCCCGCTAGGGGCGTGATATGGGTAGTTAATAACGGTCCAGATGTTTCTCAAAGTCCCGTAGGGACGCGATATGGGTATCCTTCGAGACAAAATACCCACATTTCGTCCCTACGGGACTCGGGAAATCCTGGATATCGCAATAGACTACCCATATTTCGCCCCTAGCGGGGCTTATCGCCATGTTCAAAACCAGAACCAATCGCCCCTGCCTTTAGGGGTTTGGGGTGCTGAACCAAAAGCACGATGCTAAATGTATACAAAATGATAAGCTTATGAAAAACTTTGCTCTGCTTTTGTCTTTTTTCATGGTCTGCGCAATGCTCCACGCGCAAGTTAGCCCCAAACCCATTTACAAAGACCCAGCCGCCCCGATTGAACTGCGCATCAAAGATCTATTGGCCCGCATGACCCTGGAGGACAAATGCCGACAAATCGACATTTGGCATCCAAAAATGGATTTAAGCAACCCTGCCGAACTCAAAAACGCCATCGCCGCTTTGGGCGATACCGTAAAAAATGGCATCGGCTTCCTGCAATTCAACGTTCGCATGAATGATGCCGCGTACATGGCCCGCTTCAACGCCATTCAGAAATATTTTGTAGAGCAGACCCGGCTGGGCATCCCCGCCATTTCAAATGCCGAAGGTTGCCACGGATTTGTGGGCAACGAGGATCAACCCACCGTATTTCCCGTTTCCGCCTCACTGGGCAGTACCTGGGATACCACCTTGGTTGAAGCGGTTTTTGGTGCGGTGGCCAAAGAAATGCGCGGTTTTGGGGTGACCCATGCCGCTACCCCCGTGATCGATTTGTTGCGCGACCCTCGTTTTGGTAGAGCCGACGAGATACTCGGCGAAGACCCCTACCACGTCGCACAACTGGGCGTTGCTGCCATTTTGGGCTTACAAGGCCGCTCGCCCCAAATTGATGGCCAGCACTTGATCGCCTGCGCCAAACATTTTACGGGCCATGGCCAACCCGAAGGCGGCACCAACCTCGCGCCGTCAAATTTGTCGGAAAGGGTGCTGCGCGAAAACCATTTTTTCCCTTTTGAAATGGCGGTTAAAAAAGCCAAGGTGCGCACCGTCATGGCCTCCTACAATGAAATTGACGGGGTGCCCAATCACGCCAACAAATGGTTGCTCAATGATGTGCTGAGGGGGGAATGGGGTTTTACGGGTTATGTGATCTCCGATTACGATGCGGTCAACCGGATGGTGTACCGCCAGCATTCCAGCCTCAACCAGGCGGAAGCCGGAAAACGCGCCATCAATGCCGGAATGGATTTTGAATGTCCCAGCAACTGGAAAAATTACTGTTTTCGTTTTTTACCCGCGCTGATTAAAGCGGGTGAAGTCAAGGAGTCGACGCTGGACTCGGCGGTGGCCCGGGTGTTGCGGAATAAATTCACCATGGGCCTGTTTGAACAGCCTTACATCCAGGCGATGGATGAAAAAACAAAAATAGAGGCCAAACTGAAGCACCGTCAACTGGCGCTACAAGCTGCCGAAAAAGGAATGATTCTGTTGAAAAATGACAACAAGACCCTGCCCTTCAGCGATACAAAAATCAAGCGCCTGGCCATCATCGGGCCCAACGCCGATGAAGTACATTATGGCACCTATTCAAATGACATTTCGCCCGGCGTAAACATCGTGGAGGGCTTGCGCAACTACGGAAAAGGAAAGTTTGAAGTGGTATTTGCCGAGGGCTACAAGATTTATGAAAACGACACGAGCATCAAAGCGGAGGACAAAACGATCGAAGCGGAGAACCGCCGAATCGCCGAAGCGGTAGCATTGGCAAAAACTTGCGATGCGGTTTTATTGGTCATGGGCGGCAATGAACTCACCTGCCGCGAAGAGTGGAAAAACCATACCGGAGACCGATTTGACCTGGACCTCCTCGGTAGACAAAATGATTTGGCCAAAGCCATTTTTGAGTTGAACAAACAAACGGCGGTGCTGCTGATCAATGGCCGCCCCCTCTCCATCAATTATTTAGCAGAACAGGCTCCCGCCATCATCGAAGGTTGGTATTTGGGCCAGGAGCAGGGCAACGCTGTGGCCAATGTGGTGTTTGGCAAAGTGAATCCCAGTGGCAAACTGGCCGTCACCATCCCCCGACATGTGGGGCAATTGCCGGTGTATTACAACCGCAAACCCTATGTTCACGAAAGTGATTACATCAGCGGGCCGTATTCCCCCTTGTACCCATTTGGTTTTGGCTTGAGTTACACCCAATTCAACTACAGCAACCTGAGCTTGAGCAGCAAAAAAGTAATTGTGGGCGAACCCCTTAAAGTGAGTGTGGCCGTCACCAATACAGGCGAGCGGGATGGCGATGAAATTGTGCAGTTGTACATCCGCGATCTGGTTAGCTCGGTCACCCGGCCCGTGCAGGAATTGAAAGATTTTGCCCGGATTCAGCTTAAAAAAGGAGAAACCAAAACGATCTCCTTTAACATCACTGCGGATAAATTGCAGTATTACGGATTGGACATGAAACGCATCGTGGAGGCGGGTGAATTTGAAGTGCAGGTTGGAAAAAGTTCAACGGATTATTTGAGTGATCGGTTTGAGGTGATGAGGCAGTGAGGGGCAAAAATCGATCGGTTCTATTTCGAGCTGCTGGAGCGAAGCTGCGAAAAAGGTAAATAACTTGAATTCTGATTTATTTGCATTGAATATGAATGGATTACCATGTTTTTTGGCAAAAAAGCCATTCAGCTACAACATTTTCACCGCAGAGTTTCGCGGAGTAAACGCAGAGTTTCTCAGAGTTTAAGCCACCTTCGGTGGCAAAGAGTACTCAGAGGCGCATTAAATGAACACTAAATGCCAAACAATCAAATTTTAATCGTATTCGACCTCCAGCCACCAAAGGTGGCAAAACTCCTAAAAACCAATAAACCTTTGCGAAACTCTGCGTTTACTCCGCGAAACTCTGCGGTAAAAAAAATTAATTAAATCAAAACTCTTATTGCTCCTTGTTACCGCCAAAACCCAGGGATGTGGGCACCTAACTACACCCCTCTCCGTTTCAAAAACGCCTCCACCACATTCCGCGCCAGCCGCAGTTGCTCCGCATCCATTCCGGTATCTACCACCAGTTCATCACCGCTTTCGCCAGTTTCGCCCTCATAGCGTTCGATCCAGAAACTGAAGTTTGACTCCACTTCCTTGATGATGCACACGCGTTGTTCGCCTACCTGTACCCGCAAGAGGGGATTGCCATCGGCTGCTTCTTGGATGAGGAGGTAATCCGGGGCGATTTGAGCCAAAAAATTGACCCAGTTTGAAGTATGTTGATCCATTGTTGTACAATTTTACGTGGGTGAAGAAAAACGCCTTCATCCACAATGTTAGTTCAAAATAAAGTATAAAACCACTAAAACTGCCACCGCAACAAACGCCCGACCCGCCAGCACCTCAATGTCGACCCGCACATCTCTGGTTTTGCGGTTCTGAAAGGTGCGCCGCTCCGGGGCGGGGATGCCGTTGGCCCCTTCAATGTAACGCTCGGCCTGCTCAAACTGCTCGGCACGCTCGGCGTGTTCCTTCTCGCTGAGCTGCCCCTTGAGCTGTTGGAGCAACGTTTTGCCTTGCTCCCGCGAAAGGGGTTCATCCTGGCTCCAGGTAACCGATTTTTCTACGCCGTTGCCTTGGGCCTGGATGCGGCCCCGATGTTTCTTGGTCATGAGTGTGGTGTTTTGTGGACAAATAATGGGGGTGAAAAGTTCCGTGAGTATGTTAGTTTTTGTGAAAGAAATGGTGTTCACTGGTGGAGCATGTGCATGCACCAAACAGTTTTTACCGATGCAATTGTAGTTTGCTGAATTTTCCATATCTTGACCATTGGTTACGTTTAAAAGCTTTGAATAATCAAGGCTATAAAACTAATAAAGTACTAAAACGATACCAATATAGTATCTAAAAAGTACCTATGAAATACTTTTGATTAAATTTAATTTTCAGCTATTCGTTTATGAGTGAGTCTGAGAAACATATCTTTTACGTGGCAGAAGAGCTGATGACGCTGGAATCGGCTGCTGAACTACTCAAAGTCAGCGTAAACACCGTTGAACGGGAACTGAGGGAAGGGCGCATGAAGGGATTCAAGCGGCTGAAGAAATGGTATGTGTTTAAGTCGGATGTATTTAAGTACGTGCGTGAAGGGACGAGTAAGGAAGGGGGAGAGGAAACGGAATAAACATGTAATCTTAAACTCAATGACCAGCGGCAGCGCCGCGAAACGTCGATAGCACCAGGTGCCAGATGTTGTGGTGAAGGTGCAGCGTACCGGAACAAAGACGCTGACGTTCCGGTGCGCTGCACCTTAAACCCGGCATGGTGCATTAAAAAGCTATCGACGTTTGGCGGCTCTGCCGCTTAAGGTAGCTCCAATTTGGGTAGCACTTATCTTAAAACCTCAGTGGCTCCTTCTATTTGAGCTGTCGCAAATTTTGCGACAGTTGCTGATCGATTCAATTCCTCTTCGTTGAAAACATTGAGGATGTGTTTGGGAATGGTTTTGCCGCTGTCCAATCTCCGTAAAAGTAGGCTACATCTCCGTGGGCTCGTACACTTGAATGTCTACATCCAGGTCTTTTAACTTGGCTTCGATCAGGGATTTTACTTTTTGCCAGTCCAGTCCACCATTGCCACTGCCCAAGGCCGGGATGGCGATGCTTTTGATCGCTTGCGCCAGCAGCAAATCCCGCAGGGCATCCAGTCCTTTTTCGATGTATTCGTATTTGGAAGGGTTGCGCCAGTGTACTTTGGTTGGGAAATTGACGATGAGTTTTTGGCCGCTTTGCAAGTTATTGTCCCATACCGACAGCAAGATGCCGGGCTGTAGTTCTTTCTTTTTGCAGGCGTCCAGGTATTTTTTGTAATTGTGTGGAAAAGCCTCCCGGAATTGTAAAGCGATGCCTTTGCCCATTACGCCAACGGTATTTACGGTATTGACCAAAGCCTCGGCTTGGGATTGCAGCAAGTCTCCTGTTTGGTAGTTGATCATGGTTCAATTCAATCTGGGTAGTGGATACGCCTCGCTGCTGCTGCCAATTTTCTTGCAACACTCTTGGTAATATCACCTTTAATCAGCGCATGAGCATCATTTCCTTCAATCGGGTCGTGCTCGTTAATGAGGCCTAAATCTTCGGTGATGGCTGCATCAAGGCTAAACAGTCGAAATCGGCTGGCATTTTCAATGGCCCTTGGGTAGGCTGTAAGGCGCTCAATATCTACCGACAAGCCATCCTCGTTCTTTTTCGGTTGGAAGCTTGAAGACGAGGGCGTTCCATCATCTTTGATGAAATTGGGGTCCAAAAATTGAACCCGCCTAAGAAGCTTGTCGGAGCGTAGGATCGGTTCTTTTTCCAACGTAAAACTAATTATGCATGAAATCTATTAATTGATTGAGATCCTTATCTAGCGTACCTTCAAAAAAGCCATCATCTCCTACAAATAGGAGCATTTCTGTGCTATTGTCTGGGTTAAAGTATATTTCAGCTGCTTTATCATCACCAGCTTTAAATTCGATCATAACTTCTCCATTGACTCCTGGAGCCACAAAATAAATAGGGAGATTCAATTCATAAGCTTTATTCACAAATTCAATGGCATTGTTGATTGCATTTAAGTCTGGTGCGGCGGCACCGTAGCTATCCCAGTCCTTCTTTAAATTTTTAAATCCCAATAATTTACTCCAAGTGTTACGCATCTTGGTACGAGAGGGTGCCCCTGCAAAGACCGTACTACCCGCGAACAGCTCGGTATTGCGTTCCAAGTCATATTCACCTAACCGGGTTGACACTTCAATTTTAGGAGATTTTACACCAGCATCATTGATTGAAGCTACCATAGAATTGTGTTTTACAAATGTCATGAAATGCTTGTGAAGTAACCTTGTGCGAAGCTCCAACCCACTCCAAAAGTGCATCTAAATCTACTCTTTGCGTTCGAGTCATTTCAATTTGCCAAATGAAAACCGGTTCTTGCTTATCATTTTTACCATTTGCCAACACAATTTTCAGCCCACTTCCATCCGCTTGTTCAAAGGTTTGTTGAAAATTGAACTGCGTAAGAAGACCTCTTGCATCGAATTGGTTCTCAAAAGTAAAATTTAGATTTTTTTGAATAAAACTTGGCCAATTCTCGAAATCGTAATCCGCAATTTTGACCACATCGATATAACGTAAAGTATACGTCATAAAGTTCAAAGTTTTCTTTTTGGCATAAGCACGACTAAGTTGATTCAGTACCTCTTTTAAGCAAGGATAAAAGGTGTCTTCCCAAATGTAGTTTTTGTCTGTGTCGTTCAGGGTCATGATTCCAGGTCCCAATTGCACCACAGGCCAAGTGCGTTCCGCACTCCAAAATTGGTGGACAGGATGGTGCAGAGGATAGCCCGGAAAATCATCTGGAATCTTCTTGATTACAACCGGAAACTTATCTTCAATGTAACTTTCAAATTTACCCACAGCATATTCATAGCCATTGTCCTGAATGTGTTGGGTTTCCGGATTTAAATCTAAGGCCCAACGGACTTCAAAAATGACTTCTTGTAGTGGCGCTTTGGGTAGCTTTTTGACCATGGATGGGTAATTGATTGGCATCAAATATAAGCGCTTATTTTGATTGTTAAAGGGGTTAGTTGAATTTTCTTAATCAAACCTATACCACCTGCTTCACCAAACTCATAATGTATTCCAAATCCACCAACAGTTGGATGTGATTGAGAATATGCGGTAAGTGGCTTTCATGAAGATATTTTCTTTTATAGCATGAAACCTTATAGCATGAAATCCGTATTGTATTTAAACGTTAAAATTAGACTCGATGAAAAAGAATATTATTTTCTTATTAATGTCACTTTTTTTTGCAGTTACAATTTTTGCTCAAGTAAAAGTAAGTGGCTATTACCGAAAAGATGGTACCTACGTCAGACCTCATTATAGATCCTCTCCAGATCGAAATCCTTATAATAATTGGAGTTACCCTGGTAATACTAATCCTTATACGGGAAAAGTTGCGACAGGTAATCCCGATACATACTTAAAAAACCATTATGAAAAAAGTTCTTCATCTTCCTCTTCTCCTGTTAAAGTTGAAGGATATTACAGGCAAGACGGTACTTACGTAAAGCCTCATTACAGATCAGCTGCTGATGGAGACCCTTTAAATAATTGGAGTTATCCAGGTAACACGAATCCATCCACAGGAAAAACAGCGACAGGCAATCAAGAAACTTATCTGAATAACTATTACAATGAAAGTTCATCTTCAAATTACTCTAATTCAACTAGCAGCGGCTCTGAGATAAAGTACGTCCCAGAAAAATCATCCCTATACAATTACAAAGTCGTAAATACTGAAAAGTTAAATATTAGGTCTGGTTCTTCTGTCAAATATCCGGTCATTAATACAGTTTCAAAAGGTGAAAAACTTCTAATCTTAGGATGTGAAGGGAATTGGTGTCAAATCACGTATGGCACTATTGAAGGTTACGTGAATTCTAGCTATCTCGAAGACGAGGTTTCGTTTTCAAATTATAGTCATGAGCCCATCATTTTTCAGGGTGATGTTATTGAAACAACTTACAAATCCAAACAAGAAGAATCAAGTAAGGTAATAATCACCAATCCAGAAATCAAAAATTCAGGGAAGCTGGGTAATGAAAGCAATCAAGTATTGACAAAATTTTCAGTATCCAACCTATACTTTACACCTTCTTTAGATGGCGCAATCATAGCTCAAATTCCGAAAAATTCGCAAGTCGTGTTTATCCGAAAAGAAGGAATTTGGTGCTATGTTGAATACAAAACCATGAAAGGCTATCTTTTTGAGGATGCACTATCGGCAATTCCTAAAAAGACTTCTATAGGGACAGTAGAAAACCCAAAACCAGTGACTACTCCTTCAAGTTCTTACAAAGACATTTCTTCTAATGGGAATAAGACAAATACCACCGCAGCTAATTCGTCAAATAAAAAACTTGAAGTCGATAAAATAATGTTCACAAAATTCACAACAGTCAACATGTACGAATCAGCTTCTTTGGGTAGTAAAGTTATTCTTCAACTGCCGATGGGATCGAAGGTATCTGTAGCAAAGAAAGATGGCGTTTGGTTTCAGGTACAGGTCAATGATTTAACTGGTTTCATATTTGAAGATGTTTTAACTGCTAACTCTGTACCGCAAAATTTTTCTAAGCCTCAACCACTCACTGAACCTTCAACGACTTCGCTTAAAGTGGCAATTGTTAGGTTCAACAATATGGTTTTAAGGGAAGGTCCATCACTCGATTATAAGATTGTTGTAGATGTTCCAAAGCAATCTCAAGTCAAACTAGTTTCTGTTTCCGGCATTTGGACTAAAGTTTCTTTTAATGGAAAAGAGGGGTATATATATGATACTTCCTTAGAGCGAATCCATTAAAACACATGACCATTTTTATGAACGACTATGGTAAGAGTACACTTTAACAACATACGACAAGAGATTTTGAATTGCCTTGACGAAGCAACAGATGAGATACTAGTTGCGGTATACTGGTTTACTAATCACGAATTATTCAACAAGCTTTGTGAGAGAAAAAAGGCTGGTTTGACCGTAGAATTAATTGTCCACAACGACTGTATGACAACTCACTCCTCCCCAAAATAATCCCCATCCACCTTCTTCACCTCGTACACCTGGTCCGTAGCACAGCCCAAATTATAGTCAATCATCAACTGTGCCAAATATGCCCCATCAATGAGCACAATTTTGGTTTCATTCCTTGGTGAATAATCCAATGCTTCGCGGGTGAAACTGGAGGTAGTAATAAAAATCCCTTTTTTGGCCCCTTGTCCTGCCAGTGCTCCGACAAACTTCTGAATTTCTGGCCGACCTACCACATTGCCAGGTTTCCAGCGTTTGGCCTGGATGTAGATGATGTCCAGCCCTAGTTTGTCCTCTTTGATGGTGCCATCAATGCCCTCGTCACCGCTGCGGCCTACGGCTTTGCCTGCATCCTGGATAGAACCACCATAGCCCATTTTGACCAAAAGCTCAACAACCAGGCGCTCAAAAAAGGCTGGCGACAATTCCAGTACCTTGCTGAGTAATTCCGCAGCCAGGTCTTTGCGAATGCGCTGGTAAGCTTGATCCAAAAGCTCTTCAGGAGTCTGGATGCTCGGCTCGATATTGGGTTCTTCTTCGCTGTTGCTGCGGCCAGCACCTTGGAATTCCAGGAATGAAGGAAACTGGCGCAGAAACTTAACATCAATGCGAACCGGGTTTTGTTTCAATACCATCAGCCCTTGGGGTGAAATGGTCAGATAACCACGCCGGATAGAATCCAGCAGGCCCGCTTTTTTCAAGTAGGTGCGCGCCCATCCTACCCGATTGTCAAAAATGGGTTGTTGGCCACTGGCCAACATTTCTTTGCGCTCATCTTCGCTTAGTTTGAATTCAGAAGCCAGAGCTTCAATGAGGTCACGAAATTTGTACTCGCGCTGGTCTGCCACCTGGCGAAGAAGGGGAAGCATGAGGGTTTGGTAGTCTGGAATTGGCATGGAAAGAAAATTTTATGAATGTGGTTTTTTAGCCTTAAAAATTTGAATCATCAATTCCTACCCTCCATCTTCCTGATCTACCAGCCCTTTGGCTCCTCCATTCATAAACATGATAAATTCCACAACTCTTAAATCCGTCATCTCATAATCCTTCATTCTTTCACGTAAAGTTGAGAACCCATCCTGAACAATCAAATCTTGGCACAAAGTCAAATACTCCAAATAACTTTTGCAATTCCCGATCCTGTTTTGATGAGGTTCCATTCCGGTCAGGTAGCGAAATACCCTGCTATCCCAAATCGCGAATTTATCGGGATTGATGAAATGTAAAAGTTTGGAGGTGCCAACCATTGAGTTGTTGAGCAACTGTTTGAGTGTTTGTAATTCTTCAACTTTAGGGATTTCTCCCTTTTTGGCTCGGTTCAATATGTCAGTGGCTTCCTCAAATGCATTTGACTGGAACTGGAAAATAGTAGGCATCCAGCCATAGGTAAAATGAATGCCAATGGTCAGGTGATGCTGGTTGATGGTATCAATGCCTTCAAAGTAGCGGATGAACTCTGGGTAAGCTCTCAGATAAGAGTCATCCGAATTGAGTATGAGTTTTTCTGCGTCTTTTTGTAATCGGCTGAAAAGGCCAGGGATGTTAATTTCTTTAATCATTGTTCATAGGTTAGTGTCCCGCCGAGTTTCAGCGGGACAAGAATTACGCTTTATAGTTACTCCATTTTTTACCATCCAATTCCTTAGCAAGAGCACCTGAATTGGGATGATTTCTTGCTATGTCCCAAAAGTATTTTTTGGATTGTTGCATCCCGCCGTCAGAGTCTTTTTCAAAATTAGTAGTAGCCCCATCGCTTAATAAAAACACTTGAAGTGGTGTATTCTCATTTTCTTCAAGGCGGTAGAATTTTACTTTTTCTTTGGCACGTTCGCAAAGTGCCTCATCAGTGTCCTTTGAGTTATTCCATTTTATTTTGGCTTCTTCCAAATTAGAGGATACTACTACTAATGCATCAATTTCATAAATCTTTGCTACCTTTTTATTGGCGTATGGGCCAAAGTATTTGGCTCTCCGATGACTGTATGGGCCTCCCTTGTCTGGACACATGTACACATTATCAAGCACCTCCGTCATCGTGCCCCCGCAGTTAACGACATCTAAGAGATAGCGCCATTTAGGTAAAAGCCCATATCGATCCAAGTACATTTTAAACTCTTCAATCAGTCGCTGTAAGAACTCCGTTTTACACACACTTTCCAAAGCATCAACAAAATATTCGTAAGTTATTGGCTGTAATATTATGCCGTGTAATTTAGCTGCTTCTTTTTGAGACTGGAATTGTTGCTCTAAACTATCGGGATTTTTAAACTCGGACGACAATAGGAATAGCACTTTTATTTTAACAGAATCATCAAATCCCTCTACATGACGATTAATCTGTCCGGAGTGAAACCAGTCGAATAATTTATTCTCAAAAAGAATCGTAAAGGACTGCTGTTTAATGGATAAATCAGGAATACCATTTCCTTGTTTTGTTTGTTGATGAAATGATGGGCCAACAATAAGACCAGTCGCATCTGGGACAAGAGTTGTTAGCAACTCCTCGAACTTCCGAGGGCTCTCCTCATAAATCAACTTCATCATTAACCCGCAGTAATTGCTTACTGCGTTTTCACGCTGCTGGTAATCAGCAAAAAGGGAAATTTCTCTGCTCATGGTTTGATCAGTTTGTGGATAATTATTGAATGCCGTTGTAGTGCATCATTACCACAACGGAAATAATTTTAATGGTATGTAGTTAGATAGCTCTTTTACTCATTCATCCTCCGATACACCTTTCTCATCATCAACTCCTTCACCAAGCCCCCGAAAGCCTTGTCCTCCAGAATTTTCTCAAAAATCTCCTGGTTCTGGTCCATGCGGTCGAGTAATTTGCTGATGAACAGGTCTTCAAAGGCGTATTTAAACGTATCGATTTTATTGACTTTGGCCTGGCTTTGTAGGGTTTCGTCCAGCATCAATTCTGCTTCAATTTGATCAAAAAACAACTTATCCGCTTCTTCAAACTCGGTGCCAAAACGGTCATTCAGCACATCGATGATTTCTGAAAGCAGCGCTTCCTCATCTTTGGGCCTTTTTAACCCCGCTTCGCTGGTGCCACTCAATTCACCATCTTCCCCTTTGATCAATTCGATTGCGCCTTCCTTGATTTTTTGCAGGCGGTAGTACTCCAGTGCTACCTCGTCAGAAAGTTGCATGCTTTCGGAAAGCTCGCGCTTGGGCAAGCGGGTTTGCAGTAGTTTGGCGTAAGCAAAGAACTTTTCCAAATCAGAATCGATGAAGGGCATGATCTGGGACAAAAAGGAATACAAGGCACACCAGGTACGCAAGCCCTTTTTGAATTCCTCCCGACTTTCCTCCTCGGGAATGGCGCGAAAACGATCTACCGCAGGATCGGTATAGGCATACAGGTGCTTCTGATCGCGGGGATGATTGAGGTTGGTGCTGGGGTTGAAATAGACCTGGGCGAAAGCCTCAATTTCGCTGTCCCAATACACCTGAAACTGATCCAGTCGGGCTTTGAGGTCGTAGAGGTGATTGATGTCCAGCTCTTCGGTGACGGTGGTGATTTCGTAGTAGGGTTGGAAAGAACTGAAAATCGTATCGCGGTCGTTGACAAAATCAAGCACAAAAGTGTCTTCCTTACCTGTACAAGTGCGGTTGAGGCGCGATAGGGTTTGTACGGCTTTGACACCCGACAGTTTTTTGTCTACGTACATCGTGTGTAGCAAGGGCTGATCAAAACCCGTTTGGTACTTGTCGGCCACGATCAAAATTTTGTACTCTTCTTTTTCAAATACTGCGGGGAGTTCCCTTTCGCCGTAGCCCGTAAGCTCGGGTTCAGATACACCTTGGGCAGAGGTATCCTGATCAACCACCTTACCCGAAAAAGCCACCAATACTTTGATCTCATTTTGGTAACCTTTGTCCTGAATGTATTTGTTGAACTCAAGGAAGTAGCGTTTGGCATGGAGCCTTGAACCCGTCACCAACATGGCCTTGGCCCGGCCACCAATTTTTTTAGCCACCACCTGCCGGAAATGCTCAAGGATGACTTCCGTTTTTTGTGCCAGGTTGTGGGGATGCAGGGACACAAAACGGCCAATTGCCTTGGCTGCTTTCCGTTTGTTGAGTTTGGGATCGTCTTCGATGGCTTTGGTCAGGCGGAAGTACAACTCGTAGGTCGTGTAATTTTGCAGTACATCCAAAATAAAACCCTCTTCAATGGCCTGACGCATGGCGTAGAGGTGAAAGGGTTGCGGCTTGCCTTCGGCATTTTGGTGCCCAAAGACTTGCAGCGTTTTGTATTTGGGGGTTGCAGTGAAGGCAAAAAATGAAATATTGGACTGCTGCCCTCGGGTGCGGGCGGAACGCTCCACCTGTTCGCGTACAAAGTCATCCCCGGAGTAGTCGTCCAGTTCTTCTTCTTCGGCCTCGTCCAACGATTGGATGGCCAGCACTTCTTTGAGTTTTTTGCTGGCCTCTCCACCTTGCGAGCTATGCGCCTCATCAATGATGACGGCGTATTTGCGTTCAGGCAACTCACTGACCTTGTCCACGATGTAGGGAAATTTCTGCAAGGTGGTGATGATGACATTCGTGCCATAACCCAGCGCAGCGGCCAATTGGCTACTGTCTTTGTCGATTTTTTGTACCACGCCCGTTTTGTGCTCAAACTGGTAAATGGTGTTCTGCAATTGTTGATCGAGCACCTTGCGGTCGGTGACCACGATGACGCTGTCAAAAATCCGCTCGTCCTGCGTATTGTGCAAACTCGACAGGCGGTAGGCCAACCAGGCAATGGAATTGCTCTTGCCCGACCCCGCGGAATGTTGGATGAGGTAGTTGCTGCCCGCACCGTGTTGAGTGGCGTGATCGCTGATTTTGCGCACGGCGTCGAGCTGGTGAAAACGGGGAAAAATGAGTTTTTCGCGTTTGTACAGGCTGCCCTCTACCTCAAATTCCACGGTTTGGAGGTGGACGAAGCGCTGGATGATCTCCAACCAACTGTCCTTCGCCAGGATTTCTTCCCAGAGGTAGGCCGTGCGGTAACCTTGGGCGTTAGGTGGATTGCCCTTGCCGTTGTTGTAGCCTTTGTTGAAAGGCAACCAGTTGGTTTTGCTGCCTTCGATTTTGGTACACATGAATACCTCGTCCTGGTCTATGGCAAAATGAACCAAACTGCGTTTTTTAAATGCAAAAAGCAGTTCCTTGTTGTCGCGGGTAGTGCTGTATTGGCGTACGGCGTGTTGTACATTCTGGGCGGTGAACTGGTTTTTCAGCTCCAACGTGGCCAGGGGAAGGCCATTGAGCGCCAGCACTACATCTACCGAGTTTCGGTTGCTTTTGCTGTAATACACCTGGCGGTATACCTTGAGTTGATTGTGTTGGTAAAGGGCAACCGCATCGGGATTGAGCCCGGAAGCGGGCTGAAAAAAGGCCATTTGGAAACGTACCCCGTAATCGACAAAACCATTGCGCAACACATCCAAACTGCCCCGCAAGTCCAACTCCTTGTACAGGCGCTGAATGACCCGATTGTCAGCATCGGCACCGTGAATGGCGGTGATTTTGGCCCAACGTTTGGGCTGGGACTGTTGCAGGAATTGGATGACCTTGTACTTGAACAAACCTAGCTCGGGGCTGTAGTCCGGGGCGTTGCCCTCGGTGTAGCCACCGCGTTCGACCAGGGTTTGGACGATGGCGCTTTCAAAGGTATGTTCGGTGGTGAGGCTCATGGTGGTGAAAATTATGTCCAAATTGGTTCACTTTGCCATGTCCTGGGAAAACCCATCTTTGCCAAAGGAACATTGTTAAATGTTTGAAATAGTTGAGTAAACTCTGTTTTTAAGTGATGCCCAGGGCTGATTTGATCATTCAAGTATAAAATCGCTGAAAGGATCGGAAAAATTTTTCTTCGTTGATGATTGTCAGGGGTATAAGTTAGGATAGGTTGAGGAGTATTTTTAGGCCAATCGTACTTATTGATGATTACTCGGTTCCAAAGCCGACTGTGATGTGCAATTACATTGCGGATAAAAGTTATAGTCAATAGCCAACTCACAAGGATTTTTTGATTGAACAGTCCAAATTCTCTGGCGATCCTATTCTTTTCAGGAAGTTGATGCTGCAAATTTTGATAAATCTTAGATAATGTTCCCAATGTCAAGATTTCCAGAGCTTTCCAAGATTCTGGATGTTCATCGGGGTGGTTATCAAAATGTTTTACGATAAACTCTTCACTGCTTCTACCTACGTCTGTAAACGTCTTAGACAAAAGCGCCATGTATTCTTTTGGCTTATCAAAAATAGATGGGTTTAAATACCATTCGGCGCCGTAAGCGATGGAAAGATGATAGATTAACTTAGTTCTAAGCGCTATCTCAATTCGCTCAATGGCATTGAAGGTAATCAATCTAAAATGCCGATCAAAGTTGTATAGATCAATTACATCCTCGAAAATACTTCCATTTCTGAAATGGTGATTTACTTTGTCATCCTGCATTTCCCACCAATATCCCTTCAGACGATAATAGCTGATGTTGGATAAAAAATGAGGAGCATGGGTTACATCTAAAAAAGTCATGTTCCTGCTCAACAGCAGATTAATTTGGTCTTGTATCGTTTTGGGAGCTTTTGACATTACAGTGGCTTAATCTATTTGAAGAATACATTAAATTTAACAAAAATAAAAAGTAGTTGAAAATAATCGAGCCTTTTAACTGGCTTTAAAATCATTTTTACTTTCCCGAGGGCATTTAAAAGAGAAAACCCTCCAAGTGTGCTTCAGTGAGAGGCATGGAGGGTGTATTGTCTTTACGGTTTAGGATCTAAAGAAAGACCCGCCTGCTGATCTGACGGGAAGCAAAACGGGTACGGTTGTTGCAAAGATACAACTGTTTTTTTTATTTGCAAGGTATTTTTACGTTACTCTGACTTTTCCGGTGACTACTTCGCTGATGAGTGCGGTGCGGTATTCGGAGAGAAGGTCGATGAGTTTTTGGGTTTTGGCGATTTTGGCATCGAATAAACTACATTCTTTTTTGATGTGCTTAACAATTATCTTCTGTTGTTCTAAAGTAGGAAAAGATAAAGGAGTATTTCTTAGAGTGTAAAGTGAAAGATTTTTTATAGTAGTGCCACTAAACGAATCTTCAAAATAATTATTAATATATTCCGACTGGAGTATGTAATAAATAAAAATTGGGCATATAGAATTTTGTAAACTTATAAATGCAGCACTTTTCCCAAGTATGACTAGCTCGTCATTGTAAATTGCCAACTTCCCAATTGTACCATTTAATGATATAAGTATGGTGTTTTTATCTAAATCAATTTTATATTTTTCGTACTCTTCTTTTGACACAGACATTGTTTTATCTGTTAATAGTATCCTCCCATTAGATAGATTAACACCATTGATGAAATGAAATTCAGTGTTAATTAGATAGTTAGGCGTACTATGTATGCCATCACCGATTTTTTTAGAAACATGCTTCAACTTCTTCACCTCCCAACTCTCCGGCACCTCCCCCAGCCACTCAATCCCCGAATCCTTCATCTTCACCTCAGGGTTGATCCCTTTTGTGACTGCCTGATTGATGAGGGCCGTTTTTTCTTCTTCGTAGAGGGTGATGAGGCGTTTTTTGTCGGCGATGAGTTGGTCGATTTCGGCAGTTTTGCGTTCGAGGTAAGAGGCGATGGTGGTTTGCTCTTCAAATGAAGGGACTGCTATAATTAGGCTATTTATTTTTTCGATGGTTAGCCGAGTTAGTGCAGAACCATGAATTAAGCTATACATTTGATCAACATTAATTCCCGAAATCAAATAAAAATACAGATAATCAGGAAATATCTTGTGCCCTGGTGAAATAATTCCCAATGACGATAATACTACAAATGGGGCATAGTTTTGGTAAACAACTGCTGCCCGACCAATTGTCCCATCCTTTGTTAAAAGAACATCACCTACTTTTGGCAAGCAACCATTTTTGACGAGGGCATTAAAATCATCTTCTGAGATTCGCTTACAATTAGTTAAGTCTATTTGATTGATTCCAATATCTTTAACTGAAACATATGGTAGTCCAATATCACGGGTCTGAGGCGAGAAATGAGAGCCATCTGTAATTTTGGAAAACCTTTTAACAAAACTCACCTCCCAGTGCTCCGGCACTTCCCCGATCCATTCCACCCCACTGTCTTTGTACTTTTCATATCGTTCCATCAGGCCAAAATCGTTTTTTCGGCTTCCAAAATGGTTTCCTCTAGCGCCAGGATTTCAGCTTTGATTTCAGTCAGGGGGCGCAGTGGTTTAAACTCGTAGAAGTATTTGGTGAAATTGATTTCGTAGCCAATTTTGGTTTTGCTGTGATCGATCCAGGCACTGGGCAGGTGGGGCTTTACTTCCTTGTCAAAGTAGGCTTCGATGGTTTGGGGGATCAGTTTGCCCTGGGCGTCTTTTTGCAAAAAGGGAATGTTTTCGTAATCACGCAGGGAGGCGTCGGGTTTGGGGTTGCCGCTGCGGTCGGTCACGACTTGGCCATTTTCCAGCAAGGGCTGCTCGACTGTTACCCGCCAATAACCAAAGAAGGCATTGGGGTAAATTTTGCAAAACTCGTTTTCCACAAAATCGCCATACAGCCGGGTGATGAACCCAATGCCTTTTTCCTGGCCGTTTTCGATGATGTACTTGCGTTTGTTGCCCAGGCTGCGGTCCATTTTGCGCCAAAAGCGGTTGAGGTCCAGTTTGCCCGCCTTCACGAGTTCTTCATCCTTCACTCCCGTGGCGTTGATCAATTGGATTTTGCCCTTGCGTTCGGCATTTTTATGATTTGTGACGATCCAGATGTAGGTAGAAATGCCGGTATTGTAAAACAACTGATCGGGCAGTGCGATCACGGCTTCCAGCCAGTCGTTTTCGATGATCCATTTGCGGATGTTGCTTTCGCCACTTTCGGCAGCTCCAGTAAACAGCGGCGAGCCATTGAACACAATGGCAATGCGGGTGCTGTTGGGGCGCATTTTGGAGATCATGTGCTGCAAAAAGAGCAATGAGCCATCGTTGATGCGGGGCAAACCTGCGCCAAAACGGCCTGCGTAACCTTTGTTGGCGGCTTCGGTGCTGATGATTTTTTCGGCTTTTTTCCAGTCTACCCCAAACGGCGGATTGGACAGCATGTAGTCGAACTTTTCCTCGCTCAGTCCATCTACAGTGAAGGTGTTGCCAAACTTGATGTTGGCTGGGTTTTGGCCTTTGATCAACATGTCGGCCTTACAAATGGCGTAAGATTCCGGGTTGATTTCTTGCCCGAATACTTTGAGCTCTGCTTTGGGGTTGAAATCTTTGAGGTAGGCTTCGGCTACGGAGAGCATACCTCCGGTACCGCAAGCCGGATCGTAGAGGGTTTTGACAATGCCCTCCTGGGTGAGGATGGCCCGGTCTTCGTTGAAGAGCAGATTGACCATGAGTTTGATGACCTCACGCGGGGTAAAGTGTTCTCCGGCGGTTTCATTGGATTGTTCTGCAAACTTGCGGATCAATTCTTCAAACACATAGCCCATTTCCATGGAGTCCATGTCGGCCAGGTCAATTTCCTGAAAGGATTTGACCACGCGAAAAAGGATATCCGCTTTGGGATCGTCCATGCGGTCGATCTGGTCGTCAAAGTTGAAATACTCGATGATTTCGCGGGCGCTGCTGGAAAAACCGTTGATGTAATTACGGAGGTTTACGGCAACGTCGTTGGGCGCAGCAATGAGTTTTTCAAAGTCGTAATTGCTGCGGTTGTGGAAATTAAAACTCGCTATTTTGTTGAGTGCAATGTCTTTGGCGCTTTCTTTTAGGGTATCAATTTTGGGCAGATAAGCCAATACTTTGGACTTGGTGGGGGCCAACACGCTGTCTAGTCGCCGCAATACGGTCATGGGTAAAATCACCTTGCCGTAGTCGGATTGTTTGTAGTCGCCCCGGAGGAGATCGGCTACTCTCCAGATTAAATCGGCTTTTTCTTTGAAGTTTTTCATGTGGGCGCAATGGTCGTTTTGCAGGGTGCTTTTAATGTGGGTAATATAGGGATCGTTTGTGAGAGGGGGGAGGGATTTTGGTTTATTTCTCCAATCTGTGGATGACAAATCCCAAGCGATCACACAAACCGGGGTACCAGTTGTACATTTTTGTATGAAAGTCGCCGACCCGTTCATATCCTTGCAGGCTGTAAAAATAGGCCATATCCAGCAACATACTTTCTACAAAATCAACCTCCCCACGGTATCCTGAAACCAATTTCGCTTTGGTTTTTTTCAAAAAAGATTGGATGATGGGGGGATCAACATTGATAGTGTAACAGCTGCCGAAATGAATAAATTTCCCTGAAAACCGACCGGGATAGGCATCTGCAATGTCTTCAAGGCTGAGGTATTCAGGTTCTTCGGCTTCTTCATTTGGCTCGGATTTCAGGTACAAATAGCCTGGTTCACCATGTCCACCGAGGTAGATGATAGGGTATTCTTGCATTGACTCGTCAAGTGCCCAATTCAGATAATCAAAGAAGGCGGCTTTAACTGCTACGCGACGATGTACGAATTCGATTCCGCCACTTTGTTCCAAAAACTGGAGTGCGGGCAGGACGGTTTCTTTGTGGTTCAAACCTGCGGCCCATTCACCTTCGAGGGCAAAGATTTTTTTTGAGTTAGGCATTCCTTCTGATTTTGTCAATGGGATTAATTGAAAGGGCTTTTTTGAATTAACAAGTGAATAACCCCTAATTATTGATCTTCTGGAGAGGTTGAGGTTGAATGCTGAGTATTAACTTTCGGCGCTTTTGTTGTAATTGCTGCAATCATCATCAAAATGAGCCCCAGCACAAAAGACGTTCCAGCAGCGAGTATGGACAGATAAGCTTTCTGGGCTAATGCTAGGTAATTCACCATTTGATAAACTGCATCACCAGCTGCCAAAGAATTAAATACCAGACCCAATCCACAAAGAACTATCGCAAGCACAAACAAGCACCAACTCATAATAATGACCAGCCTTTTGCCTTGTGCTGAGTTCTGAAAGTCGATGCCTTTTTCAGCGAAATTCAGTGAAAAAACCAAAACAGCAGTTATAAGCGTCAGAAAATGCAAACAGAGTTCTTTCGTTTCAGGGTAATTGTATTTCAGGAATAGTTCTGCACCGGACATAGCTGATTCATTTTAGGTGATGGTTATAAAACTACAACTGTTATTGAATTGAGGCTATTGCAATTTGGTCTTCCAAGCTACAATTTATAAAATAGGCCATCTGATCTGATGGCCTATCTAAACGGAACCCCTTGAACGGATGCGACGACCTAACACTTATTTTATTAAAGGGCTGTTGCATGGCAGCACCTCATACAAAACAATCGTTACCACATAAAAAACGCTTTTCCGATGTTCACGAAAAAACTGATACCTCTTTCACTTGCTATTCTCCCTCTGTTCTTTAATTTGATTACTCAGGGTAGCCATCTAGGCAAGTTTAGGCCTTTAACCATCGAGCTGAAAGCTTCGAAATCGGGAGTCGACAAAGGGCCGGATCAAATAAACCCTCAAGATCAGTGCAGCGAGGATTCGGTAAAGAATTACGATTTTGATATGATTAAGGTTAAAGGCGGAACCTTTATGATGGGCTGTACTGATGAACAAGGAACCGACTGTGAAAGTGACGAAAAGCCTGCACATCAAGTTACGGTTAAAGATTTTTACATTGGGAAAACCGAGGTTACTCAAGCTCAATGGAAACAAGTTACGGGTAGCTACCGTGGATGCTTTACAAATTGTGATGAATTCCCAATAAAAAGCATTAGTTGGTACGACACCGAGGATTTTATCAAAAAACTCAATGCCGATACAGGAAAAAAATACCGACTCCCTACTGAAGCGGAGTGGGAATATGCCGCTCGCGGAGGCAAGGAAAGTAAAGGTTTCAAATTTTCAGGGAGCAATAATGCGGATGAAGTGGCCCATCATTGGGACAATGCTAAAGATAGTCCAGCGCATGTTGGAACAAAAAAACCAAATGAGCTAGGGATTTATGACATGAGTGGGAATATAGCTGAATGGTGCCAAGATGAGTATCGAGACTATCGAGATAACTTAATTGTTGTTCCGGAGTGGGCAACTCCATCTCAAATTTTTCACGTAATTCGAGGAGGAAGCCACCGTCATGAACTGGAGGGATGCCGAACAACTTCTCGCTTTGACCTCGTGTCATATGGTCGCTATCCCAATATTGGGCTCCGGCTGGCCCTTGATCTCTAGTTTTATTTCAATGGGCAGGTTTCAGCACAAGTTTAAAACGTGTAACGCTGAAACAGCAAAAGGCCGGGCTTTCACCAAAAAAAGTGGCTTTTTAGACTACCAACCTGTACAGTCAAGTCGATTACCTGCCATTGGATTTCAACAAGCTTATCAAATCTCGAATGAGCGGAGTCATTGGATCACTTCTTTCAAAATTTTGCGTTGTCATATCCTTCCAATGGTGTATGGTGAATTCATGGATTACATAGTCTTTGATTAAAATCGGTTCCACTTTTCGCCAATATTTCATGAACTCGGTTTCATTGGATTGCTGAGCAATTGAATCCAATATCATCTCCATGAGCGTGAATTTTTTATCGTCGTCTTTTAATTGGGCATAATAAACAAGATACGTTTGTATGTCTTCTGGATTCCCTGGTGTATAGGATAAACCCGCCATTGAGTCCCAATGTGGAATTTTTTCCCTGAGGTTAAGCTCAGTTGCTAATTCATCTAATGCTTTTTTTGTTGAAAATCTAAATGGTGGTTCGTCCATTTGTTTTTATTTATCGTTATTCCGAGAATGTTTAATGAGGATGACCCGCAAGTAGATCTTTGGGTATGCAAAACGGGGATGTTGGTGTAAAAATAAATGCCATTGTGAAAGGTTGTAAATGTTTTTTCGAGGGGGCGAGGTGCCAACAGTTTAGGGTAAAACAGAAAAAGCCCGACTTCCATCGAGCTTTTTTACCAAAAAAGTGGCCCCTGTAGGCCGGGATTTGATTTTTTAAAAATTGATATTCAGAGAATTGAAGGCTTTGAATGGGTTTTATAGAAAAGCATGGAAAGAGTAACAAGAGAAATTTGCACCAATTAAAGAATTTGAAAATAGCCATAGCGCTCCTTCTCAACAACCGAAATATAGGAATTGAGCAAACGCTTAAGAGAAAAATTCAGGGTAAAAAATTCGAGGTAAATTCGGTGAAGGTTCGGTGAGAATCATGGAAGTAATTCAATCCAATAATGCCACTTCCATTCCGAAATTGGCTATGGGTATACAGAGAACAGCAGGGCTCATTTTTGATCAGCAAATTCCATTATGGTTAATCCATATGCTTTCAAATACCCATAAGCATTTTCCACGTACTCCCGTTTGAACAACTCCTTTTTGCGTAGGTTCCATTGCCCGATGCCCTGCATCACCTGATCCAATGAATAGTGCGGGTTTTCCTGGAGAATAAAATCCACAGTAGCCAAAATTTCCAAAGACAACTCAGAGGTATGACCCGCCAAAAACTGCACCAAACTTTTGACTCGCTCAGCGTCTTCAGCAGAGAGTTTGGTATTCACATAGGCATTCACCTCATTCCACTTCTCGTAATTGAGTTGCAATGGTTCAAATGGTTTGACCTGGCCTTGTTCCATACCTTTGAGATAAACGCCGTTTAAGTGGTACAACACTTTTTCCACCCCCAGAGCATAAGGCCCATAATAGTAAGGAGTAAAATTCAAGTTCAATTTTTGCCCTTTTCGTTGCAAAAAGTAGGCTAGTTTGTTGGCTGCGAAGAGGCTGCTGTACTCGCCCATACTTTCGAAGGCGAAGAGGGCATATAACAAGGAGGCACGTGCCGGAGTAAGGTGTACGGGTTTGACCGCCTCTTGTTTTTGCAAGATCTCCTTAATGTTGGCTGTAGGCTCGTACACTTGAATGTCTACATCCAGGTCTTTTAACTTGGTTTCGATCAGGGGTTTTACTTTTTGCCAATCCAGGCCCCCATTGCCACTACCCAAAGGGGGAATGGCGATACTTTTGATTGGTTTTTCCAGCAGCAAATCCCGCAGGGCATCCAGACCTTTTTCGATGTATTCGTATTGGGAGGGGTTGCGCCAGTGTACTTTGGTTGGGAAATTGATGATGAATTTTTGGCCGCTTTGCAGGTTGTTGTCCCATACTGCCAGCAGGACGCCGGGCTGTAATTCTTTCTTTTTGCAGGCTTCAAGGTACTTTTTGTAATTGTGTGGAAAAGCCTCCCGGAATTGCAGGGCTATACCTTTTCCCATTACGCCAACAGTGTTCACCGTATTGACCAAGGCCTCCGCGGGGGATTGCAGCAAGTCTCCTGTTTGGTAGTTGATCATGGTTAAAAGAAATAGGTTGGCGTGATTTGCACCCCGAAGTTAAGTATTTTTTTCGTTTCAAGCATTTTTTCCACTGTGGCTTTTGCTGTCTCATTGTACACATGCAAAGATTCAAAGTAGCTCAATGGGACTACATGCCGTACCAAAAATTCAGCCTGGTAGCGCCGGGGACGGTCAAAATCTCCATCATTTTTGTTGAAATTGCTTTGCTGAATAGATTCCCAGTCGATCTCGGAAAGTTTTTCCAAGTCATGGAAATGCTTTGAAATAAAGTCGTTACCCTGGCCATTGGTAAAGAACCAGTGATCCAGTGTGGCTAGTTGCTCGATCAGACAGCGGATAACTACAATCTCTTCTCGATTGCGCTTGGGAACCAATGGACTACGGTAGCCAGTGACAATGTTGTACAGCATCATCGAACGTGGCGTGAAATAAAATGGTACATACTCGCCAATGTCGCCATAGCCTTCAATGCGCACCGCAGTATTGCTTCGCACATCGATGATCTCTGGGTTGCCAATTTGAATGTACTCCGCATTCGCCTGGGGATGTTGCTTACTAACCATACCCTGCGCCAGGATGTAGGGCAAATTCTGGATGTGGATGATCCGGTAACAGTATTTACGCTCGGCGTTGATGATACTCATCCCTAACAGTATCGGTTTTGAATTACGTGGATAAAGTTAGTTTTATTCTTGTGATTTGAAAATGCTCAAATGCTCATCAAATAACTTTCAATGAGAAATGATTGGCAAAATTTTTCATCAATTTCAAAAATAGCTATTTAAGGGTTGTAAACAGAAAAAGCCCGACTTGCATCGAGCTTTCTCCCCAAAAAAGTGGTCCCTGTAAGATTTGAACTTACGACCCCCTGATTATGAGTCAGACGCTCTAACCACTGAGCTAAGGGACCTAAAAAGAATTGTAAATATAAGCAGACTTGCCACAAAGGGCAAGCATCTTAAATCATATTGTGGAAATAGTTGAGGATATCCTCGTCTTCATCCATTTTATCGATCAGTTTTTCCACGTCGGCTTTTTGCTCCTCGGTCAGTTCTTTGGTGACGTTGGGGTTGCGTTCAAACTCGGCGCTAACCAGTTCCACGCCCCGTTCTTCGAGGGCTTTTTGCATGGCGCCGAAGTTTTTGAAACCTGCGTAGATCACAATACAATCATCTTCGGGGAAAAGTTCCTCTAGGCCGTGGTCGATCAGGTCCAGTTCCAGCTCTTCGATATCGATGCCTTCCGCTTTGATTTTGAATACGCTGTCGTGGGAGAAGATGAAGTCAAAAGTGCCCGTGCTGGCCAGCGCTCCGCCGTACTTGGAGAAGTAGCTGCGCACGTTGGCGACGGTGCGGGTGGGGTTGTCGGTAGCGGTTTCTACCACGAAGGCGATCTTATGGGGGCCGTAGCCCTCGTATACAATTTCCTTATAGTCGGCAGAGTCCTTGCCCATGGCCTTCTGAACGGCGCGATCGACGTTGTCTTTGGGCACATTCAGGGCTTTGGCGTTTTGGATCGCAATCCGCAGTTTGGAGTTGGTCTCCGGGTCAGGACCAGCTTCTTTTACCGCGATGGTCACATCCCGGTTTATTTTGGTAAAGTTTTTGGCCATACTGGCCCAGCGCTTAAGCTTACGCCCCTTTCTGAATTCAAACGCGCGACCCATATCCTGTTTAGTTAGTTGACCTTTTGTGTGTAAGGCCTATTGATTCAATAAACGGCTGCAAAAATATCATCTTGTGGCGTAGGAGTAAAGGAATCGGGAATGTTTTTTAGCCCAAGAACCAATTATCTTTGTGAAATGCAGCTTAACCGTTCTGAAATGCAGCCAAAAATCAGCCCCTTGGGCGATCAGGGGCTTTTGCTCGACTGGGGCGGGGCGCTCGACCCAGTGGTTCACCAACAGGTTCGGGGCTGTTGGCAGCGTTTGGTGGCGCTGCATTTGCCGGGAGTGCTCGACCTGATTCCGGCGTACAGTAGTTTGGCCATCTTGTGGGATCCGGTTTTTTTGTTGAAAAATTATCCACAGCAACTGCCTTTTGAGTTGGTCAAGGCTTGGATTTCGCCGGTTTTGGCGGAAGAAGTGGCCGAAGTAACAGCGGCAGTAAGTCCCCGAACAGTGGAAGTTCCCGTTTGTTTTGAACCACCCTATTCATTGGATTTGGCGGAATTGGCGGCGCAAAAACAACTGACTCCAGCTGTGTTCATCGAGCGCTTTTGTGCGCGGGTGTATCAGGTGTACTTATTGGGTTTTTTGCCGGGTTTTGCGTACATGGGTACAGTAGCGCCTGAGTTGGCTAGTCCACGGCGGGCAGTGCCGCGTGCCGTGATTCCGGCGGGTAGTGTCGGGATTGCGGGGGCACAAACGGGGATTTATCCGCTGGATTCACCAGGGGGCTGGCAGGTGATTGGGCGTACGCCCTGGCGGATGTTTTTGCCGGAGGAGGAGCCGCCGGTGAGGTTGAGGGTGGGGGATGAAGTGCGGTTTTATGCGATTGGAGGGGAGGAGTTTTTCCGCCTGCTCGACCAGGAGTAGGATCTGGAGCCCCGCGACCGTCGAGCCCGCTCGCGCAGCGAGCATTTTGGGATCGACGAGCGCCCACGAAGTGGGAGGTAGGATGCCCAACATAGCGGAGAATTTCTTTCTGGTCTAAGATTTTACGAGCCACTACGTGGGCGCTCGTCGATCTTTTGATGACGCTGCGCGTCAGCTCGACGGTCGCACGTCTCAGATTCTACCGTGATTTAAACTTTTTCCGCCTGCTCGACCAGGAGTAGGCTCTAGACCTCCGCGACCGTCGAGCCCGCTCGCGCAGCGAGCATTAAGGGAC
>NZ_JBGSLK010000086.1:0-24307 GCF_041740695.1 Haliscomenobacter sp. | reverse complement strand
CTTGCACTTCGACTACGCTCAGTGACCGGGCCGCTGCGGTAGCCTCAACCTTCTCAACCTCTCTCAACCTTCCTAAACTAGAAAAGGGCTTCATGATTATCCCTAACCACAAAGCCCTTTTTATCGTTCCAACAAAAAATTATCCATTCATCGACAGCAGGAATTCATCGTTGCTGCTGGTCATATTCATGTGTTTGCGCAGGAATTCCATAGCCTCTTCGGGTTTCATGTCCGAAAGGTGGTTGCGCAGGATGAACATACGTTGGAGGGTGTCTTTATCCAAAAGCAGATCATCGCGGCGGGTACTCGACTTGGTAAGGTCGATCGCCGGGAAGAGGCGCTTGTTGGCCAGACCACGGTCAAGTTGTAATTCCATGTTACCCGTACCTTTAAATTCTTCAAAGATCACGCCGTCCATTTTGGAACCGGTGTCGATCAGTGCTGTTGCCAGAATGGTGAGTGAACCACCACCTTCGATGTTACGAGCAGCACCAAAGAATTTTTTAGGCTTGTGTAGTGCATTGGCTTCCACACCACCCGAAAGTACCTTACCAGAAGCAGGTGCCACGGTGTTGTAAGCGCGCGCCAAACGAGTGATAGAGTCGAGCATAATCACCACATCGTGACCACATTCTACGAGGCGTTTGGCCTTTTCAAGCACAATGCCAGCTACGCGTACGTGGTTTTCAGCGGGTTCGTCAAAGGTAGAAGCGACAACTTCCGCGTTTACACTACGTTTGAAGTCGGTAACTTCCTCTGGACGTTCATCCACCAACAAGACGATGATGTAACACTCGGGATGGTTTTTAGCGATGGCGTTGGCCAAATCTTTCAACAAGAAAGTTTTACCCGTTTTAGGTTGTGCCACGATCAAACCACGCTGGCCTTTACCAATTGGGGTAAAGAGGTCGATCATCCGGTTGCCCATGTTTTTGGAACCCGGTGCATTCACTAGACGCATTTTTTCAGTCGGAAACAATGGCGTCAGGTAATCGAAAGGCACCCGATCGCGGATCTCCTGCGGATCGCGGCCATTGATTTTGGACACCTTCAAAAGGGCAAAATATTTTTCACCTTCTTTAGGTGGGCGAATGGCACCACAAACCGTATCCCCGGTACGCAAACCAAACAGTTTGATCTGGGAAGGAGACACATAGATATCATCCGGTGAAGTCAGGTAGTTGTAATCTGCAGAACGCAAGAAACCATACCCATCCGGCATCATTTCCAGAATGCCCTCGCCCTCGATGATGCCATCGAGTTCGATGTCAAAACGTTCCTCATCTGCTGCGTATTCTTCGTATTCTTCAGCAGCAGGCTGGCGACGTTCAGGAGCATCTTCGAAACGGCCACCATCGCGGTCACGATCTCTATCGCGGTCATCGCGTTCGCGGTCCCCACCTCTATCGCGGTCTCTATTGTCCCGCTCGTAACGGTCGCGATCGTTGCGCTCTGGGCGATCACGGTCGCTGCGTTCAAAACGGGGATTGCGCTCAGGACGATCCCGCTCACCACGATCATCACGGGTAGGGCGTTCCATTCGGCCGCCGCCTCTTTCTTCCCGGTCTTGTTCACGCTCCCGGTCTGGGCGTTCTTCACGAGTCGGACGTTGTTCCTCACGGGTAGGGCGTTCCTCACGAGTCGGACGTTCGTCCCGGGTAGGGGTAGGGCGTTCTTCGCGAGTCGGTCGTTCGTCCCGGGTAGGCGGTGTAGCAGGCCGTTCGGTACGGCTTTTTTTTTCTTCACGTTCTTGCTCGCGCTCGCGCTCGGTACGTTCGTTCCGATCGCGGGTACGTTCCAGGCGTGGCACGTTGCGGTCGCGGCGGGTAAGGGCTTGTTGTTGTTCAAGCTCTTCACGGGTCACACGGCGACGTGCTCTTTTGTTGCGGTCATTCGGGTCGTCCTCAACAGGATCATTGGAAGGCTGATCTGAGTTAGGATCTTCTTTTGCAGCCGGGGTCGGCACAAAAGAATCATCTTCATCGTCGTCAGGGCGGTACAATTCGTTTTGAAACTGTTCCCGGCTTGTAATGCTGGCGGGGATATCGAGATCTTCTCCTGGCTCAAAAGCGGGGCGCTCAGAACCTTCAGCAAGTGCCTGGTAATCCAGAATTTTGTAGACGAGTTCTTTTTTGTTGAGTTTTCGGTAACCCTGGACGCCCAGTCGTTCGGCGAGCTCTCTCAGTTCTGGCACCAACATGTCGTTCAATTGCAAAATATCGAACATAATTGAAAAGGCTTCTTTTTGAAATTGAAGCGGTAGCCGTAGCTAGCTTCGGGACTTGTTAAAGGAATGTTATTTGAAAAGTAAAAACAATCGTGGCAGATGTGGATGGAGATAGCTGAATCAAAAAAAACAAGTGTTTGAATTTTGATGCGTAACCCTTAATCTGGCTGATGAATAGTAAGTGAGGTAAACTTGCTTACCCGTTGCTAGTCATTGACCGGTAGACACCGTTTGATTCTTGTGTATAGCAAAACCATAAGTTGTTCTCCTCTCAAAACCCTTAAAAACGGTATTTATTGTGTGTTTAAGGAGGAATAATGGAGGATTGTGCAGCTCTTCGCGAAGTAGGAAACCACCTTGCTTGTGTGCTATAGAAAGAAAGAGGTGTGCTGTAATGACACAAAAATACATTTATTTTTAATTCCAAGCACTATCTTTGTAAAAAAGTAACCATTAAAGTTTTTAACGAAACTTGGTTTTACCGAAAAAGCATCACGCCCACTATGTTACAAGTCAATTTTATCCGGAACAACAAGGAGCGCGTCCTGGCCGGATTAAAGAAAAGAAACGCCAAAGAGGATCTATTGCAAGCCATTGAATCGATCCTCCAACTCGACGATGACCGTAAAAGATTAAAAACGGAGTTGGATGAAGCAAACGCGGAACGCAACCGCTTCTCCGCTGAAATCGGCGCTTTAATGAAACAAGGCAAAAAAGAGGAGGCCGAACAATCCCGTAGCCAGGTAGCTGGTTTGAAAGAGCGTTCTGCCGCGATTGAAGAAGAATTAAAGTCCACTGAAGAGCAGCTCACTGAACAACTCTACCTCATTCCAAATATTCCACACGAATCGGTTCCAGTGGGCATCACCCCCGAGGACAACGAAATTTACCGCCCTGGACCCGACCCATTGCCTGAGTTGGATGACACTGCCCTACCCCACTGGGAAATTGCAGCTAAGTATAAGGTGTTCGACCTGGAGTTGGGTGTGAAGCTGACTGGAGCAGGCTTTCCAGTGTACCGAGGCAAAGGTGCCAAGCTGGAACGTGCCCTGATCAACTTTTTCCTGGATGAAGCCTCTGCTGCTGGATATGAAGAAATCATCCCACCGCTGATGGTCAATGAAGACTCTGCGCGGGGAACCGGGCAATTGCCCGATAAAGAGGCCCAAATGTACCATGTGACCTTGGACAACCTCTACCTGATTCCTACTGCCGAGGTGCCCGTCACCAATATTTACCGCGATCAAATTCTCGATGCCAGCGAGTTGCCCATCAAGATGACGGCTTATACACCTTGCTTTCGCAGGGAAGCAGGTTCATATGGTGCCCATGTGCGGGGATTGAACCGGGTACACCAGTTTGATAAAATCGAAATTGTGCAAATTGCGCATCCAGATCAATCCTATGAAATCCTGATGCAAATGTTGGAGCACGTCGCTGGTTTGTTGAACAAACTGGGCTTGCCATTCCGCATTCTCCGCCTCTGTGGTGGCGATATGGGCTTTACTTCTGCACTTACCTTTGACTTTGAAGTCTGGAGCGCGGCACAAAAACGTTGGTTGGAAGTCAGTTCTGTATCCAATTTTGAGACTTACCAGTCCAATCGGATGAAAATGCGCTTCCGCGAAGGTAAAGACAAAGACATTCAACTGGTCCACACCCTCAATGGCAGTGCTTTAGCTTTGGCACGAATTGTTGCTTCGATTTTAGAGAACAACCAAAGCCCAGAAGGTGTTATTATACCTGAAGTATTGCGCAAGTACACGGGTTTTGATTTACTCAACTAAAGGGAGTAGACCTTCTCATAAAGTCTAGTGACCTGAGCAATACAGCCAAGTCTAAACAATAAAAACAAATGATGAACTCAGATTATATGGTCTTTATGCTGATTGGTGGAGTTTTTTCCGTCATTGGCTTCATCGTTAGTGCTCGGTTAAAATCTAAATTCAATCACTACAGCAAGATTCGGATTCGTTCTGGCTTGACGGGTAAAGAAATCGCGGAGGCAATGTTGCGCCATTACGGCGTCAACGACGTACAAGTCATTGCGACCCAAGGTATGCTAACCGACCACTACAATCCAGCAACCAAAACGGTAGCCCTGAGTGAGGCGGTATATTCCACCAATAGCATCGCCGCAGCTGCTGTCGCTGCACACGAGTGCGGGCACGCGGTACAACACGCCACGGCTTACAGCATGTTGAAATTGCGCTCAACCCTGGTGCCCATTGTGAACTTTTCAGCAATGACCCAGCAATGGTTGTTGATCGGGTCATTCATGCTGATCAATACCATGCCACAACTTTTGCTGATCACCGCAATTGTTTTTGGGGTCACTGCTTTATTCAGTTTCATTACTCTTCCTGTGGAGTTCGACGCCAGCCGTAGGGCCCTGGCCTGGCTCGGTGAATCGGGGATGGCTCGTGGTGAAGAGTACGATGGAGCCAAAGATGCCCTGTGGTGGGCAGCAATGACCTATGTGGTAGCGGCCATTTCGGCGCTGGTGATGGTGGTGTATTTGTTGCTGCGGTATGCAGGGGCTTCGCGGAATTAAACAAGTAACATTCTAACCATTATATAAGTAGTGGGGCAAAAATAAATGTTCATTTTTTTCAGGCCAAAGGATTAGCTAAGACACTTTAAATGAACCGCTTACTTAGCTATTTTTTTGGCAAAATGAACATTTATTTTTTTATCGCCCCTAAGCCAGAAAAAGGGATGAATTTTCATTTCCTTTTTCTGGCTTTACTTTTTCCCAAATTTTCCCGATTTTTGCCCTCGCAACAAAAATACTCGTATGACGCAGGAGGAAATAGACCTAATTATGGAGGATGCTGAGGAGCAAATGGACAAAGCTCTGGAGCACCTTAGAATTGAATTGTCAAAAATCACCACGGGCAAAGCCAATCCGGCGATGCTTTCGGGTTTGATGGTAAACTATTACGGTGCACCTACCCCGATGAATCAGGTCGCCAACGTGGCTACTTCCGATTCACGTACCATTGTGATCCAGCCCTGGGAAAAATCCATGTTGGCACACATTGAAAAATCTATTTTTGAAGCCAATTTGGGGGTAACGCCCATGAACGACGGGGTGGTGGTGCGCTTGTCTATTCCACCATTGACCGAAGAGCGCCGCCGCGATTTGGTCAAACGTTGTGCCAACTTGGGTGAGGAATCCAAGGTAGGTATCCGTGGTGGCCGCCGCGATGCGATCGAGGAGGTCAAAAAGGCGGTGAAAAATGGCTTTTCAGAAGACTTAGGCAAAAAATTGGAGGATGACGCAGACAATCTTTCTAAAAGATTCATTGCCGCAGTAGATGAAATGGTCAAACAGAAGGAGAAAGACATTATGACTGTATAGTTGATGCCTCGGCTTCGTTTGGCAACCGATCACTGAGCGAAGCCGAAGTGGGGTTGAAGGGTTGAAATGAACTTTCAAGCTTCATTTCAACATTTCAACCTTAAACTTTTCAACTTTCATTTGGTCGTTTCCAAAGATACCCTTACATTTGCCCCACTTTTTAAAAGAGCCTGTGCGCAATAAAAGCAATATACAATGAAAAGGACTTTCCAACCATCTCGTCGCAAACGTGCCAATAAGCACGGATTCCGTACTCGTATGAGTTCGAAGAACGGCCGTAGAGTATTGGCTGCACGCCGTGCCAAAGGTCGTCACAAGCTGACGGTTTCTGACGAAAAGCGTCTGAAGTAAGAGATGAAAGAGGAGAGATGAAAGATGAAAGCGTAAACACGTGATCTTCTTTCAACTATTCTCTTTCATCTCTCATCTCTCCTCTTTCATCTCTCTTATTGTATTTTATCCCCCCTCAGCAAGCGATACCGCTTTCTCGCCTCTACCGCAAAGGTACTTCCTGAAAAATCAATGAACAGTTGCTCGTACAAAATGGACGCTCGGTCTTTGTTGTTCAGTTGATTTGCATTTTCATACAATTCCGCCAGCGCAAACAGCGCATTATCCGCCCGGATTTCGTCGGGGTAATTTTGGATGATCAGTTCGTACATTTTGCCAGCCTGGACGTAATCCCGTTTTTTGGTGAATACTTTGGCTTTGAGGTACCATACATCATCTTCCAAAGAGTGGTTGGGATATTCTTTAAGCAGTGAATCCAGTTTGCCGAATGCCTCGGTAAAGCGGTTTTGGAAAATCAACATGTCTGCCTCTGCGTAAAACTGCAGTGCTTTGGCGGTGGTATCCAGGTTGAGGTTGTCCGCAATAAAAACCGACATGTCCAGGGCATCGTTGGCAATGAGTTTGGCGGTAGAAGCTTTCAGGATTTCAAATTGAGCCTGGGCCCATTCAAAATCACCCGAGTAGTACGCCAAGCGAGCATTGCGGAAACGAGCTTCGTGGCCCAGAATATCATCCTTATACGATTTGTCCACTTGAGAGTACAATAAGGTGGACTCCCAAACTTCCGTTTTCATCAGGTAATAATCGCCCAAGTTGAGCTTGGCCTGGCCCAACATCCCGGCAGAAATGCCGGGCAGGGTAATCAGCTCCGACAAGAGCGTGATGGATTTATCCAGATTATTCAGGTAAAGGGCTTCTAGGTCGGCTAGCTCAGTGATCAAGGCAGCAGTTCCTCTGGACTTACCATAATCGTTGATGAAGGTCTCGTATTGTTTTTCCAGCTCCAGCAATTCTTCGCGGCTGTAATTGTATCCTTCCACCAGTTTATTGCGGCGGCAACGCAGGAACTCTTGTTTGGAATCCACAAAAAACGGCGTCCCAGCTCCTTTGTCGATCACATATTGATAGGCTTCGATGGCCACGTCGTAATCTTTGTCATTGGCCGCTATTTGTGCCAATTGGTATACCCTTAGGCCATCCCCTTTTTGCTGTTTGTCGAGGGCACGCACCTGACGAAGCGCATTTTTATAGTCCTTTTTCTGCAAAAATGCCCAGGCCAGCATGTCGATATACTGCACCGAACCTGCATTGCTGGCATTTTGAATGCGATCGTACAACTGTTGCTGCAACACATTCATGTCATCAGGCGAGAGGTAGCGCTGGAAGATACTCTTGATGTTGTCGACCCGCTCCGGGAAAGCATCCAGGCTATTGAGGTATTGCTCGATCATTTTACCCACATCACCTTTGCGGCGATACAGGTCGGCCAGGTTGTAGGAAAAAAACTGGCGATCGTTGAGCATCGTCGCCCCCTTTTCGTAGGTTTCGACAGCCAGATCGTATTTATTGGCCGAACTAAAGGCATTGGCTAGTTTGCTCACCGCATAGCGGTCTTTGGGCAATTGGTCAATGGCTTTGCGGTATTGCTTTTTGGCTTCGTCTTCTTTGCCCTGTTGTTCGTACATCCTACCATAATTGACGTACAAGCGGCTGTCATTGGGGCGTTTGCGGATTTGTTTGAGCAAGCCACGTTCAAGTTCTTCGTAGCGTTGCAATTCCATCAGGCATTCGATGTAGCGGTCGAAATAATACTCGTTGTCATTGTCCTGGGTGTACAATTTTTCAAAAAGAATCACCGCCTTTTCAAATTCTCCGTCCGCCAGGTATTGCTGCGCCAATTTGGCATCCTGGGCAAAGGACCATACTGCACTCAGCAGCAGTGTTGCTACAAATAAGCACATTCTTATCATGGGTACCACTTGAAATTGGTTGAGTAAAGTTTTCGCTTCCGAACAAAATAGTAAGTCAGCTCTAAAGATAAACGTTTGACAGATTAAAAACAGTAGTGAATGCCGATGTGTTGAAAAATGACCAAATTATTTGCGCGCAAAGTAGTGGGGCAAAAGTGGAGCAAACCAGGAAAAAATCCAGACCCCGATCAAACACCCGATTAAATTGGCCAGCATATCAAACACGTCTAATTGCCTGCCGTAAAAAAAGGCCTGTTGCAAAAATTCAATGATGATACCATAAGTTGTGCCCAAAATGACCGGCATGTAAGCCCGTTTGAATCCATATTGTAACAAGAAGGCCAACAGGGCATAAGCTCCAGCGTGAGCAAATTTATCGGGTTGAATCACCCACCAAGGCTTAGCAACCCCCATTTGGGGATGAGCAGAAAGGAATAGGATAATCAGCGCCCAAAAAAGCGCTGGTAGCAAGTACTTAAGCATTTATCTCGATTTTTACCCCTTCAAAGTAGGGCTTATCCCGGGGTTGAAGATCACAAAACCTTTTTTTTTTGGTTGAAAAATTTCAGCAATCGAGGCTTTTTTTACATTTGGTTAACAAAAAAAAGATGCCACGCAGAGTGTGCGTGGCATGCCAATACGGATTAGTATGAAAAAACTCTCTTAAATTCTTGTTTGTAATGTCCAAGAATGGGTTGTTGAGATTACTCTTGACAATCCATTCTTTTTTTGTTTGCTGACTCGAACACACTACAGCGAAGTGTTTACTGTGGTAAACGTTTGGAAATTATTTGGTCGGTTATAGAGTTTACCTCTACCAACGACGTCCAAGTTAGAATACTTTGGAACGTTCAATTTTTTGGCGTAGATAAACTCTCAGGCAAGTCAGCCGGATGATTATATTGTTAAAGACGACAAAGCAACATAAAAGTTGCATGCAAGTTGAAATTTTTTTTTATTTAAAACCGCAATTATCGACGGAATGCAGAAATGTTGCTATAAACGCTAAAAGCTTGTATGGAAAAACCGGATTTGTCGTTCATTAACACCTGTACTTTTTAATAAAGTCTTAACTTTATCGCCAGTCTACATTGATTTAGAAAACATCCGGCATATGTTGCAAAAATTACTCCTGTGTTGTTTATTGTTTTTCGGTATCCTAGCGTTTTCTTTCGCCCAAACTTCCTTGAATGGTAAAGTTATCGATAAAGAAAACAAAGAACCGATCATCTTTGGCTCCGTTGCACTGTATAAAAACGGTGTGCAACTCACCGGAGTAGATACCGATGAGAAAGGGAATTTCAACTTTCCCGATATCGATCCCGGTAATTACGACGTGGAGGTTTCCTATCTAGGCTACAAACAAAGCCGCGTAGCCAACATTAAGGTATTCGCGGGTAAAGCCAATAAAGTAGAAGTTGAGCTGGAATCCCAAGGTGGCATCGTCTTGGATGTGGTTAACATCACGCAATACCGCGTTCCACTCATCGAACAGGACAACACCACTTCTGGGGGGGTTATTACCAGTGACCAAATCCGCAACCTGCCTATTCGCAATATCAATGCTATCGCAGCTACTACCGCAGGCTTAGCTTCTGCTGATGAAGGTAGAGCGATTACCGTAAGGGGCTCTCGGCCCACCAATACTGATTATATTATTGACGGCATTCGGGTGCGGGGCAATCTCATTCCTGAAACGGAAATTGAACAGTTACAAGTGATTACAGGGGGTATGGAAGCCCAGTACGGTGACGTAACTGGTGGGATTATCTCCATCACGACCAAGGGTCCAGCCAGCGAGTTTACCGGTGGCGCCGAGGTTGAAAGCACCAAGTTTTTGGACAATTTTAGCAATACGCTAGCTGGCCTCAACCTGAGTGGCCCCATCCTCAAAAACAAACAAGGGCATTCCATTCTGGGATATCGCTTTTCGGGTCGTTATACCGATCAATTGGACGACAACCCTTCCTCAGTTTCCCTATTCCAGGCAAAACCGGAAAAATTGCTGGAACTAGAAGCCAATCCCATCGTCAATATCCAAGGTTCACAATTGGTCAACGCCGACTTTCTGAAGTCCAATGACGTAAATGCACTGCAAACCCGTCCGGATGAACGTTACAAAAGAGTAGACTTAACTGGGAAACTGGATTTTCGCCTGAATAAAGCCATTGATGTTTCTTTCAGCGGTTCGTATGCCGATGAAGAAGACCAATTCACTCCAGGAGGCTGGCGTTTACTCAATAGCCACAATAACCCTTTTAACAATACCACTACCTACCGGGGTGTAATGCGTTTTCGGCATCGGCTGGGTGCCAGCTCAAATACACCTGGGCAAAGCAGCAATAAGTCTTTGATCCAAAATGCTTCCTACACTTTGCAGTTTGGGTACGAAAAGACCAAAGGTGACGTAGCCGATGCACGCCATGGTCAGAATTATTTCGAGTACGGTCATGTGGGCAAGTTCGACATCGAGTGGGTGCCTACCTTTAATTTTGTATTCGATCGGGTAACCCAAACCAACGTATTGCAACATACGGACTACCGTCAGGTATTGCGCAATTACACCCCGGGGGCTTCTAATCCGGTTTTGGCCAATTACAACAATGTGATGGGCCTGAACCAGAATGAAACCATTAATGCCCAAATCGGCCGGATCTTCATTCCAGGCGTCCAGGATGCTGGTTCGGTGCTTGCGCTGGGCAATTTTGTGGCCCCAAATGGTTTGATTTCGGATGTGTACACTGGTTCCTGGGGCTTCCACAGCAATGTCGGTTCGGTGTACAACCAGGCCAGTTACAGCGACGGCGATTTGTATACTTTTCACGGGCGCACCAACTTTGACCTTGTGCCTGGCAACTCCGATCAGGGTCGCCACAACATTCAAATCGGTTTCATTTACGAGCAGCGCACCGACCGGGGTTATGTCGTAGCCCCACAAACCCTGTGGAACATTGCCCGCCAACAAGCGAACAACCACATCCTGGGAATTGTAGAAGGTGCGGAAAACATTGGCACCATTACTGATACCGTTAACGGGGAAGCAGTTACCTTAAATTTGCGTCAATTGTCGATTGCCCAAAACGAGGACAACAAGTTTTACCGCTCGATTCGGGCCAAGAACAACATCCCTCTGACTGAGTATGTCAACGTAGATGGGATGGATCCCAGTGAGTTGAGTCTGAGTATGTTTTCCGCCAAAGAATTGAATGATCAGGGCATCATTCGGTATTATGGCTACGATTATTTGGGCAAACCTTTTGATGGGACTTTCAACGACTTTTTCACCGCTACGGATGCCGACGGCGTGCGCACCTTCCCGGTAGCACCCAACCGCCCCATCTATTCGGCTTTTTACATTCAGGATAAATTTACCTTCCGTGACATCATTTTCCGTTTGGGCTTGCGGGTGGATCGGTATGACGCCAATACCAAGGTCTTGAAAGATCCTTACTCTTTGTATGAAATCATCGGCGCGAGTGACTACCACGATCAGTTTGGTGGAGAACGCCCCGGTAACATTGGCGACGATTTTAAAGTGTACCTTAATGATGCAGGTACCAATGTGGAGGCTTATCGGGACGGCGACCAATGGTATCGCCCCAATGGTTCCCCGGTGAACAGTCCGATTGACATTTTTTCTGGTGGTTTGGTTTTCCCCAAATACAAGGATGAAAATGCCACCAAGATTTCCAACTACATCAAGTCTCGGGACTTCAATCCGGATGCATCGTTTGAAGATTATAAGGTACAGATCAACATCATGCCGCGTTTGGCCTTCTCCTTCCCCATTTCGGAAGATGCCAACTTCTTCGCCCATTACGACATCCTGGTGCAACGCCCGGCGACCAACACCTTGGCTACTGCCGTAGATTATTTCTACTTCACCGACAATCCAGGTTCCACCAAAAACAACCCCAACCTCAAACCTGAGCGCACCATTGATTACGAGGTAGGGTTCCAACAACGTTTGACCGAAACTTCTAAGTTAAAAGTCTCGGCCTATTACAAGGAAATCCGCAACTGGATTCAGCTGCGTACTTTCTTCCCGGTACCCATCATCACGCAGTACACCACTTACGACAACCTGGATTTTGGTACCGTCAAAGGTTTTAGCTTCGAGTACGAACTGCGCCGTACGGGTAATGCTACCCTGAACGCCAACTATACGCTACAGTTTGCAGATGGTACGGGTTCCGATGCCAACTCACAACGGGGCCTGACTAGCCGGGGTAACCTGCGTACCTTGTTCCCACTGAACTACGACGAACGCCACCGCATCAACCTCAACTTTGACTACCGCTTTTTCAAAGGACAAGCCATTCCTAAGTTTTTGGAAGATGCTGGTTTGAATGTACAGGCTGTTTCCGTTTCTGGACGTCCTTATACAGCGGATCGTACTCCGCTGGAATTGGGGGGCACTCAAACCATTGGATCCATCAATGGTGCCCGCAAACCCTGGACCTTTACGATTAATGCCCGCATCGACAAAACGATCAACTTCAGCAAAGGCGCTGGCTTGAATCTCTATTGCCGGGTGTCCAATTTGCTAAATCGCCAAAACGTGCTCAACGTCTATTCTGCAACAGGTTCTCCAACGGATGACGGCTTCCTTGCTTCAGCCAATGGTCAGGACAAGTTGCGCAACATCCAGAACTCGGTGCGCGAAGTAGAAGCTTATTTAGCCTCCTATCAGTGGGCTATTCTCAATCCTGCACTCTATTCTTTGCCTCGGCGGATTTACATTGGTGCAATCTATAATTTCTAAAAGGTTGCATCCTATCCGTAAGAGTAAAACACAACATTTTGACTAGTAAATACTTATTACATATGCGACATTTGAAATCCTGGCTGTTGCTTCTAGGTGGGATGGCCTTGCTCCATACTTCGGCGCTGGCTTATCATATCGGGAAAAACAATCCCAAACGGCCTGCTCCGAACAAACCGGAACTGCGCTACCTGGAGGATTGCAACAATGCCGTTGCCCAGATTGACCAAGCCATCAATAACGTTCGGGCCCGACTCACCACTGGAGGCGATGTGTGGTGGAACAGCAACGATGGGCGTTATGTAGTGCCCAAAGTAGCTCCTGGTTTGCCGGAAGTCTCTTCCATTTTTGCAGGTGCAGTATGGTTGGGTGGAGTTGACCCAGCGGGTAACCTCAAATTGGCGGCCCAGACTTATGGTCGTGCCGAACGTCAATTCGATTTTTTCCCTGGCCCATTGAATTCCAATGGCAAAACGGACAAAGAAACCTGCTCCCGTTGGGATAAATTTTTTGTCGTCAAAGGCGAAAGTATCCGTGAGCATTTGCGCAACTGGAATGCTGCCGTCCTGGCCGGTAGATCTTATGACCCAGACAAAATTCCCCGTGACATCAAAGGTTGGCCAGCATCGGGCAATGAATATTTTGAAGAAATCCACAGTTTTTCCCTCCCCAGCACCCGCCAGGGTTTAGCCGGGTTTTGGGATCAGGATGGCGATGGCAATTACAATCCGGAACTGGGTGATTTCCCGGTCATCGAAGTGCGGGGCTGTTTGGACAAACCGCAGTTTCCCGATGAAATGATCTTCTGGGTTTACAACGATGCGGGCAACATCCACTCTGAATCGCAAGGTGATCCCATTCAAATGGAGGTACAAGTACAAGCTTTCTCCTACGCCACCAACGACGAGATCAATGACATGACTTTCCAGCGTTATAAATTGATCAACCGGGCAGTGGAAAGTATCGATTCGACATATTTTGCCATGTGGGTTGACCCCGACCTGGGTTGTTTTACCGACGACTACGTGGGTTGTGACACCAGCCGCAGCCTGGCCTTCATTTACAACGAAGATGCCTTGGACGGCACGACTGGTTGTACCTGCGATGGCGCAGTGAATACCTATTGTGATGAAATTCCGCTGTTGGGTATCGACTATTTCCGGGGGCCCTTGGACGAGAATGGGGAAGAAATCGGGATGTCTTCCTTCACCTACTACAACAACCGTCAGGTCGGTAGCCCAATTCCGGGAACCACCGACCCTGCGAATGCCCAGGAATACTACAATTATTTATCCGGCTCCTGGCGCGACGGCACCCCCTTTACCTTTGGCGACGATGCCTACCAGGATGGAGCAGCCATTCGTTATGCCTTTACCGATACCCCCAACAATACCCGTGGCTGGACCATGTGTTCGGCGGATATCCCCTTTGGCGACCGTCGTACCATTCAGGCTTCCGGGCCTTTCCGCCTAGATCCAGGTGCTTTGAACGAGCTGATCGTCGGGGCAGTATGGGTGGCCGATCAGCAATATCCCTGTCCGGACATTTCCAAGCTCCTGGAAGCTGACGACATTGCCCAGGCACTGTTTGACAACTGTTTTGAGTTGACCGATGGCCCTGATGCACCTGATGTGGACTTCCTCGAAATGGACAAAGAGATCATTGCGGTTTTCACCAACGACACCATTACCTCCAATAACGCCAGAGAAGCTTACGCGCAGCGTGGTTTGCAAATTCCAGCTGGGGTAGCGGATAGCTTGTTCCGGTTTGAAGGTTATAAATTGTACCAATTGGACGACGCGGGTGTCACGGTAGCCGACCTCGACAATCCCGATAAAGCACGTTTGATTTATCAGGTGGATGTTAAAAATGCAGTGGGTCGGGTTTTCAACTGGCGAACGGTTGACAATCCTACTGGTGCTGATTATTACATCCCGGAACTGCGGGTGGAGGGAGCCGATGGTGGCATCCAACATACTTTCCGCATTTCAGAGGATCAATTTGCTTCGGGGGATCGCCGCTTGGTCAACCACAAAAAATACTACTTCGTAGCGATAGCCTACGCTTATAACAATTACCGGCCTTTTGATCCTAAAGCAGTTTTGGGCCAAAGACGGCCTTATCTTGAAGGTCGACGCAACATTGGTGATGGTTTCAATCCATTTTATACCGTCATTCCACGGCCAATTACCGACCGCAGCCTCAATGCCAAATACGGCGATGGCGCCGTCATCACGCGTTTAGCCGGAGCAGGTACGGGCAATAATTTCCTGGACCTGAATACGGAAACCCGCAATGCCATCATCCAGGGTACTTTTGCCCAAAAGCCAGAAATCACCTATCGGGCGGGAAGAGGGCCAATTGGCGTCAAAATTTTCAACCCGCTGGATGTTCAGGATGGCGAGTTTGAACTGCGCATCGTGGACGCCAACATGAGCAATGATCGTTTTGATCCACCTGTTCGTTGGGAGTTGCGCAATTTGAGCAATACGAATGGCCCAGTCATTCGCTCTGAAAAATCGATCGATGACCTTAACGAGCAAATTGTCAAAGAATTCGGATTCTCTATTTCGGTAGGACAAGTCAACGATCCTGGGGTCGATAGAGATGAACAGAACGGCCGCATTGGCTACGAAGAAGAATACTTGCGTACGGGAGCCACCCCCTGGGTATTTGGCATCAAGGACGAATATGTAGCGGGTCAAACGGATTTTGATACCAAGGTATTCAACTTTATGGCTACCGGTGATGCGGAACCCGATCAAATCCAGGATCCAGAAGAAGCCTTGAGCCAAATTGGCCCGGGGTATTTTGTGCCCTTCATCCTGGCCGATTTCCGCAACAAGGATGATCAAAACACCCCGTACATCACGCCAGCCTGGTCGGATTTGTCGGGTGCAGCCTTCTTGCGTACTCAGGCCAAACTGTCTGATGTCAACAACGTCGACATTGTCTTTACTTCGAATAAAGCCTTATGGAGCCGTTGTATCGTGATTGAATCGGCCAACCGATTCTACCCACTACAAGGGTATGCCACCCAAACTGCACCAGGTGAGACCGCCATCCGCCGCCATTTTGATTTGCGTGGCTCACCCAACGTTACGAAGGAAGATACCAATAATGATGGTTTGCCCGATGTGGAAACCAACCCCGATCCAACCCTTTCCCGGGTCGGTTTTGGTTGGTTCCCTGGCTATGCCATTGATGTAGAAACGGGTCAACGACTCAATGTGTTCTTTGGAGAAAACTCCGTTTATGGGGGCACCAACGATCCTTTGCTCAATGTTGGCCGCGACATGATGTTCAACCCCAATAGTTTGATCACCCTAGGCAATTCGGCCAATGGCAACCTGGGGCCCTATTTTGCGGGGGGACAACACTTTGTCTATGTCACCAAGACCGTTTACGACAGTTGCAAAGTACTGAGCCGACAATTGCGGCCCAACAACAGCCCGGTCAACAAAGGCCGGGTATTGAAGGACATTTCTTGGGGCGGTTTGATTTTGCCGCGTCCGGGTGCGAGCTTCAAATCTTATAGAGATGGCTTGATCCCAGATGATGTGGTGGTGAAATTGCGGGTAACCAATCCGTACCAGGTAGACCGCCGCACCGGTGTGGCCGGACTGAAGGAAAGTGGCTATCCTGTTTACCGTTTCCGTTTGGATGGCAAACAGGCCGAAGCGCTCAATACTCGTGGGGTGGATAGTGTGATGGCCCTGATCAAGGTGTCTCCCAACCCCTACTATGGGTTCTCCGATTATGAAGTATCACAGTTTACCACCACGGTGAAGGTCACCAATTTGCCAGCCAAGTGTGTCATTACGATTTATTCGCTGGATGGTAAATTCATTCGACAGTACCGCCGTGACGAGATTGGCCAAACGCCGCGAGGCAACAACCGGGCGATTTTGCAGAAACAAATTACCCCCGATTTGGAATGGGACCTCAAGAACAACAAGGGCATCCCCATCGCCAGCGGCGTGTACCTGATCCACGTGGACGCAGGTGAACTGGGACAACGAACGATAAAGTGGTTTGGGGTCAATCGGAAATTTGATCCTTCAGGACTTTAATTTAAAGATGAGAGATGAAAGATGAGAGATGACAAGGGCATTTTTTCATCTTTCATCTTTCATCTTTCATCTCTCCAAAATGGTTTTTATGCAAAAAATATACTTTTCCCTCCTCTTCCTATTGTTGAGCTTTGGTGCAACCCAAGCGGGGAATCCCGATCGCCAGGGTGAAGCGGGTGCCTACGAGTTGCTGATGGACCCCTGGGCACGTACGGCAGGATTGCACAGCATGAGCACCTCGCTGGTGCGCGGTGTAGAAGCCATGAACCTCAACGTAGCTGGCCTGGTGCGCATCAACAAGCTGGATTTTGGTTTTGGCAGCACCCAATACCTGCGAGGAACAGGCATCAATTTGAGTTCGGCGGCTGTAAGTGCCAAGATTGGCAAAAGCAGTGTGATGGGCCTCAGTTTGATGGCCGTTGATTTTGGGGACATTGAAGTCACGACCACCAATCAGCCCGAAGGTACGGGTGCAACCTATTCACCAAGTTTTTTTAACCTGGGTTTTGCATACGCCCACGAATTTGAAAACAAAGTTTCAGTGGGTTTATTACTCCGTGTTGTTTCCGAATCTTTGGCCAACGTCTCGGCCTTTGGCTTTGGTATTGATGCCGGGGTGCAATACGTGACGGGAGAAGAGGACAATTTCAAATTTGGCATCAGCCTCCGCAATGTTGGGTCGCCGATGACCTATCGCGGTGAAGCCCTGTCTATCCAGCGGCCCAGCCCAAATGGTGGTTCTTACGATGTAACCGTAGACCAGCGTGGCGCTCGTTTTGAATTGCCTTCCTTGTTGAATATCGGCGCTTCCTACGACTTTCGCTTTTTGGAAAAACACCGCTTTACGGTACTCGGTAATTTTACCTCCAACTCCTTTTCGAGAGACAATTTGGGTGGTGGCGCGGAATATGCTTTCGATGAACGGTTTGTATTGCGGGCCGCCTACAAAACTGATTTGGGCTTGACTGATCCGATTCAATCACCCATTTATACTGGCTTGAGTGCGGGTGGATCGGTGACTTTCCCATTGAGCAAAATAGAAAAAAACACCAAAATCAGTGTGGATTACGCTTACCGTGCCTCTAAGGTGTGGAGTGGAACGCACAACATTTCTGTACGCATCGGGATTTAGGGGCGATAAAAAAATAAGGGCTCATTTTGCCAAAGGATTAGATAAGTAAACGTTTCATTTTAAGTATCTTATCTAATCCTTTGGCTCAGGAAAAATGAGCACTTATTTTTGCCCCACTACTTAGTACATTAAAATCCAGCTTTTAACACCAGTTTAACGCAGGCAGATTTGATGCTTAACCCAGACTTCTGTAACTTTCAGGTGCAAAACCTGACCTTATGCATCTAAAACATTACACCTCTGCGATTTTTTACTTATTCGTTTTGGCCATCAGCTTTAGCTCTTGCGCCGTGCCACAAGCCGTGGTACGCATGGAACCCGCCGCTGATCAAAAAATTCGCTGGGATTATGGCCAGGCCATTGTGGAAAAAAGTGTAGACAGCCTCTTTGGCCGAGCGGCTTTTGACCACGCCGAAAAAGAATTTTTGGTCTTCAATGTGGACGTAACAAACCTGAGCCAACGGGATCAGTTGGTTGCTCCAGAACAGTTTTACCTGACCACCTCTACAGGTACACGCTACTTTGCCCTTGATCCTGAAAAGCAGTTGTTTTCGATGGAGGTACAAGAAAATGTTCGGGAAGCCAATGCCAAAAATGCTGCGGTATTGGCTGGAGTGGCGGCGGCTGTAGCGGTAACTGCGGTGGTCGTTTCGGAAATCCAAGACAATAAGGACAACAATAACTCGAATAACAACAACGAGAACCGCAACAACAATCGTGACAATACGAACTTTCTCTTGTCCGTCCCTTTGGTCATCAACTCCGCCCCAGCTGATCAATCTATTGCCCAACCCAACATCGGCAATTTCGAGCCCAATACGCCCACAACCGGAGACCGCGGTTTTTGGATGGATTATACCTTGCGCAAAACCACCCTGGCGCCGGGGGAAAAAGCGAGAGGCAAGGTGCTCTTTCGCCGACAGGATACCCTAAAAGATTTTTTACTGATGTTGCCGATTGAGCAAAGTGTGTTTTCTTTTGGGTTCAAACAGAAGGTTTTTCAACCACAGTGAGCTAAACCTAAATTTTCATGCTTTCTGGAGGTATTTTTTAACCCCCTTTTAACACTTAGCTCATGTTGGGAATAGATCTTTACGGGAAGCAAAACTAAATCCCACTAAGATCTAAAAACAGCATCATGCGACGTCTATTTTTCTTGCTCCTGGTTTTCCTGTGTTTGCAATCTGGCTTTGCGCAAAAGCCTGTCTTTATCGTTGATTCCACAGCCATCAATCCCTGGACCAAACGCCCTTTTGAAAACAACCCCGACAATTTTCAATTTGCCATTGTCAGCGACCGCACGGGAGGGCATCGCGATGGTGTTTTTGAAAAAGCAGTAGAAAAACTGAATAAACTGCACCCTGAGTTTGTCATGTGTGTGGGAGACATGATTGAAGGTTACACCAAAGATCATAAAGAAATTGACCGCCAATGGGCTGAATGGGACGATATTTTGGGGAAATTAAAAATGCGTTTCTTCGCCCTACCCGGCAACCACGATATTTCCAACGAAGTGATGCGCAAAGTATGGCTGGAGCGCTACGGCAAAGCCTGGTACCATTTTGTGTACAAAAACGTGTTGTTCATCACAATGGATTCCAACGACGGTGATGGACTAAGCATCAGTAGGAGCCAAATTGATTATGTCAAAAAAGCCATTGCCGACAACCCCAACGTGCGTTGGACGATGCTGTACATGCACCACCCGGTTTGGAACTACAAAGATTTTAATGGGTTTAGTGAAATTGAAGCTGCACTGCAATCCCGCCCTTACACAGTATTGGCTGGCCACAACCACCAGTACCTCAAAACCCAACGCAACAATCGCAATTACTACATCCTGGCTTCTACGGGGGGCGGCAGCCAGTTGCGCGGGCCACGCTTCCAGGAGTTTGATCACATTACCTGGGTTACCTTTACCGACGAGGGGCCTGAACTAGTCAATTTGGCTCTGAGTGGCATCCACAATGACGACATCGTGGACGATGCTGGATTGGCCAAGGCCAAAAGTATGCTGGATGCCGTAAACTTCAAACCCCAGTTGCTCAAAATCGATGCACGCCGGGCTCAGGTTTTGTTGAGCATCCACAACAGTGGCAAGGACACCTTGAATTTCAACAGCCAATTGTACCACCACCACCAGCTCAGCCCAAACCAGGGAAAATTCAAGTTGAAGATAGCGCCCAACCGTAGTGCGCAAGTAAATTTTGAAGTAGAGACCACGGGCAATGCTACTTTTGACAAAGCTGCTCCATTGGAATTGGACTGGCAAATGTCTTTGCCTTCAGCCTTCATGGAGGCGCCTTACCATCTGGAAGGAACTTTGCCGATCATCATCGATTTTACGCCACCCAGCCCGCTTGAAAATGAGCGTGCGATTTTTTTGACCCAACAAAAAATCGAACTCAAACCGCCACAACTCGGGCTGAGTATGCGCTACACCCTGGATGGGAGCGACCCGACGCTCAATGCTGCCGTTTACCAGCAACCCATCACCGTCGCTGCCACCACTGTGCTCAAGGTACGCTATTTCAATACTCAAAATGGCGCAGCCAGCAGCACCTGGCAAAAAGAATACCGCAAGGTGACGCCGCTGGAAGGGGTAAAAGTCACTGGTAGCAAAACTGGAATGGCTTATCGCTACTACGAGGGCGACTTTCAGGTATTGCCGGATTTCAAAACCTTAAAACCGCTAAAAACCGGTACCGTTCAGGACTTTAATGTAGAACGACTGGCTGGCACCCGCACTGATCACTATGCAATTGTCTATGAAGGTTTTGTAGAGATTCCTGTTGATGACCTGTACTATTTTTATACCCGTTCTGATGACGGTTCTACATTTTACATCCACAACCAGTTGGTGGTCGACAACGACGGTTCGCATGAAGAGCGTGCGCGAGGTGGCGACATTGCTTTGAAAAAAGGGTGGCATCCATTCCGACTGGAGTATTTTGAGGATTTTGAAGGGCAGAGTTTGTTTGTTGGGTTTAGTGGGGAGGATGGTAAGAGGAAACCGTTCTTCAGTTTGCCCTTGATGAGCAAGTAAACATCTTTTTTTGTAGCACTATTTCAGGACGGATAGTCAGTTTGATGGAAAAAATAAAGGGCCTGGCTTCAAAATGGAAGTTAGGCCCTTTGTGTTTAATCCAATGGCTTAAAGAAACCAGCTTTTTATTGCGCAGCAGGCGAGCTAATTGTGGAAAAGGCGGAATCATGTAATTGCCCACCAGAATTGTGTAACTTTTTTTGTGCTGTAGTACTCACCTTTGGAGGTATTTACTCACGCTGTAATAGATCATAACTTGAAAACAATACTACACAATGTATTAAAAGCCATTATTTTGCTTTTAATACCACTCCTAGGGTACGGCCAGGCACCCAATCTGGGCTCTACCTCAAACTTTGCCTTATTCACCGCCGTCGGGGCATTCAACAACAGCGGCGTCTCCACCATCACCGGAGACATCGGCACCAATGTAGGTGCTTTCAATTTGGGTGCAGCAGTACTCATCGGAAGTAGTCATGTTGCCGACTCCGTTTCCGCACAAGCAGCAATGGATGTGGATATTGCTTACGGCAGCCTCAGCCCGGTAACTTGTGACAGCGTCATTGGAACAACCATGGGAGGGGGGCAAATTCTCCTTCCGTACGTTTATTGCCTCGGAGCCGCTTCAACCATCAACGGGAATCTTATTTTGGATGGACAAGGTGATGCTGGTTCGATATTTATTTTTAAAATAGACGGCGCCTTCGCTTCATCCGCTAATTCCCAAATTTTATTGATCAATTCAGCTTCTTTGTGCAATGTCTATTTCCAGATAAATGGCGAGGTAACTTTGGGTGTGAATTCTCTATTCCAAGGCACCATATTAGCCAATGGTGCCATACATTTGTTGAATAACGCAACCCTGATTGGACGGGGACTTTCGCGTTCCGGAGCAATCAATTTGTCGGCGAATACCGTAATCGGAGCCTTACCCATTGCCTCCAGTATTGTTGCGGGAGGGCCAACCACGTTTTGTGCAGGCGATAGTGTAGTCCTTTCCGGAAATGTTGGTGGAACCTGGAGTACGGGTGCAACTACCCCATCCATAATCGTAAAAACGAGTGGTGACTATTTTGTCACCAGTGAAGCCCCTTGTGATACAATAACCTCCAATCACATCAATGTAAGCGTCAATCCATTACCCATACCTTCGGTTATTTCCGCAAATGGACCTACGTCATTTTGTGAAGGAGGCAGCGTAGAACTCATCGGCAATGTTGGCGGAACCTGGAGTACCGGATCAATCACTCCATCGATCATCGTAACTACCGCTGGCGACTATTTTGTGACCAATGCCAATGCTTGTGGTGATACGGTTTCCAATCACATTATTGTAAGCATTGACCAGAGCCAGCCCATAACTTCTGTTATCTCCGCAAATGGTGAACCTACAACATTTTGCGCAGGCGATAGTGTGGTGCTTACTGGCAATGTTGGCGGAACCTGGAGTACTGGAGCGACCACCTCATCTATAACTGTAAAAACCAGTGGCGACTATTTTGTCACCAATTCCAATGGCTGTGGCGATGTGGTTTCCAATCACATTATTGTAACTGTGAACAATGTTGATGCGGGAGTGATTGGCGAAAGTCAGACCTTTTGTACGGGAGGCACCCCAGACACCTTGAAAGCCAATGTTCCAGCTACAGGTACGGGAGAGTTGAGTTATCAATGGCAAACCACGCTCGAAGGATCATCCTGCGACGGCACCTGGTTTGACATTGATGGAGCGACGGATGCGAGCTACTTGCCTAGTGCAATGGGGCCTCTTGGCTTATTTTCCAGTCCTTATCGCCTGATTGTTTTTTCAACGTTTGATGACGGAAACAATGGAACATTGATTTGTAGCGATACCAGTAATTGTGTACTCGTCACCGAAAATCGTGCAGAAATTGGTGAAATAGACGGTGATACCATCTGTGCAGGTGAAATTCCTATTCTTCTTCAACCCGTTTCAATCACTGCTCAAGGTACCAATGCCTACCAATGGCAAAGCAATACAGTTGGCTGTGACAATTCCGCCCCTTGGGTAAACATAGATGGAGCAAATTCTTTTTCCTACAATCCTCCTGCTTTGTTTATTACCACCTACTATCGATTGATTTTGACATCTACAATAGGTGATGTGGTTTGTAGCGATACTTCTAACTGCATCAGGATTTTGGTAAATCCTGCCCCGGTAGGCGCTATTCTACTACAAGGCCCCGCCGAATCCTGTGAAGATGATGGTTCGGTGATCCAGGTGGTGTTGAGTGCTGCGGGGTTCGCGGCACCTTATGACTTCTATTATAGCGATATCATTACCAGCGTTGGGCCAGATTGTCTTCCCAGGGCTGTAGGTGGTCCCTTCGTTGTTTTAAACGAAGCTGATAGTACCCTAGTTTTAACCTATACTGGTGCCAATGCGGGTACCTACACCATTATTTTGAATCAGGTGGTAGATGCCAATGGTTGTGCGGATACCACCACCACTAGCCGTAGTATAACTTTTACCATTGCGGCAAAACCCGTTGGTAGAGACAGTTCGCGCACGATCAACAACTGTATCCCGGTAAACATCAATCTACAGAACATCATCGCCTGCCAGCAAGCCAGTACCTTTACCTGGTACAGTGTAGCCTCGATAGGCTCAAGCCTGGCTTACAACAATCCAAATGTAAGTGGAGAAACCATTAATCCAGTTGGGACGGGCAGTGTGATCACGGATTTTTTGTCCAATACCAGCACTGTCAATCAAACGATCATTTACCGCGTGGTGCCTACCAGTGTAGTAGGTGCTTGTGTCGGCGACCCCTTCTACATCTCCATTACCGTTCGCCCCAGGGTCCTCGTGACTTGTTTGGCTTGTGTAAGTCAGGTCAACGTGAGTCTGGATGCCAATTGTAGATTCCTGGTTACACCAAATGTCGTTTTGGACGGCTTTGCAGAATGTGAAAACGGCCAAGTGCTACTCTCGGCACTGGAAGTACTCATCAGCGATGGCAACAATGACAGCTACATCAACTGTGCAGGTACCTATACTTATGTGGTTCGGTTAAAAGCGGAGTACGCAGAATGTTTCACTTTTGAGCCTTGTTGGGGTAGAATTACCGCCGAGGATAAAACCGCACCCGTACTGGTCTGTGCTCCTGCTGATGTCACTTTGGATTGTTACGATGTGAACTACGTGTTGAACAATCGTCTGACGATTGGCAACGTAGGTGCAACCAGCTCTCCACGTCCTGCGGCTACAGGCAACCAAACCATCCTCAATGCCGAAGGTGTTGCTGGAACTGGTGATGCTTGCCAATTGGGTTTAGTTCCTCCAGGTTTGGTTTCTGACGCGATCAAAAACTTGGGCTATGCTTACTTCCGCGACAACTGCCGCGATTGTGGTTGCCGGGTTACGCTGAAGTGGACGGACAAAGTAGTATTCTACAACTGCGACCAAATGGCGGCC
>NZ_JBGSLK010000085.1:0-73418 GCF_041740695.1 Haliscomenobacter sp. | reverse complement strand
GACTTAGACAAGGACACGTCTAAGTCGCTCGCGGTAGCCTCAACCTTCTCAACCTCCCTCAACGATCTCAACTTTATTTAAATATTCGGAAAATATCCAAACCATTTGCAAACAGCACCAAACCAATCACGATGATGAAGCCCACAATGGTGGCGTACTCCATAAACTTGTCGCTAGGTTTGCGGCCAGAAACGATCTCAAAGAGTAGGAACATCACGTGTCCACCGTCGAGCGCAGGAATGGGCAGGAGGTTCATAAAGGCCAGGATGAGTGACAGTACTGCCGTCATCCTCCAGAAACGTTCCCAATCCCAAACATCGCCAAACATTGTCGCGATAGAGGCAAACCCGCCCAAACTTTCGGAAGCTTTGATCTTGCCACGGAACATTTGCCCAAAGGCTTTCACTTGATCGCCCAAAAAGCTGACCCCTTTTTGTACACCCATCGGCAGCGCTTGGCCCAGGCTGTATTCTTTCCGCTCTACCTTGAAATAATAAGCAGGTTCGAACGATTGCACCCCAATTTTACCTTCTTCTGTGGTCGTCAGTGGAACATTCAGGGTATCCTTGCTACGGACCACGGTAAGCTCAATCTTTTTACTTTTTAGCGGCAAAACCTTTTGGGAAAACTGGTGGTAATAGGGCGTAGACTCGCCATTTACCCCAATCACTTGGTCTTTTACCTTTAGACCCGCTCCTTCAGCGGGTGTTTTCGGTGCTACTTTACCAATGATGAAAGGCATTCGCACAGTGTATAAGCCTTCGTCTTTGCTATCGTAACTCGACAGGATTTGTACAAACTTGGGATCGATTGGCAAGGTCATTTTTTGACCTTCACGCTCAATCTCCATATTTTTGGCATTGTTGATCACGATTTCGCGACGCACTTGATTGTCTCCAAATTCGTTCAGTGTTTTGCCATTGACTCCCAAAACGTTGTCGCCATCTTTCAAACCTAGGTCTTTGCCCAGCCTACTCACCGCAATTCCGTATTTGGCATTTTGGGTAGGCAAATACACCTCACCCCAGGTCCAGAGCACCATACCGTACAGGAAAAAGCCCAGGATAAAATTGACTGTAACGCCGCCGAGCATGATGATCAGGCGTTGCCAGGCTGGTTTGGAACGAAATTCCCAAGGTTGGGGAGGGCCGGCCATCTGTTCACGATCCATACTTTCGTCGATCATGCCAGAAATTTTGACGTAGCCGCCCAAGGGCAACCAGCCAATGCCATATTCAGTCTCACCTTTTTTTATTTTGAAGAGGGAAAACCAAGGATCAAAGAAGAGGTAGAATTTCTCGACGCGGGTTTTGAACCAGCGTGCTGGAAAAAAATGCCCCATTTCGTGCAACACTATCAAGATGGACAGGCTCAAAAATAATTGACCCGCCATAATCAAATACCCCATAATTGCTTTTTGATTTTATTTTCGCAGTTGTTAACATTGTCGGGCACCCTTAGGTTTGCCCTAATTGGGCAAATGTAAGAAAAAATAGACTTGTGCAGCATTTAGGCAGTGGAGCAAGTAGTATATTTGGACGAAATGCCCAAATTTCTCGAACTAGGCTCTTTGCGCATGTGCACTTGTCCTCATTAGTCTAGAGCGTTTAACTTTTATTTCGCGTATGAACATTTTTTTTGCTTCGAATATTGTTGGAGATGTGTTGGAGTTTGATGAAGAAGAAATTCGACATCTGCAGGTGCTGCGTTATAGTCGCGAGGACCAAATTCAAGTTGTTGACGGCAAAGGCAATTGGTATGTAGCTGAATTGGTCGAATTGAGTAAAAAACGTGCCTTGGCCCGGGTGGTCGAACGTATTTCAAGTACCCAACGCAAGCCTTATCACCTGCACCTCGCCATCGCACCAACCAAAAATATTGATCGGCTGGAATGGTTTTTGGAAAAAGCCACCGAAATTGGCGTGGATGAAATCACGCCCATCCTCTGCCGAAATTCAGAGCGTACCCAAGTTCGCCTGGATCGTTTGGAAAAAATCCTGCTTTCGGCGATGAAGCAATCGCTCAAAGTTTTTTTACCGAAATTAAACCCTTTGACCCCGCTCAAAACGTTTATACAGGAACAGGAAAAGTTTGTCGGGCAAAAATGCATTGCCTGGATCAGCGATCCGCCTGGTAAATTGTTGCAACAAACTTACAATTCAGGGCAAAATGTAATCGTGGTCATTGGCCCGGAAGGTGATTTTGCACCCGATGAGGTAGAACTAGCGGTGCAACATCAGTTTGTACCCGTGAGTTTAGGACAAAGCCGCCTACGCACTGAAACGGCGGGAGTGGTGGCGGTCCATACGATTGAATTGATAAATGGTTGAAAAGTTAAAATCTTCTGGTCGCTGAGCGAAGCCGAAGCGCCGGAAAATTTTAACTTTCACCCCTAAATAATCCATTATGTTCCTATTGATCATGTTGTTGAGTCTTTTTACGCCAAATCAAGCTGGCCCTAGTCCGGCAGGCATGAAACTGGCTTTGTTGAAGTACAATGGCGGCGGCGACTGGTATGCCAACCCCACTGCATTGCCCAATCTGGCGCGTTTTTGCAACCAGAATCTGGGCACCGCTCTGGATATCGAATACGCTACGGTGGAAGTAGGTAGCCCTGAATTGTTCAATTTTCCCTTCCTCCACATGACTGGGCACGGCAACGTGGTTTTTTCCGACATGGAGGCGCAAAACCTGCGGCAATACCTGCTCGCTGGGGGCTTTTTGCACATCGACGACAATTATGGCATGGACCCCTTCGTTCGGGTGGCAATGAAGAAGGTGTTCCCTGAATTGGAGTTCGCCGAACTGCCTTTTAACCACGAAATTTACCGCCAAAAGTACGCTTTCGCTGGCGGGCTGCCCAAAATCCACAAACATGACGACAAACCCGCCCAAGGTTACGGCCTGACTTGGCAGGGACGACTGATTTGTTTCTATTCCTTTGAATGCGATTTGGGCGACGGCTGGGAAGATCAGGATGTACACAATGATATGCCTGAGGCACGGGCCAACGCGCTGAAAATGGGTGCGAATTTGGTGCAGTATGTGTTTCAGCAGTAGGGGCGGATTAGGATGCAAAAAGTATTGCATCCTAATCTTTGATTATTGTTTATCCGGCTACAGCATGTTTCCTGGCAATTTTTTTGATCAAAATGATCGAAAGCCAAATGATACCACCCCAACCCAGGGCCAGGATACCCCAGGCTAAACCCTCCGAGCCAGAGCAAGCGACACCACAAGCTAGCGCTGTTACGACATAACCGAGGACTAATGCACCTAAAACAGTCAGTGCAATCAACCAACCTTTGCCGCCACCCGCAGCACTATTGCCCGCAGCTTTTTGTTCTGCTTTGTACGTTTTGATGGCCGTTTTCAGCTCCTGAAAAGAGGCTTTGAGATCCGTGATTTTATGCTTTTTGGCTGTTTTTTTATCCAGGCCAGTAGGTTTGAGGTGTTGGGCGATTAATATGGGACTCGCCGCAGCTTGGTTATTGCCGCCATCAATATTTAAAAACAACCATACATTTAATCCTGCGGTAATGAGCAAGGCATAACTGGTGCTCAGGATAAAATCCAGGGATTTTTGCCGGACATATGAATATTTGAACCAACCTTGGGTAGCCCCTTTTTTAGGGTAAAAAAAGTAGGCGATGAAAAAACAGTTGGCTAAAAGGATTGGCAGCCAGGGTGGAAGCGCAATGTCTGCAAAATAGGTCAAAAAACCACAGGTTAATGCGCCCAATGCAATACAAACATGGGCCAGCACTAGGATAAGCCTGGCTTGACGGGGATGGGTCTTAGCCCATCTGGATAGGTTTTTCATAGCAGAGTTGTTTTGGTTTGAGGTGACTGAAGTGCAATTTACTTTTTCTAGCAGAAAAACCCAAGGTTTTAAAGGGGAAGCTAATCGGAATCTTTATACTTCAATCCGTTGAAAATGTAATATTTATCGATCAATATTTGGGTGTTCGGTTACACTATCTGAACCTCTTCAATTTTTCAGGATTCTGTTTTTCATGGAAAAAATCCAAAACACGTACTTCTTTCTTTGGCTCTATAATCCGAAAAATAATCTTGTAAGACCATTTTTTAGCATAACGATAAGGAGGATTTAAGTTTTCTGTTCCAGGGAGAATGGAGCGACGTTGAGGCATCTTTTCAAGGCTCTTGGTGGTTTCAAGCAGAGATCGGCGTACTTTTTTTGCGGTTGTGTCTAAATTACGCTCAATTAAATAGTCATAAATTTCTTTTAAGCGTTTTTGGGCAGGGTTGGATACAATTACTCGATACATCTTCACCATTTTTCAGATGCTGCCATCAATTCGTCAATCGTTAAATACTCGCCACGCTCAATAGCAGCTTCGCTTTCTTTGAGATTTTCCAGCAATTCATCTTGAGTAATGGGCTGATTATCTGAACGATATCCGACCACAATTTGCTGTTCTTGTAAATAGGTGTTCAGCATGGAATGAACCACCTTCAAAAAGGTCTCATCCTTTACCGCATCGAGATAGTCGTGAATTTGTGTTTTTAACTGCGCTGTGCTCATTAGTTATGAGTTGATCATTTTTTTGCCAATTTACGGGTTTTTCTTTATCGTTGCAAGGAATTGCCTTCAGCCTACAAACGATCATACCAATGAAAAACCTGCTTTATCCGTTCATTTTTTCGCTAACTCTTCTTTTTGGTTTTTTCTTACCCCATTTATCCGCGCAAAATCTCCAATGGTGGAAACCCGCTGACACCCCTTTTCCCGTCATCGATGGCCGAGCCTGGCCATCAGAACTGAAAGATAGCCTCCAGCGCCTGCCTGGCCGAGCCAAAAGCCTGGTTCGCCCACCCGTTTGGAATCTCTCCCAGCAGCCTGCCGGACTTTTCCTGCGCTTTTTTAGCAATGCGGCCCAAATCAAGGTGCGCTATCAAATCGTCGGTAACCCTGCCATGCCCCACATGCCCTCCACGGGCGTCAGTGGAGTTGACCTGTATGCCATCGACAGCGACGGTACCTGGCATTTTTGCACGGGTAAGTACAGCTTTAAAGACACCGTAGAATACAATTTTGACAAGCTGAGTCCTTCTGACAAGTACCACCAATTGGGGCGAGAATTCCGGTTGTATCTGCCTTTGTACAAAGCCATATCCGGCCTGGAAATCGGGGTGGCCGAGGGCAGCAAGTTTACCCCCCTGCCCTTGATGCAGGAGATACCCATCGTGGTATACGGTACTTCCATCGCCCAAGGCGCCTGTGCTTCGCGCCCGGGCATGGCCTGGACCAATATTTTGTCGCGCAAGCTGGATCGACCGGTGATTAACCTGGGTTTTTCAGGGAATGGTCGCTTGGAACCTGAAATCATTGACCTCATCAATGAAATCGACGCCAAAGTAATTGTCTTGGATTGTTTGCCCAACATGACCACCGAACGTTTTACCCAACCAGAGCTGCAAAAACGCATCGTCGAATCGGTCAACAAGATTCGGGCGAAACATCCCACGACCCCCATTCTGTTGACTGAACACGCAGGTTATTCAGAAGGCTTTATGGTGCCTACCCGCCAAACTTTTTATCAGGAAGCCAATCAAAGTTTACAAACTGCGGTGGATCAGCTGCGGTTTCAAGAGGTAAAGGGCTTGTACACCTTGACCTTTAATGAAATCAATTTCGACTTGGACGCGACTGTGGACGGCACCCACCCCAACGACTACGGCATGATGTTACAAGCCCAGGCCTATGAAAAAAAGTTGCGTTTGATCATGCAAGAACCCAGCGGAAGCCTGAGTACCCAAATCCCCGTGCGCCATAGCCGGGAACCAGGTAGCTACAATTGGGAAGAACGGCACAATGCCATCAAAACCTTACACACGACCGAGCCGGGTAAAATCCTCTTCATCGGCAATTCCATTACCCACAATTGGGGCGGCAACCCACTGAATAACCGAATCAAAGGAGCCGATTCCTGGGCGAAATACCTCGAACCGCTGCAAGTCCGTAACCTGGGCTTTGGTTGGGATCGCATCGAAAATGTACTTTGGCGGGTGTACCACGATGAACTGGCCGGCATCCAACCCGAAAAAATCGTGATCAACATTGGTACCAACAACCTTTTGATCAATACCGATGAAGAAATTGTGGCGGGTTTGGCCTTTTTGTTGGAAGCCATCAAAGTCCGCCAGCCGAAGGCGAAAATTTATGTGCTCGGGCTTTATCCCCGCCGGGAGCGAGAAGCCCGGGTTCTGCAATTGAATACCAAGATTCAGCAGATGACCAAAAACCAGGGGGTGAATTATGGCAATATCGGCACTGTACTTTTGCAGCCTACCGGCAAAATTGATGAAAAACTCTTTTCAGATGGACTACATCCCAACGCAGAAGGGTATCAACGTTTGGGCAAAACTCTGGTAAACGTCCTTAATCCACCTAAGAAATGAGGTACTTGATTATAGTATACTGTTGCCTGTTGACGCAGTGGCTGTGCGGCCAAACGACTTCCGAAACCACCGTCTTCCAAAATGGTGACGAAGGCTACAAATGTTACCGCATTCCCGCCATCGTCAAAGCACCCAAGGGCGATTTGCTCGCTTTTGCCGAAGCCCGCCGTAACTCTTGCAGTGACCATGGCGATGTTCGCATCGTGCTCAAGAGGAGTAGCGACAATGGCCAAACCTGGACTGGCTTTCAAACCGTAGTCGAAAATGGCAACCTGCAAGCTGGAAACCCAGCCCCCGTTTTTGACCTGAGCGACAAACGATTTCCCCAGGGGCGCCTGTTTTTGTTCTACAATACCGGGACGGGTTCCGAAGCCGAAGTGCGTGAAGGAAAAGCCATGCGCGACGTGTGGTACAAAACCAGCACGGATGCAGGCCAAACCTGGTCAACACCCGTCAACATCACCCGCTTTGTGTCCAAACCGAAACAGCCACAGATCAATTCTGCCTACAATTTTAAAGAAGACTGGCGGCATTACGCCAATACCCCCGGACATGCCCTACAATTGAATACTGGCCCTTACCGTGGTCGGATTTTTGTGGCGGCCAATCATTCGGCTGGCCCACCCCAAGACCAGGGTAAAGATTATTGGGCCCACGCCTTTTACTCCGATGACCACGGCAAAACCTGGAAACTCACCCCCGATGTCGCCTACGCAGGCAGCAATGAAAGTACCGCTGCGGAATTGTCGAATGGTGGAATTTTGCTAAACTGCCGCAACCAATCCGGCGATACCAAACACCGCATCATGGCCAGCAGCAAAAGTGGTGGTGTGAAATGGGATTCGGTCTATGTGGAGCGACAATTACACGACCCCGTTTGTGAAGGCAGTATGCTCAACTACACCACTAAATCCGGGCAAAAATGGCTGCTTTTCAGCAACCTGGAACAGCAGAACAAACGCGAGAATCTGGTCTTAAAGATCAGCACCGACGAAGGGCAAAGCTGGCACAAAGGCAAAACCATTTACGCGGGCGCTGCGGCTTATTCTGATCTGGTGATTCAGCAAGATCAAAACATTGGGGTCTTGTACGAAAAGGACGGCTACGCCAAAATCGTTTACGCACAAATTCAGCCCGAAAGCCTCTTTGATTTGCAGAAAGTCACCCAAACTGATCGCTGGAAAGGATTCGAACGGGTGCATTTTCAATTGGATCAACAGCGGGCTTATTACGTCAAACCCAAACAGGCACTGGCGGGTAATCCCTGGGTTTGGCGGGCTTCCTTTCCCGATTGGCACACTGAAATGGACAGTTTATTGCTGGCTCGAGGATTTCTTGTAGTCTTTGTGCAGGTAGATGATCAATACGGCAGCCCGGCGGCGATGCAGGCTTGGGATCGGGTGTATGCTCATTTGGTCGACAAAATGGATTTTGCCCCCAAAGTTGCCCTGGAAGCCGTCAGCCGAGGTGGTCTTTACGCCTACGCCTGGGCCAAACGCAACCCGGATAAGGTGAGTTGCATCTACGCTGAAGGGCCCGTTTGTGACATCAAAAGTTGGCCTGGAGGCAAAGGAAAAGGACCCGGTGATGCCAAAAGTTGGGCGCAATTGTTACAAGTCCTGAAGCTGACCGAAGCCGAAGCCCTGGCATTTAAAGACAATCCCCTCGACAACTTGGAAGGTCTGGCCTCATTCAAAGTGCCCATTTTGCACGTTATTTCCAACACCGACAAAATTGTGCCCTCGGATGAAAACACTTATCCATTGGTACAAAAATACACTGCATTGGGTGGCCCAGCGACCATCTACCCCGTAACTGCTGGCCCCCAAACGCTGGAAGGTCACCATTACCCCATCCAGCGAGCGGCGGAGTGGGGCGATTTTATTGTCGCCAACTCGTATCCAGTCAAAAAGCCGCTGCCCAATCGGGATTATTTCCAGCCCCGCAATGCTTTGGCGAATGTTCAAAGGGTTATTAAGCGGGACAAAAAGGCGACCGTAGCTTTTTTGGGTGGCTCGATTACCTTCAACAAGGGCTGGAGGGATAAAACTTCAACCTATTTGCAGGAACGTTTCCCCGATGTGCAGTTCACTTTTATCGCAGCTGGCATTCCTTCGCTTGGCAGTGTGCCACACGCTTTTCGGATGCAGCAGGACATTCTGGACAAAGGCGAGGTTGACCTGCTTTTTGTAGAAGCTGCCGTGAATGACCGGGGCAACGGCACGGATAGTGTGACCCAAATTCGTGCATTGGAAGGCATCATTCGCCATGCCAAACGCAGCAACCCCCAAATGGACATCGTGATGATGGCTTTTGCCGATCCCATCAACATTCAGCAATACGAGCAGGGGAAAATACCACTGGAGGTAAAAAATCAGGAAAAATTGGCCGAGCACTACATGTTGCCTTCCATCAACTTATCGAAATTGGTGCGGGATAAAATTGCAGCCAAAGAATTCACCTGGGCGGATGATTTTAAAGACTTACACCCTTCGCCCTTTGGTCAGGAGTTGTATTATTCGGCGATCAAAAGTTTATTTACGACTTGTTTTCAAGCACCACAAATGGCTGCAAACTCCTTTCCACCTGCTCTAAATAAAAGCAGTTTTGATAAAGGGAAATACCTGGGGATTGAAAATGCCCAACTGGACAACAACTGGAAGATTGACCCCAATTGGACACCCACGGATGGCCTGCCTACCCGCGATGGTTTTGTCAAACGGCCTATGTTGATTGCTACTACACCCGGTAGCCAGTTCAACTTGCCTTTTAATGGAACCGCCATTGGGATTGCCATCGTTTCGGGCGGAGATGCGGGAATTTTGGAGTACGCCATTGATGGAAAACCGTATGCCAAGTTGGATTTGTACACTCGTTGGAGTGGGCAGCTACACTTGCCTTGGTACCTAATGCTGGGAGCGGATTTGAAGCCCGGAAAACATACCTTGAGCTTGAAAATTAGTGCAGATAAAAATGCCAACAGCAATGGAACCGCTTGTCGCATCGTTTATTTTTTACTGAATGAATAATTTTAATCTGAGTATTTGTTTTTTCCCAAAATAACCAAATCAAAACAGTGTTTCCATGGAATATAAAAGCAAGCCGGGTTCATCTTTGTTTTTATTGCTGGTTCTGGGTTTGATTTCTGCCTGCAAACCTACAGTCGATCCAGCAGCGAAGCCCAACATCCTTTTCATTTTAGCCGACGACTGGAGTTATCCCTTTGCCAGCATCTACGAAAATTCCCCGATACACACCCCCAACCTGGAACGATTGGCAACGATGGGGATGGTCTTCACTCATGCCTTTTGTGCTACCCCATCTTGTACCCCTTCTCGCTCAGCTATTTTGACAGGGAAATACCCCCATAAATTGGGCGAAGGGGTAAACCTGGTGGGCAAACTGGACACCGCCGAAACGACCTACGTCAAATTGTTGCAACAAAACGGTTATGCAGTTGCCTTTGAGCGCAAAGGTTGGGCACCCGGCAAGTTTGAAAAAATGGGTTACCGTGAGAATCCAGCGGGACATCGGCAGGAATTTGGCGCTTTTCTGGATAGCCTTGGCAACAAAAAGCCCTTTTGCTTCTGGTGGGGCACCAATGATCCGCACCGCCCTTACACCCGTGGACATGGCCGAAAAGTGGGCATTGATTCTACAAAATTGACCGTGCCAAAATTTTTGCCCGACTTACCCGATGTGCGCGGAGACCTGGCCGACTATTATGCCGAAATAAAACGGGTAGACCGGGAAATTGGGGCTTTATTGAAAAAACTGGAAGATGAAGGTCTATTGGAGAATACCATGATTGTGGTGACCGGGGACAATGGCATGCCTTTTCCTCGGGCCAAAGCGAATTTGTACGATTATGGTACCCGGGTACCACTTTTGATCAGTTTTCCCAAAAAATTCAAACGAAACCGCCGCTCGGAAACCTTTGTCAACCTCATCGATTTGATGCCTACGTTTTTGGAGGTGGCTGGGGTGGCTCTTCCAAAAGACTTGGATGGCATCAGTTTGGTGCCTGTTTTAAAAGGCAAAAAGCAACAGCATCGGGAGGAGGTGTTTTTGGAAAGAGAACGGCACTGCCTGTGTCGGAAAAACGAGCTGGGTTATCCTGGTTATCCCATGCGGGCCATTCGGACCAAGGAATACCTCTACATCCTCAACCTCCGCCCCCAACGCATGCCCGCAGGTGATCCCACTATCCCCGGCACACCTTCCGAATACGGCGATGTAGACGGCGGACCGACCAAAGCCTACATGATGGACCACGCCATGGAGGACAATGTGCGTACTTTTTTTCAAATTGGATTTGACAAACGTCCGAGAGAGGAATTGTACGACGTCAAGGCCGATCCTTTCAACGTCAATAATCTAGCTCAATATCCCAAATACGAGCGACTCAAAAAAAACCTGCAATTGAAGTTGGACATCTGGATGTCGCAGAATGAAGATCCGCGCTGGCACGGTGGTGGTGATGAAATTGACCGTTACCCCACCTACGACAAAGCCTGGATTACCAAATGGGACATCATTTTTTTTGATGAATAACTCTTTTTCTGGAAGCAGAAGAATATTTTTACCCCCAAAATAACACATCGGATCAATGAACAATACTTCCATCAAAGTACTCGTCGTAGGCTGCGGCAACATGGGTGCTTCTCATGCCCTTGCTTATCAGCTACTCGACGGTTTTGAGATTTGTGGCATCGTGTCAACGGGCAAAAGTAAAGAAGTTCTTAATGAAAAACTGGGTGGTGGCTTCCCTCTGTATTCAGATTATACCCAGGCATTGGCCGAAACCCAACCCGATGCAGTTTGTATCTCCACTTATCCCGATACTCACGAGCAGTTTTGTATCCAGGCCTTGGAAGCGGGTTGCCATGTGTTCATCGAAAAACCCATTGCGGATACCGTGGAAGGTGCTGAAAGGGTAGTGGTAGCGGCGCAAAAAGCGGATAAAAAAGTGGTGGTGGGCTATATTTTGCGGCATCACCCTTCTTGGGCCAAATTTGTGGAAATTGCCCAGGAGCTTGGCAAACCCCTGGTCATGCGCATGAACCTCAACCAACAAAGCCACGGCTACATGTGGGATGTGCACCGCAATTTGATGAAAAGTTTGAGCCCAATTGTCGACTGCGGAGTGCACTACATTGACGTGATGTGCCAAATGACGCGCTCTAAACCCGTGCGGGTAAGTGCCATTGGCGCTCGAATGACCAACGATATTCCAGCGACCAATTACAACTACGGTCAATTACAAATTCATTTTGAAGACGGCTCAGTTGGCTGGTACGAAGCGGGTTGGGGCCCGATGATGAGTGAAACGGCCTTTTTTGTAAAAGACGTGATTGGCCCCAAAGGTTGTGTGTCCATCTTAGCCAAAGACGCGGGTGCAGCGGGCAAATCGGATAATGTGGATTCACATACCAAAACGGAATCCTTGCGTTGGCACCATGCCGACATCGACGCGAGCAATGAGTTCACCCGGCCAGATGAATGGATTGACTTGCAGGACGAGCCGGATCACCAGGAGCTATGCAATCGGGAGCAGCGTTATTTTTTGAAAGCGATTCAGGAGAATCTGGATTTGACCGATCATTTGGCGGATGCAGTGAATAGTTTGAAAGTTGCCTTCGCTTGTGATGAATCCGTGCGGACAGGGGAAATGGTTCGGCTAGATTGACGTTAAGATTCACCTAAGCATAAACACCTAAAACATGCTCAAATACACTTTTACCTGGCTATTACTGGCGCTACTCATTTTACCTAGTATTACTTTATCTAGCCAAGTCAGCGCTGAAAAATACATTTCCGATTACCTCAATTCCATCCGCGACAACCGCGCGCTGCTCACCGCCTTTTTCCAACAAATGCCCAAAGGTGGCGACCTGCACAACCACTTCTCCGGCTCCATTTACGCCGAAAGTTATTTTGATTACGCCCTCAAAGCGGATTTTTGGGTGAACCTCCGAACCTTGGCCCTCTACGACAAAGCACCCACTCCCAACGAAGACATCAAACGATTCAGCGAAGTCAAAGCCGCTGGAGGTCTCGATGCCTTGCGTTACCAACTTTTGCGTTTTTGGTCCATCAAAGACTATTTCGAAGGCGACGAAGCCAGCGACAAACACTTCTTTGATGCCTTTGATAAATTTGATTTACCCAGCAAAGGCCTCTTGCGGGAGGGCTTGCTTGAACTCAAACAACGCGCCAAAGCAGAAAATGTCCAGTACATCGAATGTATGTATCGCTCGGCCAAACATGGACTGGATTTATCTGACCTGAAAGGTTATGCGGCAGTGCTGGACTCCTTGCAACGACAAAGAAACAGCGTTGGCCTTGCTCGTGTGTTGGACACCTTATATGCTCAATTTTTGAAAAAAGGCATCGAGGCCAAAGTGCTCGATTACGCCCAAAACATCGAAAAGACCCACCGGGAGCTGATGCTCGACGACAGCACTTTTACCATGCGTTTTCAAAGTTTTGTCATCCGGGTACTTGAAGACCAGCTTGCCGTGTTTGGCAATTCAGTAGCTGCCTTTATGTCGGCAGAGCGCAGTAACCTGATTGTGGGCGTCAACATTGTAGCGCCTGAAGACAATGCCAATTCCATGCGCAACTATTGGCTGCACATGCAACTATTCAAATGGTGCAAAAAACAATTCCCCACGGTGAAATTTTCAATGCACGCCGGAGAATTGACCCTGGGCCTGGTGAAACCTGAAGAATTGAACTGGCACATCAATGCGGCGGTACGCGAAGCTGGGGCTCACCGAATTGGGCACGGTGTAGATCTGGCCTACGAAAACAAGGTTTTCGACCTCTTGAAACTGATGCAAACCCAACAAGTGGCCGTGGAAATCAACCTGACCAGCAACGAATACATTCTCAAGGTAAAAGATGATCGCCACCCAATCTCCTTGTACCGCTCAGCCAAAGTGCCCATCGTCATTTCGACCGACGACGCGGGTATTTTGCGCAGCAACCTCACCGAGCAATTCGTGCTGCTGGCCAACCGCTACAAGAACCTCTCTTATGCTGAAATCAAACAGTACATCCTGAATAGCATCAAATTCAGTTTCATCGAAGAGGAAAAATTGAAACTTAAATTGACCCACAACCTGCAACAACAGCTGGCCAAATTTGAACAACAACTGCAACTTAGTCTGGTGAAGAAATGAAAAACATCCTGCGTATTCAGCTCTGGGCCTTGTTGATCCCGGTTGGCCTTTCAGCGCAAACCAATGCCCTGCAATTGTGGTACGAGCAGCCTGCCAAAGTCTGGACCGAGGCCCTCCCACTTGGCAATGGCTTCATGGGTGCTATGGTTTACGGCGATCCCATCCGGGAGCATGTGCAACTCAACGAAGGCACCCTCTATTCTGGCGACCCCAATGGCACTTTTTCCAACATCAATGTACGTCGGGCTTACCCACAGGTGATGGAGTTGCTCAAGGCCAAAAAATACCAGGAAGCACAAGCCATCATCACCAAAGAATGGCTGGGCCGCAATCACCAGATGTACCAACCGATGAGCGATTTGTGGCTGGATTTTGCGCACGACTCAAGCCAAATCAAGGACTACCGGCGTAGCCTGGACCTGAACACTGCCACTGCTCACACTGAATATAAAATAGGCACGACCACCTACCGTCGCAGCTATTTCGCCAGTTATCCTGATCATATTACAGTGCTGAAAATCAATGCAAATGGTCCCGAAAAAATCAATTGTACGATTCAACTTTCTACGCCACATCAGGCTATTGCTCAGCAACGAGGTACTGGTAATGTGTTGCGCCTGTTGGGCCGTGCCCCAGGTTTTGCCCTGCGTCGCAATTTTGATCTGGTGGAAAAATTGGGCGATCAGCACAAGTACCCCGAGTTGTATGAAAAAAGTGGAGTGCGCAAGCCCCAGGCTGCCAATTTTTTGTACCAGGAACAAGCCAATGGCCTGGGTATGGCTTTTGAAACCCGCCTAAAAGTGCTCCATACGGGCGGTATCATTAGCCAGCAAGGTGAAAAAATACAGGTGCAAAATGTCAGTGAATTGACCATAGTCCTGAGTGCAGCGACCAGTTACAATGGATTCGACAAAAGCCCGGCTACGGAAGGCAAGAACCCCGCTGTGTTGCTGGATGGCTATTTTAAAGCCATTGAACCAAGGTCTTACGCCAATTTGTACCAGCGGCATTTGTTGGATTATCAAAATTTGTTCAAACGGGTCGAGCTCAGTCTCGCAGCGGAAACGGAGCAATCCAAGTTGTCCACTGATCGGCGGGTGGAATTGTTTGCAAATGGGCAAGACCCTAATTTTGCAGCACTCTACTTTCAATACGGGCGTTACCTGATGATTGCCGGTTCTCGGCCCGGTGGGCAACCACTCAACCTGCAGGGCATCTGGAATGACCAACTAACTCCTCCCTGGAATGGTGCCTATACCATTAACATCAATGCCCAAATGAACTATTGGCCCGCCGAGATCACCAATCTCGCCGAATGCCAGGAGCCTTTTTTTCGCGCCATCAAGGAACTATCCATCAATGGTCGCGAAACGGCCCGCAACATGTACGGCAATTCCGGCTGGGTGGCCCACCACAACATGGACATCTGGCGACATGCCGAACCCGTGGACAACTGTGCCTGTTCCTTTTGGCCGATGGGCGGCGGCTGGTTGACGAGTCATTTGTGGGAGCATTACCTGTTCAGTGGAGACCAGCAATTTTTGAAAAACGAGGTGTTTCCGCTGCTCAAAGGGGTGGTGGAGTTTTATCAGGGCTGGCTGGTCAAAAACGACGAAGGTTACCTGCTTACTCCAGTCGGTCATTCGCCCGAGCAAAACTTTGTGTACGAAGACAACAAACAATCCACCTTCAGCCCAGGCCCCACGATGGATATGGCGATTGTACGGGAAGCCTTTGCCCGCTACCTCGAAGCGGCGCAATTGTTGCAATTGAAAGACCCCATGGTGGATTCCGTGCGGCAACAAATTAGCCAACTTTTGCCTTACCAAATCGGCAAATATGGCCAATTGCAAGAGTGGTCTGAAGATTTTGAAGATGGAGATGTACAGCATCGCCACATCTCTCACCTCTACGCCATTCACCCCAGCAATCAAATCATCCAACAAAGTTCGCCGGAATTGATGGCAGCAGTCAAACGGGTGATGGAACGGCGTGGCGATTTTGCCACGGGTTGGTCCATGGGTTGGAAAGTCAATATCTGGGCCCGGCTCTTCGATGGCGATCATGCATTGAAGCTGATCACCAACCTCTTCAAACTGGTGCGTACCAATGTTACCACCATGCAGGGCGGTGGCACGTATCCGAACCTCTTTGACGCGCATCCTCCTTTTCAAATCGATGGAAATTTTGGGGCTACTGCAGGAATTGCGGAGCTATTGCTGCAGAGTCATGCGGGTGAAATTCACTTGTTGCCCGCCTTGCCGAAGGCCTGGCATACCGGGAAAGTAAAGGGTTTACGAGCCCGGGGCGGCTTTGAGGTGGATATGGAATGGAAGGATGGGGTGCTGCTGCAAGCGACAATCCGCTCGACTTTGGGGGGAAATTGTAGGTTGCGGACAAATACACAGATAGGGGTGCAAAATGTACAAATCGTACAGGCGAACGGGGAGAATGGGAATCAGCTGTTTGGAGTGGTTGCGCCGGGAAAAGCGGTGGTAAAGGAGCCTGGGACAGTGGGGGAAATAATTGTAAATGAAGGCTTTGTGGTGGACTTTCAGACGAAGAGGGGAGGTGTGTATGGGGTGAGGTGAGATTCGTTTTCTTTTTTTGTTTTGCTAAAAAAAAATAACAATAATTTGTTTTTTAATTGAAAACCCTCTATTTTTACCCCTAAATAACACCAATGGAGCCCTCCCCTGACCAATCGAACAAAGAGGCCAAAGCCTATGATAAAATACTGAAAGAGAATTTTAGGTCAATTTTATTGCCCATAATAGCGAAACGTGAAAATATTGAAATTGTGGCTGCAAGACCACTTCCAGAGGAAATCAATACAACAATTAACCGCAATGTCGATTTTCTGATGGAGGTTTTGGATGCAAAAGGAGATCACTTCATACTCCACATCGAATTCCAGACTGAGGCAGAAGCTGAAATGGTCTTTCGGGTCGGTGAATATCATGGATTTTCACAACGGCAGTACAAGTTAGAAATTCGGCATTTTGTGGTTTATCTTGCAAAGGGTAAAACAAAAATGGCTACTAATTTGCCCAAAAATCTCCAATATTCAGGGTATAAGCTGATTCAGCTTAGTCAAATTCCAATAGATCAGTTTATTGAATCAGATCTTCCCGAAGAAATCGTTTTAGCCATCCTTAGCAAATTTCCCAAAACCAAATTGGATGGTATTATCCGCTTGATTTTGCAACGCCTCCAAAAAGTTTGCCAAAATCAAGCTGAGTTGGAAAAATTCATTTATCAGTTGACAATCCTTAGCCAAATTCGTAAATTTGATCTGCAAACACAAAAAATTGTCAAAGCCATGCCAATTACCTTGGATATTACTCAAAATGCTTTTTACAAAGATGCCTTGAAAAAGGGGTGGCAGGAAGGCCATGAACAAGGAATCGAACAAGGAATCGAACAAGGAATCGAACAAGGAATCGAACGTGAAAAGCGTGATTTTACTCAAAAACTCTGGATATTGCAGGAGTTTTCGATTGAAAAAATAGCATTGTTGGTTGATCTTTCCCTGGAAGAAGTTACCACAATTATCGTGGATCATCTAAAAGCAGAAGGAATATCCGAAGTAGACGCTGTACATACAATTGAAATCTATCTTGCAAAATTTGAGGCAATTCAAAAATAGTCTTCAAATACGCAATAGGGTATATTTTAGAGGAAATTGACCTTTATATAAGCGATATTTTGATCATTCTATTCCGCCCACCAGGATCTTTTAAAAAGCAGAAAAAATAGCAGAATAAAAAAGGGGACATTATCTTGCAGTCAGACACTATACCCAGTGCGGTATACGCCCAAGTCATACCCTGCTAAACATGCTACAATTCACCGGCAATACCATCCAACAAAGCACTCCAGGTTTTGAAAAAGACTGGAGCATTCCCGAACTCTTCGAAACCTACGACCCATTCCCTGGCGAAGCCCTCTCCGCCCGCAACGACGCTATGCGCCGCAGTGTAGAAATGGCATCGGAATTATATGGTGAACTTTCCGAAACCGCCCGATTGCGTTACGATTTTTGGAAACAAATCCGCCCCGAAAGAATTGAAGCAGAAGAATTTGTATACTCCGTCAAGATCACCGATACTTACCAATGGGCTCTAACCATCAATGCAGAAGGGCTTTTTTACAAGGATATTTCCGGGCACTTTAGCCCCAGACCCAGTACGGTTTACGAGCAACTGTTCAGCGACTTCTGGTTTTATGGCCCAATCATGCCCTTGCCCGACCTGCATACCCGCAAGTGGATCATTGCCAAAATTCGCAATGCGTTTATACAGGCAGGCAGTCCGGCCTCTTACCAGCATTTTCAGTTTTTTGAATATCCAAACTTTCCAGTTTCACCTTTGCAATGGACCGATGGAGACGATAAGGTGAGTGATTTTGTCACCGTACGGGACTTTGGCATCGAATGGGGGCGCAGCAACTGGCACGCTGGCCTGGTATACCTGAATTTTCTTTCGTTTGAGCATTTTTTAAATGTGCCTCTGCCAGAATATGTTCCCATCACATCCGAGATGCGCTCGGAAATCAATGCCTTGATCCATAATGCCCAAATTGCTGCGGAAAAAGCAGCCACTCCAAGGCCAAATGAAGAAGAACCAACAGCAGGATTGACTTACTCGGGGGAACACTACTCCGAAAAATCGACTATAGCCCAGGTTGTTGACAATGCCGAATCAAAACAGCTTTTTATGGACAATGGGGGCCAAACCCACTACATCTTTCTGGATGGAAATGGTGATCGGTATTCGGCTACCCCGGCTGAAGAAGCCAAATGGCGCAAAGAATTGTTGGAACACTACGCCAAGCGAATTCAAGAAGAAGACAACCCGGCCATACGCGGCCATATCGCCCACATCATGCAATTAAACGGCGCGACCAATATAGAAGCCTTGCTCCTGGCTGCTGCCGAAAATGCTCTACAAAAACCCAATTGTGATAAGGTCACTAAAATCATTAAAAAGTAATGAAAGTAGCAATTCTTTTGGCATTGATCATCGCTTCGGTATTGCTTTATCTGAGATTCAGCAAGCGCTCGGCTGCAAAATCCATAGAAAAAATACTCACTTATGGGCCTTTTACCATTAAAGCAGTTGCCACTACGAGTACTGCTTACAATATGAACTATGGTAAGGTTAAACAAACAAATATCGCTTACTCCATCTTTTATGAGGGACAGCCCATCCGTTTTCCGGGAAGACTGGAAACCAATACTGGCTTGCCTTTTTTATGGAAAGTATATGCTTTGCCAGGGGCACCCAGTCCAAGCCTCATCGCAGGCAGCCAAAGCCTGTACCTCATTTACGTAAAGGATAAAACTGTAGTGGTAGAACCATTGGTCGCACAAGGTTCAGACTTTGCTTCTTTACAGTTTTTGGACAGTGAAAAAGAGCAGCCCGGGCCATTTAGGGAGGTTTTTATGGAAAATGATCCAGCCGAAATGGAAACCCTTGATCAACTGGAAGGTGGGCGCTTTTTGATGATTAGCGAACACGCAGTTTTGGACGTACAGACACGAGAAATCAAAGGATTCAATACTCAGAACCAAAGCCTGGGCAATTACTCCTTTCCCTCCCCTCATGGAGCCCTGGCGTTTTCTCCCGATCAGACCAGCCTGGTTTTTCATGCTGAATTTCAAAGCTGGAATGCTCAGGATGCGGATCTTCCAGAAACAGAGCATGGCCTGGTAGTATACAATTTTTTGAATGACGATGGCTACGTGGTGCCTCATAATGATACTGAAACCCGTATGATCAATGTCCAAAACATTGACATTGAGTGGATAAATACCTTTTTTGAATGGAAACAGGACAAAAGGGGTAAACTACAATTGCAGTTGCGTCAACTCGAAAAAACTCCCCCCTGGAAAGGTACCTACGACCCGCGAGACCATTATTATACCCTTTACCCGGTAAAACCTGGCATGTTACCAGTGTTTTTAAATTTTGTTTTGAGCCAAATGGGGTGGTCAAAGGCCAATATTTTGGAAGATAAAACCGGAGAATACACCGGGAGAACCCTGGTGCTGGCTTCGGGTGAGCTAAAATTGGACATCAACTTTAAGGAAGACGAACAAAAACTGTCCTTTAGCAAACACCTTTACGCCGAAACAAGCCCTGAATACATTAACTTGGTTAAAAAAATAGCCAGCGCATTTGACCATGAACTCAGCGCAGGAAAGCACCAGGAACATTTTGGACGCATCATCAGCCTTACCCGTCAAATTCGTGGAATAAACTAATAACCATGGAAGAACGCAGCAAACATACCTACCAGACCCTCCTCTACCAATTTGCCAAAAACATCCTGGTGGTTTGCCCCCAGTGTTTGGAGCAGGCAATCGTACACACTGGTGATTTTGAAGCCTTGAAAAAATCCCAATACGACATCAAGGTTGTTTGTACAAGCTGTGGCTATAATAAAACCCTGGAGAAGATTTCTCCCCGTCAGGAACCGAAGCAGAAACGGGGCAATGTGCTGATTTTTGGCGGACCTATCGATCCCTTTTTTCACCTGCCCGTATGGTTGCAGGCTGATTTTTCCGGCCAAACCCTCTGGGCCTATAACCTCGAGCACCTGGAATTTTTGGCGGAACACATAGGGGCCAAACTGCGGGAACGAAACACCAGCCCCCGCATGAGCCGGAGCATTGGCGCAAGATTACCCCGCTGGATGACCGCGGCAGACAAGCGGGAGGCCGTGTTGAAGGCGATTGAAAAATTGAAAGGGAAGTAGTATCTTTCCAAAGTAATTTTTCAACACCTGCCCTTATGAACTTTGACCACGTATTTACCGTCACTTTTACCCTTTTTGCCATCATCGACATGTTGGGCAATATCCCTATTCTCATTTCGATCAGCGAGCGCATTGGGCAAATCCAGGCCTGGAAAGCCACCACTTTTGCTGGCTTGTTGATGCTGGTTTTTTTATTTGTCGGTGAAGCATTTTTGCACGTTTTGGGCGTAGATTTAAAATCTTTTGCCGTAGCTGGTTCAATCCTGATTTTCATCATGGGCCTGGAAATGACCCTGGGAATTGACATTTTTAAATCTGAAGACGAGAACCAAACCGGGAGCCTGGTGCCCGTAGCTTTTCCCCTCATCGCAGGTTCCGGCACATTGACTACAATTATTTCACTGAAAACCAATTACGATACCTTGACGATTGTAATCGGTATTTTGCTCAACTTACTGATCATTTACATCGTGCTGCGCTCTTTGCGCTTACTCGAAAGATTGTTGGGTAGGGGAGGTTTATTGGTCATCCGCAAATTTATGGGGGTGATTTTGCTGGCGGTGGCCGTGAAGATTTTTAAATCGAATTTGGGGCTTGAGTAGCCATAATGCATTTGAAATATTAATTGAGGATTTAGGGCTAAGTAGAGACTCGCTCAGATAAGGTTTGTAATGAACTGGAAATAGCGCTGCGGTATTTATTGGATACTGGAATCGGATCATCAACGTTGCGAAGGTAAAGTTTTAAACCCTCAGCATTGCCACCAATAAACCGTACATGGGTGAGATTAACGATGTATGAAAGGTGGCAACGCTGCACGGGTATATCTTCTAGTTGCGCTTCAAAATGTTTCAAGCTACCACGCAGTAATTTTTGTTCTACCTGCCCTTTGTTCAGGTAATGTATGCAGGTGAATTTGTCTTTAGTGCTTAAAAAAAGCAATTGCTCCAAATCAATGCTTAAGCGCTCCAATTGATCTTGTGCCGTAAAATGGATCAATGAGTTGGAATGGCGTCTTGATTTTCGCTTGAGCTGGACATACTCGTACAAACTTAAAAACCCTAACGGGATGACCCCCAATAACCAGGGTTTTCCCAAAAATAGGAGTATAGAGACAGGAAAAAGCGCCATCAGCAGCACAAATGGTGATTTGATCTTTAACTCGTTGCCAACTGTCATCATCCCTAAAAATTGATAAAGCTCTATTGTCAAGGACGGGAAGGATTTGGAAGGGTTGCAGCAACAAACGATAAAGCGCAATAAATAATACATTATTTTAGCCACTCTATGCATGATTAAACTTATAAAATGAACAAGCAGGAAATCATCCAAAGACTACATACACAATACGGCCAATTTTGCGAGCTGGTTCAAAACCTGAGCCCCGAGGCCTTCATTTTTCATCGGGAAGGGAAATGGTCTGCTGCGCAGCAACTTGATCACTTAATCCGCAGTGTGCGGCCAGTAGTATTGGGTCTGAGTTTGCCGAGTTTTTTGTTGCGCTTGATTTTTGGACGTGCTAAACATGCCTCACAGGACTATGACACCTTGGTCAAAACTTATCAAGCTGCGCTAGCAAATGGTGGAAAATCACCTAAGGCCTATGAACCTAAAGTACCTGGAGAAGGCTTTCAAAGTTATGGTGCTGAAAAATTGATGCAAATGATTGCTGGCCTGGATCGATTGTTGGATTCCCTAAGTGAATCGGAACTGGATACCTTGCAAGCGCCCCATCCGCTGCTGGGGAAATTGACTTTGCGGGAATTGATGTATTTCACGATTTACCATGCTCAGCACCATCAGCGGAATGTGGAAATGGGGTTGGCTTAAAGCGACTGAGGTGATTCTTAAGTGTCTTAGGTTTCTTAGGTGGTGAAAAAAAAATTGCTTTACCACCTAAGAAACCTAAGACACTTAAGAATCACCTTAGTAGAGGGACGTATAGAGCGCTAATTCGAAGCAATTTCTATCGTCGTTTCCCGCCGCAAAGGAGCCCAGCGCAGTTGTGTTCCACTCCGCCACAACCACTCCAAAGGCCCGTACTGGTATTTTTTAAGCCACCATTTGCAAAACTGCACTTGCAGGATGTACAAAAGAATGGCCAAGCCAAAGTTGATGCTGGCACCCCAGGCTCCAATTTGCCCCAAGCCCCAACCAAAAAAGATAAAGGTGCCGATCAAAGACTGCATCACATAATTGGTCAGGGCCATTTTGCCGTAAGGTGCCAATGCTCCGATCATGCCCGGTCCTCGTTTGCCCAAACACAACAAGAGAAAAATACTCACTTCAAATAAGGCGATCAAATAGTTGCCAATATCACCCAGCGACATTCCGATCATGGCAGGCAGGCTATTGTAATCTTTAATGTTGTTGAACATAAAAATCAAACCAACCGCCAATACAGCAATCACAATCAAACTGCCCCAAATCAGGCGGATCAACAAACGCCGATTCTCCTCCAGTTTTTCAAAAAAGCCAGTTCGACCTACCCAAATGCCCAGCAAAAAGAGCCCAAAAGTCATGTAACCCCGGCTGTTGGTATCAAACTGGAAAAAGAGTTTCATGCCAAAACCCACCGTGGCGTTGGCTTTAAAGATTTCCCATAGGGAGCCATTTTTTACGGTATTGAAATACCAGGCATTTTGAGGATCGAGGGAGTCCCAATCCATCGGCGGGATGTCGTAGGCTGCCCGGAATGCCCAAAGAATTAACCTGGGGACACCACACATAAAAATGCCTGCAAAAATCAACAAGGTGCGATTCGAAGCACGGTAAAAAAGCACCAATCCCAAACCGACCATCGCGTAAATGCTTAAAATGTCACCGGCATAAAAGAGGCTATGGATAAAACCAATCACAAAAAGCAACAACAAGCGCCAGACAAAACGACCGATAAAAGGCTCTGCTTTGCGGCGGGCGGTTTCCATTTGTAGGAAAAAACTCAGACCAAACAGGAAAGAAAAGATGGCGAAAAACTTGCCCTGCAACAGAATGCCGGAAATTGCCATAAAAACCTGATCAACATCACTGTGTACGGCGTAATTTTGGTGCTCCTTGGGTGCTCCAGAGCCCAGGTATTGCTCAATCATGTGTACGATCATGATGCCCAATAGCGCAAAACCACGCAATGCATCGACGGTCAAAATCCGCTTTGTAGGTGTAGCTGTAGGTATATTTTGGGTCATTAGGTATTGGTTTGCTTCAAAGATGTAAGAATCCCCTAATGACCCCTATTTTTGGAAAAAGGTTACACGGATCAATACATTTTTACAGAGCGGCTAAAGTTTCATTGACCCACTCATGGAGTTTTTTGCCGTTTTGTTTGCCAAAATTGCGGTCGCCAAACAGCTTCACCCAACGAATCCCTCTGACTGCATTGCTCAAAAAAACCTCCTCAGCTTGCCGCAAATCAGCGGGTCGGATGGGTCGTTCTTGGATGTTCCAGCCTGCTTTGGGCATTTCCCGAAGCAAAAACTTGCGGAAAACACCATCCACACAACCCTCCGAAAGGGGAGGGGTGACCACCATTCCTTCGCGCACTAAGTAGATGTTAGAGCTGGAGCTTTCCACCAAACGTTCGTGTTGGTTTAGCAAAAGGCTATCGCCCAACTGGTGCTTGCGGGCAAAAATGGCCCCTAATACATAGGGTAGCGCATTGCAGGTTTTTAAATTGGACAAAAGTGAGCCAGCGTGGATTTGAGCGATGTTGCAAATCGCTACACTCAGTCCATCCTTGTTCCACTGGTATTGTTCTTCCTCCAATTTTTCAGCTTCGATCAAAAATCGGGCATCGTGGTGATTGGGGGTGTACAAGCCCCCTTCGGTTCGAAAAACGGTGATACGGATGCGGGCATGGTGCCACTTGTGACAAACCTTGGCGATTTGCTCCTTCCAAAACTCCATATTCCAATCTACCGGAGGTTTGATCTCCAGTGCGGCCATACCGATGTGCAGGCGCTGCAAGTGTAGTTGAAGCAGAGGAATGTGCTGGTTGATCATACGAATGCTTTCAAATAAGCCATCTCCATAATGGAAGGCTCGGTTGTTCGCACTCAGACAGGCCTGATTGGATTCAATCAGCTTGCCATCTAAATTGATGTATTGCTTGCTCAATTGCTACAGATATTAGGGCACAAAATTAAGGAAGACTTTAGAAATACGTGCTTCATTCTCCGTTTTATCTCAGAACTTTCTCCACTTGTCGATATTTTCGGCACAAGGCTGGAGAAAGCCTTAATTTTGAAAACAAATTTTTACCACTGTGAAAAAGCAATTGTTCGATTTTGCCAAAAACACGCTAAAAAATAGCTTTATGAGTGAACAAAATGTGGAGCGTTCAAAACACGCTGAAACCGTCATTCGTACACACACCTTAGCTGCTGCCGCTGCGGGTGGTTTTGTCCGCCTACCAGTAGCTGACATCCTGGCTATTGGCGCGGTTCAACTGGATATGATTCGGCAACTGTGCCGAGTGTACAATATTGAATTTGCTGAAGCGCAAGGCAAGGCCGTGGTTTCTTCCATCACCAGTGCCACGCTTGGCAAAGCTATTGCTGGAAGCGCCATCAAATTCATTCCGATCCTTAATCTTGTCAGTGCCATCCCCAATGCCATTTTTGCTGGCGCATCTACTTATGGCGTTGGTGAAGTGTTCAAAATTCACTTTGAAAGAGGCGGCACCATCCTGGATTTTGAAATGGAAAGAGCTAAAAAACTCTACAAGGAAAAATTTGAGAAGGGCAAAAAAGTAACCGAGCAGTGGGCGAAGGATGAAAAAATTCGCAAAAAAGGCCCTGAAGAAAGTGCTGATGTGCCACAGGAAGCCAAACAACCCAATGAATCCGCTGCACCCGTAGCTGAAAAAGCCCCACAACAACCCAATGGGCAGGAAATTTTGGCCAAATTGAAAGAATTGGCGGAAATGCGCGATAGTGGGGTGCTTTCTGAAGAGGAATTTTCCACGATGAAAAAGAAATTGATCGATATGTTCGGTTAATCCGTAAGGGCAGCCCTATGTGGCTGCCTTCTGTAGGGGGCGCCACATAGGGCGACCCCTACAATTGCCCCTACAAAAGGAATTGTTCAAACTTGTCCCATTCAATTTTTTTCCTACCTTTACCGCCAGCCAAAAAAGTAACGATCGCTCATGGGTTGGTTCAAACGATTGAAGGACGGTATTCAGACCGCCACCCGCAACAAGAAAGAAGCTCCAGAGGGGCTTTGGCATCAGTGCGTACGCTGCAAAGAAGCCAGTACGATGAAGGAATTGCGGGAGAATTTTCACAAGTGTCCAAAGTGCAATTATCATACTAGGATTGGATCTTACGATTATTTCGATCTGCTCTACGATGAGCAGGAATACGGTTTGCTCTTTGAGGAATTGCGCTCAAAGGACATGCTGCAATTCACCGATTTAAAGCCGTATCCCGATCGCCTTGCCGATGCATACAAAAAAAATCGCGTTACCGATGCCATTACTGTAGCCGTGGGCAAAGTCAATGACTTACCCTTGGTGGTCGCTGCAATGGATTTTAAATTTATCGGAGGTTCGATGGGTTCAGTGGTTGGTGAGCGCATTTCCAAAGCCATCGATTTTTGTATCGAAGAAAAATTTCCTTTCATGATCATTTCCAAAACCGGAGGTGCGCGAATGATGGAAGCCGCTTTTTCTTTGATGCAAATGGCCAAAACTTCGGCTAAACTCACCCGTTTGGCAAGGGCTCAACTGCCCTTCTTTTCCCTGCTTACGGATCCTACTACGGGGGGTGTTACTGCCTCTTTTGCGATGTTGGGCGATGTCAACTTTGCCGAACCTGAAGCCTTGATTGGTTTTGCTGGCCCTAGGGTCATCAAGGAAACCATCAAGCGCGAGTTGCCCGAAGGCTTTCAAACCTCGGAGTTTTTGCTCGAACATGGTTTTCTCGATTTCATTGTTGACCGCAAAGATTTAAAGGATCGAATGGCTGAAATGCTTCAACTATTTGCTGTGGTTCATACACAAAGTCAGGCATAGTAGTGGGCAAAAAAATAGAGCATGCGCGAATACATCACCGAAATCGATCGCTGGATCACGGAAGGCAAAACTTTTAGTGCAGCTACTGTCATCAATACCTGGGGAAGTGCTCCACGTCCCATTGGTACCATGATGTTTATTGGGCCAGAACTGGAAATGTTGGGTTCGGTTTCCGGCGGCTGTGTCGAAGGGGTAGTGCTCAAAGAAGCGGATGAAACCAGTCAAGGTACCAAAATCAAAAACCTCAAATTTGGGGTCTCCGACAACGATGCCTGGTCGGTTGGGTTGACCTGTGGGGGTACAATCGAAATCTTTCTGGAAAAATTTGTCGCTTTTGATTCACCAGCAATCTGGCAAGCCCTGCGCAGCAATCTGTTGGAAAATAAAAGTTGCGTGTTGATTTCTAAATTGTCGGGAGAAAAGGCTCAACACTACTTAGGGCACCCAAATGGTACTACAGTTGGGGAAACACCTGCTGAACTGATAACTGCAGCGGAAAAAGCCTATCAGGAACGCAAAAGCCAATTGGTGGAAGTGGAGGATGAAAAATGGTTCCTCCGCGTTTTTCCTAAAAAACATCAACTTTTTATCATCGGCGCGGCGCATGCTGCCGCTGAATTGGTGCACCTGGCCAAGTATTTTGATTTCGAAACCATTGTCATCGACCCACGGGGAACCTTTGCGCAAAACACCCATTTCCCTACTGCCCCGGATAAAATGTACGAGGATTACCCGGCGGAAATATTGCCCGAATACGAAATCGATGAATATACCTTTGCCGTAGTCATGGCGCATGATCCCAAAATTGACGATCAGGCTTTGCACCTTTTGCTGCGTTCCAAGGTTGCCTACATTGGCGCCTTGTCGAGCAAGGGCTCCAACGAAAAACGCCGGGAAAGACTTTTGGCTGCAGGATACACCGAAGAAGAATTCAAACGCATTCATGCGCCCGTGGGCATTCCCATCAAGTCGAAAACGGCGCCAGAAATTGCTCTTAGCATTTTGGCGCAGATGATTTTGGTGAAAAACCAGTATTTGTGAGCAATCAGCTATGAGCTATGAGCAATCAGCTATGAGCAAATGAGTTGCTCCAAATGCTGATTGCTGATAGCTCATAGCTCACAACAGACTTTCCGCCATATACACCTTCCCACCATCTTCCGCCATTGTCACCGAATAGCTGAAGCCAGGTTGCAGCGAATAAGCACCGTATTCACCCGCCTTATTGATGGCGATGAACCCAACCTGAAAGGTTTTGGCTTTTTCGGGGTTGATTTTTACAATCCTTTCTACGGCTATTTTACAAGCCTCTTTGGGCGTTTTGCCCAGGCGCATCATCTCTACGATTAAGGCTGCACCCGCTACGCGGATCACCTCTTCCCCTTGTCCAGAGCCAGTTACGGCACCCACTTCATTGTCCACAAACAAACCTGCACCAATGATCGGTGAATCACCTACCCGGCCATGCAGCTTGAAGGCCATACCGCTGGTGGTACAAGCACCAGAGAGGTTCCCCGCCGCGTCCAGGGCAATGGTGCCCATGGTATCGTGGTTGGGGCTGCCATCCTCAAACTTATTGGGGGCGAAGGGGCCATTGCCCTTTTTCTTTTTGGCGTTGATTTGTTGCTGTTCTATGTTGATGACAGGCTTGTATTCCGATTTTTTTAGCCATGCTTTGTAAGCCTTTTCCGCATCTTTCGATAATTTTCCCGACTCCTTGGGAAAGCCATTGGCCACTGCAAAGTGCAAAGCGCCTTCACCCACCAGCATTACGTGGGGAGTGGTTTCCATCAATTTACGCGCTACCGAAATGGGGTGTTTGATGTAAGATAAGCCGGCCACTGACCCACAATTGGCCTTTTCGTCCATGATGCAAGCATCGAGGGTGACGATGCCATCGCGGTCGGGGTTGCCGCCCAAGCCTACGCAGCAATTGATGCTGTCTTCAATCGAACGTGCCCCAGCTTCGACTGCATCAAGGGCTCGTCCATTTTGCTCCCGCAAAACTTTCCAGGCTACGGCATTGACGGGCAGTCCGCTGTCCCAGGTCGAGACCACAATGGGCTTTATGGCTGCTGGCCCTTTACTTTTGGCCAGGATTTGGCTAAAAGAAACAAAAGGTAGGCCGAGTGCTGACCACCTCAAAAACTTTCTTCTGGTTTGCATTGGTTAGTATGGTTTTTTGGTACATAACAGGCTAAAGAATGCGCTATAAATTGGTGATCTTAAACACCCAGGCGTAGCTATTGGACACAAGTTTAGCAGTTTTTTCAGGAACCACAATGCTTGTTGTGCCATTTTCAGCATTCCATTTCAACGGTTCTTTAATGCCGAGGAGATTGACGGTGGCTTTTTTGCCCAGTGTCAGGTTTTTAATGTCAATTTTTGTTGGCAAAGCTTCTCCTTCATCCGCTCGGTAAATGGCGTAAACGGTTTTGCCTTTATGGGTAAAAACCAATTTGCCTTGCGGACCCAGATCCTTGTCGCCGGTTGTCCCATAAATCGCTTCGGAATTGACGCCCATCCAATTGCCAATTTCTTTCAAACGGTCGTAAGCCTCGGGATGGAAATCACCTTGGGGGCTAGGCGCAATGTTGAGCAAGAGGTTGCCATTTTTGGAGACCACATCGGCCAGGATATGAATCAATTTACGGGCGGGTTTGAAATTTTCTTTGGGGATATAACTCCAGGAATCGCCCATAGTCAGACAAGTTTCCCAGGGAATCGGCATGTAATGGCTGGGGATTTGTTGCTCCGGTGTTACGTAATTTTCATACGGGCCAGTCACGGTACGGTCGACTACCAACAAACCCGGCTGATGCGTACGCGCCATTGCCGCAATTTTGGGCATATCGATGTCCTGATCAAAGGGGATGGTTTTTTGCCAGGATACCGCAGTGTCGATCGTACTAAAGGGGCGCACCCAGCCACCATCCAGCCAAAGGATGTCCATCTTGCCATAATCCCGCATCAATTCTTCAATCTGGTTGTAGGTGAAGGTTTTGAACTTCTCCCATTTTTCAGGATATTTTTTAGGTGGATAGCTTGAGTTGCGATCCTTGGGTGGAAAGTAGGGCCACCAATAGTCTGGAGTATGCCAATCGGGTTTGGAAAAATAAGCCCCAATCATAAAATCCTGGTCGCGAAAGGACTTAAAGACCTGTTTGGCAATGTTGGCCCGGGGATTTTTGCCAAAAGGACTGTTCATTACACTGTAATCGGTCTGCTTGGTATCAAACATACAAAAGCCATCGTGGTGCTTGGTGGTGAACACCAGGTATTTCATACCCGCTGCTTTGGCGGCAGTGGCCCATTTGTCGGGATTAAAATCGGTCGGATTGAAAGTGGATTGTAAATTTTCGTAGGCTTTTTTGTAGCCGTACCAATCATTGGCGTAAGGCCCACGGCGTTCGCACCAGCCTTCATCTTCGGGGCAGAGGCTCCAACTTTCCACAATGCCCCATTGGCTGTAGGTACCCCAGTGCATCAAGAGGCCGAATTTTACCGTTTGCCATTGTTGCAGTTTTTGTTGCACCTGCGGGTCGCTGGGTGGCACGTATTTGGAGTGGTTTTGTTCCGCGTGTTGTTGGGCCAATAAAACCTGGCCTAAAATTAGACAGAAGCCAAAGCTGAGCAGCTGTTTCATTAGGTGTAAGTAAGTTATAGATTGGATGATTCAGAGCTTGTTTGAACGAGCTCTCAGTGCGGAAAATAGTACAAAAACAGCTCTTTTTCGTTTGATACAAAAAAAAATGCACTGCGGGTAAGCAAAATGCTTTCGCAGTGCATGGACATGCAAATGGGATGGGGCAGTTTTACAAATGAAATAGGGAAGTTTGGGTGTTACTTTGGGATCATGAAAAGGGTAAAAGCAGTGGGATATTGCTGCTTTCATTATAAGGTGTTTTGGGCATTTGGAAACGTTCCAGCAAAATGAAAAAAAAATTATAAAAATTGTTGGTAGGCTTCAATTTTATCGACCAAACGCTGGGCCATGAGCGCATCGGCTGAGGCCAAATGATCGTAAATGACTTGGCCTTCGCTGCGATAAGCGGCGATTTTGGTTTTGTCCCAATAATGAGGTGGGTGGTAGAGGTTGGTGATGCGGTCGGCCATTTTGACCATTTTAAATTATTTGAAAGGCAAAAAGCGAAAAGAGTACGTTATGTGCTCTACCTTTTGAGCTACACGCTGATGATTGTAAGTATTGGTCAGCGTGACGGGACTCGAACCCGCAACCCCATCGTCCCGAAACGAAGTAACTCTATCCTACGGCACTTTCAAATCATAAAAGCAGTAAAAAACGTTCAGCGTTGGGCTTATTTGGATCGAAGTAACGCTGAACTACGACATGCTTTTATTTCTCTTGGGAAAAAATAAACTGGCAAAAAGCGAAAAGAGTACATTATGTGCTCTACCGTTGAGCTACACGCTGGTATAAGTCAGCGTGACGGGAGTCGAACCCGCTTCCCCATCGTTAACAGCGAAGTAACTCTATTCTACGGCACAGTTCATTTTTTCTGGGGGTTAATCTTATACTACCAGAGGCAAACAACTGAGCGCCTGCCCCTGGTAGGTTGACGGTTTACAATTCGATGTTGTTGATGACCTCGATGGCCTGTTGACCACGCTCTAATGCCGCCAAAACATCGAAAATTTTATCGGACCAGCCTGCGATTAGGTAGACACCCAAATCTTGTTTCAGATCAATTGGTGTTGTTCCCAATCCGGCCAAGTCAAACAAATACAATTTGGCGGCTGGCGCGACCGTTTCGCGGTACTGCTGCCACTCTTTGGCGATGTGGTAATCATGGCTGGTAGACCACATTTGGGCATCGGTGAAAATCATCACTTTATCCAGCACCTCGCGGCGTTTGATCAAGTCTCGAATCACCAAATACCCATTGGTGGCATAACCCACTTCCCCTTCGCGGCGGTAAAATTCCTGTACGTTGGCCAAGATGTTTTTGGTCGACACGTTGATTATTTTCCAGGAGTCTCCGAACATACCCGTTTGGACATAGCGGCACTTGGACTGCAGCAACATTCCCAACATCAAACCAATGTCGTAATACAAAATTTTACTTTTTGCCGAGATTGGTTGTTGCATCGATCCCGATACATCACAAGCAATCAAGACACTGGTATCGGTTCCAAACCCGCGCAAGTTCGCCACGCTGGCTTTTACCGCTTTTTCCAAAGCTGCCAAGGCCGAGGAAGTGTATTTGCTTTTTACCAACAACAATTCGCGGTAAGCAGCCAAGAAGCGGAAAGGCAATTGTTTGGCTTTAGCCACCTGCACGGTGTCGGACAAAGTTGAACAAACCAGTTCAAAATGATGCGCCGATACCTCAGCTTCGATGATGTTGCGCAAATTGCGCAGCAAAGCCATGTACCCTACTTTTCCACTCTTGATCAGCTCTTCCCACTTTTGGCGGAAAGCAGCCTGTTTTTGCTTTTCGTCTGCGAATTGGGTTTGACCCAATGCCGACAACTCGGTTTCCCAGGTATAAGGCACGGCCAATTCGTCTTTGGCGATTTGGTTGAAGACCACTTGCTGCGCTTCATCTTTGGCTTTTGGGTGCGTCAAAAACAAGGCATCGCGCAATTTGACTTCCGCTCCAGTGCGGTTGTACTTGCCAAATTGGTAAGCATCAAATTTGTTGAATGCTTTCGCTAAACCTTTTTGCACCTGTTTGGACAAGCGGTTCAATTTTTTGGTTTCTTTGCGCTCATTGGCCAACTGATAATAGGCCAATAATTCGGTGATTTCATCGGCGCGTTGGATGACCCGAGCAACCGTTTTGCTCACCAAATTCAAGCCATAACCCTCGTATTGTTTGGCCAACTCAACCACCAAAACGAGTGGAACGTTCCGCAAATACATATTTTCGCGGGCATAAACGGCCAGTTTAGCCACAAATTCAGGATCAACCTGGGCAATCAACTCGCGGATGCGCTCGATTCGTTTTCCGGTTTTTTCATAAAACTGGTCACTTAAAGCCGCGGTCACCACGCTGCTGTACAATTCCAACTCGGGACTCATTTTCCAAGCCTTTGCCCCTTCGTGGTTGACGGTAGTGTTTTGATTTTGGGTTTTGCGATTGAATAACATGACAAAAGGCTTTGGATGATTAAATCTTGTTTAAGCGTTGTTCGCTTTTGATGACACAAAGTTGGAAGGCTACTGCGCAATCTTTTTGCGTAGTAAAAAAATAGGCTGTATTTTTGTGATAATTTTTTTGACTAATTTTATATTGTGTTGATTTTTAGTTTTTTAGCGTAAAAAAATAATCATGCCCGTAAACCGCAATGCCCTGATCCGCTACAAAACCATCGACGCCTGTTTGCGCAGGCGCAATCGGAAGTGGACGCTCGAAGACCTTGAGGAAGCCTGTTCTGATGCCTTATACGAGTACGAAGGTATCCGCAAGGGGGTCAGCCGGCGTTCGATTCAGTTGGACTTACAAATGATGCGTTCTGAAAAACTGGGCTACAATGCGCCGATCATTGTAGTGGACAAAAAATACTACACCTACGAAGACCCGGACTACAGCATTGCCAACATCCCCTTGACCCAACAAGACCTGGGAACCCTCAACGAGGTGGTGACCATCCTGCGGCAATTCAAAGGTTTCACCCATTTTCGGGAAGTGGACGACATGGTCAATCGACTACAGCATAAGATTCAAATGGGAAAAACCCAGCAACGGGCATTGATCGATTTTGAAAAAAATGAACTACTCCAAGGCCTGGAGCATTTGGAGGGCTTGTACGCCGCGGTTGTCGCAAAAAGGGCTTTGACCATGACTTATCAGTCTTTTAGATCGAAAAATAATCAGGTTTTTACCCTTCATCCCCATTTTTTGAAGGAATTTCGCAACCGTTGGTTTGTCATCGGCCTGCGGGATGAGCAAGAAAAACCGCAGATTTTTGCCCTGGACCGAGTTCAAACTTTTGAGTCGAATGATCAAATCCCTTTTCGCTGGGACCAAAATCTGGATGCCGGGTGGCTAAAGGATACGATTGGGGTGTCCAAAACGAGCGGCCAACAGCGGATGTTGGTCAAGTTTCGGGTCAGTAAAGATCAAGCCCCGTATGTAATGACCAAACCTTTTCATCATTCACAGCACTTGTTGGAGCAGGCTGAAGATGGTTCTGCCATTTTTACCATTGAAGTGGTACACAACCTGGAATTGGAGCGGGAGTTCCTTGGCTTTGGCCAAGACCTTGAAATATTGGAGCCCCGTTTGTTGCGCAAAAGGATTAGGAATCGTTTGGAATGGGCCTGGGCCTTGTATCAGGACAAACCGATTATTCAACAGGATTCACCATCAAGTTGAAAAACGCCTGAATTAAGTTTTTGACTTCGTTCAAAGTATCGGCTTCTGTAATTACTCCTTCGTCGTTGACTTTGGTTCGGATAAAAGGTATGATGAGTTTGCTTTCTTCCACCATCTTGGCTTCAATCACCATTAGTGTTTCCAACAGCGCTTGATGTCCTTTCTGACCAACCGAAGAAGCGGTAATCAGAGCGGTAGGCTTTTGGTGAAATTCCATAGAAGATACTGTCCAATCGATGGCATTTTTTAGGCTGCCGGGCACGCCCATCGCGTATTCAGGGGTGCAAATCAGGATGCCATCCGCCGCCTTCAATTGATTGCGAAAGGCAGTGACTTCAGGTGCAGGGCTTTCCGTGTCCAAATCGGGATTGAAATGGGGAAGTTCTGCCAGTCCTGTAAATATTTCAACTTCGAATACCCCTTTGGCCAATTCGGCAAGGGCTTTGATCAGGTTTAAATTGCTGGACTGAGCGCGGGTACTGCCGCAGATGGCGAGGACGGTTTTGGAAGTAGGCATGGTATTTTTTTGCTTGAAAATTTAGCTTAGGCACGATGAGGAAATAAATTTACATTTTGACTCGGCTATTTTTTGATTTGGCAAGGCGCGAGGAAGGCGCATAGTGAACTACGCAACTGACGAGTAACGCAGCAAAATCAAATAAAGAGTTCAGTCAAAATGTAAATTTATTTTTTCATCGTGCCTAAGGTTCTAATTGGCCTCAGCTTCTTCCCGCCGCTTCAATTCAGCACTAACCTTAGCCCGCATCATATTAACAGGCAATGATGTGGTAATGAGTGCCACCATGACTACGACCAGGACAGTACTTACTTTACCCGTAGAGACAGAATAAAGCATTGCTGCTATGTATACAATGAAGGCTCCAATGTACACTCCTGTGATTATTTTGTAAGTCTTCGCCAATTTTTGCAACTCGGCGGTAGTTTGTTCTTCAATTTTTTTAGCGGCCATGGCAATGGGTTGATTTGTTGAGGAAACTTTAGGCCAAAATACTAGCAAAAAGGAAATAAAATACTTTTTGGGGAAACTTTAGCTGTGGTTAAGATGAGGAGACAATCAGGATTTTGCGATCGATTTTAGCCCAATCCACTCGTGTTCAATGTTTTTCATCAATAAGGCATTGTCAAATTTTACGGAACCTTGGGGGAAAACTTGTTCATTTTCAAAAAAACTGGATTGAACATCCACCACTGCTAATTGATGAACCTTCCAGGCATAGGTTTTGAGTTCAATCCCCTGGAAATTACTGCCGCCGGGTGAATAACCCAAAGCTCCATTTTGAAAAAAGGTGGAAGCACAAGAGAGGTTTTCGAAAATACTTTCCGTAGGCCAGATTTGGGTTTCTTTGGCTTTGATCGACAAGGTCGTGTCATCATCGCTATTGAAGGCTACTTCATAAATTCCAGCTGATTCATTGACTACGAATTGCGCCAAATGGTGCACTCCTGGAAACAAGGTTCCTCCGGCGAAAGCATTTAATTTGGATGAAGTGTCTCTACGAGGGATGTAGACACCTTCTTTCTGTACCCCATTTTCAATCCATTCCACTGCAATGCGATGGGCACCATTTTCTGAAGCTATTCCCAGCTGTTTTGGAAAACCTTTGGGCCGGATTTCCTTTAGTCGGATTAAACAAATACCCGCAATGCCTTTTCCATTGACCAATTTCGCCTTGAAGGGTTTGGGCAAAAAATTGTTCAGTACTTCCTGCTCAACCTGGAAATTGATGAGGATTCTGCGATCGATTGTTCCTTGCAAGGTCGGTATGATCATAACTATATTTAGTAGAGGGGCAAAAATAAGTGTTCATTTTTCCTGAGTCAAAGAATTAGATAAGACACTTAAAATGAACCGTTTACTTATATAATCCTTTGACAAAATGAATTACTTATTTTTTTTCGCCCCTTAGAGGGTGAAATAAAAATTCACCTGATAGGCAAAATTGCGTCGCTCATTTTCCAAACTATAAGGTCCCCAGCGGTAAAAAGCACCTACACCTGCGCTGAACTTTGCTGCTTTCAGGATGGGAATCAACAACAAATTACGCAAATAAACGCCCGTTTCGTAAAAACCTTTGTCCAGGGTTTTGAAATCCACTTCCTGATGCGCCTCGGGATTCATCAAATTTCCCCAGGCGATGTTTTGTGCCAGGGCAATTTCGGGTTGGCTGTATTTGGAATTGATTTTGAGCAGTAGTTTGCCAAAATTGTGTTCAAAAAAGAGGTACGCAAAACGATCCCCGGCGAATTCGTATAGCCCCATTGTTTGAAAAACGTGGTAACTAAAGACGGGGGATCCACCCTCGCGTCGCACACCTGGTGCATTGAACAAATAGGGGTAGGGCACATTGCCCAACATCATTCCACCCATGATGCGGTAGGTGGTTCGGCCCAAAGACTTGGAGGTGCTTTGACCTTCCATGCTCAGGATCAAGCGGGTATAATTGATCGGGTCGAGAACGCCAGTGATTCTCCCTTGGGCCACCTGAAAGTCGAAGACGGGATAAGTAAAGTAATAAATCGTTTCAGTGATGCCGTCTTTGTGCAACCATTCCTTGGGCGCAAAGCGCAGGTTGAAACCCACTTCCTGCATTTGGAACGTGCTATTGGACACACTTTCATCCTGTACAAAAGAGTAGGGATAGGTCGTCTGCCGACTTTCGCGCCGCCAGTAGGGATTGAGTTGCAGGTGCGCGCTGGGGCGGTAGAACAGCTCGGCTCGGAAAGATTCGATGCTGTCCATGCGGTTGCGGATCCAGTTGCGCGGCACAATGCGGCCCAGTAGGGGAGTTTGATCCGAAAGAATGTTGTATGACCCCGGTTCGTTGACGTCACGGCGGTAGGACAAACGCATGCGCAAGTCTTTGTTTTGGCTCAACAGTACCTCCGTTCGCAGCCCATATTTCCAGGCTTCGTCCTTGAGGCCGTAAGCCACATAGCCACGCAGTTGCAACCAGGACCAACCTTTAAAATTGCTGCGCAGCGCCAATCCCAAGCGGTATCCTTCATAACCATTTAGGCCAATCACCTCCCGCAGGGGGATTTCAAATTGACCAATGGGCAACATTCCGGTGTAATAGGCTTTGGCGGTATTGCCCAATGCCCTGAAAAGATTACGTGGTCCCTTCAATTCCGGGATGGAATCCCACATGGAATAGGAGTTTTGCTCCCGCTCGCTGAGGGTGTCCAGGCGCAGGGCTTTCCATTCTTCTTCACTCAATCGTTTGGCGTCCACTTCTTGCTCACGGGTCGCGTAGTTGAACACACTGGCCGGAATTTCTTCATTGACCCTAGGGCCTTTGACCTGGGTGCGGTTGCGGATTTGCAATTCAAAAGAACTGCCCTCGTTGCCGACGGGCATATTGAGCTCAGTTTGCAGGATTTCTGGAAACCAAAATTTACCGTTGAATTTGTATTGCTGCTGTACCCTGAACTGGATGTTGAGGCTGGTATCGGCAGGGCTGGCGATCACATTTTCCATGGCGTAACCATTGGAATTGATGTGCAATACTCCACGCATGCCATCGAAGTTTTTGCCTTTGAAGGGTTGATAAAAAATGACAAAAGTGCTGTCATTACCCTGATAAATCGTGTCCTGAATCCGAAAATCGTAGCGATTAAAAGTGCCGTCGCTGATGGGATTGACAAAATTCAAACTGGCCAGGGTCAGGGACATTACTTCTTTGTAAAAACCAAAGGGTTGGAAATCGCTGGCTGCAAAACCCATGGAAAAATCGCCGGGCAAGGAGGATTTACTGGCAATGATGCGCTCTTTATCCTGGGTAGGTTCTTTGTGGAATACTTCTACAACGGACTCTTTCACCCAGAGGTACATTTTATTCAGGAGTGCATCGCTGATGATGGAGTCGCGGCGGATGGCTTCAGGCGAGCGTTGTTTGGGTTTTTCGCTTTTGTCTTTTTTATCTTTCTTTAGCGACTCTTTAAAACTGCTGAAACTGCCTACCGTGAAAGATGATTTGTTGTAGGAAGTATATTGATAGGTCTTGTATTCTTCGGGATTGTTTTGGGGCCGATTCGCCAATACTTTGCGGATGATGCCCCATGCGGGGTTTTCTTTGGGGCGAATGGTGACTTCGGGCAAACTCAGCACATCTTCACTCAAGGCGATCAACAAAAAAGACCCAGCGTCTTTAAGGGGAACTTCCTTGCTGCTGTAGCCCACATAACTGATGAGCAAAGTAGCTGTGCTGGGCGCGATGATGGAGAAATTCCCATCGAGGTCGGTGGTGGTGCCTTGGGTATTGCCTTTGATGCCTACACTGACAAAAGCGAGCGCTTCCAGGCTTTTGGCATCCTGAATTTTGCCGACATAGGTTTTATTTTGTCCCTCCAGGTTAGATAGGGAAGCCACGAAAATCATTAGGATGGTAAGGGCCTGGACATACTTTCTCCACGCCATCATTTTTAACTCCAATCTCATTGCAATTCTTTTAGATCCAATTCAAATAGGGTGTTCCAGGGTTACGCTAAAACAAATACGAAATTAAGACGCAAAAAGGTCAAAATTGGTTGTCTAAATTCAATTTAAATTGCTGTTCGAGTTGAAAAAGGAGATAGTTGATGTATTGATCTTCGATGATTTGTCGGTTAATCCGCCAAACATTGTCTTTGATTTGTGGAAACTCCAAGGTACGGCGAATGGGCAAACGGCTGAAATAATTTCTCAAATGAATTCCCCGCGGCGGAGTGTTTTTTTGTTCACTGACTTTTATTTCGGCCTGGAACTGTTCCCTGCGTTGAATGTTGTGCCATTTTTGGACTCCTTCTTCGCCACTGAAAAACAATTGCACCGCTGGGCCATTGATTTTAAGGATTAAGCCAACCAGGCGGTCGTTGTACTCAGGGACAAACTGTGCTAAATCTTCCTGTTCGATCAAGAGGTATTGTTCCGATGTTTTACCTTCTTCATTTAGACTAAAATACAAAGATTCACGGAACCAAACTTCAGTGTAGGTCACTTCAAAGTTTTTATCAGCGCAGATTACGGTATAGATTGGCCGCAACTTTTCACAAGCGTCGCCATAAATGCTCAGATAGGCCGTGTTGGCCGAAGGATTGGCTTGCTGATAAATCTCAATTTTGAGGCGGAAAAACTTTTCTTCCCATTGGTCTACCTGTTCCAGTTCTTCTTCGCTGGTCCCTTCACCCAATACCGCCAAACACAGGCGCTGCTCCAGACTTTCCACTTCGCCAACCAGGCTTTCGACCTTGTCTCGAATCTCGATCAACTGCATTTTGCGGATTTCCGCCTGGGCGGAATAAGCCGGGTCTTTGCCCTCTTGTTCTTTGTTTTCTTCCTCCAAGTCATCGTATTCCTGCAACAACAAGGTATACAAATGGCTTTCTTTAAAAGCGATGGCTGAAGCCCGCAAGGCCGAAACCTGATCAGCGGCGTCCTGCAGGTTGAATTCATCGAGTAGTTCTTCCAATGGAGTAGGTTCTGGGTCTACTTCCACCTTTACCTTGCCTTTGCTGCTTTTGACCAGTACTTTGAGTTTATCCGTAGGATCGTGTAAGTTCAGTTGGTTGGCTAGTGGCAGTGCAATCAGTTCCCGGATGGCGCGTTGCAGTTGGCGGCCCCCGTATTTGGGATGAAAACCCTCTTCGGCCAGTTTTTCCAGCGCATTGTCCTGGATGCTCAATTCCAATTTTCGGTAACGGACGCCATCGCGGTTTTTGAACTGCTCCAGTTCCCGGGAAACAATGGCGCGGATGAGTTCTTTGTCCAGGGATTGAAAAGCAATGATTTGATCGATGCGGTTGACCAGTTCTGGGCGAAAATACCGCCGAATGGCTTCCTGATACAATTCCTGGGCCGAGCGGTTGGAATTGCCAAAGCCCAGTTTTGGCCGCATAGAATCTGCCCCGAGGTTGGTGGTCATGATGATGATGGCGCTGCAAAAATCAGCTACCCGACCCCGATTGTCACTGAGGCGTCCTTCCCCGAGTAACTGTAACAAGAGGTCAAAAAAGTTAGAATGTGCCTTCTCAATTTCGTCAAAAAGCAGCACGGAAAAAGGTTGTTTGCGGATGGCTGAAGTCAACAAACCTTCTACGTTGCCAGCTCCCGCCAAGCGAAGCAGTGCACTTGGGTTGCCGTATTCACTCATGTCGAAGCGTACCATGCGGTCTTTGTCTCCAAACATAAAAGTGGTGAGCACCTTGGCCAATTCAGTTTTGCCAACCCCGGTTGGGCCAGCAAAGAGGAAAGTAGCAATGGGTTTATCGGTACGGGCCAGAGCGGTTTTGATGGCAACCATGGCGTCAACCACGGCATCTACCGCCATGTTTTGCCCAAAAACTTGCTGGTTGAAAAAACTGCGTACCTCCATGGGCACGAGGGGGATAGCCGGATCTACAACCATCGGTGGCATGCCACTTTCTGCGCAAAAATAACGAATCACCTCATTCCGATCGATGATCGTGAAATCGTTAGGGGTGCCTTGGGTTTTGGTCATGCGCAGGGTCATGCCTTCCAAAAAACGGATGGGTTTGCCCGGCATACCAGCGTAAGGCATGAAGCGACGATGCAAACGAATGACCTCGCTCACGGCTTCCTCGGAAATAAGTACGTTGGCCTGCTCGGACAGGGCTTTTATTTTGTCCAGAATGATTTGTTCCATGTGCTCGCCCCGCGGTTCCTGCATCTGCAAGACCTGGAAATAAGCGGGGTAGCCCGGGGAGTTGAGTTCAATACGGGCAAATTGATCGCCGCTACATTCGGCAATCATGCGAATTTGACCCTGACTGAGGTAGGGGACCAAAAAATCAGCAATGCTGGAATCGTTGCCCTGGTATTGGCCCACTTCAAAAAGATCCATCAGGTTGCGGAGGTAAAGCACGTGCGGGGTATTGGCGATCTCTTTGAGCAATTCGGAAAAGTTGAACTCCCAGCCACGATCCTGCGATAATTCTTTGATCAGGGTGGAGGCAGTCGTCTCCCAAATGTGCAACTCACCAGGGTTTTGTAACTCCAATTGGCGGGCAGCTTCCCAAATCAAGGCCGTTTTACCCACTCCCGATGGTCCCACCAGGAGTAAATTATTTGGATAACCGCCTTGCAAAATGCGCAGCACCTGGTTGAGTTCTTTTTCACAACCGTAACTTTCCTGCCGGGCGATGCTGAGTTTGCTGGCTACTTTGTCGAGCCAGACAAATTGGCCTAATTCTTTGGTGGGGCGTTTTTCACCGGGGTCGAGGGCCTCCAGGTTGATTTCTTTTTGGATCAACTCTACCCCTTTGTACCAAATGGTGGAAATGATGTCTTGTACCGAAAGTAAACGTTCCTGCCGGCGAAAGTCGATGCGCACCAGTTCACGAAGGTTTTCTTCTAAATCTTCGGATTGGGTAGTGGAGGTCTCCAGACCCAGGGCGGGTAAAATGGCCCGCCAGGCATGTTCTTGTTGTTGGAAAAAATAATCAAAACTCAAATTAAAGGCAGGTGTACCTGCGCCTGTCGCTCCAGCGGGAAAATCTACTTCTAGGGCAGCGGCATAATAAGTGCTGGGCCGCAGCAAATCCATCAAAGGCAAAAGGGGAGTACTATTGTACAGTTGCTCTTGCAGGGCATGTTGGTATTCTTCGGCTACCTCGCTCAAGGTTTTTCCCAAACGAATGGCCTGAGCATCGGTCATTGGGTTCAGCAAGCTGATGTTGTTGCTGAAATTGAGGCGAAAGGCGAAGAAGGGGATGGAGATTGGAAGCGGCATAAATGGGGTATATGACTAAACTAACTTTTTCAAAAAAGACGAGATTGCTTGCTTCTAGCGCCAACCCCGAAGGGGTGAAATGATTATAGAAAAAATGCACGAAAGCTTCATTGGAACCCCGAAGGGGTGACATTTTTGATTGACTTCCTTCAATTCACAAAAAAATGCCACCCCTTCAGGGTTTTAATCAATTATTCCCTGATGAATTTCTATAATCATTTCACCCCTTCGGGGTTGACGCCAGAACCAAACAACCCTTATATTAAGCTTAGATCGAGAAAAAATTTGGTTCTTCCTAGATCACCACCGATTTGCCTGGCATAGCAATGGGATAAAATCCATCTTTGTCTGGCAGTACTTTCGGCAGCGCATCCCAGGCCAATTTGTCGGGGAACAAACTGATGTTGGAATTCAGTGCTTTGTCCCATTCAACAACTTGACCAGAGTAGGTAGCCATCCGGCCCAAGATCGCGGTCATGGTTGCATGGGCACCATTTTCGGCATCGGCGAATTTGTATTCACCTTTGGCAATGGCAGCAAACAAAACATCGTGCTCGACCTGGTAGGGATCTGGATCATCTTTGCCGCTGATGCGCATGATGTTTTTGCCCGTATGATCCTGGATGATTCCTGGTTTTGGTGCCTTGCCTTTGGTGCCTACAAACGCTTCAGTTACCTTACTTGGGGTACCTGGTTGGTGGCGGCACTGGCTGTACATCATTGAGCCATCAGCATATTCATATTCTACGAAGTGGTGGTCAAAAATCTCACCATATTCTTTACCCGTACGTACCTGGCGGCCACCCATCCCGGAAGCTTTTACCGGATGACCTTTTTTCACCCAGTTGCCCACGTCCAGGTTGTGGATGTGTTGCTCTACGATGTGGTCGCCACAAAGCCAATTGAAGTAGTACCAGTTGCGCATTTGGTACTCCATCTCGGTTTGTTTTTCTTCCCGTTTTTTCACCCAAACACCTTCGTTGTTCCAATACACGCTGCCCATGGTGATGTCACCAATGGCACCTTCGTGCAGTTTTTCAACCCACTGTTGGTAAACGTTTTCGTAGTGGCGTTGCAAACCAACGACCACATTGAGTTTTTTCTGCTTGGCAATTTCGGCGGCTTCTAACACTTTACGAACACCAACTGCATCTGTGGCGACTGGTTTTTCCATAAAGATCTGTTTGCCTGCTGCCACAGCTGCGGTAAAGTGATCAGGGCGGAAACCCGGAGGGGTTGCCAAAATCACCACATCGCACAATGGAATGACCTTTTGAAAGGCATCAAAACCGACAAAACGGCGCTCTTTGGGTACATCCAGCCTGTCAGTTTTTTGCTTGGCCGTCATTGCCTTTTCGATCTGCTTGTAGCTGCTTTCTACCCGATCGGAGAAAGCGTCGCCCATGGCGACCAATTTTACGTTTTGGGAAGTGGAGAGTGCTTGCACTGTGGCGCCAGTGCCACGGCCACCGCAGCCAATCACGCCAACTTTAATGGCATCATCAACACTGTTGAAAGCTTTAGCCCTGAGTAATTCAGGTACTAACAGTAGTCCGCCAGTTACGGCTGCCGAAGTCCTTACGAAACTGCGGCGATCGAAACTCGTCTTTTTGTTTTTTGTACTCATGCTATGTAGCGATTGATGTTTGTAATTATGTAAAGATAGGTAAAGTTGAAATGTTGAAGAGTTGAAATGTTGAAAATAAGTTGACAAGTTTAGAAGTAAATGAGATCAATCGTCTTTTATACTAACCAACTTTCAAACTTCATTTCAACGCTTCAACATTTCAACATTTCAACTAATCCACGATTGCGTCTTTGAAGTAAGTTTCGATCGCCGCCGCCGTAGGCTGTTTGACTGGACGTACCACGCGGAAACCCAACCAGGAAGAATCAGTATTCCACCAGCGGCTTCTAGGAATTTGTGGATCCCTTTTTTGCAAGCTGGGCAAGGATTTTACCCGTTTGGAGCAGGAGCAATCTTCGGGGTTGTCGTCGAAAGAGCCCCCTTTGATGGTATGAGGGTATTTGGCAGTTGGTTTGTGCCAAGGATTAACTGGATTTTTGCTGCTTTCGCCAAAATAGTCGTCCACGTAGGAATCGGCAGTCCATTCGGCTACATTGCCGAGCATGTCAAAAAGGCCCCAAGCGTTGGCTTTTTTCTTGGCAGTTGGGTGGTATTTTTCGGTACTGTTGTCGTAATGCCAGGCATAATCGCCCAGATTGTCTTCGGTTACCCCTTCTGGCTGAGGGCCTTTGGCACCCGCACGGCAAGCGTATTCCCATTCAGCTTCGGTAGGCAAGCGGAAAAATTGCCCAGTTTTTTGGTACAACCACTGGCAGTAACGGAGGGCACCCTGTTGGGTCATCGCCACCGCTGGTACGCCATCCAGGGTACCCATGCCCCAGGTGTAATCCATGTATTGGGGCGTAGGGCGGGTAACGGCATCGGCGCTGTATTTGCCATCTTTCCAGTTGCTGCTGTTGTTGTCGTTTCTGCGGTATTGGAATTGGATGAACTCGTCGTAGGTGACCTCGCGAGTGCCCATCCAGAAAGCACCCAACTGGATATCGAGGCTTTTGCCGTCAGCAGACTGGAGGTTGAGTTGCCCGGCTGGAATGTAACTCAGGCTAAACTCAGCCTTAGCACCAGGAATGGTGACCTTGTTGATTTCACCCACATTTTGGGCGTGTACAATTTGAAATAGACCAAGACTGGCTAAAAAAAGGAAACAATTTTTCATGGTAGCGTAGGATAGAATTTACAGAGGACAGAACGGTTAGCATTTGTATTCAAAAAGTCCAGCTATCCGGCTGCTAAAAACGGATAAAAATTGGAAAATAGTACCATTACACCCCAGCTATTTTTGGCATTTGGTTAAAAAACTATGCCGCTTGATTAACAACTTTCCCTTTTTTTCACGTTAATGCGATAGGAATGCTGATTTCGCGCTTCATAAATTTATTTTGCTAATATTGCAAGGAATTTGATCTCTTAGCCATCATGAACAGAACCTTTACATTTATCATTATTTGGGTTTTGCTGGGTATACTCACTCATTTGTATGCACAATCCAGTACCAACAAGGATTTTTTTGATCCACAGTCCATTCAGGAAATCAACCTCACTTTCAAGGCCAATAACTGGCGCTTCTTGCTGGATTCCCTCCGTTTCAACGGGGATAAAATGCTGGCGGCTGATCTGAAAGTGAACGGCGCTTCACTTGGACGAGTAGGCGTACGCATCCGCGAAAGTGGCGGTTTTCAGCCTGGAAACCAACGCAACAACCTCCACATTCAACTGGATTACGCTTCGGCAAATCAACAATTACAAGGCTATCGCACCCTTCGATTGTCCAGTGCGCTGCGGGACCCGAGTATGGTGCGTGAAGTATTGGCTACCGACATTGCCCGCAAGTTTATGCCTACACCCAAGGCCAATTATGCAAATGTCAGTGTGAATGGCCAATATTATGGCCTGATGGTCAACATGGAGCCCTTTGAAGCACCATTTTTTGAGCGGTATTTTGAGTCCAGTGCGGGTAGTTTTTATTACTGCCCTGCTATTCGGAAAGATACACTCACCAAATCGGGTTGTCTGAACGGTGGTTTTGGTACGCTGCAATTGGAAAAATCGGAATCTTGCTATGGCGACAATTTCGTGGTGGTACAAGGCGCTGGTTTGCGGGATTTGGCCGAATTGTCGCGGGTACTCAATCAGGCACCTGCTCAAATTGAATCAATTCTGGATGTGGATCGCACCTTGTGGATGTTGGCTTTCAACAACGTTGTTATCAATTTGTACAGTTATAGTGGCGGCAAAAGTACCGGTTATTATTTGTACCGGGATGCGGATGGCCGTTTTACACCATTGATAGGTGACTACAATTTTACTTTTGGTTCCTACAAATACACGGGGAGGGGTTCAGATTTGAGCCTCTTGCAATTGCAACAAATGGATCCCATGCTGAATGCTGATAACCCGCTAAAGCCGCTGGTCAATAAACTATTGAGCAATCCACATTACACCAAGGTATACCTGGCGCATCTGCGCTCCATCCTGTTTGCTGAATTGCTGACGGGGACTTATGAAACCAAAGCCAAGCAGTGGCAAGAACTGATCAAAACCTCCCTGCTCAACGATGCCAATAAGGCCTACTCGGGTACGGATTTTGAACGCAGTTTGATTGCCACCATTGGTCGTACCATTCAGGTGCCGGGCATTGTGGAGTTGATGAACGAAAGGGTGCGTTTTCTCAAGCGGCACCCCGCACTGGCCGTACTACCTCCAACGATTTCGGAAGTAAAGGCCAGACACCGCGATAAATACGCCGCCACTGCTTTGGAAGATTTCCAAATCAATACTAAAATTAGTGAGTTTGCCAACAAAGTTATGGTGTATTACCGCTTCGGCCCTCGTGAAGCGTTCAAATCTGCGATGATGTTCGACGATGGTCAGCACCAGGATGAAAAAGCGGGAGACTCCATCTACGGAGTGAGTTTGAAAGCTGGAGGCAACCGCATCGAATACTACATTCAAGCCGAAAATGTTAAAGCCATTGCTTATTCACCCGAACGCTACATGTTCGAGCGGCACGCCGCTACTATGGAAGAAATCAATAAATAACATGAGGTTGAATTTAACGCTCCTTGTTCTGCTTGCATTGCTGCCTTATTGTATCGAAGCGCAGGACATTTACGATCCCAAAAAACTGGTGGAGATCAAATTGTACTTTAAAAATCCAAAGTGGAAAAGCACCATGGATTCTTTGAAGGACGAAAAACAGGAAGAACGCCTGATGGCCGATATGGTACTGAATGGCGTGAAGTATCCTGGCGTAGGTGTACGCTACAAAGGCAATAGTTCCTACGCCAATGCCCGCAAGAGTGGCCAAGTCAAACTTCCGCTCAACATCAAAGTGAACCACACCGATCGCTTGAAAAAATTGCCGGGTGGTTATACTACCTTAAAACTGTCTAACGGTTTTCGGGATCCGAGTATGGTCCGGGAAGTGCTGGCTTACGAAATTGCCCGGAACTATATGCCTGCACCCAAGGCCAATTTTGCCAAGGTGTATGTCAACGATGAACTACTGGGGATTTACACCAATGCAGAGTCGATTGATGGGCCATTTTTAGACCGCTTTTTTGGGGATCACGATGGATCAACCATCAAAGCAGACCCAAACTGGACCGTATCCAAACCACCCAAGTGCCCGGATGGTGACAAGTGTTCCCTCAATTACCTGGGCGAGGATACTCTGTGCTACCGCTACCTGTATGAATACAGTTCGCCGCAAGCTGCGCAAGAACTGATCAAATTGACCCGCACTTTGCAGAACAAACCTACCGACATCCCTCAAATGATGGATGTGGATCAGGCCCTATGGCTGCTGGCTTTCAACAACGTGATGCTCAATTTAGACAGTTACATCGGTGCTTTTTCCCAAAATTATTACCTCTATCTCGACTCCTTGGGCGGCTTTCACCCAGTGATATGGGATTTGAATCTGGCCTTCGGGGGCTTCCGCTTGATGAATGGGAACAAACGTTATAGCAATGAGGACATGCGCAACCTGCACTTGTTTGTCCATTATAAGGAGTCGAATGAAAAACGACCGCTAGTAACCAAACTCCTGGCGAATAACCTCTACCGCAAAATGTACCTGGCGCATTGCCGCACCCTTTACCGCGATTACCTGGAGAATGGATTGTACTTGCAAAGGGCGAAGGAATGGCAGGCTTTCATTGCCCCACACCTGAAGCAAGACAAGTACAAGTTGTATCCTGAAAAAGCTTTCACCAACTCATTAACCGAATCTTTTGACGCGAGTGGCGAGTCGATACCAGGTATTCAGCCTTTGATGGATGGCCGCCGTGATGCGCTGAAAGCGATACCTTATCTGTTTGTGGAAGAGGCGGTAATCAGCAAGGTACAGCACCAAAAAACGGCGAATAAGGTCAAAATCAACATCCAGGCTACGGGTGCCCAGCAGGTCTGGGTGTTTTGGCGTAAAGGCAGTGTCGGTATATTCAAGGAACAAGCCGCCACCAAAACGGCGGAGGGCGTGTATGAACTCGAACTCGATGCAGGGATACACTATTACGTGGTGGCCGAGGGCGAGCGCTCGGCAACAGTATCGCCAGTGAAGGGGGGAATGGAGCTGTATAAGGCAATGTAACGAAAGTGAAGAGTGAAGAGTGATGAGTGAAAAGCAGGTACACCATTGGAGTTCCACCGCTTAATTTTTCACTCTTCACTCTTCACTCTTCACTCTTCACTCTTCACTCTTCACTTTTCACTCTTCACTTTTCACTTTTCACTCTTCATTATCTTCACTTTCATCAGCGCCATCATCGACAATGCATCGGTGATTTCTCCGCGCAGAACCATGTCAATCGCTTCCTGCAAGGGCACTTTTTTGACCTGTAACTCCTCCGTTTCTTCGGGTTCCGCTTCGCCATAGCTCAATCCAGTGGCCAGGTAAGCAATGCCGTATTCGTCGGTGACCGAGTTGGAGGTATGGAAATCGATGATTTGTTCCCAGTGTTCGGCTTGCATGCCTGTTTCTTCTTTTAGCTCCCGTTTGGCCGTCTCCAAAGGGTCGGTGCCTTCAGGGCAACCACCTTCCGGAATTTCCCAGCAATATTGATCGAGGGTATAGCGGTATTGACCAACCAGCCAGGTATAACCTTCGTCATCAATGGGTACAATGCCAATGGCGACATTTTTAAAATGGACCACACCATATATGCCTGGCGTGCCTGCTGGCGTGAGGACTTCGCGGTGGGTGACTTTGATCCAGCGGTTGTCGTACACTTCTTTGATGGAAAGGGTTTTCCAAGGGTTTTCCATTGCTTTGTTTTTGTCAAAAAAAAACGGGCAACAGTTTTCACTATTGCCCGTTTTGGTGCAAATGTATTTGCGAAAATTATTGCGAAAGCAGTTGTTCGCCAGCACCGCCGATGTTGCTTACCATCAAAGATGCTACGATACAAAGGATAAACAAGGCAGCAGCGAGGCCCCAGGTAATCTTTTCCACAATTTCAGTCGACCCAGAGGCACCAAACAGTTGATTGGCCTGGCTTCCGCCAAAAGTTGAGTCGATACCACCACCCTTAGGGTTTTGGATCAAAATGAAAAACATCAACGCGAAACTGACCAGTGCGATGATTATAGTAATGAAAGTCATGTTGATAAACTTTTTTTGATCGATTCAATTTGAGCTGCAAAGAAAGAACTTTTTTCTGGAATTAGCAACATCAAACGTTCATATACTTCAATCGCTTTGTGGTATTGTTTTTGGGCAACCAACAATTGGGCCCAGGTTTCGGAGGCCATACTGTCCCCATCCACGATGCTTTTCCAGGCTTTTTTGTTCACTTCGTTTTTGCTGTCGACGCTGTCGAGGTGTTTGTTTTTCTTGGAATCGTGGTGCTCATCCTGTAATAATTGCTGGATAGAGCTTTGTAAATAAGCGTTTTGGGCGGATTTGCTCCAACTGCTAAATGATTTTTTAGGGGTGGGGAAGATAGGGTTTGGGTGTGAAGGTGTGAGTGTGGGTGTGAGGGGCTCTGGGTCTGGAGTTAGGGATGGAGGTTGAATATCGGAATTGTCATTTAAAGGGGTATCGATATCTACAGAAGTATCGGATGGAGCGCTTGGCGTTGGATTGGCGATGGGGTTCCGGGTAAAATCGAGGGAATCGATTTGTAGGCTGATATCTTCGTCCAAGTCATCGTTAGCACCATCCCAGGATCCATTCCAGGAGGAGTTGAGGCTGGGTTCGGAAGCAGTCGGGATCTCGCTAGAGGGAGGTTCAGGCTCAATGGCCATGGTTTGGCTGGTCGAGGGATCCTCGTAAGTGCCCAGGGCGATTTTTTCAAGATCTGCTTGGACGGCAGTGAGGTCCTTCAGTTCCAGGAAGTCTTCCCCGAGGTGGTAGGCTTCGGCTTTGGGTTCGGCCCGTTTTTCCCGCATCAATTTCAGCCGTTTGAACAATTGCTTGCGGTCGATGGCATATGTAGCGGCCTTGGCAAGGGTTTTTTCGCGGTCGGGATGTTGGTCGAGCTCCGCTTTTTCCTGGAGTAACACTTGCAAGTTGTGACAATAGGGGTATTGCATGACCATGGTACGCAGTTCCTCCATGGGCAATTGGTACAAGTGCGCATATTCCTTTAGCAGACTTGCAAAGCTTTCTGCATTCATGTGTCGAAGTAGTGGTTTTCTAAAAAAAACAACGTTGTAGGGACGATTTTTAAACATCCCTACAACGTGTATTCACATGCAATGTAAACAAAAATTTAACAAAAAACACGAATTAGGTATTGCCTATTTTGACTGTGGTGTAAAGACCACACCCACCCGGTCGTAGTACAGACGGGTCAATCCTTCAAAACCAGAGTCGGTTCCCAGCACAATCCAGCAGGCACCCTGAGCATCGGATTTGACGCTGATGGGCTTGTTGGTGTTCTTGCGATTGATGATGGTGAAGGGTGCTGAACCCGTACCACTGGCAGGTTTGCCGTTGGCAATGTCTCCCAAAACCTTCATGTCCCGGCCACCAGTGGCTTGCTGCCCCTTGTCGATGTTCATGCGGTAGTGGTTGTCCACTGGGTCGAGTACGGCCAAAGGTTCTTTGTCGACCACTCCAGCTTTGAAGTACACACTCTCGCCCGGTGCGCCACCGATGCCCACCGCACCCGTAGGCGCTTCGCTGGCCAGGTCGATGTCAAAATCAACCAGATAAGTGGTGTTGGGCAGAAGTCCAGTCACTTTGCGCTTCACGAACATGAACAAATCGTCACTGCGGTTGTGGCCAATGATCTGTAAGGCACCCACGCGGTTGCCACCTACCTCGGCTGGCAAGGCCGCCCACTTGTAACTCAACTCGTAAATGGAGGAGTCTTGCTGATTGTCCAACTTGGGTAAATCGGCAAAGGCACCCACCCAGCCTTCAGTAGCGCTGGTAAACTCAAATTTGAAGGTGTTTTTGTCGGGGGTGCCGTTGTTGTCGTCTTCACAGGCGAAGGCGAACAGGGCCAGGGCAAATACCCCCAGGAACATTTTGGATAGTCTCATGGTGTAAAACAGTTGGGTAAAACAAAAATGCTTTGTCGAGAGGGATAAGACTGGAGTGGGGGTGGGAGGGTTGGGAGTTTAACGGTTTTTAACAGATGGGGCCACGCGACCAATTGATTCGATTTGAATTTGTATTTTGGAATTTGCAATTTTACAGGATGCTTATGTCAAGTTTGAACGTGTTGCAAAACAATAGTACATGCAAAAAATGTCTACTATTTATCCTAGGTTTTTCGCACTGTTTTTAACGATGCTCGTTCTTTTTTTGCAGCTTATCCCCCAAATCACTTTTGCACAAGAAAAATACATTCGGTTTGAACGCTTGGGTGCTGATCAGAAATTTTCAGCATCTGCTACCACTTGTATTTTTCAGGACTCAAAAGGATTGATTTGGGTTGGGGGGTATGCAGGATTGACCTGCTACGATGGAAAAGAATCGACGGTTTACAATTATGACCCTCGTGATTCTTTTAGCATCAGTGACAATAAAGTATCCTGTATTGCTGAGGATGACAAAACCAATTTGTGGATTAGCACCCAAAATGGGCTGAATTATTTTGAGCGAAAAACGGGGAAATTTTACCATTTCCTGGATAACCCTAAAACTCCACAGGGTATTTTTGAACAGGATATTGCGGCAGTGTTAGTAGATAAAAAAGGGCAGGTTTGGTTGAGAACAGAGCGATTTCAATTGATTAGATATGATCCAAGTGCGAAAAATTTTACCAGATATAGCCATCCCGGCACTAGGAAAAACCAATTCCACGATGAACAAGTGAACGAAATTTATCAGGATAAAAATGGTAAAATCTGGATTGGAACCGATCATGGGTTGAGCTTTTACAAATCTTCGAATGATTCTTTTCAAAAAACCTCCTTTAATTCTAAATTGCTTAATGCCAATGTTTCCGTTTTATCCATTGGTGAAAATTCCCAAGGTGAACTTTGGTTGGGTTCAACAAATGGACTCTTTCGCTTTGATCCCAAAACTGGTAAGCTTAACCGTTATTCATTGGGAAGCCAAAACAGTCCTGAAAATGTGGTTAGGAAAATGATTGTTCTTGAGGACGGTAACCTTTGGCTTGCTGGCCCAGTTGGGTTGGTGTTTTTTCATTCAAAAACGGGCAATTACCAACGTTTTTTACATGATCCTTTTGATCCCAACACCATCAATCAAAATAATATTTTTTGCCTCACGAAAGACAACTCAGGGATAATCTGGATTGGCACCATTTTAGGGGCTTGCAAGTTCAATCCTCTCGCTGATCGATTCCATAAAATTAAAAGCACTTCATTTAGTAGCATCCGAATAGTGGCTGGCTTAAGGTCTTTTCATGAGCTTTCACCGGGTAAGTTGCTGGCCTGGGGGACGAATGGATTGGAGGTGTTGGATTGGCGTACTCAACTGAGAAACCCTTTTCCTTATCGTCCTGATCGCGATCTAACTGATTGGAACACTGGGGTGCATTGTTTTTTTGAAGACGCCCAAAAAAGAATTTGGATGGGAACCCTTGCTGGCGTTTTTGTTTTTGATCCCATCTCGAAAAAATTTGCCCATTACAAACATAACCCAGCAGATGAATTTTCATTGAGTCATGATTACGTCAGAGACATCATTCAGGATAAAGCAGGAAAAATCTGGATCGCGACGTGGAGCAATGGAGTCAACCAGTTTGACGAAAAAAGCCAAAGCTTCAAAAGGTATTTAACTGACGATAAAGTAAATTGTCTCACCCGGAATTTATACAATGATCGCAGCGGAAACTTATGGGTGGGAACTCGGGGTGGTCTAAATAGATACGACCATGAACGGGATCGATTTATTCGCTATCAACACGATTCCTCCGATCCGAACAGCATGAGTGAAAGTACTGCTTTTGACATCTACGAAGACGAACAAAACAACTTTTGGATTGGAACTTACGGTGGTGGGCTCAACAAATTCAATCAAAAAACCAAAAAATTCACCCACTACACTACGCGTAATGGATTGATTGACAATGCTATTTTTAGCGTGCTTCCAGATAAAAAAGGCAATTTATGGCTTTCCACATTTCGGGGCATTGTCAAGTTTAACCCAGCAAGCGAAAAATTCTACAGCTATACCCAAAAAGATGGCCTGCTCAATGAAAGTTACAATGCCTTCAGTTATTACCAAAGCCCTTACACCGGACACTTGTTTTTTGAGGGACTTCACGGATTGGATATTTTTCATCCCGATAGCATTCGCCCAGACCTTGTTTTGCCAAAAATAGTATTCACTGATTTTTTGATTTCCAACAAACCGGTGAACATAAAAAGAGATGATAAACATGCCAATAGTGAATATCAGCTACCTGAATCGATATCAACCATCAAAAAAATTGTACTTCCTTATCGATTCAAGATTTTTGCTTTTAAATACGCGGCAACCCATTATGCCAATCCCGAAAAGAACCAATACGCGTATAAACTGGAAGGTTTTGATGAAGATTGGCAATATGTAGGCAATCAAAGACAGGCTACCTTTACCAACTTGGCACCAGGAAAATATACACTTCGGGTCAAAGCATCCAATGCCGATGGCATCTGGAATGAAAAAGGGAGCTCCATTCAAATTACCATTACTCCGCCTTGGTGGAGTACCTGGTGGGCTTATCTACTCTATTTTTTGACTGTTGTAGCAGCACTTGTCGGTGCTTTTAGGTACCAGCGGGAGCGCTGGCTTTTGCAAGCCAGATTGCAAATGGAACAACGCGAAGCAGAACGGCTTAAAGAGGTAGATACCCTTAAAACCAACTTGTACGCCAACATCACCCACGAATTTCGAACCCCCTTGACCGCAATTTTAGGTGCAAATGACCAAATTCGCATCGACCCCGAAAAATGGCTGGAACCAGGCACAGCAATGATTCGGCGCAATGGCCAACAATTATTGGACTTAATCAATCAAATGCTGGATTTGAGCAAGTTAGAAACAGGCAAGATGAATAGCCATTGGATACAAGGAGACGTAGTAGCTTACCTCCGGTACATTTTTGATTCCTTTCATTCTTTGGCGGCCAACAAAGCATTGGAAATGCATTTTTTGGCCAAAAAAGAATCCGTTGTAATGGACTACGACCCAGAAAAACTCTTGCGGATCATGAATAACTTGTTGGCCAATGCCATCAAATTTACACATCAAGCAGGCCAAATTTATTTGCAGGTAGACCAAGTGTCTGATTTAGGAGGGGCCGTGGAGATCAAACTGCGGGATACTGGCATTGGTATTGCTGAGGATCAGTTGCCTCATATTTTTGATCGCTTTTATCAGGTGGATGATTCTGCTACCCGTGGGGCCGAGGGTACCGGAATTGGCCTGGCACTGGTGCGGGAAATGGTTAAACATTTGCAGGGCACCTTGGTAGTAGAAAGTGAGCCCGGCATGGGCACGGTTTTTACAGTCCAACTTCCGATTCAAAATACTGCCAAATTTTTAGACCCCCCATCTATTTCAAGGCCTGAATTGAGCAATCCTGAGCTTGTGATTGTAGAACAGGAACGATCAGATAATCCTTGGGTGCTGATCATTGAAGACAACCCGGATGTGGTGCAATACCTACAAGCATGTTTGGCCGATCGTTACCAAGTGCTAGTGGCAATTAATGGTGAAGAGGGTATTCAAAAAGCCATTGAAATGGTACCTGATGCCATCATCAGCGATGTGATGATGCCAATTAAGGATGGTTTTTCGGTAACCGCCGAACTCAAGGAGCACGAAATCACCAGCCATATTCCTATCATCTTGCTTACGGCTAAAACGGACGTTGAATCGCGGATTCAAGGTTTGCGCAGAGGAGCAGATGATTACCTCGCCAAGCCATTTCACAAAGAGGAGCTTTTGGTGCGGCTAGAAAACCTGATTGCGACAAGGGCAAAACTGCAAAAACGCTATGCCTCAATTGTCCAATTACCTGAGCCTTCTGAGGACATTAACTTACAAAAAGAAGATGAGTTCATCCAAAAGGTGCGGCAGGTGTTGGAACAATACTATACGGAAGCAGAATTTAAATCGCAGCAATTTCAAAGAGCGATGGGCATGGGTCGAACCCAATTGCACAACAAGCTCAAAGCGCTGACCAACTTGTCGACTACGGAGGTGATCAATCAATTCCGAGTACAGAAGGGCAGAGTGCTGCTTCAAACAACAAGTATGAATGTATCGGAAGTGGCTTATGCGGTGGGGTACAATGGACCGAATTACTTTTCAGATCGGTATCTGGAAGCGTTTGGAGAAAGGCCAAGCGAAGTGATAAATAGAAGATAATCAGTTTTTTATATTCTTTGTAGCAATAATAGAACAATAGAAGTGATTTATTGAACAATAGTGGATATCGATTTTCAAAAGCACTCATACCTTTAGATATGAAAATAAATCAACTTTAACCTAAGCATTACGGGTCCCCCTATAAACGCCCCAATGGTTGGATACAACCGACTAAACCTCAGTCTGGGCCGGTAAGGCCTAAACTACCCCAACTCTGCCTGCCTTCCTCCCTCGTCGACAATGACGGGGTGAGGGAGTGCCATGGCTTCCGGTGCGACAGTAACCTTTATAAAAACATAGTCAATAATGGTGTACTATGGAAATGATCTCCTTTTTTACCATTTGTTTGTTGACTTTGCTTTTGTTTTGCTCATATGTTGCTTATGCGCAGTGGCGCAATACTCGGGATGATGCAACGCCGTTGTACATTGGTTATTTGTTGGCAGCCGATTTGCATTACCTAAGGCAATTTTGGATCGACCTGGCCCGAGATCACGGTTATCCTTATCCACCAGATTTACCGCTGCGCTGGGATTCGCCCTTGAGTTACCTCAGCTTAATCTGTTATATCCTTTTTATAGCCAAGATTCTGGACTTTCAACAACAAGCACCACGGCTGAATCGTCTGTTTAAAAGTTTTGCACTTGGGTATCTGATTTTACTGGTTACTCATATAGTTATGCAGCTGCTATGGGGATATTCAGCCGCTAATGGCTTATATCAAGGCGCAAGAATATTGATGTTTCCGGTGATGGTACTGGCCATTGTTTTTCTATATCGGCATGCCGTACAATTTTACCAAAAACTCATCTTACTAGGTTGCCTCTTTTTAGTGGGAGGAATGATTTCAGCTATCCTCACTGAGTTTGCTCCCTGGCAAGACCCACTTCTAGATATCATACGTGCATTCCAAACGCCCTGGGGTACTTTCTATTTCTACCACATGAAGGTGGGGATTTTCCTGGATGTTATTTGTTTTTCCTGGGCTTTGACTTTGTTGCAGAAGCGCAAGATGATGGCTGGTGCAAAAACAGATCCGATGATTATCCAGCCCAATGTGGCGCGGTTCGTGGCGGTTGAACCCTTGTTGCAATTCAAAAAAAAGGAACAGGAAATCTTCATGCAGCAAGTGGATGATTTCCTGAGCAAAAACTACGCCGACGAAGCAATGGGTGTGCAGAACCTGGCCAAACAAATTTACCTGAGCCCTTCTCAAACTACTCGGCGCATCAAAGAAATCACCGGACTTACTACCGAACAATACATCCGGCACTACCGCTTAACCCGTGCCTACACTCTTTTGAAAGACCCAAACAAAAGTATCACGGACATTGCGCTGGATGTGGGTTTTAAAGACGTGTCCCATTTTTCTACCTGTTTTAAGCGGCAATTTGGGAAAAGCCCGAGTGAAATGCGGAAAAATGCGGGTAAAGTGAAAGAGGATGCGGGTTAGGTGAAAGGATAGACGCTATAAATGAAGGTAAATTTGGAAGATAATCTTTATGAATAAATTGGTTTTTAACCTAAAATTAATTGACAATGAAATGTTTATTCTTGTGCGTGTCTTCTAGCTTGATGCTAACCTCATTATTCGCTCAAAGCACACTAACAACGGACTCATTGTATAGCCCAGCCCTAGGTAAAACTGAAAAATACCAGATCTACTTACCCGATGGCTATGCCCAAAATATCAGCCGACGCTACCCAGTAGTCTACTTTCTGCATGGTGCTTTATCTGATCATGAGGGGTATGATTTTATCAAAATTGTGCTGGATAACCTAATTGCAACAAAAAAAATTCAGCCCATGATTGTGGTAAAACCCAATGGGGGACAAGGCAATTATGGGGGAAGTATGTTTGCCAATTCTGCACTGTATGGTAAAGTAGAAGATTTCATTGTCAAAGACCTAGTTGCACGTGTGGATCAAAAATACCAAACGATAAGCACACGGAATGCACGCGCGGTAATGGGGCACTCTATGGGTGCCGATGGAGCAGCTCGTTTCGGCATACTGCACCCGGACGTATTTTGTGGCTTTGCAGCGCACAGCGGGTCGCTCGATTTTAGTTTTGCCCGTATCTTCTTCAGTTTTGCCATTCAGGAGCAGATGCAACAAAAGGACTCGATTCCTTATGAGTTCCAACCCAATGATGGTTTTGCAACTGGAGCCCTATTTCGTGCAGCAGGTGCGGCTTCACCCAATCTAACCAAGCCTCCCTATTTTGTTGATTTTCCAGTCGATCCACAAGGAAAACAAATTGATACTGTTTTTCAAAAATGGTTCTCAATTAGCGCAGCCAGTGTCGTCAGACATAAGCCACCCACGAAGGAAATAGGTATGTTCTTCGACTGTGGTCTTCAGGATGAGTTCGGCTTTTTGCTGTTCAACAACGGGTTTCGGGATTCTCTTTTGAAATCTGGGTTGAAATTTACATACCAAAATTTCACGGGGGGACATGGCGATAAGTTGCTGGATCGATTGGCCATCTCTTTGCCTTATCTGGATTCTTTAATGAGCAAATTGAGCACTTCGGTCTATTCCCCTGAAAAATGGCAAGACAAAATAGCCCTGAAAGTATATCCCAATCCTGGAAGTGACACGGTTACGCTGGAATTGTCAACGCCCGAAAATACCACTGCGGGTGTGATACTCCAAAACACCGCTGGCCAAGTACTACGGGTGCTACGGAAAGATTGGCAAATCAATAAAGGTAGCAATCAGCTGCAGTTTGATTTGGGGGATTTGGGTGCAGGGATGTACTGGATTGTGGTGCAAGGGGAGGGATTTGTGGCGAGTAGTCCTTTGCAGCGGGTTAAGTGAGGGGATGGGTTGATTTGTGGTTATGTGAATTTTTTATGTTATGTCTCGCTTAAGGCTCTTCACCCTCCCCCAATACCCCCATCCCAAACAACGCAAAATCATACTTCACCGGATCCCCCGCATCAAAGCCCCGCAAAACCTCACTCAATTCCAGCACCGCCCCCCAATCCGTTTGCTTCCGTTCCAACAGCCCCAAATGCCTGGCCACCCGATCCACATGCACATCCAGCGGAATCAACAACTGCCCCGGCGAAATCCGCTCCCAAATTCCAAAGTCCACCCCCTTGTTGTCCTTGCGCACCATCCAGCGCAGGAACATATTCAGGCGCTTGCAGGTGGAGCCGCGCAGGGGCGTAGGAATGTGTTTGCGGGTGCGATGAGGCGCATCGGGCAAGGCAAAAAACAATTGCTGAAAACCCGCCAGCGCAGCCTCTGTGTGAGGAGCAGTAGGGGAGAGGTGCCGCGCAAAAGCATCCTCGAGGGAATCGTGATGGCGGTAATAGTGCTGGAAAAATTCCAGAAAATACAAGGTATCCGTAGCCTGGAAGGTGCGGTGTTTGAAGTCGAGGAAAGCCCGGCGGTCTTCTTCCTGGTGATTCAGGATAAAATCGTAGGGCGCGCCATCCATCAGTTCCACCAATTTATGGGCATTGTTGATGATGGTTTTGCGTTGGCCCCAGGCGAGCATGGCCGTCCAGAAGCCCATGATTTCGCGGTCTTGTTTGAGACTGAACTGGTGGGGAATGGAAATGGGATCGGACTCAATAAAGCCGGGGCGGTTGTATTGATCTACGGCGGCTTCGAGTAATTGGTATAGGTCTTCGTGTAGGTTCATGCTTTGTTTAGGTTGAGAGAGGTTGAGGGAGGTTGAGAAAGTTGAGGCTGCCGCGAGTGACTTATACACAAACATTGTCTAAGTCGCTCGCGGCAGCCTCAACCTTCTCAACTTTCCTCAACTTTTTATGGCTCTCCAAATCAATTCCGATTCATACCCCTTGCGCATGGCGTACTGAGCCGTTTTTTGTTGAGCGGTAAAATTATCCTCTCCCTGCAGTTCTGCCAGTTTTTTGGCGATGATTTTTTCGAGGGTGGCCAGATAATCCGCCTCATCAATTTCCTCCAAACCTTTGCGGATACAATAAGCGGAGACTTTGCGCATGTTGAGTTCCATTTGAATGCGAATGCGGCCCCAGGCTTTGGTGCGGAATTTGCCGCGGGCGTAGGCGCGGGCGAACCGTTCTTCGTTCAGGTAGTTCTCCGAGATCAGCTCGGCAATGATCTCCTCCAGCGTATCGCCATATACGGAGATTTCCAGCAGTTTTTGGCGGACTTCACTGTGACAGCGTTCCTGAAAAGCGCAGTAGCGTTGCATTTTTTGTAGCGCCACTTCTTTGCCGGGAAAAGGTTTTTGCAAAATTAAAGGTTTTTTAATGTGTAAATTTTTTGCCTCGAATTATACGCCTTATTTTAGCCAAAGCTAAAACACGCTTAAAAAATCAAAATTTAAAAATGGAACCAACACAAGTTACAGAAAAGGCGAGCAAATTTATGGAATTCGCCACGAATTTTGCCCCAAAATTAGCCGGTGCCCTCCTCGTTTTGCTGATCGGACTTTGGATTTGCAACTGGATTGTGGGAATCATGAGCCGCCGAATGGAAAAGACCAAAGTGGATCAAAGTTTACGCCCCTTTTTGCTCAGTTTGGTCAGTGTATTGCTTAAAGTGATGGTGGTGTTCAGTGCCGCTGGAATCGTCGGCATTCAAACTACTTCTTTTGTAGCCATTTTGGGCGCAGCGGGTTTGGCAATAGGTTTGGCACTGCAAGGCAGCTTAAGCAATTTTGCTTCTGGGGTGTTGATTTTATTGTTCCGGCCTTACCGGGTGGGCGATTTGATCACTGTACAAGGTTTCAATGGAGTGGTCAAAGAAATTCAAATATTCACTACCATACTGACCACGCCCGACAACCGGACCATCATCATCCCCAATTCGGCGATCACCAGCGGGGCGATTGAAAACTTGAGTTTAGCCGGGACGCGGGTTTTGGAAACCCTGGTGCCGATTGATCCTACTGAAGACATGGTTAAAGTGCGGCGGATTTTTGAAGAGGTGGCAAAACAGTCACCTGGCTATTTGGCGGAACTGCCGATTACTTCACCAGTCGTGGATTTGTCGCCAATGGCTACAACTCTGGCTTTTCGCTATAGTGTGGTGCCCGATATTTATCTGGATGCCCAAGCTTATGCCAAAGAAGCGGTGCGCAAGCGTTTCCAGGCCGAGGGTATTTCAGGTGAGCATGAGCCGGTGATGCAGGTAAACTTGGTACAGCAGTAACACCAGGAAAGAACTAAAGCGCCTCTGGCACATCATTTCTTAGGTGATTCCTTAAGTGTCTTAGGTTTCTTAAGTGGTAAAAAAGAAAAACCTGCGTAGCAGGGTATTCTTTCACCACCTAAGAAACCTAAGACACCACAGACTCACCTCAGCAGCAACTTAACCCAGTAACTTCCGCTTCTGCGCCACAAACTCCTCCTCCGAAATCAACCCCTTTTCCCGCAAATCACCCAAATGCAGCACTTCATCCAGCACATCTTTGGTGTCATTGCTCGAACTGGGTGCATTCACTTGAGCATCCAAAAAATTAGGTTGGGCCTGGGGCAATTGTTTGACAATGCGGTACCCATTGGCTACAAAGGACTCAAATTCGGGTTGTTTACGCACATAAGCCAAGGCCTGATGCGATTGTATTTTGGAGATGTCGCTGAAGCCATTTTCGATGGCTTTTTCCAGATTTTGCAGGGCTTTATCGGTATTTTCAATCATCGAATAACAACAAGCCAAGTTGAAATGTACGCTGGGTGAAGTGATGTTGTCTTCGAGCGCTTTCATAAACGATTCAATCGCACCTTCAAAATCCATACTGCGGAACTGCTCGATCCCGATGCGTTTGAAAAAATCTTCCTTTTTGTTTTCTTTTTTCCCGGCTTTGGAGCCTTGGGGAGATTTAGCAGTCCGCTGTGGTTTTTCCATCAAAGCGGCAGGATCGGCCTCACTCTCGGCTTCGTCGTAGTAGGTTTCACGCTGGGTTTGTTGCAGGCGATTTTTGTTGTATTTTTCATCAAAATCCTCCGTTGGCATCACGAAGAACAACAAAGCATCAACCAAGCCCAATACCATCGGGATGAGGAAGGCAGGCCCCTCACCATCAGCCGTAATCATGATGGTAATGAAAGCGAGGGCCATGTACATCACTCCCTGCCACCAGCGTTGCAAATAAAAGCGGTGGACGCCAAACATGCCTGCAAACAAGGCCAAAAATGCAGCTACAATTTTATTTTTCATACCAAACGGGTGAAGGCTAAGACCAAATGGTCGGGTCTACGTTATCAATGTCAATGCTTGTAAAGTTAAGTTTTTTTCGATTGAAGGTAAAAAAAGATTAGTCCAAATGGCGATTTGGATAGAAGTTTAGAAGGTTTAGGGAGGTTGAGAAGGTTTAGGCTACCGCAAGAAAGGTTTTGTGTGTGATGTGTGTGTGAAGGTGTGTATGTCGCTGCGGTAGCCTCAACCATCTCAACCTCCCTCAACTATCCTAAACCTTGCTTTACATCCTAGCCAACATTGCCTGAATTTCCGTATCCAAAGTGCCAAATTGATTGCTTATCACTGCCTGTTCTTGATTGAGAACGGCGAGTTGTTCCTTTTCTTTGTCGAGCATCAGGTCGAAAGGATCAAAATTGCTGTCGATGCGTTCCTTGAGGCGCTTGATGTATACTTTCAATTGTGCGCTTACATCAATTTCAATTTTTTCCCGGCCTTTGACAATTTCATCCTGGAAACCTTCGATGATTTTACGGCGTTTCCCGCTGGTGGCGAAGCCTGCAAAAAGAATCCCCACGGTGGTGAGCACTCCACCTGTGATGTCAAATACCGCTCCCTGAGTGATGGCGGCCAGGATCAAACCAATGACGGCGATGCCACTTCCGGTAGCAAAAGAACTCGGCAGCGGCGTTTTGTCTGGAAATAAACTTTGATCTGTAAAACTTTCACTCTTTTTGATGAAGTCTTCAAATTTTTCCTGCAACTCCCGAAAGATGTTGTGCCGGCGTTCAGCAATGGCGCTGAATATTTCGTGGTCGTTTTGCAACAAACTTTTACTGGTGTGAATTTTCAGGTCGATCAGTTTGGCCATTTGTTGTACGTTATCGGCTAGATCGTTGATGCCGTCGTGCAGTTTTTCGCGCAGGGTGGTATTCAGGCTTTGTTCCAATTCCTTAGCCAGGGTTTCCAACCACTCTTTAGCCGAGGTTTTTTTGGTGAAAATGGAAGAAATGGAGCGCCGAACCAGCGAAAAGAAGGACAAACCATCGCGCAACTCGCGCTCTTTGGCTTGAGTGGTGCGGTCGTAACCCGCCAGGATGTTTTCTACCAGTTGATCGACTTGCTTGTAAGATTTTAATTCCTGGTTGTCGAGGGTGTTTTTGATGTCTTTGCGAAACTCCATATCGGCTTCCCACTGGCGTTGGCGCAAATCCAGACCCTCGCGGATGCTGTCATTGATGCGCAGACAGGTACTGACGCTATTGCCCAGCTTGAGTACTGGCGCTTTTCCACCCGTGATGTTTTCCAGAATGTAATGGCGGACGGGGATGAATCCACTTTCGGTTTTGTTGCCATCTTTTTCCAATTTGGCGGAGGTGGCAAAAATGACTGGATTGTTGATGCCTTGTTTTTCAGCGTAATCGTGTACCCCTTTGGTATTCACTTCCAGGTCTTCAGCCGACATCAAGTCCTTTTGTTGCAACACGAAAATGATCTTTTTGCGCCATTCCTCGTGGATGAATTTGAAAAAATCCCAGGCCGATTGGCGGTAGGGATTTTTGGCTTCAAAAACAAATACAATCAGGTCCGAAGCAGGAATGAAGGACTCGGTGATCTCCTGGTGGTGCTCCACGATGGTATTGGTACCTGGAGTGTCAACTATGGCTATTTCTTTAAGGATCTCAACCGGGATCAGGATTTTTTTCAGGTAAGGATTGATGACGATCACTTCTTCTTTTTCCCCATATACAATTTGCTGAATGGTATCGGTCATCGGCTGGGGTGCCACCTTGGTGATCTCCCGGTCGGTTTGTAGCAAGGCATTGATGAAGCTACTTTTGCCAGCCTTTACCTCTCCAACGATCACAAACATGAAGGGATCGTTGATTCGGTTGCGCAGATCGCTGACCGTTTTGGCCAAATCATTGTGATTGATGCGAATGGTCAGTTCGTGCAGGTCTTTTACGGCTTCGTCAATACGCGCCCGGAGGGCTACGGTACTTGGGTTAATCATGCTTTTAATGTGCTAATTTGCTAATGTGCTGATGGGCTAGCCGCACAAATATAGTGGTTATTTTTTTAACAGTTCATGACATTACCCCATTAGCACATTGGTCAATTACCAGCGAATTAAAGCCGAACCCCAGGTGAAGCCACTGCCGAAGGCAGCCAGGCACACCAGATCTCCCTCTTTGACCTTCCCTGCTTCCCAGGCTTCACAGAGCGCAATGGGGATGGAAGCAGCGGTGGTGTTGCCGTAACGTTGGATGTTGTTCCATACCTGGTCATCACTCAAGCCAAGTTTGCCCTGTACAAACTGGCTGATGCGCAGGTTGGCCTGGTGGGGAATGAGCATATTGATGTCGCTGGGTTTGAGCCCCGTTTTGGCCAGGGCTTCCATGATCACTTCCGGGAACTTTTGCACCGCCATTTTGAACACAAACTGCCCTTCCATTACCGGATAAGTGTAGGCATTGTCGATCATGGTTTGGTTGACAAATACTTCCCCGAATTCCACATCTGGAAAACCAAAATCACATTCAATCGCCATTTTATTGAAATGGTAGGCACCATGAGAACCCGGGCTGATCAGTGCCAGTTTTTCCGCATAAGTACCATCGGAGTGCAAATGGGTGGTGAGCACTCCTTTGTTTTCTTCCGAGGTGGGTTGTAGTAAAACGGCCCCAGCACCATCGCCAAAAATCACGGTTACATTGCGGCCACGGGTAGAATAATCGAGCCCCATGGAGTGCATTTCGGCGCCTACCAGCAGTACATTTTTGTACATACCCGTTTTTACAAACTGATCGGCAACCGACAGGCCATATACAAAACCAGAGCATTGATTGCGGATATCCAAAGCGCCAATTTCGGTTTTGGTGATGCCCAACTCTCGCTGGAGCAACACGCCACAACCGGGAAAATAATAATCAGGGCTCAGGGTAGCAAAAATGATAAAGTCGATGTCTTCCTTCTGGATTCCAGCCCGTTCTATGGCAATTTTGGCCGCATGAACAGCCATGGTCGTGGGGGTTTCTTCAAATTTTTTGCCGTAGCGCCGCTCCTGAATTCCGGTTCTTTCCTGAATCCATTCGTCCGTTGTGTCCATGACTCGGGTCAGGTCTTGGTTGGTGACCACGTGTTCCGGGACGTAGTATCCAATACCAGCGATTTTTGACTTTAACATACCCATGTGTATTTTCGAAAACAATGATTGTAAACTTGAACATTACGCGAAAAAAAAGCCCAAAATGGACTCAATTCCAAATTATCATTGGTAAAGTAACAATGTCGCCTGCAAAGTTATCTTTTCGAATAAGTTTTAGGCAGATTTACATTTTTTTTTTACTTTTCTTTGTTTAAAATCGAATCATCACTAGTGTAACATCTTGAACCCAATGGCCAGTATCCATCTAAGCATCATTGAAGACGAGGCGTTGGTACGCGAAAGTTTAGCTGACTTTCTGAGTTCCCAAGCCGATTTTGAAATCCATTCCACAGCAGATTCTGTAGAAAAATTTTTGGCGCTTCAAAAAACTGATGCTCCGCAGATACTACTATTGGACATCAATCTTCCCGGGATCTCTGGCCTGGAAGGCATCCATTTGCTCCAAAAAAAATACCCAAATATGGAGATCATCATGCTGACTTCATACGAAGAGGAAGAGCATGTTTTTGAAGCCTTGCGCAGAGGGGCGGTTGGGTATTTGTCGAAAAGATCTCCTTTGTTGATGGTTCAGGAAGCAATTTTGACCGTAGCGGCAGGAGGCTCATTTATGTCGCCTTCGATTGCGCGGCATGTGGTTAATTTTTTCCGCTTCCGGCAAAGGGTAAACAATCCCGAGGTAGAGTTAACCGATCGACAAAAAGAAATACTAAGGGAGCTGGTAGATGGCAAAAGTTACAAAATGATTGCCGATGCTTGTGGGATAACCTTGGAAACGGTTCGTGATCACATCAAAAAGATTTACAAAAAATTACAAATCAATAGCCGGGGCGAATTGGTTTCGATGTTGTTGGACAAAAGAATTTAATCACTTTTCTACAACATGTAATTTTGTTGAAATTATTTCTCCGCTAAAACTAAAATTCGTTCTATTTTGGAACCTGAATTATTTTGGGGACTTCATGTTTAAAACTTATTTCCAACTGCCTGTACAAAGATTCAGCCTGGTGCTGTTCCTGTCTTTGCATGTACTTTTGCTCGATGCGCAGCAAGGTGATATCCCTTTTCGGTATTTTTCCTTGCGAGATGGCCTGTCGGATTGGACCGTTACTTCTCTCCAAAAAGACCCTTCTGGTTTGCTCTGGATCGGCACGGCACACGGTTTGCAACGTTTTGATGGGTATAATTTTTTGACTTTTAATACCAACCCCAATAATACCTATGCCATTTCGGACCATTATGTGCAAGCTACCCGCTTATTGCAAGACAGTTTATTGTTGGTCGTTTATTTGCGCAACAATGAATTTTTCGATTTAATTGATTATAAAAGTTTTAAGAAAAAAACCATCCACCTCAAACGCAGCGGAATCAGATCCAATGAACAAGTACAAGGCATTCGTGCAGATGAGGACGGAAATGTACTGGTTTTCACCCGTTTTCAAAATCGCCAAAATAAAATCATCGCCTTATATGAATTTGACCTGGCAACAACTCGCTTTAATCGGATTGCAGAATTTAGCTCCACCTTTACGGGGGAACCCAACGATCAACTTTTTGAAGCCATCAAAGTAGGTAAAAACGAGTGGATTTTTGGCAACAACAAAGATGGCATTTTGAGTTTGGTGACCCGACAAGGAGTTGTCAAGCAGTTTGGCATTGGTGATTTTGAAGGAAAAACCTTACCTACTAAGGCATTCAACCAACGAATTTCCATCCTGAAACGTGATCACAGCGGCCAGGTTTGGTTGGCTTTTGCCCGCACCCATTACCTGTTTAAGTACAACACGCAGAAAAAGACTTTCAAAGCTGTTGCTGGTCTTCCTGAAGATGGTGAATTTTCACTGTGGTGGCAAGACAAAAAAGGGAACGTTCTGGTTTCTAAAACGGATGGCAATTTGCGTTTTGCGATCAGTAAAAATCTTTATTGCATTCAAAAAAGTGGGCGGGTTGAAGATTTTAGCAAATTCATCAGTGTGAGCAAACAAATCATCGCTGTGTACAGCGACGATTTTTACGGCACTATCTTTTTTGGGGTGGATACGGGTTTAAAAGTATTCAAGAACAACCAGGGGATCGTTCAGCGTTACCTCCAAAAAAACATTGCTGAAGATGATTTTGGGCGAATCATGCGGGGCATGGCCAGTGATGGCCGGGGCAATATTTTTTTTGCAAATGAAAACAGCAATTGGTACCGCTTGAACAAAAATGAACTGCAAAAAGGCATGGATACCATTCGCATCATTGAGGAAAAAACGGACACGGTGCTGCGTTTCAATTGCTGTTTTGACCTCAAATACCAGGAACCCAACTACCTCTGGGGGATTGCCTGCCAAGGAAGGGACAAAGGGCTCTTGATCCGCTACAATATCAATACTCAAAGGGCTACAATTTACCGCTACCCAGCCCGGTTTCGAGCTTTTTCAGTTGACGCTGAAGGCCAGTTTTGGCTCTTAACTGAATATCCCAATGGCCATTATAAATTGTTGATTTTTAACCGGGAAACCGCAGAGTTTCGCCCATTTTATACGGCGGAAGACCCCTCACCGCTAAACAACCTTTTTCCTTATTACATTACCAGCAGTAAGAACAATACTTTTTGGGTAACTACCAATAGGGGTTTGTACAAAATTGTGTCGGGAAAAACCCTACAAGACAACCATTTTGAAACCTACCTAGATCGCAGCGAATTGGGTTCCCAATTGATTTATTGCGTGTACGAAGACCAGCAGGGGATTTTGTGGCTGGGCTCTTCCCAAGGTTTAATTCGCTTTAATCCGAAAAGTTTAAAAGCCAAATACTACACCCAGTCTGATGGTCTCGCCAGCAACACCATCTCGGGCATTTTGGAAGACCATTTGGGCAATTTATGGATCAGCACCCACAGCGGTATTTCTTGTTTTGATCGAAAAGATGAAAAGTTTACCAATTTTTATGACCTGGATGGGTTTTCACATAGTTCATTTACCCGCTATTCATTCTTTAGAGACGAGGACAACATCATGTACTTCGGTACGATCAATGGGGTAAATTCTTTCCGACCGGAACGTTTGTTGCGCAGGGACACGGTGCCCCAGGTATGCCTGACTAGGGTAAGCAAGTACAATTGGGTGGAAGATACCTTATGGGATTTTACCCGCAATTTGCAACGATTGCGCAAACTACAACTTCGCGCTTATGAGCAAAACCTGGAACTGGAGTTCACTCTCCCCGTGTATTGGAATGTGGACAAAATCAAATACCGCTACAAGCTCGAAGGATTGGATCATGATTGGACCGAGCTGGAGGGGCTCAATCAAATCAAGTACCACCAACTCCCCGCTGGTCGATACCGCTTGCGCATCCAGGGAGCCGACCCCCGGGGAAATTGGTCTAAAAGTTTAATCCTGGAGGTACAGGTCTTCACTTATGTCTACAAATATTGGTGGTTCTGGGCTTTACTTGCGCTGGCATTTGGAGTGGGAGTGTATTATGCTTTGCGCTCGCGACTGATGCAAAAGTTAAAAATCGAACGCCTACGCACCAAAATAGCGGCAGACATTCATGATGAAGTAAGTGGACTGCTGGCGGGAATTGCGATGCAAGCTGAGGTGTTGCAGCACTTGGGCACGAATAGTGTGGATGCTGCCAAACTGAATAAAATTGCTGAAATCGCCCGCAAAGCCATGTCGCGCTTGCACGACGTGATCTGGTCTATCGATTCCCGCAAAGACCACATCGAGGACCTGTTGTTTCGCATGCAGGAACATGCCAATGATGTGCTGAGCCCCCTCAATGTGCAATACCAGGTAACTTTAAAAAACCTGGACACCAAAACGGGCATTCCCATCCAAATTCGCCAGGATTTGTACTACATCTTTAAAGAAGCCATCAACAATGTGGCCAAACATGCCCAGGCGAAGCAAGTCAACATCCGCCTGAGCCAACAAGGCCGCTTTTTTGAAATGGAAATAGCCAACGATGGCCAGATAAGCCCCATTTCCAAAACCGGTTCTGGCAACGGTATCCAAAACATGAAAATGCGGGCACAGCGGATTGGGGCTGAAATCCACTTTGTCCAGGATGCAGGGTATCGGGTTTTTTTGCGGATGAAGCGGCTTTAACTCCTTACTCCAAGTCTTGCAAAGTTGTCTATTTTGTAACCCTTCCTACAAAAAACCGCTTAGAATTTGATCTTTTACATTATAACCGTAATTTTCGGGTTATTACCTTTGCATTCAAACCCTTCATTCTTCAGATCATCGCAAATTTTGGTTACATTTCATCACTTAAATAAATATTCGCTTATGCGGAGTTTTACGCACTCTTGTTCAGTAGTCTATTCCCTTTTGGCGGGATTGTTCCTACTGATCTTCACTTCCCAAATTACTGCTCAAAGCCACGTGCTGACGGTAACCGAGCCAGCTGCTATCGCTGGTGATTACGCCGCAGAAATGGCCACTTTTGGTCGCAATTTTTGTACGCTCTCTGGAGAATTGATCCAGGCTAAAGATGCAGCGAATGGAACATTGGGCTGTACCGCTGCGCCAATTGTAACCGATTTAACTGGAAAAATTGCGGTTATCGATCGGGGAACTTGTAATTTTTCAGAAAAGGTACTCAATGCCCAAAAAAAGGGAGCCATTGCCGTAATTGTAATCAATAATACTGCCACAGCTCCGGTCATTTTTTCAATGGCTACTGGAGTAGGTGCAGACCAGGTAACGATTCCTAGCTTTATGGTGTCTTTGGCGACTGGCAATAAAATCAAACCATTGTTGACCAGCGCAGTGAAAGTAACCATCAAGTCGAATACCCCGGATTTTGTCGATCCAAATTTGGTAGTATGGGGTAAAAATGCCAAAGAAGGCGATTTTGATGGAGGCCTGAACGGCTGGAAAAGCAACACCATTTCTTGCTCTGGCAAACCCAATACTGCGCTTGCCTGGTCTTGGATTCCTGCCAATGCCTTTCCTTCTCCTTGTTTGGTAGCCTCTCCGGGTCAGTTGGTGTTCTTCTCGCCTACCCGTTGCAACGGAGCGATGATCATGAATGCTGCAACGCTGGATTTGGCAAGTGCGGCATCGTGTACCAATTTTGCACAAGGTCCTTGTCCAGCTCCACACAGTGCTGAATTGATCTCACCAACCATCAAGGTGACCAAAGGTACCGCATTGAATGTGTCGTTTTATCAGTCGCTGACGCACTTTTTTGACAGTGAATATTTCGTTGATTGGTCAAGAGATGGAGGCAAAACCTGGGTTTCTACTCAAATCAACGAAGAAGTTAGACCATTTGAAGAGAATGACGACCCCTATAAATCTGTCCGCTTGCTGGGTAGTGAAACCGCGGATAGCATCAAAATCAAATTCCGCTACGATGGTAATTACTACCACTGGGCAATTGATGACGTTAAACTGGTGAAGCGTGAGGCCAACAACCTGGCGTTGACGCAGTTTTATGCCTTGTCTCCCAATATGCAACAACCTGCGGCTCAGGCAGAAACCATTCCATATGGCGCAGCAGTTGAAAACATTGGTGCCAAAGCGCAAACTGGCCTGAAGTTGTACATCTCTGCCATTGACTCTACCAACAATGCACGCATTTTCCGGGATTCGGTAACCTCGACTTCTATTGCACCGAACCAGATTGATACGGCTATTTTTGCCCCTAAGTTCCTTCCCAATAGAAAAGGAACCTACGCCATGATTTATCAGGCGGCAGCTGATTCAGCCGATTACGACCGTTTCGACAACTTGGAAGGTTTCTTCTTCCGCGTTACCGATACTACGTTTGCCAAGGAATTGGGTGCTTCCACTTGGACCCTTCCTGGCGACAACTGGGATGTAAACGAGCCCCACTCAGCTGCTTATGGCAACAGTTATTACATCGTCAAAGGAAAAGGCAATTATTTGCGCAGTGTTTCTTTTGGGGTAAACAATGGTGCAGACCTCCAGGGGATTGCCTTGTTGGTGAGCTTGTACACCTGGGATGACCGCAATCAAAATGCATTGGTAGAAGCAACCGAACGCGATTTGATCGCTGACAATTTCTACGACATCAAAGGAACTGAAACGGGGGCTAGATTGATTACTGTACCTTTCCCCGAAGATGGTGAACCAGCCGTAGAATTAGCGGACACTACCACCTATTTGGTCATGATTGAATATTTCACTGGCGATGACACCGACATTGAATTGCTGTTGAACGACACTTACGATCGCCGTCCGATGTTGTTGACTGGATTTGCTGCCGACAAACCACGTTACGCCAGTTTTACGGCACTTGATTCAGACTTGGGTACGGTTACCTACAGCCCTACTGGTTACGGTTTGGAAAATGTGTACGTGGTACGCATGAACGTAGGCCCATTGGTGATCAGCAGCGATCGCGATGTGCCTTCCATCTCCAATGAATTTGCGATTAGCCCTAACCCGGCACGTGAAGACATTTATTTGCAATTGGCACTGAATAAAGTATCCAAACAAGCCAATGTACGGATCATGGATATGGCTGGTCGCCAAATTATGGAAAAAGTATACACGAACGTGAAGCGGGATCAATTCCAGATTTCGGTGGATGGACTTCCAGCGGGTACCTACCTGATGCAGGTCACTACGGAGAATGGAACGGGAACGAAGAAGTTTGTGAAAAGCGGAGAATAGAGATGAAAGATAAGAGATGAAAGAGGCTACCGCAGAGACTTAGACAAGATTATCGTCAAAAACGCTGCGGCAGCCTCTTTCATCTTTCATCTTTAATTTACATGTTCGCAATGATCTCATCACCAAATTCAGAGCACTTCAACAGCGTAGCTCCTTCCATCAGGCGGTGGAAATCATAAGTAACTCGTTTTTTGTTGATGGCACCCTCAACACCTTTGATGATCAGGTCAGCAGCCTCTTTCCAGCCCATGTAGCGGAACATCATCTCACCAGACAAGATCACCGAACTTGGGTTCACCTTATCCTGTCCTGCATATTTTGGAGCAGTACCGTGGGTAGCTTCAAAAATGGCTTTGCCACTGATGTAGTTGATGTTGGCACCTGGAGCGATCCCGATTCCACCTACTTCCGCCGCCAGTGCGTCGGAGATGTAGTCACCGTTAAGGTTCAAAGTTGCAATCACTGAATATTCAGCAGGGCGCAGCAGAATTTGTTGCAGGAAGGCATCCGCGATGGCATCCTTGATCAGAATTTTACCAGCAGCCAGGGCATCAGCTTGAGTTTTGTCGGCCACAGCTTTGCCATCCACGGCAGCAATGCGGTCATATTGAGCCCAGGTGAACACCTTGTCACCAAACTCGCGCTCCAACAAAGCATAGCCCCAGTCCTTAAATTTACCTTCGGTATACTTCATGATGTTGCCCTTGTGTACCAGGGTCAACGAAGGCAGGTTGTTCTCAATGGTGTACTCGATGGCCGAACGAACCAAACGCTCGGTACCTTCCTGTGAAACAGGTTTAATCCCCAGGGAAACGGTATCAGGGAAACGAATCCCGGTAACGCCCATTTCTTCAATCAGGAATTTTTTGAGTTTTTCCAACTCCGGAGTACCAGCCAGGTATTCAATACCAGCGTAAATGTCCTCGGTGTTTTCACGGAAAATCACCATTTCTACCAGTTCCGGCTCTTTAACCGGGCTAGGTACACCCTTGAAATAATGCACCGGACGAACGCAGGCATACAAGTCGAGTATCTGGCGCAAGGCAACGTTCAAAGAGCGGATACCACCACCAACCGGGGTAGTTAAAGGACCTTTGATGGCAATGCGGTACTCGTCAATAATTTGCAGCGTTTCATCAGGTAGCCAGCTGCCAGTAAGGTTGAAGGCTTTTTCACCAGCCAACACTTCCTTCCAATGAATTTTGCGTGTACCATTGTACGCTTTTTCCACTGCGGCGTCCAAAACGCGAACTGAGGCCGCCCAAATATCGGCTCCAGTACCATCTCCTTCAATGAAAGGGATGATCGGATCGTTTGGCACCGTTAATTTTCCATTTTCAATGGTTACTTTTGATCCACTCATTGTTGTATTATTGTATTTTCAATGCTGAAAAAATGTAGAGACGCGAATTTCGCGTCTTTAGCAGCAGTAATTTAGGCCAAAAAAACAGGAAAATGAATTGGCCTCAAATTTTGCTGCGCAAATTTAAAAACAATATTTAAATGGCAAATCCTATATTGGATGCTTCTGGCAAGCAGATTGGTACGGAGGAACAGCAAATAGAGCGCGCTTTGCGTCCGAAGGCACTGGAAGACTTCAGTGGACAGCCCCGAATTGTGGATAATCTCAAGATTTTCATCACTGCGGCCAAACAAAGAGGAGAAGCCCTGGATCACGTTTTGCTGCACGGCCCACCGGGTTTGGGCAAAACCACACTATCGCACATCATCTCTAACGAACTGGAAACGGGTTTAAAAATGAGCTCGGGCCCCGTGCTGGAAAAACCGGGTGATTTGGCGGGTTTACTCACCAACCTCAACGAAGGGGACGTTTTATTCATTGACGAAATTCACCGCCTCAATACCGTAGTTGAAGAATATTTGTACTCCGCCATGGAGGATTACCGCATCGACATCATGATCGACAGCGGCCCCAATGCCCGGAGTATTCAAATTACGCTCAATCCTTTTACCCTCGTAGGCGCCACCACCCGGATGGGCTTGTTGACGGCACCAATGCGGGCGCGTTTTGGCATCAACTGTCACCTGGATTATTATGATGTAGAAACCCTAAAGCGCATCATCCACCGTTCTGCCAGCATCCTAAACCTGGAGATTCTGGATGATGGTGCCTCCGAAATTGCTCGACGGAGCCGGGGCACCCCACGGATTGCCAATGCCTTGCTGCGCAGGGTACGCGATTTTGCCCAGGTCAAGGGCGATGGGCGGATTACGCTAGAAATTGCCAAAATTGCCCTGGAAGCCCTGAATGTGGACGAATACGGCCTGGATGAAATGGACAACAAAATTTTGTCGACCATCATCCAAAAATTCAAAGGTGGCCCAGTGGGTATTTCTACCATTGCGACGGCTATCGGCGAAGAAGCAGGCACAATTGAAGAGGTACACGAACCGTTTTTAATCATGGAAGGTTTTTTACATAGAACACCCCGTGGTCGGGAAGCCACCGAAAAAGCTTACCAACACCTGGGGATTGTACCTCCCGCTCAGCAAAGAACATTGTTTGAATAGTGGAGAAGTTGAGAGAGGTTGAGGAAGGTTGAGGAAGGTTGAGGCTACCGCAGCGACATTGACTACGTCGCTGCGGTAGCCTCAAC
>NZ_JBGSLK010000084.1:0-14374 GCF_041740695.1 Haliscomenobacter sp. | reverse complement strand
ATCTTTAATAGCCCCAAAATCGGTTCGTAATTTTGAAAGTAAGCCATCATAACTCACTTCTTGCCGAAGCTGTGCATAACTCTTTCTCATATATCAAAGATAGCACTTTTCTACGTGTGCAGCTTACGTCAGAAATTGCTGTGAATTCATGAAATATGTACTTGTTGTGTTCGGAACGAGACCTTAATCAATAAAAATGATTCCTGTAATTATGGAATTGTGGGCCTCAAAGATTTATGTAAAAATATGTATTGCAGGTCAGCATCGAGATATGTTAGACCAAGTTCTAGAATCATTTAGCATCAAAGCTGATTATGATCTAAATATAATGCAACAAAGTCGGTTTGCAAGTAAAAAAATTGTTTTAGAGATTAAAAAATTTCTACGCCTCTAGAATTTAAATGCTTAAAATGCAAGTTATCCTTTCTCACTCTGGTAAACAACACGCCTACCAAGTAGCTAAATCCCTCCACGAATTAGGCTACCTGGCAAAGTTTTACACAAGCAGTTACATTAGCCATCGGGCATTGCAGCAATGGCTATTAGCACAAGGCAATCAGTTTTGGACGAGGCGTTTTGTGGAGGGGTTGCATGGTAATGTAGTGGACAGTAACTGGCGCTTTGAAATAAAGGAATTGGTGTTGCGTAAATTGCAGGGCAAAAGCGCTGCGGTGCAGCAGGCGGTGTATGACCGAGATGTGGCTTTTGATGGATATGTGGCAAAAAAGATAACGAAATCAGATGCAGCCATCTATTGGGGGTTTCAAGGAAGCAGTTTGTTCAGTCTAAAAGCAGCGAATGATCGGGGAAAAGTCAGTATTTGTGAGTTGGCAAGCGCACATATCATAGCAGCAAAACAAATACTAGGAGAAGAAGTAAGGCTGCATCCGGAGTGGGCAGATAGTATAAATAATCTGGTATTTCCGGCAGCTTATGAACAAAGGCTGGTAGAAGAACCGCACACAGCATCCATAGTTATATCTGCTTCTGATTTTACCACCCAGACTTTGCTGGAAGATGGGATTCCCCTTGGTAAAATTGTACAACTCCCGCTGGGCTTTGAAGTGCGGCATATACCTTATCAGGAGTTATCCAAAACGGATATTACAAACCGTCCGTTACGGCTATTGTACGCTGGTAGGATTACACAGGGCAAAGGGATCAAATACCTGTTGGAAGCAGTACGCCAAATGTCGGCATCCGAGGTAACCTTGCACCTAATCGGCGGCATCCAGGGAAGTGGTAGAGCGTTAGAAAATTACAAGGGTATATTTACCTATCACTCTCCGGTAAATCAGCTGAGCCTTTTTAAACAATACCAACAGTATGATGCTTTGGTACTGCCTAGCATTTTTGAAGGATTTGGGCTAGTGATCGTAGAGGCATTGGCAGCAGGCTTGCCGGTGATTACTACCTCGCATACGTTTGGACCGAATATTATTCAAGAGGGCAAAAATGGATACCTGGTTCCTATTCGGAATGTACCTGCATTGGTCACTGCTTTGCAAAAGCTGAGAGCTTTGAACGCAGACCATTACTTGCAGATGCGGCTCGCCGCGCGGCAAAGCGCCCTGGCTTATTCCTGGGATCAATATCAAACCCGGCTTCAACAATTTTTGACCACTCTTAAATAGGCACCACAGCTCCATGGATGCTAATGCTTTATCAATACTGGCCTATTTTCTCTTATTGATAGCAGTGATTTACTTCTTCAGGAGAAACGATGAAGTGCCAATCCTGTTGACTATTTTCTTCCTTTTAACTGGTCTGAGTCGGTATTATGCTGTCGCATCAGGTAGAGTTGGTTGGGTTTACGTGGCTTATAGTCGCATTGGGATTTTTAACCTCAATGACAAAAGTGCTTTAACTGCACTGAATTATTTTTTTCTAGGCACCGCCGTTTTGTCAATTACTTATATGTTTTTTAAAACAAATATAAAAAATACTCAACGATACTACTTTCGAGACACTAATTTATACTTTAAAGATTTTATTCTACAGCGTAGTAATTTGATTATTAGATTGTTTGTCTTTTTTATTGTATTGAATTCTATCTTAACTAAAGTGATAACGGGAATTGTAGCATTAGGCAATAGCTATTTTTTTTTGTTCCAATTAGCCATTGGTGGAATTACGGTTCTAATGTATTTGGTTTATGAAAATTTTAATTTTAAAACCCATTTTTATCAAAAATTACTTTTTCTTGGGCTGTTACTATACTCAGCTGTACTTTCCTATAACCCAACTTTACGATTTCAGTTTTTATCCTGGTTACTGGCTGTGGGTATTTTGATTACCCGGCGTTATCTGCCTGCTCAAAAGGCGAGGCTGTATCTATTGGGCGGATTTCTGGTTCTCTTGCTATTTGCCTTAGCAGGGGTAGCCAGGCAGAAAAACCTGTCCACCCTTAGCTTTGAGCAGCAAGTTGTATTGGCTTATGAGCGTGCTTTTGAAAAAAGAGAAGACGCCAACATGCTGGATGGCTTTATGATGGTACTGGACGTTTATCCGCATCATCTGGACTTTCACTACGGCATGGAGCACCTCGAGATTTTGTTAAGACCCATACCTCGCTCCTGGTGGCCCGATAAGCCGGTGGGGGGCTATGTCAATAAACTAGGTTTGAACAATTATCAAACTTATGGAACCGTGGGCATCTCACAGACTTTGTATGGCTCTTTTTATGGGGAGGGCGGTGTAGTGGGTATCGTTGTATTTTGTTTTATTTATGCGTGGCTGTTTGTACGTATTGGGAGGTATGCCAACAGGTATCAGTCGGATATGCGCTGGGTGATTTGGGGGCTTTTTCTTGCTTCCTTGATTCCGCTGCTTCGAGGCGGAGACTTACCAGGTATTATTGCGTTTATTGGTATGAGTTACTGGCCCGTTTTTATTTTTATTTATCAATACAACCAATATTTAAAACGTGCTGGTGTCGCCTAAGTTTTTGTTGGTTTGGGATCGGATGGGGGATTATCATCGCTCCAGGTGGAAAGCTCTTGCCGATGCGGTTGGAAATGCCAACGTCATAGCATGTGATCTAGGTAAAAGTGACACCTTGTATCAATGGGAAAATAGTGAAAAAGAGCACAATTATTTTTTGCTTTCAAACCGTCCGGTTAATCAGGTAAAGCCATGGCATGTACTCGGCGCTTTTGTTGCGCTTATCCGCAAACAGGGGATAACGCATGTATGTATTGCTGGTTATGGAAGATTGGCTTATCTAGCTATGATCATTGTGGCAAAAATGACAGGTAAAAAAGTGCTACTTTTTGCTGAGTCGTGGTATGCTTCTAATCGGGTTGCTGATAATTTAAAAGGATTATTTATCCGCCTGTTTGTAGATGCCTTTTTAGTATCAGGCAATAGAGCGAAAGCTCATTTTTCAGGGAGATTAGGTATATCGCCTGAAAAAATAGCAGAAGGATATAGTGTTGTAGACAATGTACATTTTAGCAATATGTCTCCTGGTCGTGGGGATATTTCACCCACTTTGCTTTGTGTTGCTCGTTTTGCCGCGGAAAAAAATTTGAGCTTGTTAATTGAAGCATTTCAAACCTCTGCACTTTTGGCAAATGGATGGGAGCTAAAGATCGTTGGGGGTGGACCATTGAAAGCAGAAATGGAAAATAAAATCAATACTACTCAAATAAAACTTCTTGACTGGGTTAGTTATGAAGAATTACCTTCATTGTATCACAATTCTAATTGTTTTATTTTGCCTAGTCTTTTTGAACCGTGGGGATTGGTAGTAAATGAGGCAATGGCTGCAGGATTGCCGATTATTGTTTCGGAGCAATGTGGTTGTGCACCTGATCTAGTCCAAACCACTAATGGTTGGATATTTGATGCAAAGGACAAAGTGTCGCTTGATATCGTCTTTAACAACCTGAGTTTACTTTCTTCAGAACAACTAACTCAAAAGGGGCAATCCTCTCAAGAAATTATCGCCAACTACACACCAGAAGTTTGGGCAAAGAACGTACTAAAAGTATTAGGCGTACCTATTTTACAAAAAAATGCGAGTAATTAACATCATAGATAGAGCTGACCAAGTCAATTTTGGGATTTGGAATGCAGCAATATTTACAGCAGCATGCTTAGAAGATAGTTACAATATTTCTTCTGAAGTATGGCTTCCCCCGGGAGCGCCCTCTTTGCCTGAAGGTCGTTATTTTCAATATGAAATACCTTCTGTTAGTTTATCAGCTATACCTAGTGTTTTAAATGAAAGAAACCTAAATTCCAAAACGGATATAATTGTCACGCACGGCTGTTGGCAGTATCCGACCATTTGGGGGAATCAATTGAGTAAACAGGGATACATTTGGATTGTATTACCACAAGGAATGTTAGAGCCATGGAGTATGCAGCAAAAAAAATGGAAAAAGTTTATATATTTCCATTTGCGAGAAAAAATAATGCTACATCGAGCTACGATAATCCGGGCGGTAGGAAGACCAGAGCGCGATAATTTGCGGCGCTTGTTTCCCGAACAGCAAGTAATGCTCATTCCAAATGGGGTAGATTTGATCGAAGCAGTAGAGAAGCCTCGCGGCAAATTCTCTGTTTTGTTTTTATCCAGGTTGCATCATAAAAAAGGCGTGATCTTGTTGGTGCAAGCTTGGGTAAAGTCACTTTTAAACAATCAGCCAAACTATGAGCTGGTAATAGCCGGACCGGATGAAGGAGAACAGGAAAAAATCCTAGCGGTACTAAATCAAAGCACCAATATCCGCCTTTTAGGACCTGTTTATGGAGCCGAAAAGGAAGAACTGTTAAAACGATGCCATTTTTTTGCGTTGCCCTCTTTCAGTGAGGGGTTTCCGACCGCAGTTTTAGAAGGTATTAATTATGGGTTGAAACCCTTAATCAGCAAAAACTGCAATTTCCCGGAATTGTCGGAAGCTGGGCATGCCGTGGCACTTGAGCCTGATGTTCATCAAATTATTTATACGCTGAATCAGTTAACCCATTTTAATTTTGACGATTTGGAAAAACAGGCGATCCAAGCACGGTTGTTTTTATCACAACATTATACCACGCCTGTCATAGCTGCAAATCAACATGAATTATATCAACAGTTGATTGATGAACATATTTCTCGTGCGCAGGCTGTCGCTGCCATGCGGTATTGAGTGTAGGTTCGGTCGCCACGGCTGATCTGGAAGCATATAGATTCACTAGGGTAACCCACGCAGGCTGCCAAAACACGCCCTTAGAGAAGAAATAAGGGAAAATTCAAAATCATTGATCCCAAGAATTTCATCTAAGTTTTATGGAAAATATTTTTACGATTTAACATGTTAAAATTTCGGGGAGCAAAACTTATGAGACTGTTATGGACCTAGTAACCAGTTATTTTTTTCTTGGCTTAACTTCAGTTTCTATTGGTGTGCTTCTTGGGAACGCGAATGGTGGAATTAAAAGACATCTGGCCTATTTTTTTTGCTTAAGCGTATACCTGTTTTATTTATTCATTACACCTTTTTACATGTATAAAATGGGCGTAAAAAGCATTATCCTCTCGGATATTTCTGATTACTATGATGATGGATTGAACATGAGTGTCATTAATTTATGCTCTTTTATTATAGGGTATTGGATTGTAAGAGGTAAAAAGCTAGAACTAACAAGTGACTTAAATCCTTCTTTAAATTCTGCTGAAAAATCAGAAAGCAAAAACGTATTTAAAACTTATATTATTTTATATGGAATAGTACTCCTTAATATCTCCTTATCTGGAGCTAGTGTACTTAATGTGTTTTTAGGGAAAAGCGTCCTAGGACTTGGAGCAAGAGGATTTTCATATTATCTAATGAATGCTGTTGATGGGTTAATAACTACTAATATTATGGGTGTTTTATTTAATGTTAAAAGAAGAATTTTTTTGATAATGCTTTTTTCTTCTTTTTTTCTCTTTATACTACTTGGTTTTCGCTATAGAATACTTCTCTCTTTAATCGGAATCGGAATTGTATGGCTTTATAAAATTCAATTTAATGTTAGGACAATTATTCTACCAACCGTCTTTGCTGTATTTTCATTTTATTTAATATTATTTTCCACCTTTAATAGGAAAAACCTCTTTGAAAAGAATTGGCTAAATTTGACATACAACCCCTCCTTGTTTGATTATTCTATAATATTTGAGCAAACCAGAGGCGCTTTAGCCGATATGGCAATAATTAGAGGATTTGAAATAAAAAATCTTGAGCACGATTATGGAGTTACTACCTTTTTCTACCCCTTTATTCGATTAATGCCAAGATTTATCCTTACTAACAAAGATGGTTATTATCCTTCACCTCAACTTTCAACAACAATTAAAGCGTATGATATTCCATATTCAGCTACCGTTGGGGAAGCTACAACCAATGTAGGTGCCTTCTACATACATGGAGGGATTTATGGAGTAATACTTGGAAGCTTTTTGATGGGAGTGCTTATAAAAACATTTAATAATAGAATTAATGTCAAATCCAACTGGAGTTTACTATTAAATATTACCTTTTCAGTAAGCCTTTTTCAATGGATAACCAGAGGCTATTTCCCCCAGTGGATTGATACATTTGTATACATGGCAATTCCTGTGTATGTTTTTAGAGAATTATCAAAAAAAACGTTAACAAAGCGACTTTTCAAAAAAAAAACGCCAAAAACTGCCTGAATTTTACCATTGTGCGTGTTATGCACTTTATTGATAGTCTTCAACAAGTTAATTTTGGTATTTGGAATGTAGCCTTAAATACAGCCCCCAAAATTGTATAGGAATTGATGATTCAACCCATTCAGGCAAGCAAAACCTACCTTGCTTACTTGCTGTTTGCCTATGTGTTTTTAGTGTCATTTACCCGCATGTGGTATTTGCCTCTGGTTCATGCCAAAGTTCAACCCACTGAGTTGTTGTTTGTGGCGATTGTTGTATTGGCCCTAACCCATTATGGCACCCACTTTGTATCACCCAAAAAAATAGTTGTCCCATTTGCACTTTACCTATTCATCAATTTGATTGCTGCTTTATGGGCTCAACAATTGGGTGCTATTCTTGAGGCCATTGGGCGGGTTTATCTCATTTTAATGTTTTTTGTGTTTGCCCGCTTTCTGCAAGAAGGAAAAAACACCCTTGTCCATCTGATGAATTATTGGACCAAAGGCGCCATACTTCTTGCGCTCATCACCCTCATAGGGTACATCCTCGCTTTATTGGGTTGGACCAATGAATGTGTCCGCATTTATGAAAATTACCCCTACTTTGGTACAGTCATCAGAGCAGCAGGCTTAACTGGGGGCTCTGGCATGCTGGTGGTAGTACTGATGTTGCCAATGCTTTGGTCATGGTACCAATTTCGATACAATAAAAAATCTCTGTTTGAGCCCATACTCTTTGGATTAGTGTTGCTCTTGACCTTGTCGAAAGAAGTTGTTTTGGTCGTTTTGGGGATGCTTTTAATTGATCCATTACTGGAACGCTGGCGCAACTGGCAAAAAGCAGGACTGCTTATCCTCACTACCTTATTTTTCATAGCGGGCACCCATTGGATTATCTTGCCTCGAAAACCCATACAAGACAGTTATTTGGGCGGAATGCAGTACACCCCGGAAAAGGTGAGCCTTTATGTTGGAAGTTTTCAATTGGTAGAAACAACTTACCTGGAGCTTAAAAGGGCTAACTGGCTGATTGGCTGGCAGCACCCTATTTTTGGCGTTGGCCCTGGGCAATTCAATCAAGCGCTAGATGCACTGAAACAAAAAAACCAATATGCCCGGCATTTACCCAATTATGATCCTCATTTTACATGGGGAGGTGCCTGGTCCGAAACTGGCGCTTTGGGCTTACTATCCCTTCTTTTTTTATGGATAGTATGCGGCAAGTGTCTGCTAAAAAATCGTAATTCTCCTCATCCAGCTCAGCACGTGATTGCTGTTTTTTTGCTATTGATGCTCATCATCAGTACGTGTATGGATGTGATGAATTTTCGACAACTCTGGTTGGCCGCAGCAATAGGTTTGACAGAGGGTAACGCTAAGGAGAGGGAGCCTCTGTTTTTTCTACCAAATTCTCCTTAAACCAGTGCCTAGCACAGCCGAATGAACCAAGTTAAGCTTAATACCTACAACAACTCTGCCTTCAATCGCGGCGGCTCCAAACTCAAGGAGTTGCTGTGGATGTTTTGCAGTGCCTTGTTTTTTCAGCATAGTTTAGCGGGTTTGAATGGTTTGAAGATTGGGCTGCTGAAAAAGTTTGGCGCTCAGGTTGGCCAGCGGGTATTGATCAAGCCTAATGTCCGCATCAAATTCCCCTGGAAACTGGTGCTAGGCAACGATGTCTGGATTGGTGAATCAGTCTGGATCGACAACCTGGATAGGGTGAGCATTGCCGACAATGTTTGCCTTTCCCAAGGGGCCATGCTGCTTTGTGGCAATCACAATTACAAAAGTTCGTCTTTTGATTTGATGGTCAGCCCCATTGTGTTGGAGGAGGGTGTTTGGATTGGTGCCAAGGCCGTTGTTTGCCCCGGTGTGCACTGCCACAGCCACGCCGTATTGAGTGTAGGTTCGGTAGCAGTAGCTGATCTGGAAGCTTACATGATTTACCAGGGCAATCCCGCGGAGGCGGTCAAAACCCGAGTCATCAATTAATCATTTTTGACCCACTACCTCAAAGGAGGAGTTGGGTGAGCCCTTTGCTGCCAAACGAGGTGGTATTGTGGTACAGTGGAATAAGTGTGTACTGCGTTGGCAAGGGCAAGGGATGTAGAATGGCTACAAATTCCTGTCACGGTGCCGATACCGCATACACTCGTTTCTTTATTACGAATTTTTTACATGATAGCCAATTAGGAAAATAAAATACACTTGAAAAAGTTGCCTAATCAGATAACTTTTTGCATATTTGTAGCCTAAAACACTGTTAGATGCCTACTTTCTTTTTCATTGATGGCATAAAAATAGACTTCTATTACAATGACCATGTTCCCCCACATTTTCATGCAATATATGCAGAACATGAAGTGCTCATTGAAATTGATACACTGGATGTTTATCGAGGTAGTTTACCCAAGCCACAACAAAAAAAGGTGATGAAGTGGGCAAAAGCAAATCAAAGCCAATTAAAGGAAATCTGGGAAGCAATGCGGCCAAAGTCGTAACATCATGAGCAAAACAACCAAAATACCACGCATCATTAAGCTCAATGCGATCCAGGGCTGGAAGGTCTATGTTGCTTTCAGCAATGGGGAGTATCGAGTAATTGATTTTGAGCAATTTTTCGACAAACATCATTTTGCCGCTGATCCATTGCGGCGGCGCTTGTTGGATGAAGCGGTGTTTCAAAGTCTGAGTTTGTATGAAGGCACTTTGCGTTGGCCAACAGTGCTTGACAAAATTGAATTGAGCAACGGGATGGTTTTTGAAGTACCATTTGATCTCGATCCACTGGTATTGTACGAAAACAGTGAGCCTGATCTGGAGCGCAACCGTGGAGTGAAAATTGGTACTTTATTGCGGCAAGCCAGAAAAGAGGCGGGTTTAACTCAGGAGGAGTTGGCCCTAAGGAGTGGTACCACCAAGCATTACATTTCCCGCATCGAAAACAACCATGCGGACATTGAACTGGGTACCTTGCAGAAGATTGTAGAAATTGGATTAGGGAAACAGTTGGAAGTACAGGTGAGGTAGATTGCCAACAAAAGGCATGAATAAGGTCAAGTTAAACACTTATCAAAATCTGGAGTTTGATCGTGGCGCTTCCAAATTGAGGGAGTTGCTGTGGATGGTTTGCAGCGCTTTGTTTTTTCAGCACAGTTTGGCCGGGTTGAATGGTTTGAAGATTTGGCTGCTGAAGCAATTCGGGGCTAAAGTGGGGCGGGGCGTGTTGCTCAAGCCCAATGTCCGCATCAAATTCCCCTGGAAACTGGTACTGGGCAACGATGTCTGGATTGGGGAGTCAGTCTGGATCGACAATCTGGATCAGGTGCGCATTGCCGACAACGTTTGCCTTTCGCAAGGGGCGATGCTGCTGTGTGGCAATCACAATTACAAACGTTCGTCTTTTGATTTGATGGTCAGTCCCATTGTGTTGGAGGAGGGGGTCTGGATCGGAGCCCATGCCATTGTTTGCCCAGGGGTATGCTGCCGCAGCCACGCGGTATTGTGTGTAGGTTCGGTCGCCCTAGCTGATCTGGAGCCGTACATGATTTACCAGGGCAACCCCGCGGAGGCGGTCAAAACCCGAGTCATCAATTAAACATTTTTTGACCCACTACCTCAAAGGAGGAGTTGGGTGCGCCCTTTGCTGCCAAACGAGGTGGTGAGTGTGGTACGGTGGAAAGAGTGTGTGCCGCGTTGGTAGGGATTTAAGCCCTACTAAAGGCCTGATAGGGGTATTGTACGCCTATCGATACCCACAGCGCGTCCCTACGGGACTTTGGAAAACATGGGGCCCTTGTTTTCTACCCATGTTGCGCCCCTGGCGGGGCTCCCGTTGCGCAAAAAAGTTTATGCCCCTGTCTGGCCATCCCGCACGGTTTGCTTCGGCCTCAACAAAAAAATTACTAGATTTACTTGCACCACATCAGCTACTTTTCGGTTATCTTACCGTCTACATACAGAAATGAAGTTGAAGGGCTTAGGCTTTGCATCAACCTGTAGTTTTGCCTATATAAAAATCATCACTTTAAAAAAAACGCAATTGTTTGTCCAATGGGCATCGGTTTGTTAAAGGGCTGTAACAATGTGGTAATGACTATCCCTTCATAAAAACGACCTGTTTGCAGTGTCAAACAATTGGTAAAAGCCCTAATCGCCATGTGTGGCATCAACGGACTGTATACCCCAACTGAGCTACTGGGGCCGGGTTCGCGGGTCGAACTCGTGCACAAAATGAACCAGGCCCTGGCCCATCGCGGGCCCGACGACGCAGGCACCTGGGCCGAGGGGCCCATTGCGTTGGGGCACCGCCGCTTGTCGATCATCGATTTGTCGGCAGCCGGGCACCAACCCATGCATTCACCCGATGGGCGCTACGTGTTGGTATTCAATGGCGAGATCTACAATTACCGGGCTTTGCGCTCCACCTTACCCGATTACACCTACCATTCCAATTCCGATAGCGAGGTCATTTTGGCGGCCTATGCGCGCTGGGGCGTAGGCTGTTTGGCCCATTTGGTGGGCATGTTTGCTTTTGCCATTTGGGATCGCCAGGCGACCACCTTGTTCATTGCCCGCGACCGTTTGGGCATCAAGCCGCTCTATTATTGTCAAAATCAGGGTGGTTTGGCTTTTTCTTCCGAACTGCGCGGCATTTTGGCCAGCGGCTGGTGTGCGCGCAAAATGGATACCGACTCGCTGGTGGATTACCTGCGCTACCAAACCGTACATGCACCCCACACCATGGTGGAGGGGATAAAAATGTTGCAGCCTGGCAGCTACCTCTTGCAATCGGCAGCGGGCATACTTAAGGAGTACTACTGGCAATTGGTGCCCCAGCGTGCTGAGCGATTGGAGGGGGGAGATTGGTCGGGGCGGGTACGCGGGGCTTTACAAACCGCAGTAGAGCGGCGTTTGGTGGCCGATGTTCCTTTTGGGGCTTTTTTGTCGGGAGGGGTCGACTCCAGTGCCGTAGTGGCATTGATGAGCCAGATTTCCGATCAGCAGGTGCGCACCTTCAACATCAGTTTTGCCGAAGATCAATACGACGAGAGCAAGTTTGCCCGCATGATGGCGCAGCGCTGTGGCACCCTGCACGAAGAAATCAGGCTACGCGCCGATGATTTTTTGCATTTGTTGCCCGCGGCCTTGCAGGCCATGGATCACCCCAGCGGCGATGGTCCCAATACTTACGTGGTATCCAAATCAACCCGCGAAGCCGGAGTCACCATGGCTTTATCGGGATTAGGGGGCGATGAGTTGTTTGGCGGGTATTCGGTATTCAAACAATTGCACGAGCTCCAGCAACACCGCTGGCTGAACCTGACGCCTGCGCCGCTGCGGCGCTGGGGCGCCAATGTGTACCAATCCTGGCGACCTACCATTGCGGGTCAAAAAACCGCTGAAATATTGCGTTTGCCCCAAATCAACGCCTTGGCCGCTTATCCCCTGTACCGGCAGGTATTGCTCGATGACCAAATCCGGGCTTTAAGCAACATGCCTGTTTTGCCCCAAAACCGGGTCCATGAGCTGATCCAAAGCCAGCTGCACAACGAGGATTTTCTCAAACTGCCCTTGATCAGTCAAATTTCGGTACTGGAAATCCAGACCTATCTGCAAAACGTGCTGCTGCGCGATACCGACCAAATGAGCATGGCCAATGCCCTGGAGGTTCGGGTTCCTTTTATGGATCACGAATTGGTGGAACTGGTACTCAAGATTCCCGACGCAGTCAAACTTGGACAACCCAACAAACGCCTGCTGGTGGCTGCCATGGGCGACCTCTTGCCGAGTGCCATCACCCAGCGTTCCAAAATGGGCTTTACGTTGCCTTTTGCACAGTGGATGCAAACTGAGTTGCGCGATTTTTGTGCCACCCGCATCCACTACCTGGCCAATTATCCTTTTTTTCAGGAAAAAGCTTTGCTGCAACTCTGGCAGCAGTTTTTGGCCAACGATGGCAGTGTTTCCTGGTCACGCGTATGGATGTTGGTAGTATTGGGGCAATGGCTTCAACAAAACGACATTCGTTGAACTCCGGGGGATGGTTGTTGAACTGCCCACTCGTGTTGATTGGCGAAATAAGCAGCTACATTCTGCGTTTATTGCAAATATTGATATATTTTTAAACCTCATTCACCCCGGAAGGGGGATTTAATCTAGCCGATACTTCATTCTAGAGTAGCCCAGCTCCGTAGGGGTCTACACGCCAACAAATTGTAGTCACCTCAACTTGTGGTGGGTGTTGCCTATTTTATAACACAAAAGCTACCCCGAACTTTCCCAAAAATAGATGTTTTATGGACTTTCCTGATGTACGTTTGTTTTTTCGAAAATCCCGACCCGGAGGCAATTTCAGCATTGAAGCTTCATTTGAAACCATGTTGTTGGTTTTTCCCAAGGTGATGGGTTATACTCCCCAAACGCTTGAAGCACCTACCTATAGCAATGGAATTTGGCCACGGGTTCAAATCGCCCTGGCAGCGCGGCGTGGCCGCCACCGCATCAACCACATCACGGGTGATGTTCATTTCGCAGCATTGGCGCTGCCCAGGCGCGGCACCATTCTTACGGTACACGATTGTGGATTCATGCGCCACCCCAATCCCTGGTTGCGTCGGTTTTTGTGGCTATTTTGGCTCAAATTGCCAGTTGCCCATGCGCAGGTAGTCACGGCCATTTCGGAAGCCACCAAGGCCGAGCTCATCCACTTTACCGGGTGTAATCCAGCTAAAATCAGGGTGATCCCCACCATCATCAAAACCCATTTTAACGCGCAGCCCAAAGCTTTTCAGGTGTCCAAGCCCCGCATTTTGCACATTGGCAATGCGCCCAATAAAAACCTGCTGCGGCACATCGAGGCGCTGCGAGGCATCGAGTGTACTTTTCACATCATTGGCAAAATTTCAGCCGAAGTCCAGTCACGTTTGCAGGATTCACAGATCGACTATTTTAATGAATACGACCTCACTGATGCCCAGGTCCAAGCCGCCTACCATCAATGCGACCTCCTGCTTTTTGCCTCCACCCTCGAAGGCTTCGGCATGCCCATCCTCGAAGCCCAAACGGTGGGTCGCCCGGTAGTGACTTCCAACCTCTCATCCATGCCCGAGGTAGCGGGTACTGCGGCTTGTTTGGTGGATCCCTTATCGGTAGCCTCCATTCGCGACGGCGTGCAAAGGGTCATCAACGATGCGCCTTACCGCGAAGGGTTGATTGCAGCGGGTTTCGAGAATGTCAAACGTTTTCAGGCGGAGACGGTGGCGCGGGCGTATGGGGAGGTGTATAGAGTGATGAGTGGGGAGTGAAGAGTGAAGAGTGAAGAGTGAAGAGTGAAGAGGGAAGAGTGAAAAGTGAAGAGTGATGAGTGAAGAGTGATGAGTACCAAGCTGCGTAAAATGTTCAATCGAAGGTAGGATCTAGAGCCTGCGATCGTCGAGCCCGCTCGCGCAGCGAGCATTTTGGGACCGACGAGCGCCCACGAAGTGGTAGGTAGGGAGTTAGGCTATAGCGGGGTCTTTCATTTTTGTGCTAAGTCGGACATCTTACGAGCGCCCACGAAGTGATACGTAGGGCGTTTAGTTATATCGGGGTCTTTACTCTCGCGCTAAGTCGAAGATCTTACGAGCCACTACGTGGGCGCTCGTCGGTCTTTTGACGCTGCCTTCGGCAGCAAGCTCGACGGTCGCAGGCCTCAGAGCCTACGTCACCTTGAGCGTTTTAC
>NZ_JBGSLK010000083.1:0-34572 GCF_041740695.1 Haliscomenobacter sp. | reverse complement strand
GCTGGATGTACTATATTTTTTTGCCGCTTTCATCCAGCAAAAAAATACATTTTTGTTTTGCTTACATTACATTACCTCAATGAACTTCTTGGTTCTTTAACCACAATTCCTGATTTGTCGGTTTTGTGGGTAATTGACAGGCTTAACGCCCTTTAGGACTAAAAGACCATACGCTCTTCTGAGCTTTGCGAGTATCCTGCGCATTGCGCATGAAGAACAACTCATTGTACTCCCCCTTGGCCCACTGATCCACCATGTGGTCATAAAAAGGACTTCCTGGATTGCCAGAAGAGCCGCCAGGATAAACACCCCAAGCCTTTATGCCGTCTTTACCCAATTCAACCACCATCCGCCAGGAAGGGCCGTGGCCATTGCGGATGGCATTGGGGGCCTGGGAATGGCCACTGATGGGCAGATCGGTACGGGAAAAAGCGGGAATCCGGGCGAGGTGATTGACCGACGCGTTATTGAGGCTACGCCAGGTTGGCGCAGGTGTTTTGGCTAAACCCCGGCATACTTTTTGAAAAGCACTCAATACCAAATCGGTGGCAGTTTCTGTTTTTTTGGTTTTTTGCCAGTCAAAGATGGCGTGTTCTGGTGTTTTGTCCAACAAATCCAAAAACCGCCAACTTTCTACACTCAATACTTCCACCGAATCGCGCCAGTGAATGATTTCATCAAAACTCAGCACGTAGGTACTGTCAAACCAGGCCTGAAAAATGGCGGGTTCGGTTTTTTGATACTGGTAGTTGCCGTCCCATTTTTCGAGCTTTTTGAGCACCGTTTTTTCCTGCGCATTGAGTTGCTCGCGGGGCAATAACTTGAGAAGCAGTGGCAATGCCTCTTCGGCTTGTAAACTGTGCGGATTGTTTTGCAGCGCCATCAAGTCCTTTACCGTGATGCTATCCATGGCTTCCAGGCTGCGGTTGATGAAACGGCCCCGGTAGTCGTCAAAACCTCCATTGTAATAATAAGGATAAGTTTCGTCGGCGGAATTTTGGTTGGCGGAGGCTACAAATCCTCGGCTGGGATTGCGTACCTGCGGGATTTGCTCACGCGGGATATAACCCTGCCAGGCATTGTTGGATAAAGAACCATCTTGAATGAACCGGCCTTGCTCTTTGCGTTTGATCGGGAATTTTCCGTTGACTTTTAAGGCGATGTCACCGTCGCGGGCGGCAAAAACAAAGTTTTGTGCCGGAGCATCGTATCCCGTCAAGGCTGCATCGTAATCGGCATAGTTTTTGGCCTTCATCAGTCGAATGAAACTGGCCAGTTCATAATGATCCCGTTTCCCGGGGTCTTCCGAAGGCAACCAGTGCATGGCCAGACTGTAATAAGGCGAGTTGGTAGAGTCACCAAATACCAATGGCCCCCAATGCGTGTATTTTACCTGAATTTTGACCGGTTCCTTACGGCCTTTTACCTGGATGATCTCTTCACGGGTTTCCAATTGCCGGGTGCCTCCATCGAAATGGTAACTTTGTTTGTCCTTATCCGCCCACTTGATGGCGTACCAATCCAGCACATCCTGGCCAACATTGGTTTCACCCCAGGCCACATTTTCGTTAAAGCCAATGGCAGCAAACCGGGCAGGGACACACCATAGGCGTTGAAATCCGGGCATTGCATTTGAATTTCAAACCAAATGGAGGGCAGCGTCAAGCCCAAGTGAGGGTCGTTACACAAGATTGCATTGCCATTCAAGGTCTTTTGTGGCCCGACGGCCCAGTTGTTGCTGCCGATGCCTTCAAAGGGCTGCGGAATATTCTGATCCGGAAACAAACCACTGAGGAGACTTTCGGGCATTTCAACCCGGGGTTGGGGTTGTACGGGTGCAAAGTTCCATTTTACCTCACTGGGGATGATGGGGGATTGTTTGGGATTGTATTCTGGAAACAAGTCCCGGAAACGTTCTTCACCAAGAATCGTGCGGGTATTGGTGGCTGCGAGGTCTTCGTTGCGGGCACAAAGGTCTTCGGCCATGGCTTTGATGAATAACACCGAACGCATAGCCGACCAAGGCTCCGGTTTAAAACCCATCAGTTTGTATTCCAAGGGGTACTGGGCAGGTTTGAGGGTACTAATGTAGGCATTGACTCCGGCCACGTAGGCATGCAGCGCTTTGCTGTCTTCGGGGGATTTTTCCCAGGCTTTGAGGGTCGCTTCGGCTGCTTTGACAATACCTTTGCGGCGTTGCAACAAATCGGAAGCTAGGGCGCGTTCGCCCACCACTTCGGCCAAACGGCCGCTGACTTTGCGGGTCGACATGTCCATTTGCCACAAACGGTTGTAAGCGGTGATGTAACCTTGGGCAAAAAAGGCATCTTCGGCGCTGGCTGCAAAAATGTGCGGTACCCGGCGCTCGTCAAAAACCAGATCAATCTGGCTGTTTAAACCGGAGAGTTGCAATTTTTGGTTGGGGAAAAGGCCCTGGGCTTCGGCGTTGGCCCAAAAGCCCGTGACCGGATTCAGCAAACGCCCCATTGCTGGCACGGGACTGCCAAAGGGATTGTGGGTATCCAACACCCAAAGTAAACCTACACTAAGCAGTGTAAGAATACCCAAAGTCAAAAAACGCATGGCTTTATCGATTACAGGTAAAGGTAAAATTTGAACTTTCGTTCAAAATAACGCAGAAAAATTAACTTCCCGATTTTGGGTTTTGAATAAGAAGTCGAACGCTTCATTTCAAGCGAGTTTCTTATTCAAAAGCCTCAAAAAAAAATCGGGAAGTAATTTTTTGCGTCATACGAGGATCGCAAGGTAATAAAGAATTCATAAAGAGTACAAAAGGGAAGTTATTTAACTGAAGTAGGAATGCTGTTTTTCAAAATTTACTTTTGCGGAATAAAATTTTGATAAAATATTTGATTGCTTCAAAAAAGTACTGTAACTTTGTTGAATCTTAAAGTAGTTTTTGTGTTTATTTGTTTGGGTTAGAGGCCCTTGCTGGAGTGGTTCAGCAAGGGTTTTTTTTTTGCTTCGACTACGCTCAGCAACCCGGTCACCGAGCGTAGCCGAGGTACGGGTCGCTGAGCGTAGTCGAAGCGAGCACAAAAAAAGCCTTACACTTCGAAAAGTGCAAGGCTTTTGGGCATTTTTTTCAGCAAATATTCTTTGGTGAAAAAAAATTGCTCAATTAGTTGTTGAACACACCGCCAGTTTTGGTAGGAACACCTTGCTGCTCTTCAGCTTTCAGGACTTCACCTTTGATGGTCAGCAGGTGGGTATTTTCTTTTTCGTTGGTAGTTACCGTTACGTTTTTGGTGAAAGGACCAACACGCTTCGTATCGTAACGTACTTTGATTTCGCCACTTTCACCAGCCTTGATTGGCTTCTCGGTATAAGTAGGAACCGTACAACCACAGCTTCCACGAGCAGAAGTGATGATCAGCTCGGCATCGCCAACGTTTTTGAATTTGAAGACGCGATAAGGCTCAGCACCTTCTTTAATTTTGCCATAATCGATGGTTTCTGCTTCGAAAACCATCTTTGGTGCTTTAGTATCTTGCGCTTGTACCGCAAAAACGGCACCCATCAGCAGTACGGCTACGAAAAACAATTTTTTCATCACTTTATGATTTTGGTTTTTTTAAATCTTACACAAATTTAGTGCGATTTATGAGAACAAAACGCAATGGCTCTTGTAAAAGTTTAAATGAAATGTTAATGGTGTTAACACGGCAGTAAATTACTGCAAACCTTTGATGTGTTCGGCCACTTCGACCATCGGCGCAATCCAGATGTCTTTTTCGTTTTGTTTCAAAAACCGCAGCAAAGTCCGGTGGGCGGGTATGGACACATCCAGGCCGTTTCCACCTCCTACGCCGTGGAACAACAAAACCAGCAAGGATTGAGTCTCCATGGCTTTTTTGACCCATTCGATCATCTGTTCAGCCGTATGGTTGTTGACCATGTAACAATCCACGTTGTACAGGTCAATCTCATGCGCTTTGTGCATTTCATTGCGCACGGCCCGGGCGGCTACAAAATCATTTTTGAGCGGTTTGATGAAGGAGGAATCGCCAATCTTCATGTCGCCGCAAGTAAAGGCAAAGGTGCGTTTGGTTTTGCCATCCAGGGCTTGTAAAAAGAGGTTGGTCATGCGTACTTCGTTGAGCATACGTTGCACACTGTAGTTGCGCAGGTCGTTTTCGGGGCTGACCCATTCGCGGCCAGGCCCGCCGATGCAGGGATGGTACAGGGTGTGATTGCCGAGTTCATGGCCATTGGTGGCTATCTTTTTCCATTCATTGAGGCGCGTTTGGACCGAGGCCGAAAAAGCCGTGACGTAAAAGGTCGCTTTGAGGCCCAGGGAGTCCAACAAGGGCAGGGCATTGTCGAGGTGTTGGTTGATGGCGTCGTCGTAGGTGATGACTACGCTGCATTTTTTTCCGCGCCAGGGCTGGTTGGATTGAGCGAAGGCTTGCCCTGCCAGGAGGAGCAGGATTAGCCCAAAAAAGTACTTGTTCATGTTGTTTGTTTGTTTGTTTGTTATAGTTTGTTTATTAAGGAGTTAGTACTGAACAAACCCCGAAGGGGTGACAGGATTATAGAAAATAGGTAAAGGATTTATTAAAACCCCGAAGGGGTGACATTTTTGATCTACGTAAAAATGCCACCCCTTCGGGGTTTTTCTTGCACTGGACAATTACGATTTTTCTATAATCCTGTCACCCCTTCGGGGTTGTTAAGGTACACAGTAATGTTTTTCAGTAGAATTTTGAGAGGGAACCTAAAATTTCAATATCTCCACCTGCGGATTTTCGCTCAAAAACCTTGCAATGATCCGATTTGTTTCGGCATTGCCGCACGCGGGGCGAATGGCACTGCGCAGGGTTTCATGGTCGTGTGCAGCAGCTTCCCGATCTAGGTAACCATAACCGCGTAAATGACCGTCTTCCACCAACACAACGCCACACTCTTCGTCGGATCGCCCTTGATCAATGATAAAAAAATTGTGGTCAAAAATCTGACACATGTATTCTTTGGCCCGCAGCGCTCGCTCATTGTACTCCTCTGGGGGTTCTTTTTGTATACAAGCTCCTGCGCATTGTTGGATGTGGTAATGAAAACAGGGACCGGCAGCATTGGGGCTAAAATTGAAGAGTTTTTCGCACAATTCAAATTTTTGGCGGGCACTGCTCATGCGGCCTTTGGCGGAAGAAACTTTAGGGAATTCCGCCAGGATTTCCAGTTTGCGGCGGGTTTTAGCAGCTGTTTCGGCCACCCCAAAGCAGAGGTAACCATCAGGATTGTAATAACTGTGCACCACGTAGGGGAATTTGCGGGTGCGTTGAGCTCGGTTGATGCCCGGTAAGAGGCGTTTGATTTCAAAAGACTCGTGCAAAAGTGCCATCAATTCACTCCCAGTGACTTCGTAACTGATGTCGTGTACCTGATCCTGGAGCTTTTGGGCCTTATCGGTTCTATCTGCAAAATGTTCCGCGATGCGTTTTTGGATGTTGATGCTTTTTCCCACATACACCACCTCATTCGCCTCGTTGTGAAAATAATACACGCCGCAAGCTTCGGGCAAGGCGTGGATGGTTTCCAAACTCAGGTTGTTGGGCAGCATCGATTCTTTGATGCCGAGGTTGATCAACAAGTCCGCTTTTTCCCGATTGTCTTCGTGTTGTAAAATGTATTCCAGCACTTTAATGGTTGCCTGTACATCACCCATCGCGCGGTGGCGGGCATGGTTCTGGATGTCGAAATGCCGGGAAAGGGCATCCAATCCATAGGCATGCAAGCCTGGAAGGGTTTGACGCGCCAGGCGCAAGGTACACAATTGCCGCCGCGTATAAGTATAACCCAAACGTTTGAATTCCTCCCCGATAAAGCTGTAATCAAAACGGGCGTTGTGGGCTACAAAAATGGCCCCCTCGGTCATTTCTACAATTTTGCGGGCTACCTCAAAAAAACGTGGTGCTTTTTCCACCATTGTATCATTGATGCCCGTCAATACAGTAATGTTCCAGGGAATAGGGGTTTCGGGATTGATCAGGCTCTCCCAGGCGTCGATGATTTGAGTACCATCGTGCAACACAATGGCAATTTCGGTAATGCGATCGCGTGATGCTTTTCCTCCAGTTGTTTCTACATCAATAATGGCATACTTTTTTTTCATTCGCTTCAACGGTATACTTTTTAAATTTTAGACTAAAGGAGGCCCGGAGTCCCAAAAATAACTAGTTGAAATGGAGTTTTTCAAAAAAATTGTTCCTTTGTAGTGGGGCAAAAACAAGTGTTCATTTTTCTTGAGCCAAAGGATTAGCTAAGACACTTGAAATGAATTGTTTACTTATCTAATCCTTTGTCAAAAGGAACACTTTTTTTTATCGCCCCTTTTTATTTTTTTTCGTAGTTCCGGATGGCTTTGATGAATCGGTACCCAAATTGCACCAGTTTTTTCTCCCCAACCCCCGATACAGCCAGCATGTCGTCTTCGGTTTGGGGTTTGCTGAAAGCCATTTCTTCCAGGGTGGCATCGGAAAAAATGAGGTAGGGCGGAATGCCTTCTTTTTGGGCAATTTCCTTGCGGATTTGGCGCAGGTGTTCAAACAGTTCATCGCGCAGGCGCTCTTTTTTGAGCTGGGTAGGTGCCTTGATTTTGGCGCTGGCTTTTTCTTCCTCCTGGCGCTCTTTGTAACTGGTGGGTTTGATAAGTTCTACGCTGCGATTTTTAAACAAAACTTCCTGACTGGCGGAAGTCAGGCGCAGCACATTGGCGGCATCGTAAGCCACTTCAAGGTAACCCAAATTAATGAGCTGCATGAGGTAATGTTGCCAGTCCCATTGGGAAAAATCCCGGCCAGCCCCGTAGGTTTTGATGGTGTCGTAGCCCAGCTGTTTGATTTCCCGACGTGCGGAACCGCGTAACACATCGATGAGCATGCCCATCGGCACTTGTTCATTGAGGCGATATACGGCGGAAAGTGCTTTTTGGGCAATCACGGTGCCGTCCATGGATTGGGGTGGATTGCGGCAAATGTCACAATTGCCGCAGTTTTCGCTCAAGTTTTCGCTAAAATAAGCCAGAAGGATGCGCCGACGGCAAGCCAGGGATTCAGCGTATTGTTGCATACGTTCCAGCTTCACCAGTTGGATTTCGTTCTGGGCGGCATTTTCTCCATTTTGAAGGATGTCGCGCAACATACTTACGTCGGCAAAACTGTAAAACAGCAAGGTGTCGGCTTTGGCCCCATCCCGCCCGGCGCGGCCAATCTCCTGGTAATAGCCTTCCAGGTTTTTGGGCAAATTGTAGTGGATGACCCAGCGCACATTGGATTTGTCAATGCCCATGCCAAAGGCCACGGTGGCACAAATGATTTGTAGGTTGTCGTTGATGAAGTGATCCTGGATTTTAGAACGACGGTCGGGCGATAAGCCTGCGTGATAAGCTTCGGCTTTAAAGCCTTTTTGTTTTAGTTTGTCGGCAATGTCCTCAGTGGCTTTGCGGCTGAGGGTGTAAATGATGCCCGCTTGTTTGGGGTGTTTGCGGACGAAATCTTCGATTTGTTGCAAACGTTGCTGACCGGGGCGAACTTCCAGGCTCAAATTGGGTCGATCAAAAGAGGCAATGAATATTTCGGGTTCTTCCAGTTTGAGTTGATCGACGATGTCTTTGCGGGTCAACTTGTCGGCGGTAGCGGTAAGGGCCACCACTGGCACCTTGGGAAAATGTTGTTTGAGCATACCCATTTGTGTGTATTCCGGGCGGAAATCATGCCCCCAGGCCGAGATACAATGGGCTTCGTCGATGGCAAAAAGGTTGATTTTGCCTCTTTTGAGGATGGAGACAAAATTGCCGGAGACCAGTTTTTCAGGTGAAACATACAACAGGTGCAACTCACCCGCATAAAAAGACTCCTCCACGCGCAATTGCTCCCGCGAATCGATGGCGCTGTTGATGAAAGCCGCCGCAATGCCGTTGGCGCGTAGCCCTTCGACCTGATCTTTCATGAGCGAGATCAATGGGGAAACTACAATACAAGTGCCGGGAAGGGTGACTGCGGGAATTTGAAAACAGACGGATTTTCCACCTCCGGTTGGCATCAGTACCAGAGCGTCTCTTCCTGAAAAAATGGCCCGAATAATGTCTGCTTGTAAGGGCCGAAATTGATCATAACCGAAGTATCGCTTGAGGGCGAGTTTTGCGTTGTCTAAATTCATGCGTGTGCCTGGACAGATTTTTGTACAAACATAAGGAACGGAAATGAAATAAAGATACGCGATCAGCGCCTGTACAATTTTACAGGCGCTGAAAGGGTGTTTACTTAGGGCAGGAAAAGAAGAGCCCTCGATAATTCCGGGCAGGATATGAGGGCTCTATGGAGGTAATATATTTTGTTTAACAGGGCTTCAGATGTTTTCTCCGTAGATGATAATGTAGAAATGGCTTTAATCTGGATCATCTACAGGTGTCAAAAAACGAATAACCAATCATTTTCAATGGCCCAAAGATAAGGGTAATTGTGGAAGTTGAAACCCCATAAACATGGGGTAGATAGGGTGTGGGTGTGAACGTGTGATGGTGTGGGCGAGAATGGGTGCGAGTTAGGGTGTGATGGTGTGGGTGTGTTGGGCTTTTCATTCCCGCGAGGTTTCTAACACTCGTTAAAGTCAAATTTTTAATCAAGAAGGAAATTTTTGAACTTTAATAGGATTATGTACTTTACTCCTTTCAATAATTGACCACAATGATCTTATTTCTCGATACCGAAACCACCGGCTTACCCCTCAACTGGAGCGCACCCATCAAACAAGTCAACAACTGGCCGCGCATGGTGCAATTGGCTTGTTTGTTGTATGATGAAGAAGGGACTTTGTTGGAAGAACGCAGTTACATCATTAAACCTGAGGGGTACAGCATACCAGCTGCCTCAGTCAACATTCACCGCATTACCACGGAGCGGGCTTTGGCAGAAGGGCAAGCTTTAAACACTGTGCTGGATGAATTCAAATTACTCTTGGATCGGACTTCCTTGCTGGTGGCGCACAATGTCAATTTTGACCACGCCATCGTTGGGGCGGAATATTACCGCTTGAGCAAGCAGGATCCATTGTTGCTACTGCGCAAATTTTGCACCATGACCAGCCCTGAAGTCATCACTCATTGCGCCTTAGCTGCCAATAGCCCAAGGGGAGGCTACAAATGGCCGAAGCTCGAGGAACTGTATTACAAACTCTTCAAACAAGAGCTCAAAGGTGCCCACGATGCTCTAGTGGACATTCAAGCGACCGCGCGCTGCTATTGGGAACTGCGCAGGCTAGGAGTCATTTAGCATAAAAGAATTAGCCATATCATGTTTGTATCCATCACCGAAGCCCAGGAACTCGCTTTCCACTACTTTCATTTGCAAGGCCAGATCAAACAACTCAGTGGAGAAATTGACCTGAACTACCTGATCGAAAGCACCGACGGGAAACGCTACTGCTTCAAAATCGCCCATGCCCAAAGCAATGTGCCCGAACTGGAATTTCAAAATGCCATGATGGAACACCTGCAGGAGGCGGGGCTGGGGCTGGAAATCCCGGTGCCGCTGAGTAGTCTTCAAGGTGAAACGATAGTCCATCACCATTTTCCCGGTGGAGAACTGCGCTACCTGCGCGCCTTGACCTGGGTAGAAGGCCGTTGTTTTGCAGAGGCAAATCCTCACACTCCTACACTGCTGGAAAAAGTCGGTGCCTTATGTGGCAAACTCAGCGCGGCACTCGCCAATTTTGAGCATCCTGCCGCCCATCGCTGGATCAAGTGGGATCCTTCACAAGCGAGCTGGACGAAGGACCAGTTGGGCGCAATTGTTGACCCGAATAAAAGAGCAATAGCCGAATGGGCGCTGAATTTATTTGAACAAAGAGCCTTACCCCATTTGCCCCAGCTGCGCCAAAGTGTGTGTTACAACGACGCCAACGATTATAACCTCCTGCTGAGTTTTGACCCGCTCGATCCCGAAGTACCCGGGGTGATTGACTTTGGCGACGCCGTTTTTACCCATACCCTCAATGAACTGGCAATTGCCATCGCTTACGCCGCCATGGACAAACCCGATTCACTGGCGGTGATTCGCCAAATGACGAGGGGCTACCATCGGCTTTTTCCATTGCAAGAACGAGAAGCAGATGTTTTGTTTCCGCTGATCATTGCCCGTTTGTTGATCAGTGTAGTTTGTTCGGCGCAAAACTTGTTGGCCAACCCGGAAAACGAGTACTTACAAATCAGCGACCGACCGGCCTGGGATTTGTTGGCGAAACTGCGCCAAATCCCGCCCACACTAGTGCACTACACGGTGCGGGAAGCCTGTGGCTGGCCAGCACACCCCAAAATGGCACAATTTGAAGCTTGGGCCAGGCAAAACGCGACCGAGTTTGCGCCACTGGTCAAGGCCGATTTACTCCATAAGACCGCATTGTGGTTGGATTGTAGTGTAGGCAGCCCCGAGTTGGGCAATTATGCGGACATTGCCGATGCGGAGTTGTTGCATCAGCAAATTGTCGCCACCATGCGGGCCGCAAATGCCGAGGTCGCCATTGGTCGCTACAACGAGGCCCGCCCTTTTTACACCACCGATGCCTATGAAGTACAAGGCAATGAAGGCCCGGAATGGCGCAGTGTGCACATCGGATTGGATGTGTTTATGGCCGCCGGCACTCCGGTTTTTGCGCCGCTGGCTGGCGTAGTACACAGTTTTCAGGACAATGCCGCCGATCGGGATTATGGGCCGGCCATCATTTTGGAACATCGGGTGAGTCCTGACTTGCATTTTTACACGCTTTATGGGCATTTGAGCCGAACATCTCTGGATGGTTTGTATGTGGGTAAATCCATCTCCAAAGGTGAACAACTCTGTTGGATGGGCCCCATGCCTGAAAATGGCAATTGGTCGCCCCACCTGCATTTTCAGGTCATGTTGGATATGCTGGATAAACAGGGAGATTTTCCTGGAGTAGCATTTCCCGCTCAAAGAGCGGTTTGGACTGGTATTTGCCCTGATCCTTGGTATTTGGTCGCGGGTAAGCCCTCGCCAGTTGCGGTAGAAACCACCGTTGATGAAATTTTAGGTCAACGCAAAAAATTACTTTCGCCCAATCTGAGCATTTCCTATACCGAACCCCTCTACATGCAGCGCGGAGTAGGTGCTTATTTATACGATCACACCGGGCGGCGTTATTTGGATACGGTCAACAACGTTGCGCACGTAGGGCACGAGCACCCGCGGGTAGTGCGTGCCGGGCAACGCCAAATGGCCGTGCTCAATACCAATACCCGCTACCTGCATCCACTGATCACCCAGTTTGCCGAAGCTTTGTTGGCTACGGCACCCGCGCCGCTGGAAGTGGCTTTTTTTGTCAACAGTGGTAGTGAGGCCAATGAACTGGCCTTACGTTTGGCCAAAACCTACACGGGCCAAAAAGACACCATTGCTATTCAAGTGGGTTACCACGGCAATACCAATGCCTGTGTGGAGGTGAGTTCCTACAAATTTGACGGGCCGGGGGGCAAGGGCGCTTCGCCTGATGTACACATTTTACCCTTGCCGGATACCTATCGTGGTTTGTATCGGGGCAATACGTTGGAAAGTGCTGGGCAATACGCGGCGCATGTTGGGCAAGTCATTCAAGAATTGCAAAGCCTTGGCCGCAAACCAGCCGCTTTTTTGGCCGAAACGATCGTGAGTTGTGGTGGCCAAATTCCGTTGCCCCCCGGCTACCTCGCGCAGGTATACGCAGAGGTGCGCGCTGCAGGTGGCCTCTGCATCGCTGATGAGGTACAAACGGGCTGTTGCCGACCCGGTGATCATTTTTGGGCTTTTGAAGCGCAGGGCGTAGTGCCAGATATCGTGACTATCGGCAAACCGATCGGCAATGGGCACCCCTTGGGAGCAGTGTTGTGTACCCGTGCAGTGGCGGATGCTTTTGCCAATGGCATGGAGTATTTCAATACGTTTGGGGGCAATCCGGTTTCTTGTGCGATTGGATTGGAAGTGCTCAAGGTGATCGGGGAGGAGGGTTTGCAGGCCAATGCGTTGGCAACAGGGGCTTACCTGAAACAGGGCTTAGTAGAACTGAGCTCCCGCTTTCCGCTGATTGGAGATGTGCGAGGGAGTGGCTTTTTTCTGGGCATTGAACTGGTCAGTGACCCAGTGGCTAAAATTCCTGCTGCTGCCGCCACAAGTTACATTGCCAACCGCATGCGTACGCTGGGCATTTTGATGAGCACCGACGGGCCGGATCACAATGTGTTGAAAATTAAGCCTCCAACGGTGTTCGGGAAGGAGCAGGCGGATTTTTTGTTGGGGATGTTGGAGCGGGTGATGAGGGAAGATGGGGTTTTGGCCTGAGGCAACGAGTAGTAAGAAATAATAGACTTGAGGTAAGTTGATTATCAAGAAATTGATACAATAGCTGATAATCAACTCGCCTCAAGTCTATTAAAGATTAGCACATCATTACCTTCCCTGCATAATTTGGTAAAATTCCAAAATCCGCAGATCCGTTAGCATGTCCTGCGGCCTAATGCGCTGCCGCAATACAATCCCTTCTAAAGTCCGACAACGGCTAAGCGCCACATAAGTTTGGCCATGTTCAAAAGCTCCTGTGCCCAGGTCGATGATGACCCGATCGAAGGTTTTACCCTGTGCTTTGTGGATGGTAACTGCCCAGGCCAAACGCAAGGGGAATTGGGTGAAGGTACCGATCACTTCGGATTGAATATCCTCCGTATTCGCCGGGTCACTTTTGTAACGAATGATCTCCCAAGTCACCGGCGTTACTTCAATTTCTTTCCATTCCAAGCCATTTTCCTCGATCAAAATCTTCAGGGATTCCTGCTCCAATGCTACAATTTTGCCGATGGTGCCATTCACGTAACGGCGCTCGGGGTCGTTTTTCAACAACATAACCTGGGCGCCCAACTTCAAAGTTAGTGCAGCATCAGCGGGGAATTGGGTTGGGTTAAATTCTCCGGTGACCGAAGCCAGGTATTTGCGCTCCGGTTCATCAATTTTGCTGAGTTCCCCTTGGTTGATGCGCTCGGCGGTGGCGTTGCGGGCACAGAGGGTAATGTACAGTTCTTCGGAATCAAAGTCGGGCTCATAGCGCTCATTCAATTCATCCAGGTCGTCCTGGTCGGCGTGATTGAGGCGAATGGCGTCGAGTAGGCGCAAAAAATGGCGATTTTCCTGGCGGTAAACCTTGCGCAATTCCAGCATTTCCAATTCGAATCCCTGTCGAAACAGTTGAGCCGAAAAGAAAAAAGCGGACTCGTAGGTGGTGCTAAAAACCTCCAACTCAAAGTCGGTAGCCACCACGGGGGGCAACTGAAACATATCGCCAAAAAAGACCACCTGCACCCCACCAAAAGGCAAGGGGCTGTCGCGATTGAGGCGCAGAAAAAAATCAATGTTGTCCAACATATCGGCCCGTACCATCGAAATTTCATCAATGACCAGGACATCCATATTCCGATAAAGCCGTCGATCCTTACGTTTGCTGATTTCGCGGGGAGAGATCAAACGCGGTGGGAAACCAAAAAACGAATGGATGGTTTGCCCGCGTACATTGAGTGCGGCCACTCCGGTGGGGGCCAATACCACTACTTTTTTGCGGGTAGCATTGCGGTACAATTGCAGCAAGGTAGACTTACCCGTGCCTGCCCGGCCGGTGATGAACAGGTTTTTGCCCTCTTTTTCGATCAGATCGAGCGCATTTTTGAAATCGCTATTGAGTTCCAGTGCTTTCATCAAAACAAGCTCATTTGACCAGCGGCATCCGTCGTGATTTTTTCTGGCCCACGGGCCACAATTTCAGGAAAGGGCAACAGGGATTGATGTAAATAGGCCGCCAATTCAGGGGCCAAAAGATTGTCGGGTTCGTGGGTAAAAAAATAGACTTCCTGCAAACCCGCCTCGTACCAGCGGCGCAAACGAGGAATCCAGTCCTGAATGCGGTTGTAATCGCTCGGGTGGAGCGCGTTGCCCACAAAGCGGATCATGGCTACGGAGGAAGTCAGATGCATGTGCAAGACATCACGCCTCCCGGCTACGTCGGTGAGTACGGTGCCGACGCCAGCTTTGGCCAGCATTCCGAACGCGTTTTCACGCTCATTCGCAACACCCTCAAACCAGGATTCGTGGCGCATTTCCACATTCAGCGGGAGTTCTTTGGGCCAACGTTCTACAAAGCGTTCCAGGATTCCGGCTTGTTGCAGACCAAAATGGGGCGGTAGTTGCAAAAAGCAAGCCCCCAGCTTTTCCTCCAACTGGGCAGTGACTTCACAAAAATTGAGAAAAAGCGGATTGCTGATGCCCAAATCCCGACTATGACTCAAAAGTTGGGGGACTTTTGGGCAAAAGCGAAAGTCAGCTGGTGTATCTTTTCTCCAGTTCTGGATTTGCTCCGGACTGGGAATGCGGTAATGGGTGGTATTCAGCTCAATGGTATTGAATTGTTTGCCATAGGCTCGCAAAAAACCTTCCGGTTTGGTACCCGCCGGGTAATAGGTACCCACCCATTCTTTCATCGACCAACCCGTGCAGCCAATGTAGAAGTGGAATTTTTCAGACTTGTTGTACTTTCGCAGCGTTTCAGCAGTGCCAGAGGCATCCTCCGGCAAGCTAAAATTGACTTTGCTGATGTCAGGGAGTTTCCCAAATTCCATAGCTGGGTAAACTTTTTTTAGAAGCTGTTTGAGTTCATATCGCGAGCTGCAAAGGGCCTAATTGAAGTCAAATTTCGTTCCGAAAATGCTCATTTAGCGCTGCTAAACTCCGCTTTTCGTGCCTCATTTGACTTCAATTAGCCTCCTTTTCGCTTTCGCGATATAAACTCAAACAGCTTCTAATGAATCAGTAAAGTTAACGCTTTGTTCAGTAGAAAGGGATTTAAGATGAAAAACGATTTCCACATTGCTAAAAAAATGATGACCGAACTGTTCAACCGGGAACAGGCAAATTCATTGCGTTGTTTGCCGACGGCTTTGGATTTGGTCGATTTTTACAGCAATGATTACCTGGGCATGGCCCAAAATCCTGTGGTAAAAGCAGCTATCGAAACAGCTTTGGAAGAAAAAGGCCCATTGGGTGCAACGGGTTCGCGCCTGATCAGTGGCAATCGGCAAGAAATGGAAGCTTTTGAACACTTTTTGGCGACTTTTCATTACAGTGAAAAAGCACTTTTGTTCAATTCTGGCTACGCGGCCAATCAAGGTTTGTTGTCTTGTATGGCCGAGCGGCACGATACTATTGTTTACGACCAGTTGATTCACGCATCTTTGCGGGAAGGGTTAAAACTGAGTTTGGCCACCCATTATTCTTTTCGCCACAATGACCTGGGCCATTTGGAGCAGAAATTGCAAATATCCAAAGGCCAGATTTTTGTGCTGGTAGAAAGTGTGTATTCGATGGATGGTGACGAAGCAACTTTGCTGGAATTAGTGGAATTGTGTGAAAAATACGGTGCGGCCTTGATCGTGGATGAAGCGCATGCGACTGGAGTGCTAGGGCCAGAAGGACGTGGATTGGTGGCCGAATTGGGCTTGGAAGAGCGGGTTTGGGCGCGGATTTACACTTTTGGCAAGGCATTGGGCGGGCATGGTGCCGCAATTTGCGGCCCGGGCTATTTGATCGACTACCTGATCAATTTTTCCAAACCGTTCATTTATACGACTGCCTTGCCTTGGCATGGTTTGGCGGGTGTGCAGGCAGCTTATCAGGAAATGCAAAAGGGAACTGCATTGCAAGCCTTACAGCAAAATATCCGCTTTTTTACTGAACAAATGCCCGCTTCATTGCGTCCACAGTTTATTCCCAGCCGCAGTGCGATCCAGAGTTTGGTTTATCCGGGTAATTCGGCGGTGCGGGAACTGGCAAAAACGCTGCAAGATCATGGATTCGCGGTGTGGCCGATTTTGCATCCGACGGTGCCCAAGGGGCAGGAGCGGCTGCGGATTTGTTTGCACAGTTTTAATACCGAGACACAAATTCAATCATTATTGGATGTCATTCAACAAGAGATTTTGTGATGGCGATTTCATTCATCATCTCGATTTTTGAACAAGTACCAAAGCGACCTATTTTCACAAAGAACACAAAGGCACACAGAGGGCACAAAGAACCGTCAACGTCTAACTCTGTGTCCTTTGCGTCCTCTATTTTTTTCTTTGTGCTAAAAAAAATGTCGCTTTAGTGTTGTTGCATCTTTGAGATGATTGGTCAGGTCAAAATTCAAGTTCATCAACCATGCGCCATCAATACTTTGTGACCGGCATCGGCACCGAAATCGGCAAAACCATCGTATCCGCCATCCTCACCGAGGCGCTCCACGCCGACTACTGGAAACCCATCCAATCGGGCGACCTGGACAATTCCGATTCCCTGAAAATCCAGCGCTGGGTCAGCAATCCACACACCCGCATTCATCCCGAACGGTTTCGTTTGAATACCCCCCTTTCGCCCCACGCCTCGGCAGCCATCGATGGCGTGGAGATCAAAGTCCAGGATTTCCAACTGCCCGATACCACTCGCCCTTTGATTGTTGAAGGTGCTGGTGGTTTGATGGTGCCCTTGAACCATCAGGAAACCATGTTGGATTTGATCCAGCACCTGAACCTGCCCGTGATCCTGGTCAGTCGGCATTATTTGGGGAGCATCAATCACACCTTGTTGAGTTTGGAGGTGTTGCGTTCGAGGGGGATTGTGCTGGCTGGACTGTTGTACAATGGAGCGGAGAATGTGACTTCGGAAAAAGCGATTGAGGCGTTGAGTGGAGTGAAGGTGTTGGGGAGAGTGGGGGAGATGGGGGTGATTTCGGCTGAAACAATCGCACAACAAGCGGATTTGCTGCGGTTTTTTTTGTGAATCCAGGGAAATTTTTGCATTGGACTTGAGGCGATTTGATAATCAGTAAGTTACAATATTAGAATCAGCGACCAGCGGCAGCGCCGCCAAAACGTCTGTAGCATTTAGACCGTGCAAGGCTTTTAAGGTGCAGAGCACCGGAACAAACGGCAACTGTTACGGTGCTCTGCACCTTGAAAACTATCTTCATTCCTTGAACTACAGACGTTTTGGCGGCTCTGCCGCTGGTTTTCATGCCTGAGATCACTCAACCACCTGATAATCAACCTACCTCAAGTCTACTAAAAAAACCAGGACTCCACTTCCGTCTTCCTCCGCCGGGAAATTGGAATTTCAACCCTGTTTTTTAAAACAAAATGATCCTCTTTTAATGCTTCAATATGGTATCTATTCACCAGAAACGAACGATGGCTCCTGAAAAAACCTTTGTCAAGGAGTATGTCTTCAAAGTAGGCTAAATTTTTTGAGGACAACTCTCGGGAACCGTTTGATAAATGAATATAGCTGTAATTGCGCTCCCCTTCAATGTGTGTAATTTGTTTTAAGGGCAATCTCAAGGTTCCATTTTGCTTTGGCAATACCAGTTTTTGATTTTCAACTGATTGTGCTTCAAGATTAGACAAGGCCTGCTTCACTTCCATTCCATTATTGGCAGACTTCAGCAAACGTTTGATCGCTTCGTCCAGTTCACTTTCTTCAACTGGTTTAACCAAATAATCCAAGGCGTTGAATCGAAATGCCTTGATCGCATAGTGACTGTGCGAGGTGGTGAAAATGGTTTGAAAATTGATGGTATCCAACTGCTGAAGCAGTTCAAAACCCGTCATATCAGGCAATTCAACATCCAGAAAAACAACATTGGGTTTTTTAGAAGCAATCAATTGTAATGCCTCTTCCCCGGTATTGGCAATGGCTAAAACAGCAATAGCACTGGCATGTTGCACGAGCAAATCATGCAAAACCGTTGCCATAAAGGCATTGTCTTCTACGATTAAGGCTTTTAATGGTTGCTTAGAGATCATAGTCAGCAAAGATATGCTGGATTATTTCATATGGCCAGCAAACCGTTCGATAATTATACTTACCTTCTGATAACTCAAATGCAGCGCTTACGAATAGGATACCCTACTTTTAGTCAACAAATTGACCAGGATGAATTCAAGCAAAATTTTATTACCTCTTTTGTTGCTTTTGGTAGGCGCACATTTATGCCCAGCTCAAAAGAACGTACAGGATAGCAGACCCATAGATTCTATAGCTGAAAAAACGACCCTGCCACGAGGTTTTAAAACCCGGCAACAATTGCTTTCAACCATCTACAAGGCGATAGAAAACAAAGCTTATGATGCAGCCATTTCCCAAACCAGGCAGGTAGTGGCGGCGGCCATTGCAAATAAAGACACAGCCAACCTGCGGGATGCGTACCGATTGCTCTCAAAAGTGTATCACTTGAAGGGAGACACCAAACAACGAGACCAATATGAGCTGCTGATTCAAAAATTGGCAGTTGCCTATGGCTACCACCTGGATGAAGAACTCCAAATTTTTGGAAATAAGCAAGATCCTCATTCCAATCAAGAGCCCTATGTCTACGATGAACTACAGCTCCTGGAGGATAGAACAGGTAAATTAACCTTTGATGAAATCAGCTCCCCCGCATTTCAAGCGAGGTACAAAAACAATTTCACTCTTGAACCGGGAAATGAATTGAATAAGCTAAGAGCGTCGGATGCCAGTTATACCGTTTCGAAGACCTTGTTTAATCAGGATGCCGTGTATTGGGTTAAGTTGAAAGTAGTGGGCAGCAACACAAAGCTGGATCCTAATTTATTTCAGATCGGGAGATCTTGGGGAGCAAGTTGGGACAAGGTAGATTTATACGTATCATCAAAAAGCAAAAAAAAGGAGCATTTTAAATTTGGACTGGCACTTTCGCCAAAAGAAAAAGATTTTAAATATGGTGCCAATTTTTTTGAATTGGCAATAGAAAAAGACGAGGTTAAAACACTGTATCTTAGATTAGAAGGCGCAAGAAAAAGCAACAACGCCAGTTGGCGCCCAGAGTTGGTTTGCCTGATGTTGGCAGATTCCCGATACTTTCTGGAATTCGGTGGGTACTACCATATCCCGGACTCCATAACGCATACGCATGACTATCTTCAACCACGCAGATTAATCCATATCATTCATTCCTTGAACTTTATCGAAGACCCCAATCAGCAATACAACCTGAAGGATGTAGTAAATAACTGGGACAAGTTGGCTCCCATGTATCCTTACCAAATAATGGACCGAAAACCATCGGTCGGTTATTGGGCGCAATTGAAGGTGGTGAATACGGCGAAAAACACCGCCAAACACTCATTTATGCTACCCGAACAATGGGATGATGTGGAGGTTTATGTGCCAGACGTGTACAAGAATTACAAAAAGTATCGTACGGGAACGAACCTAGCGGATGAGCAAAAAATGGTTCCCGGCTTATACAACATCATCCGCATCAATGCCCCCTACAATGACAGCCTGACCATTTTTATCCAATTCAAATCCAATAAGCTATTTCCCAATTCATCTACAACGCTTACTAAATTTGAGATCGTCCATTTTGAGGAGCCTCAACTGTGGTACGATCACAACCAACAATACCTGCCGCATTACATCATGATAGGCGTTACACTGATCTTGATGCTGTATTATTTCATTTTTTTCCTGATCAACAAGGAGCGTTCATACCTTTATCTGCTGTTGATGTTTACAGGACTTTTTATCAACATGTTTAACAATTCAAATATTTTTAGTCAATTTCAATACAATACGGCTATTAGTGCTTTTGCAGGATCCATCATCATATTGGGCTTGTTTAAATTTGCCGAAACCATATTGAATATCAAACAGTGGTCTAGTTGGATTTGCAAAGCCAACCGGATAATATTTATAACCTTGCTGATCCTCCTGCTTATTTCTTTGGGAACACTGTCCTATCATTATTTTTTTGCACCACTTTCAGCTGCTGCTGATTCGCCGGTAATCGACCGCGTATTGAGTTATTTTATCCCGTTTGTAGCGATAATACTGTTTATTCAGGCCATTTATGCGGCTATAAAGCGGGTTAAATTTGCGAATTTGTTCTTGTTGTTTTATGTGCTATGTATCAGTCCTTTTATCCTTGCTTTGGTAATCACGTTTTCGGGCTCTGATGGCATGATACGCATTTCATATGTTTTATGGACTTTATCCACGCTGGGATTGATGCTGATTACCGCCTATTACATCAAACAATTGCGGGAAGATCAGGCCGAAAAAGAAAAAGCGCAAGCCAGTGAACGCGCCAAGCACCAGTTCCTCGCCAACATGAGCCACGAGATTCGTACCCCCATGAATGCCATCAAGGGCATGACGGACATATTATTAAGGCGCAATCCCAAAGACGACCAGAAAGAATACCTGGAAGGCATTAAACAATCTTCTGATTCCCTGCTGGTCATCATCAATGATATTCTGGATATTTCAAAAATAGAGGCTGGTAAAGTTGAATTAGAGCAGGAACCTTTTTCTGTCGTTGAACTGGTCAATAATGTGCATACCATCATGCAGTTTAAGGCTGAAGAAAAGGGTCTGGAACTGCTGAAAGATATTCCGGAAGAAAATCTGACCGTTCAGGGCGATGCCACCCGCCTGCGCCAAATTCTCCTCAATTTGATCGGCAACGCCATTAAGTTTACCGAAAAAGGCTTGGTTACCACTTCCGTAAAATCGGAGCAGAGCGGGGAGAAAATGAATGTGCATTTCATCATTTCCGATACTGGCATTGGTATTGACCAGGATCGGATGGATAAAATCTTTAAATCTTTTGAGCAGGCATACAGCGACACTTCCCGGAAGTTCGGCGGCACTGGTTTAGGTTTGAGCATTTCCAAAAAACTGGTGGAGTTACACGGCGGCAAAATCTGGGTGGAAAGTGAAAAAGGCAAAGGCAGCCAGTTTCATTTTACCATTCCTTATGATCTTACCGACACTGCCATTGAGGCCCCCCAAGCGGAAGATGCAAATGCCAATGTGGCCGAGGCACTCAAGGGCATTCACATCCTCCTGGTGGAAGACAACCAATTCAACGCGGTAGTGGCGCAGGAAGAATTGGAAGACGCCATTGAAGGGGTAAACGTGACGCTAGCTGAAAATGGATTGATTGCGGTGGAGAAATTGAAATCATCCGCGTTTGATGTGATTTTGATGGACGTACAAATGCCGACGATGAATGGATTTGAAGCCACCAAAGCCATCAGGAACCTGGACAATGAAAAGGCTAATACGCCCATCATCGCCATGACTGCGAATGTGCTCAAGGAAGAGGTCGAATTGTGCTACCAGGCCGGGATGAACGATTTTATTGGGAAGCCTTTTGATACCGATGAATTGCTACACAAAATTTATAACCTAAAAAACAAAAACGCATGATAAAAAGCAATCCAAAGATTTTCATCGTAGACGATGAGCTCTTGTTATCCGAAATGTTGACGGACTATTTAAAGGACCAGTATGAGGGGTTCCAAATAACATCCTTTTCAACTGGAGAAGCCTGTTTACAAAGCCTGGATGAACAACCAGATGTTATCGTGTTGGACTATTACCTAAACTCGAAAGAAAGAGATGCCGCAAATGGGATCGACATCTTGAAGCAAATCAAAAAGCGCAAAAGAGCTTTACCCGTAATCATGCTGTCCAGTCAGGAAAGTTATGGAACCGCCGCACAAACCATCATGTATGGCGCTGTACACTACGTGATTAAGGGGCAAGATGCCTTTAAGGAGATTTTCGAACTGATTAAAGCCAATGTGTAAATGGTCGACTTAAGCTTTTTAAAAAAATTTACCAAAGAAGATCCCCAAAAGATGAAGCGCTACATTTCCTTGTACCTTGATGTAGCGCCAAAAACCTTTGAGGAGATGCAGCGCAACCTCAACGATGGAGATTGGGAGCAACTGCGTATCAATGCACATTCCTTAAAACCGCAGGCCGATTTTATGGGAATTAGTAGTTTAAAAGAAGAACTCATTAAAATAGAAGAAGCGGTAAAGTTGGGAAACTACGATGTGGTTGAAAAACTATTCAATGCGTCGCTGGTAATTTCTACCAATTCGGAGGAAGCACTTAGGGAGATGTTGGGGCAACTTTGATCTTCCACGACCGTGCCCAGGGGCAGGAATGACTGAGGATTTGTTTGCACAGCTTAAATACCTAGGCACAAATTCAATCATTATTGGAATTCATTCAGCAAGAAATTTTTTGATGGCCATTCATTCATCTTTTGGTTTTCGAATAAATACCGAAGCCACATATTTTCACAAAGAACACAAAGACACACAGAGGACACAGAGAATCGTCAACGTCTAACTTTGTGTACTTTGAGTCCTCTATTTTCCCTTTGTGCTAAAAGAATGTCGCTTTAGTGTTGTTTTACCTTTGAAATTATTTTTTAATCCAATGTGTTCGGGTTTGGAATGTTGGGGAGATTGGGGTATATTTGTTATGATCCAGTTCTTTTTGAGCGTTATTTAAAGGTAGAAAAATGAATGACTGGTCTAACCTTGAAGTCGAGTTGATCGTAGCTGATTATTTCAGTATGCTTTTAAAAGAGTTATCTGGTCAGAGCTATAAGAAGTCTGAACACAGAAGACGGTTACTACCTTTGCTCAATAAGCGTTCGGATGGTTCTTGCGAATTCAAACACCAAAATATTAGCGCTGTTTTAATCAATTTGGGGCAGCCTTACATAAAAGGATATTTACCTCGCTTCAACTACCAAAGTTTGTTGGAAGATAAGGTAATTGACTACCTCATAGGGCACCAGTCCATAGAAGAACAATTTAAGCAATTCGCAGATAAAGAAATCAGACCATTGGAGATCAGTAGCAACTTTAGTCAACTAATCGAGGAAGCACCCCTGGTCAGGAATAGGGTTGAAGAGCCAGCAGTAGTTTACACCAGAAACCCAATTAAGACAAATTATTTAGAGCAGGAACAGCAAAATAGAAAACTAGGGTTTTTGGGAGAGGAAATGGCTTTGAAATATGAAAAGTGGCAACTTACCATTTCCGGAAAAGAAAATCTGGCGGATCAGGTAAGGTGGATTTCAAAAGAAGAAGGAGATGGAGCTGGGTTTGATATCCTTTCTAGAAACCTTAATGGAACCGATAAATACATTGAGGTCAAAACAACCAAGCTAGGAAAGGAAACACCTTTTTTCTTCTCACGCAATGAGCTGTTGTTTTCGCAGAGTAAGTCACATGACTATCATTTGTACCGGTTATTTAACTTTGAAAAAGACGCAAAAATGTTTGTCAAAAAGGGAACACTGGATACTATTTGTTCATCTATCCCAATGACTTTTAAAGGGTATTTTTGATGCCACCAAACTCGAAAATGAATTTCCCGACTTTAAAAATTTGCTCGCCTTCCTAAAAAAATGAACTTTGTCCCCGCATTTTTGCTGTCTCATATAAAACCCGTATGGGGCTAACCCAAACTGTTATTGCAATGCCGACACAACCCAACTGGATCACCCGCGACCGTGCCCACATCTGGCACCCCTACACCCAAATGAAAACCGCCGATGCCCCAATCGCCATCGTGGCGGGTAAAGGCGCCGAGCTATACGACGAATCTGGCAAGGTCTACATCGACGCCGTAGCCTCCTGGTGGACCAATATCCACGGCCACGCCCATCCCTATATGGCCGAAAAACTGGCAACACAAGCCCACAAACTCGAACACGTTATCTTTGCAGGTTTCACCCACCCGAGCGCGATAGAGCTGGCTGAACGGTTGTTGCCCTTGCTACCTGAAGGGCAAAGCAAGGTTTTTTTCTCCGACAATGGTTCCACCGCAGTGGAGGTCGGCATTAAAATGGCCATCCAGTATTTTTACAACCAGGGCATCACCCGCAAAAAAGTCATCGCTTTTGATTTGGCCTACCACGGGGATACCTTTGGCACCATGTCGGTGGGAGGCGATTTGTCCTTTTACGATGCCTTTCAGGACTTTTTGTACCAGGTCGAACGCATTCCGACCCCAGTACCCGGGCAGGAGGCGGCCTGTATGCAAGCCCTTGAAGCCCATTTACAAAAAGGCGACGTTGCCGCTTTTGTATTTGAGCCCTTGGTTTTGGGGGCCGCTGGAATGTTGATGTACACCCCGGAGGTATTGGATCAATTGATGGCCTTGTGTAAAAAGTACGGTGCGCTGTGCATCGCAGATGAGGTAATGACAGGATTTGGCCGGACGGGCAGACTATTTGCTACCCTGCACTGTACCGAAAAACCGGACATCATCGCCCTTTCCAAAGGACTAACGGGCGGAATGTTGCCCATGGCGCTGACCACCTGTACCGAAGCAATTTATCAAGCTTTTTATTCCGACGACAAAATGAAGGCGCTCTACCATGGCCATTCCTTTACCGGAAACCCACTCGGATGTGCAGTGGCCTTGGCGAGTTTAGATCTTTTATTGTCGGAAGAAACCCAGCAAAACATCCAACGCCTGGTGCAACGGCAGGCTGCTTTTTTGGCAAAAATTAAAAACCATCACCAGGTGCTAAACCTACGCCAAACAGGTACCATTCTGGCGATAGAATTCAAGACCGAAAGCAACAGCGGTTATTTTAATAATTTAAGAGACCATTTGTACCGATTTTTCCTTCAGCATGGTTTAATTTTGCGGCCTTTGGGAAATGTGGTGTACGTTCTGCCGCCCTATTGCATCACCGATGTCCAGTTGGATCAGGTGTATGCGGCGATAGAAAAAGCACTTGATTTGGGATTTCGGGTTGCGGATTTCGGATTTCGGAATCCCTCCGAGTTGGATATGGGAGATTGTGCAGAATAAGTACACTGTGATCTAGGATACTCGTAAATTTCCAAGCTTGGAACACTTCCGAAATCCGAAATCCCCATTCCGAAATGATAAACGATGAGCAAAATCGGCATAACCGGCTGGGGCAGTATTTCCGCTTTGGGTTTTGATCCCTGGAGCAGCTATCTTCAAACAGCACGGCATTACCTCGTACAAGACGCTTATGGGCACTGGATGGGCCGTTTGCCCGTTGCAGCGGAGTCCAGAATTATCAAATTGTGTGCCAGCGATAAACACTATTTTCAGGTGGATCGCTCGGTACTGCTGGCCATTACGGCGGCGGAACAGGCGGTATCGCGAGCAGACTGGCAGGCGGGACCGGGTTTGGGCATTCAAATTGGCTCCTCGCGTGGCGCAACCAATACCTGGGAGCATTATCACCAGCAATGGGAAGGCGGCATCGAAGGTGGCCTTTCTCCCATGACTTCACCGCTCACCACATTAGGCAATCTTTCCTCCTGGGTGGGCTATCATTTGCGCAGCGGAGACATGGTGGCCGAGCACTCGGTTACCTGTAGCACTGCTCTCCACGCAATTCTAAGCGGCGTGACCTGGTTGGAAAGTGGTCGGGTGCAACGTTACCTCGCAGGCGGAACCGAAGCACCCTTGACCCCCTTCACCATCGCCCAAATGAAAGCCTTGCGCATCATGGCCGGAGTGGAAGATTACGATTACCCGGTGCGTTCCCTGGACCTGCAAAAAACGGCGAATACCATGGCTTTGGGAGAAGGCGCGGCTTGTTTTTGTATGGAAAAAGACCCCGCCGAAGCCATCGCCTGGATCGAGGGCATCGGCTTCACTACCGAATGGGGTGGGACGCCCACCAACGTAACCAAAAATGCGGACGGGCTGCAACGCGCCATGCGCATGGCTTGGGAAGAAGCGGGTTGCCCCAAAGTGGATGTAGTGGTCACCCATGCTCCGGGAACCAAACAAGGGGACGCCACCGAAATGCACGCCATTCAAGCAGTATTTGGCCAGGACATGCCTGCGGTAACCAACAACAAATGGAAATTGGGCCATACCCTGGGTGCATCGGGCGGCCTGAGTTTGGAATTTGCCTTACTGATGTTAATCCACGGTCAATTTATTGGAATTCCCTATCTTGCCGCCGCTACTACGGAAATCCCGGCACCCGAAACCATCCTGGTCAATGCCCAGGGTTTTGGCGGGAATTCGGTCAGCATTTTGCTGCGTAAAGGGAATAAGTAATTGGGACAAAATTGTCGACTTAAAAACTCAAACATGGCTGAAACACAAAAACACTGGACTTTAGAAGCAATCCTGGAAGTTTATCATACTCCTTTGTTGGAACTTGTTTTTCAGGCGGCTACCGTGCACCGCCAGCACCATAATCCTCGCGAAGTGCAGATCAGCACCTTGGTTTCGGTAAAAACAGGTGGTTGCCCTGAAGATTGTGGCTATTGCCCACAGGCCGCCCGCTATCATACTGGTGTGGAAAACGAACCCATGATGACGGTGGATTCGGTTCGCTCTGCAGCACTTCAGGCCCAGGCGATTGGTGCTTCCCGTTTGTGTATGGGCGCAGCCTGGCGTTCGGTGAAAGACGATGCCGATTTTGACCATGTCATTGAATTGGTTAAAACCGTTCGTGGCCTTGACATGGAAGTTTGTTGTACTCTGGGTATGCTCAACGAGCACCAGGCCAAGCGCCTCGCCAATGCAGGCCTGTATGCCTACAACCACAACCTCGATACGTCGGAAGAATATTACGACGACATCATTTCCACCCGCAGTTACGATGATCGACTCAAAACCCTCTCCAATGTACGCAAAGCCAACCTGACGGTTTGTTCCGGCGGCATCATCGGCATGGGTGAATCAATCGAGGACCGTTGTAAGATGTTGTTGACCCTGTCTCAGCTCAATCCCATCCCTGAATCGGTACCTGTCAATGCTCTGGTGGCAGTAGAAGGTACTCCCATGGAAGACATTGAGCCCATCCCGATGTGGGACATCATTCGCATGGTAGCTACCACCAGAATCGTGATGCCCCAAACCACGGTACGCCTGTCGGCTGGCCGTACCGAAATGAGCCAGGAAGGTCAGGCCCTCTGCTTTATGGCCGGAGCTGGCTCTATTTTTGCGGGCGAAAAACTGCTCACTACGCCAAATCCAGACGCTTACGAGGACATGGACATGTTCAACGCGCTGGGTTTGTTGCCCAAACGCCCCTTCGCCGATGGATTTGTACCCGAAATCGTGGAAGAAGAGGTAGCCGTAGCCGAAGAAATCAAATGGTCGCGCCCCGGCCACCGCATCGAAGCCAATGTCAAGTACGCGGAAATGGGCAAGGAAAAACGCAAAGCATTGTAGGGGCGCCCCTCTGTGGGCGCCCAGGCAGCCAAGGCTGCCTCGACGAAATATCATCAAAGGGCAGCCACATAGGGCTGCCCCAACAACCCGGATAACATGAAAACACGTCAACAAATCGTTGCTGGCAACTGGAAGATGAACAAAAATTACGGCGAAGGCCGTGAGCTGGCATTGGAAATTGTAGCACGCCTGAAACTTTCCGATACGAAGGTGGTGCTTTGTACCCCTTTTATTCACTTGTCTCTGGTACAGGAACTGATCAATGGGGTAAGCAATTTGTATACTGGTGCCCAAAACTGCCATCAGGAAGACAAGGGTGCTTACACGGGCGAAATTTCAGTCGAGATGCTGAAATCAGTAGGCGTGAGCTACGTCATCCTCGGCCACTCCGAGCGCCGCGAATACTTTGCTGAGTCGGATGAACTGCTGGCCAAAAAAGTAGACAAAGTATTGGCAGCTGGTTTGCTACCCATCTTTTGCTGCGGTGAAAGCCTGGACATTCGCGATGCGGACACTCATATCGCCCATGTGGAAGCGCAAATCAAAGCGGGACTTTTCCACCTGAGTGCGGAAGATTTTGCCAAGGTAGTGATCGCTTACGAACCCATCTGGGCGATTGGTACCGGGCGTACCGCTTCTCCAGAACAGGCTCAGGACATGCACGCGGCCATTCGTGCGCTATTGGCCAGCAAATATGGTGCCGAAGCTGCCGATGCTACAAGCATCCTATACGGCGGTAGTGTAAATGGAGGCAACGCAGCCGTACTTTTTGCTCAACCCGATGTGGATGGTGGCCTGGTAGGCGGCGCTTCCTTGAAGGCGGATGAGTTCATTACGATTGTGGAAGCGACGAAGTAAGGAGTGAATTTGAGTCTTTCCAAATTCTCAAATCAACATCAATAATACAAAGACAGCACAAAGTACACCAAGTGAAGCGTCGTCAACGTCTAACTTTGTGATCTTTGTGCTGCCTTTGAGTTCTTTGTGTTAAAAAATGTTGCTTTGGTGATTTCTCGAAAAATTCGGGATGCCCAAGTCACTTCAATTTCCGATTCAACGCAAAACTAAAATTTTTCATCCCCCACCAAATAAGTAGTCTGTTTCACTCATTTAACCCCCGACACGCCTGAGCCAAAATCCCTTCAATAATTCTTGGAGGCTCAGCCCATTTGCTGATGCTTCTATCCAACAACACGGGCAGAGCAGAACTATAGCCTCCTACTTCCCCGGTCGTTAGTCCAACAATGATCAGCTTTATTCTGTGGTGCCGGATCACATAGGAACACATGATGCAGGGTTCGTGGGTGGTCACCAAAATACAGTCGGATAAGTCGGTCTTTCCTAAAGTAGTTCGAGCATTCCTGATGGCTTCAATTTCAGCGTGAAAAGTGATGTCTTGGTGCGTTTTTCCACCTTCAATACCTTCTGCGACTACTTTTCCGTTTTGCACCAAAATGGAACCGACCGGACTGTCTCCTCTAGCCTTGGCAATTTGAGCAAGATCGAGACATACCCTCATGTAGTCTTCGTAGGCTGCTTGTTCCACTTTAGTCATATTCAGCGTCATCTGTGGATATACTGCTCAAAAACGCCTAGGATTTCGGCAAAATTCTCCCGTCCGAAGCCAATTCTGGTGTGTTTGGTGCCATAGTCAAAGGTCTCTGAAGGCAAAATCATGATGCCGGTATCCCGGACCAATTTTTCAGCAAATTCCATGGCGGTCTCCTTTATTTTCAACTCAACAAAAGCGGTTGAACCGGAGTTGGGCAAATGGAAGTTCAGGAAATGAGCATTCCTTTCGCAGAAGCTTTTGAAGAGCTTTAGGTTGTTGCTTATTTTCAGGATGTTGGGCCCGACGAATTTGGCTTGGTTGTTCAGCGCGATTGTTGCCAAAACCTCACTGGGCGCGTTGTTGCAAATGGACAGGTAATCTTTAAATGCTTCCACTTTACTGAGGATTTCGGTATTGCGGCTGGTCAACCAACCCAATCTTAATCCTGCCAAGCCAAAGGTTTTGGCAGTTCCCCACAAGCTGATGGCATTTTCATAAAGATCACAGGCAGAACGGGTATCGTTGCTGGGGGCGTGGCTCAGAAAGCGGTACATTTCATCGGAAAACAAGGCAATGCCATTTTTTCGCGCAATGCCGATGATGGCATCCCAATCGTCAGCATTAGGGGAATAGCCGGTTGGATTGTGTGGGAAATTGGTAATGATCAATTTCGTCTTGGGAGTGACCAGACTTTCAAGCCGGGCCGGGTCAAAATACCATTGATTGTTGCGGATTTCCGCTTGCCAAAAAACCAGCTTGCACCCAATACTTTTAGCCACCTGGTACAAAGATTGGTACATGGGCGACATACAAATGACCTCGTCGTCCTTTTGCAACAAAACATTCATCAAGGCAAAATTGGCCTCTCCAGGGGAACTAACCACCACATTGTCAACACTAATGTGCTGATAATGCTGGGTGATGGCCTTCCTCAACTCCAGGCTACCCCGGGTTTCGGTATAACCCAATTTTAAGGTCTCCCACCTTGTTCGTTCTTCATTTGAGGCCAAATCAAGGACGTACTGCATGGGAAAACCATCACAATCGGAACTGGATAAAAGGTACTTTGCCGTAAATTCATATTTGGCAAAGTACCTTTCGATGGAAAAATCTTTGATGTTCATCGTGTTTGATCAGTGCTTCGCAGGTGTGGAATAAGGTGGCACCGTCACCTTAACTGGCCCCTGTTGTTTGAGCAAATCCAGCACCTCTTTTACGGCTCTTTCCAGTTGCAAATCATGCCCATCCGCAGTAGACCTCGCAGTGATTTTTACCTCAATATCCGGGGCTACCCCTTCGTTTTCGGCGATCCAGCGCTTGGCATTGGGATCAAAGATGCCATTGTCGGGAGCTGTTACCCTGCCACCGTCAATCAAGGCATAATGTACCGAAGACTTTACCAATCCGCCCCAAGTGCGCGCACCGATGAGTGGGCCCGCCTGCTGATGCCGGAACACCCAGGGGAAAAAGTCGCCACCGGAACCCGCCAGTTCATTGATGAGTAGCGCCTTGGGGCCCAGAATACCTGCCGGGAGGCGACCCGGTGCACCATTCGGCACTTCATTCGTATAGGCTGCCCGCAGTTTGCGCGTCATCAGGTCCACCATGTAGTCGTCGAGCAAACCACCACCATTGAAACGTTCATCGATAACCGCTCCTTCTTTGTCTTGCTGCGCAAAAAAGTAACGATTGAAAGAAACTAGACCGGGGTCGCCCGTATTGGGAATCCAGATGTAGGCCAGTTTCCCGCCGGATAGTTCATCTACCTTTCTCCGGTTGTCTTCCACCCAGGCGCGTTGGCGCAGGGCATTTTCATTCGCGATGGGTTCCACAATTTCTTTCCAGGCCCCATCCATAGAGGGGCGCTCATTGATCTGGAGTACGGTTTGCCGTCCAGCGGTACCGTCCAGCAAGCGGTAGGGATCATCGGCTGCGGTAAGGGGTACACCATCCACGCCCAAGAGGTAGTGCCCTTCTTGCACCTTGAGGTTGGGGCGATCGAGGGGGGCTCGAAGCCCCGGATTCCAGCTTTCCGCTGTGTAAATGCGTTTGAAGCGCCAAAAACCATTCTCGGCAACCAAATCAGCACCCAATAGTCCGACCCGCACAGTATCCACCGCCGGGAAATCGCCACCAGAGACAAAACTATGGCCAACCGACAATTCTCCATTCACCTGATCCAACACGTAATTCAAATCGCTGCGGTGCCGGATGTAAGGAATGAGCGGCGCGTAACGGGCCTTGACTTGCAACCAGTCGCGCCCATGCATATTGGGATCGTAGAAATAATCCCGTTCGTAGCGCCAGGTTTCGTTGAACATTTGTTGCCACTCGGCCACACGATCCAGTTGCATCCGCAAAGTAATGGCCAAACCACCTTCGCCAGGAGCTGGGGCTTTGGCGGTGCCAACTACCCGCCAGGATCCGCCCGATTGCAGAAGGATTTTTTCACCATCGGCAGATACCGAAATCCTTTGTACGCCACGGGCAAACTCGCTGGCTTTGCGGTCTTCTAGCGAAAACTTATGCAGCAGCATGCCCGGTGCATTGGGGATTAGCTCTCCAATGAATACCGATCCTTTAGGCCCAGCTTGTACTGCATCATAATTGCGTACAGGCATGGGCAGCGCCAGGATGCGGCGGTCAATTTTTTCCCAGTCAATGCGTACGAGTTCAATCGAATCTTTGGCGGGTTTTTTCTCGGGCTTGATCGCTTTTTTTGCGGCACCAGTGGTGTCGGGTTCTTCGTCACTTTTGGGTGGGAAAGGGGAGGGGTCGTCTTTGCGCAGCACGACCACATAGGCGCCGTACGCGGGATTGGACTGGGTGGAACTGGTGTTGGCCCAGCCCGAACCGAGGGCAACTTCGGTGCTCGCCAAGAAGTAGAGGTAACGACCTCCACGGTCCCAGGCTGGCGCAAAACCATCGGCTAGTGGATCGGTCAGCGGGCGACTGGTGCCAGTAGCTACCGACCAAAGCATGATGCGCCGGAAATTGTTGGATGCCGTTTTGGCATAGGCCAGCCATTTAGAGTCGGGCGACCAGTTGAGGCCCAGCGAGCCACGCTCAATGTTGAGCCCGCCAATATCAGCAGTGATGATTTTTCCTGATTCTACTTCCACTACCCGAATGCGGACGTCATCATCACAAAAAGCGATGCGTTTGCCATCGGGTGACCAGGTGGGTTCCCAGGCCATTTTTGATTCTCCAATCGAGATGCTGCGGGGGGCAGACAGGCCGTCCTGATTGGCAATGAGGAGTGCGTAACCTTCACCGCTAGCGTCCGAAAACCAGGCAACCCTATTGCCATCGGGCGACCAAATTGGGGCACGATCGGCCACGGCGGTGCTGCGGGTGAGGTTACGGGCGTCGCCATTGGCCACGGGGACGGTAAAGATTTCGCCGCGGGCTTCCATGGCCACCCTTTTTCCAGTTGGAGAAAGGGCTGCATTGCTGACCCGTTTGTTGACATTTTCCCAGCGGGTTTCCGCCCAGGGGAAATCGCCACGTACGGTAATGTCCAGTTGTTTGGGGTTTCCTGAGGCGGCTTCCAGGGTGTGCAGGTAGCCATCTCTTTCAAAAATCAGGGTGCCTTTATCGCCGGATAGCCATTTTACATTGCTGCCCGTGAACTTGGTTTTTTGTACCAAAGTGCCCGTGCTTGGGGTGTAAGCCCAGATGTTGACGGTCCAGTCGCGGTCCGACAGGAAGTAAATGGTATTGCCGAGCCATAAGGGTTGGGTATCGGTGCTGCGCTCACAAGGAATGGGTGTTTCGCTCAAATCATCCAGGTTCAGGATCGATAAAGCCGTGTTTTGGCCACCCCGGTATTCGCGCCATTCTACGTCCCAGCGGCTCATGCGGTCGATGACCATGCGGTTCTGGTTGGGGGCATACGCGCCATCAAAACCCCAGGGTGCGGGCAGTAGGGTAGAGGGGCCACCCTGGGTGGCAACCGTCCAGAGGCGGTTGTAGGCAGTGGGAGCGGTTTCGCGGGAAGAGGCATAAAGTACCCGCTTCCCGTCATTGGTCCAACCCCGCGCAAATGCGGCGGATGGATGCCAGGTCAGGCGGGTGGGAGTGCCTCCCTCGATGGAGACGATGTACACGGAATTCGACCCGGTGCGATCGGAAGTAAAAGCGATCCAGCGACCATCGGGAGAAAAATGGGGGTCACTTTCCACCGCAGCAGTACTGGTAAGCCGCCGGGCTTCTCCACCAGTGCGGTCAGTGATCCATAGGTCGCCGCCGTATACAAAGGTGATGTGTTTTTCACTGAGGCTGGGTTGGCGCAGCAGGCGGGTGCCTTGGGCTTGGCCAGTGTTGAGGAAAAATACGGCTAGGATGAAACAAACAAGGCAGCAGAAATGCTTGAAGGGTTGATGAAAAACAGGACTCATCTTGAACTTGGTTTTATGGTTTGGTGCTTTGATGGCCTACAAATATAGGGATCGCAGGGTGAAATACCAAATCTTAGGTGCAATATTGAGGCGTTTTTAACCCAGACAAAAAAATGGGACAAGCACTAAACAAAGTAAAAATGAAATCATTGTCAATCACCTTCTTGTTAGACTGAGTTTAAGTTGTTTGGACGAATCGATCGAACAAACAACTTAAACCTACTCAGTAGTTCAGGAATGCTTATCTCTCGTATTCACATCCGCCTAAAGCTGCTAATTTATACGAACTACCGCTTTTAATGTATAGCATGGCAGATGAATGATGTTTTAACGTTACGCTTCCTGAACGTGCGACGTTTATGAAGTATTTTCGGGAAGCGATTGTTTTCATTGGTGATTTTTCCTAGATAAAAAACTTTGAAGCGTTCCGTAGTCCACATTTTTCCAAGATGCTAATCAGCTTTTCTGTTGAAACCGGAGGGCTTTTCAAAGATGCCAGTTGATTTTCAAAAGCCTGTTTTACAATCGAAGGATTCAACTCATTCAACAAATATACAAATTCATCTGGGGTGTAAACTTCTATGTTATATTGATCTAAATTTTCTCTTGGAAAGTCTTTGGTATTAAACGTAATGAATCCCATCGGCTTTGCACTTTATACCTGCCGCAAGAACATGTCTGTCCCCTAAATCCGGTAATTCGACAAGATCAATCAATTCTTCAAATGAATGTACTTCGGCATCTGGAAATGCAGCATTCATCACTTGCGCCGTTCTGCGCAACTTCTGCCTGCTAAGGTCAGGCCTATTTTTAAGTAAATTTCTTATCCACTCTTCTTGTATGATCTCGGACCACTTTGGGGAATAAATCTCTAAGTCGGCGAGATTCAGTAAAATATCTCGAATTGGAGCTGGATAAAGAACACAAGCATCTAGTATTACGGTAAACCGTGGAGAATATATCATTCGTAACCTAAATTTAGCTGCTGAGCCTCTTTAGTTAAAGCGTTCAGTTTCTTTCTCCTATCTAACTTGAAGTTGGATTCATACTTCAGAATGTCTTGTAGTAAAATTCTTCTGTGGCTACCTACCTTTTTGTGTGGAATTTCTCCTTTTTCTAGTAGCTTGATTACATGAGGCCTGGAGACATTTAGAATTTCAGCAGCTTGCTGTGTGCTCACTTCTGCATCCGTAGGCATCAATGCAATTGATTTGCCCTGAGACATATTGCTGATTATAGCATTCAATAATTGTAAAGCTTTTAAGGGGATGATCACTACTTCATCTGATCCTTGAAGCTTGAGTTTGATGACTTCATCCTTATTTTTGGTAGCCCGGTCTTCGCTGTCAGCAAGTATTTTGACAGATAAAAGGTATCCCTCTGGGCAAGCCCATCTTGTAGCTAATCTAAAGGCGGTGTAAATTTCGGCACAAAAAACAAATGGAAAGAAGAGTAAAATGTCTCCGGCGGAGCGCTGGAGAGATGTATGGGGTCATAGAAGGGTGGCAAGTGA
>NZ_JBGSLK010000082.1:0-38142 GCF_041740695.1 Haliscomenobacter sp. | reverse complement strand
ACAGAAATCGTGGTTACCCACCGCATCCCAGGCATGCAACTCAACCAAGATGAAGCCCAATTCCAAATCTGCACAGTTCACACTGATGCTCGTTTGGTTTTGATCAACAGGTTGTTGTACCCGGTTCACGGAGTATTTGGTCACCAGTTTCAGGCCATCCTTCGTTTCTGGTCCTTGACCATTGCAATCGTAAATCTTGGATGCAACGAAGTCCGAAGCCCATACCGTCATCATGCCGCCATTGTTACCATCTGGCATCAGGTCAACACTCAGTCCATTGATACAAATTGGCGCTGGGGCCTTGCAATCCTTCACCACGAATGGGATTCGGGTTGGAAGTGATAAGTTGCCACATTCGTCGCGGCCCACCACAATCAAGTCGTGGGTGCCTTCTGGCAGGTTCGATACCTTGATCTCAAACTGACCATTGCCCAAATCCTTGGTGCTCCAACGTGGAGTCGAGTACAGGATCATCTGGCCTGCCTCCAAAGTCTGGAATGGAGCAATCATCAGGAATTGCGTTTCCAATTCCACTTTGTCGGTACAATTGTCCTTCAAAGTCACCACCTTGGTGATGTTCGCTGTACAAGCCGTGGGGCTGGTGCAGAAGGTATCACGGGTGCCTGTCACCACTGGACGAGTGTCGTCGTACACCTTGATGATTTGGGTGTAGATGAAGCTGTGGTAGAATTCTCCCGCTACTTCGCAGTATCCAGGTTTGAAGCGGATGTCATCGGCATTGTTGTGGATCAAATCCTTAGAGATGTAGAATTCTTCAACTCCATCCCGAACGCCATCTTCGCGGTCACGTACCAGTACATAGATCGGTGCTTTGCCATAGTTGCCAAACACTGCCCGATCGATGATCGAGATATTGGTTTGCAACAGTGGATCACCACAACGATCATCGTAAGTACACCAGTTGATTACGGAGTAAGTACGGAAGATCTTGTAGCACTCATCATCCGAGGCATCGTACCGTTTGTCATGCACATTCACCGCCAGGATGTCACAGCCCAGTTCGTCAGTGATCACCGTGTCGATGATTGGCGTTTTGCAATCCGTGGATACATCTTTAGGGAAACAAATGTTGTATTCGTGGACGGGCAAAATGTAAATCCGTTGCTTGCAAGTCACACTGATCGGGCCTTTCACCGTTTGTTTGGTCAAAGTCCAGATCCGATCGATGTAGCCTGCTCCACACTTCAATTTTTTCTCGGTGCTGTAAACGGTATCCAGAGCAGCACAATCGTTGCCCGAAGGGATCGTTACATCGCCAAAGATTTTCGCTGAAGCAATTTTATCATCGATTTGAGCCAAGCCTTTGTCATCGCAGTAGATCGTCACATCCCAGGGGGCCAAACAGGTCGGTGCCACCTTGTCTTCGATCAACAAGTCCATCCAGCAGTAGTTGGTATTGCCGTAGATGTCGCCACCACACAGCTCGACCGTTACTCTTTCGGTCAAATCGCAGCAGAAGAACTCCACATAATCCAACAGTGGCGTCATCAACTTGCCTCCTTTCAGGATGAAGGTTTCACCAAAGTCTTCGATGTCGCCATCGCCGTTTAGGTCAAATCCGTCTGCTTTGGTCACATCCCCATCAGCAGGTAAGGCATCGAGTTTGCCGTTGCCATTCGTGTCATATCCCTTTTGGATGAAGCTCGCAGCACAGCCATCTGGTACATTGCGGCGGACTGCAATCCAGGCCAGTTTGCAATTGTCCCAAGAGCCTTCGTCGATGTCCGCTGCACTCACTTGGGCATAACCATTGGTGTAGCCATTGGCATTGCTCAAACTCACATGCAGGTCATCGTCGCACTTCATTACTGGTGCGATCTTGTCCTTCACTTCAAATATGAAGCAAGTTGTGGAAGCGTTGTAACAACCATCAAAGGCGTCAATCACCATCAAGTGTTTGCCCACAGGAAGGCCGATCATCATGCCGTTCATCACCGCATAATCTACCTTCTCCCAGCAGATTTGATCCTTGTCGCAAGCGCCTAGGCGGTATGCATCATTGTCACCACGCAGTTCGCCGGCTTCCTCACGAGCTTTAATACAAATTGGGTTTGCTGGTCCTTCATAGACGAGGACCCCTTTTACATATCTGTCTTTGGTGTACACACTCACACTGATGTTGCCCAGGGTACAGTTGTCCTTGATCGTCACCCCAAAGGCGGTTTTGATCCCAGTTACGGTCACCGGAATGGCTGCAGTGCAATCCATCGGGCCAGTGGAGATGTCGTAAGGTGCGCCGTGTGTGTATTCAACCGTCGGTGCCGTGAAGTCCCCAATTTTGATCAGGATGTGGAAGGTATCAACGATACCACCTGCGCACCAATCAAATACGTATAGTTCCCGGTCAATTTTCACTCCTTTGCCCCCACAAATTGGGAACTCCGTGTCCTTGATTTGTACCGAATAGTTGCATTCCACCTGATCGATGAACAAACAACGTGGATTGGCACTCGTATTGAAGAAGCTGCACACATATGGTGTAACATCTTCCTTCTTGATCAAACTCTTATCCGGGGTACAGGAATTGTATTCCACCACCCGATCGTAGTTCCCTTCGCCTGGGCCGTTGAACACAAAGTCGTCAACTGCAGGGCGGGTAAACTTGATTTTTTGTACATATGAAGACCGCATCCCGTTGCAATCCGTGGCCGTCCACTCCCGAGAGATCAGCGCGTAGTATCCGCCATTGACCTTCATTTGTTCGCAGGAGTAGAATTCTACCTTGTCCGTCCATTTTAGACTGATCCGGCAACCACAGTTGTAGCAATTGTCCTTGAAGTAGGCGTAACCCAGGTTTTTGATGTTGTCAGAAACCAAGGCAGGTGGGATTAGACCCAATTGGCAATTGTCGCCAGTTCCTGCTACTCCTTCCGCATTGTTGATCGTTTGTGGGCTGGTAGCTGCTGGCCGTGGTGAGCTAGTTGCGCCTACGTTGCCAATCGTCAGGCGATTGTTCAACACGTAGTTCACATCGTAGCAATCCAAAGTAACATCCGCTGGCGCACACACCAAAGCGGGTGCCGTTTTGTCTTCAGCCGTTACTTTGCCCCAACAAATGATGTTGCCAAAGGCGTCAAACAAGCCGTAAGTCCACACGCCAGCACAATCGATCAGGCCACCGTTGCTTGGGTCATTGTCCATGACCCGAACCGTGCCGCCATTGCAATTCACATCAGAGACTAGATTGCCAGTCAAGAGGAATTGGCAGTTGGCATCCAAGCTTACTGTCACATCCTGGCAGGCGCAGTTGGCTACCTGGAAGCGCTGACGTACTTGTTGTACACAACCTGGATCCAGTGAATCTTTGGAGCTTGCTGCTCCAGCATCAAAACTGTACACCAAGGTGTGGGGGCCAGGAGACAAAGTCCCTGGGTTGATCGTTACCACCGTGGGGGCGGCACTTGCCCCGGCTTGAGGTACTCCATCCAAAATGAAAGTGCCAGTTCCCGCTACATTATCAGCTACCGTGCCTGTTACCTGGAAGGGTGCTGCCGAAGGAGCTACCAAGGCAGGTAATCCAGTGAACACAGGATTGGGATAGAAACATTTGTTGTTTGCTTCCAGGGTTACTCCCCGGCCGTTGGTTACCGAAATCGTGTAGCCAATCGCGTCAATGTGGTAACCCACCAATTCGTATACTCCGGGGCTCACCTGGATGAAGGCATCGCCTACATCCACCGGATCAGTGCCCGCTGCATCTTCATACAAGCCCGTAACACTCGCTACCGTCCAGGTTTGATTGATCGGTCCTTCAATGTGTACCACATCCCGGAAGGTGCCGGTATTTGAATTCGCTCCGTTTTGGCCAATCTGCGCATTGTTTTGACATACACATGGGTCGACAATGGTTGCTTCACAAACCACTACTTCCACCTTAAAGCCATCTAAAGTATCTGCACAGAATCCTGCAGTTTCAGGAGTGACGATAATTTGGGTTACAGTAAGGATGCCATCAAAATCAATCCCTTCTTCAAAAATTGTTTGGTCACCATCTGCTACATCGGTGAGAGTTTTGCTACCCGCACCATTTTCGTCCGTATAATTTACTACTACAGTAAATTCGGAGCCTTGTGGCAGGGTGCTCTCATTAAAGGTTAAGGTGAATGCTCCACCTACACAAACGGTATCCAGATCAATACTTACACTGGCATCAATTGGGTCACTGATGAAAATTTCTACTGTATCCAAACCGCCCTGGCATACACCTGCTGGGTCGTTGGTCAAGAAGCCAAATTTGAGGCTCGACAGTTGTTGGCCAGTAGCATTTAACACATATCTGGAACTCGGGTTGGTATCTCCAAATGGGAAAGTACCAAAGGCCATATTCTTCTGCCATACTCCACCCGTTGCCAAGCCCGAAAGAGTGGCGTTCAGGTAGATAGTATCCGTTGCACAAACCGTTTGGTCGGGACCAGCATCCACAATCGCTGCGGGATCAATAGTAATCGTAATGGAATCGACTACCGGGCCACAAAGTCCTGCTGGATCATTTGTAGTCAGGTACAATTTCACTGAACCCGCTGCGGTGTCGGCCAAAGATGGAATGTAGTTGGCCTTCAACGTGGTTGTATTCGGGCTGAAGGCACCTGTACCAGAAGTCGTCCAGGTTGCGCTCGTAGCTGCTCCACTAATCGAGCCGAACAGTGGAATGGTATCTGTCGATGCACAAATCGTCGTATCATTCCCCGCATTAACAAAGGCCGCAGGGTTGATGAAAATTTCTACGGTATCCAAACCACCCTGGCACACACCTGCTGGGTCGTTGGTCATAAAGCCAAACTTGAGGCTTGACAATTGTTGGCCGATGGCATTCAATACATATCTTGAACTTGGATTGGTATCTCCAAATGGGAAGGTACCAAAGGCCGCGTTCTTTTGCCATACGCCACCCGTTGCCAAACCAGATAGGGTAGCACTCAGGTAAATCGTATCCGTAGCACAGATCGTTTGATCAGGACCTGCGTTGACGATCGCCGCTGGGTCAATCGTGATGATCTTGGTATCCACCGCTGGGCCACACAAGCCAGCTGGGTCGTTTGTTGTTAAAGTCAAAGTTACGGTGCCTGCTGCTGTATCCGCCAAACTTGGGGTATAAGTGGCGTTCAGAGTCGTCGCGTTAGGGCTAAAAGTGCCCGTACCGCTCGTCGTCCAGGTAGCCGAGGTAGCCTCACCACTGATCGAACCATTCAGTTGAATCAAAGTAGTGGAAGCACATATTGTCGTGTCATTCCCCGCATTAACATAAGCAGCTGGGTTGATGAAAATTTCTACCGTATCCAAACCACCCTGACACACACTTAGTACCGGGTCGTTGGTCATAAAGCCAAACTTGAGGCTACTCAGTTGTTGGCCCAAAGCATTCAGCAAATATTTTGCACTTGGGTTGGTATCTGCGGTTTGAAAGTCACCAAAAGGCATATTCAATTGCCATACCCCGCCCGTAGCCAAGCCCGATAGTGTCGCGTTCAAGTAGATCGTGTCGGTGGCACAAACCGTTTGGTCCGGACCAGCGTTCACAATCGCCGCAGGGTCAATCGTGACAATTTTTACATCAAATTCTGCACTTGGCCCATTACCGGTCAAAGTCAAAGTGATCACTCCAGCCGCAGTATCTGCTGCTGTGAACATGTATTTGGCGTTCAGGTCGTTGGCATTTGGAATAAAGCTGCCCGTGCCGCTAGTGGTCCAAGTGCCACCCGTAGAAGCCCCACTCACCGTTCCTTTCAATGGGATCATGATGGTAGAGGCACAAATGGTCGTATCAAAGCCTGCATCAATGTCACTGTCATCATTTTGGATGGTGGCGATAACGGTGCTGGCGGTAGAAAGACTGGCTGCAAGGGCAGTATTGGAGAATCCATTGTCTTCAATCGAAACGGTGAAGGTTTCATCTAGCTCTACATCGGTGTCGCCATTGACCAGTACCGTGATGATTTTTTGCTCGTTGGTTGTACCCGTAAAGGACAGGGTGCCATCATTGTCCTGGTAATCATTATTGGCTACAGTAGCCGTAGCGTCATCGGTCGTATAGGCGAGGTCGAAGCCACCTTGTACCGGATTGTTCAGCGTAGCGGTAAAGGTGAAGCTGGTGGTACCAACGTTTCCTTCTGCTTTGGTTGCGCTGAGCAGTTGCAAGTGTACTACCGCGGCATCGTCGTTGTTGATGGTACCGATACCTTGAGCATCACTAATGGCCCCATTGCTGGGATTCGACAAATTGACGAAGAAAGTTTCATTGGCTTCTACCTTAAGATCACCATTGAGGACCACGGTGAAGGTTTCGGTATCATCGCCAATTGCAAAATTGAGGGTACCACTGGTGCTAGTGTAATCAAGGTCAGCAGTGGTAGCGGTATTGTCCGCCGTAGCGTATTGAATGCTTTCTGCAGTAGCTGTGCTGGTACGGGTTACGGTGAAAGTCAGGTTGGTCGTTCCACCATTTCCTTCGGCAATCGACACATCGTTGATGGAGAAAGCCAGGTCATCGTCTTCGATGGTACCCAGACCTTGAGCATCCGCAAAGGTCACACTGGCACTACCTACAATATTACTCAAGTCGACATTGAAAGTTTCGTTTGCTTCACCCAGCACATCACCATTCACTTCTACGGTAATGGTCTGGGTTTGACCAGCGCCATTGGCCGGGAAGGTGACCGTTCCACTATTGAAATTAAAATCAACACCCGAGGTAGCCGTAACGCCAGCTGTGGCAAAATCCACGTTCACCGCAGTGCTCACCACTTTACTGAGCGTAACATTGAAGACAAAATTGACCGTGCCAGCATCTCCTTCCGTGAGGGTTACATCGTCGATGGAAATAGTAGCGGCGTCATCATTGATGATGGTGCCTGTACCTGTGCCGAAAGAGCCCGAAATAACTACATTCCGGCCAATGGCACTCACTGCACTCAAAGGAACAGTAAAGAGTTCGGTAGGCTCAACAAGCATATCACCGTTGACGGTTACATCAAAGGTTTTACTGTCAGTTGCTAGAGTGCCTGCAAAGTTTAAGGTGGTGCTGTTGGTCGCATAATCGGTACCAGCGGTGGCGGTGCCATCCACTGTACCCACATTCACACTGAAAGGTACGTCTACAGCTTTGTCTACACTCACCGTGAAGGTGTAAGTTTGAGTGCCTGCGTCCCCTTCTGTTTTGGATACATTATCGATGGTCAAGGTAGCCTGATCGTCGTTGGTGATTGTACCTAAACCCTGAGCATCGGAAATTGCACCATTGCTGGCGTTGCTCAAGTTGACAAAGAAGGTTTCGTTGAGCTCTACTTTGGTATCGCCAGTCAGAACGACTGTGATGGTCTCTGTATCGTCACCAATGGCGAAGTTAATGGTACCACTGTTCAGCACATAGTCATTGTCGCCTGTGGTAGCGGTATTGTCCGCCGTAGTAAAGTCAATGGTTTCGGCAGTAGCGGTGCTGGTACGGGTAACGGTGAACACCAAATTGGTGGTTCCGGCATTGCCCTCCGCAATTGACACATCGTTGATAGAGAAAGCCAGGTCATCGTCTTCGATGGTGCCCAAACCTTGTGCATCCGCAAAAGTCACGCTGGGGCTGCCTATAATATTGCTCAAATCAACCGTGAATGTTTCGTTTGCTTCACCAAACACATCACCAAACACTGGAATCGTAATGGTCTGGGTTTGACCAGCACCATTGGCGGGGAAAGTGATGGTATTTAAAATTGGAACAAAATCAACACCCGAGGTCGCAGTAATGCCAGCAGTGGTAAAGTCAAAACTTACCGCGGTGCTTACCACTTTGCTCAAGGTAACCGTGAACTCAAAATCAGTCGTTCCGGCGTTGCCTTCCACCTTGGTTACATCGTCAATGGAGATGGTGGCTGCGTCGTCATTGAGGATATTACCAGTACCACTTGCACCAAGCGTTATACTGCGCGAGCTGGCAAGTAGGTTATTGAGGACTACAGCGAAGTTTTCATCTGGCTCAACAATCATATCGCCGTTAACGACCACCGTGAATGTTTTTGTTTCACCAGCAGTAGTACCTGCAAAATTGAGGGTAGCTGAATTTGCGACAAAATCACCAGATCCTGAAGTTGCAAGAATGTTAACCGTGACGATATCTACCGAGATAGCCACGTCAATTTCTTTATCTAGCGTTACAGTAAAGTCATAATTTTGAGATCCGGCATCCCCTTCAGTCTTTGATAAACTGTTCACCGTAATTGTAGCCTGATCGTCGTTGTTAATCGTACCTAAACCCTGAGCATCACTAATGCTACCATTGCTGACATTCGACAGGTTGACAAAGAAGGTTTCGTTGAGTTCCACCTTCATGTCGCCATTGACTACAACGGTGATGGTTTCGCTATTGTCGCCGATGGCGAAATTGAGGGTTCCACTGGGACTTGAACCGTCATAATCATTGTCGGCACTTGTAGCAGTACCATCTGCAATCGTGAAATCAATGGTTTCGGCAGTGGCGGTGCTGGTACGGGTAACCGTAAAGGTAAAATTGGTGGTACCTGCATTGTCTTCGGCCAGGGTTACATCATTGATGGAGAAAGAAAGGTCATCGTCCAGAATGGTACCTACACCTTGAGCATCGAGAATAGACACACTAGGGCTACCCATAACGTTGCTCAAATTGACGAAGAAGGTTTCATTGGCTTCACCCACCATGTCTCCGATTACTTGAACGGTAATCGTTTGGGTTTGGCCAGCTCCATTGGCAGGGAAAGTCACCATACCGGAGTTGGTATTGTAATCACCTGCGCCAGCAGTGCCATTGGCGGTAGTAAAGTTAACCGTTACGGCAGTGCTCACCACTTTGCTCAAGGAAACCGTAAAGATAAAATTGGTGGTACCTGCGTTCCCTTCTGCCAAGCTTACATCGTCGATTGAAATGGTGGCAGAGTCATCGTTGGTGATGGTACCAGTGCCAGTACCTGAAGGGCCAGAAATGACTACATTGCGTCCACTGGCACTCACTGTGCTCAACGGAACCGTAAAGGTCTCGGTTGGCTCTACTTTCATGTCGCCATTGACGATTACAATAAAATTTTGGCTTTCCCCTGCGGTACCTGTAAAGCTCAGGCTCGTGGTACTGGCCACATAATCATTATCACCAGTAGTAGCTGTACCGTTCACTGTACCTACATTTACGGTAAAGGGCATGTCCACGGCTTTGTCTACCGCCAAGTTGAAGATATAGAATTGGGTGCCCGCATCCCCTTCGGTATTGGACACACTATTGATGCTGATGGTTGCCTGATCGTCGTTGGTGATGGTGCCCAAACCGGTGCCATCGGTAATGACTACCCCTGCGGGTGCGTTTGAAAGCAAGACATTGAAGGTTTCAGTCAATTCCACGATATCGTCGGCATTCACTGTAACGTTGATCGCCGCAGTAGGGCTACCCCCTGCGGTGAAGCTGACCGTACCGCCACTAATCGCTGTATAGTCGCCATTGTTGGTCGAAATTACTCCTGTATTGACGTCCAAACTAAAAGCCTCGCTGAGGTCATCCCTGGTAACGGTGAAGGTAAAGGTAGTAGTTCCACCACCACTGCCTTCAGCCAGGGTCACGTCATTGATGCTGACGTTGGTAGGCGTTTTGAAACCTAAGTCCAGCGTAGTGTTGTTTTCCACAAAGCTGGTGGAATAATTTATGGTAATGGCCTGGCTGGCAATCGAACTACCGAAGGCATCCTGACCATTGTCGTCATTGTCGGTATTGTTGTCCGGATCGACAGCCGCACCAGTTGGGCTGGAGATGAGGCCATTTAAGGGCTCACCTACGCCAAATTCGCTGGAAGGAATTTGCACGATGTAATCATCCGAACAAAGGTTAGAGAAAAGGTACAGGCCTCCAGCCACGGTGTTGGTGGTGGTTACAAAGGCGTCGGAGCCGTCCAGGATACCTGGAGTGGTACCATTGTCGCGATAGAGGTTGACAACCACTCCAAGGATGCCCGCGTCGCCACCGTCAAAGGTGCCGTTTTTGTTGTTGTCGCGGAAGACCAGGTTGCCCAGGGTGTGTTTGCTCAGTTGGATCACCGTAGGGTTGGTCGCTCCAGCTACTCCAGGATCGTCGGTTAGAATGGTGGTAAAGTTGCTACCACTGACGCTGCCTTGGTTGGAGATTTGACATACCCCGGCAGGTAAGGGGCTATTGATGGTCACTTCAAAGCGGATGGTGATCTGTTTGCCTTGAGGCAGTGGGAATCCACTTGGCGCACCTACGGTGACGGTTTCACCAGACATCATCATCTGCAGCGCAACTGGTTCCGCTTCTTTTTCTTTGGGCGCTTTGGGTTTTACTGGTGCATTTTTTTGTTGGCCCGTAAGGTCTTTATTGCCTGCTTCCTTTGCTAAAGCCTGGTCATTCAGTTTACCATCATCCACTATAGAAGCCAATTCTGCGTCAACCGGAGCGAAGGAAGAGTGGGTTGGTACCAGACAGGTAGCTCCGAAGGTTAGACCCGCATTGGGTCCATAGGAATTAGTTGTACCATTGTTGTTGGTATTCGTATTGTTTGTCCAATAACTTCCGATAGGCCCGGAGCCTTGTAAAGTCGTAATGGTAGCATTAAAATGTTGTAACCGAAACGCACGCGCAACAGTAGCTGGCAAAATTAAATCATTTTGGGCTACGTGTCCACATAAAGTATTGGCATCAGACACCATAAAAAGACCATTCGTATTATTGCCGTCACCAGCTCTTAATACAATCCCCTCTAAACCAGTAGCGATAGGAACAGTAACATCCGTGATGGTATTGGTAATATTGTTGTTGAATATAGTGGCATCCAGACGCCCCGTAGCGACTGAGCCATTGAGTGTGACGATATTTACCGGAATATCAATATTGTTCGAAAAAACATTAAGGTTATCCTTTATTTCGAGAATTGCTTGCCCGTTTCCTTCGTGCAATATTGCGATATTGGAGAAAGTACTTTCCTCATTGACCGTATTCGTAATACTGGTATTGTTGTTGGTACGGCCATTCATATCACCAGCCGAGAATGTATTGGCTAAAACGGCAACCTCGCCAGCAGATTCAATAACTGTATTATTGTTGATATTGTAGTTGAGGGTAGCAGCGGCACCAGTTGCAGCGACTTCAATCCCAGCCATCAGACCACCAAAACGTTGTACGCTACAGCCAGTGATGTTGATGTTCATGGTCGAGTTGTCTTCCGCAATAACCTGAATGCCTTTACTTCTGGCTCTGGAGAAAACACTATTGGTCAGCGCAACCGTAGCTGTAGCTGAACCTTGGGTACGCATCTCAAAACAGTCCTGCCCAACGGCAGAAGCTGCGGAATTGTTGAACGTACAATTGTTGACCGTTAAATTTACATTGCCCGTCGTATTGATGATGTGGCAAATCCGGAAAGCAGAGTTTTGGAATGTGGAACCAGTGATGGAGCAAGTACCAGTCAGGTTGCGGAATTTCAAGGCATTTTCCTCGTTAAAGTTACCATTGTTGGTGGCTGTACAATTGGTCATGGTGAGGTTGCTCACGCTGTTGCCCATGATGCCATGTTCTTCGGTGCCACCGATGTCAATGTTATCCAAAGTAACGGTGCTCACCCCGTCCATATAGATGGCTGCAAAACAAGCCAGTACATCGTCTTCATCGCAGAAGGTATCAAAACCTCCATCGCTGGTTGAGTTGGCCGAGGTCAATGTCATGTTTTTCAAAGTGATGTTGGTCGCATTCCTCAAATCAATCCCCCGGCCAGAAATACTGGTCAAAACTCCTCCAGAACCATCGTTAGTACTTGTTCCCGTTACTTGAAAGCTCCCGGTAGTATTGGTTACACTAATGGCGTTGCTTGAGTTGGAAGCGGTAATGCTTTGAATGATCACATCCAGTACACCATTGTTAAAATTGACCCCAACACCCCCGGTGTTGGTAATGCTCACGTCCCGAACCGTGGCGGAGGTGAAGCCGCTGCCTAGCAGGGCAGTACCGCCGGTGTTGTTGAAGTTCACCCCACGTACCTGATTTTGCGACTGCATGTTGGTATTGTTGGCAGCCTGATTGATGGTCGGGCGGGTACCACCTACCGTAGGGATGGTCGCAGGAGAAATGGGGGGATGAACAGAAAAAGTAACCCCCGCCAAAGCTGCGAGACTAGCGCCTACTGCTCCTTGGCCAATCAGTTTTTGTTGCCCCAACAAAAGCGTGCTTTGCGTATTGTTGTAAGTTCCTGAGTATACAAAAATATTATCACCCGGCTCATCCAGAGAAGATGCATTGAAGGCATCCATGGAATTAAATGGCGTATTGATGCGGCCGTCCCCTGCAGGAGCGCCGGCTTTAATGTACCAGATCATACCGGCAACGGTAATCGTGACGGTACCGACACTAGCGAAAGCACCATTGCTGACGGTATAAGTAAAGGTAGTAGTTCCGGTAAAGCCAGGATCGGGGTTAAAGGTAAAACTACCATCGGGGTTGGCCGTTACAGTTCCCATGGTTCCTGTCTGATCAATCGCAGTCGCGCTCATCGGTGTGCCATTCAGGTTGACGTCGTTGGCGATCAAACCCGAGCCGGCTGGAACCGAAATGGAGGTATTCCCTACCGTGGAGTAGCTGTCGTCAATGGCAATGGGGGCTGATACAAGTGAACCAGGCACCAGGGTGGTATTGGCGTCAATTTGATCCGTAAATTGCACTGCCGTGGCATCCATGGCCCCGACTGCATTCTGGATGACAATCACATAACGCAGCACATCGCCAGGGGTAGGGCCACCAGTGCCCATATCCGTCCCAAATTGGGTAACGGTTTTGGTGGCAGTGATGCTGGGCACAAAAGGAGAAATCCACTTTTCCCCGCGTGCGCGGTCACTGGCAGGTGCCAGATAGGGAGTGAGCCATTTTAAAGCAGGAGCTATTTCCGAAACTTGCCGCTGAGTTGTAGCAAGTGCGCTTGAGGCAGGATGCTGATTTAGTTTGTGATCAACATGCTTTGCAGCCTTATGCTCAAGGGCGATTTTTGGGAATTCTGGTTTGGGAAGTTGAGCGGTTTCTTTTACCACTGGATTGGAAATCCAAACCAGCAAACAGAGCATAACGCTCACACGTAGGAACTTAATGACAAGTTTCATGAGATATGAACTTTTAGTTGTACAGTATTTAATACTACCAACTGGTACAGCAGTAAGGAGGTCTAACTACCTCTTAAAAGATAAAATACAAGGTCGTCGATTAATAGTCACCCCAAAGGTAAAAAAATAATCATCAGCCTCACAACAAAGTGCTGTTAATTTTTCCCAAAAGATATTCATTTGTAAAATCAAGAAAATCAAGCACTCTTTCTTTGGATTACACAAAAAATAAATATTGTTTAGGGTTGGGAAAAGCTCCGACTTTTTATAGCTTTGCATAATCGCTTTGGTTCCATTCAAGCGCTACAGGAGATTGATCTAGCCATAATCACCTTGATGTTGTAGTATCTTTTTCTGCTTTTATCAACTTAGAAATACCATGAAAAGACGACCATTTATAAAGCTATTGGGTTCAAATCTAATTGGCTTACCTCTGGTTATGGGCAGCACAAGTATTTTTGAACCAAAAGCAAACTGGGCACCATGGCTGGCTCATTTGCGGCAAGATGCAGCGCTGGAAAGCATCCATGAGCTTTGGATGGCCAATGGATTGCCTCCTGAACCCGCGTCGGTGCGCAGTGGCGAGTTCAGCAAGACCAGCGGTCAATTTTTTTTGTATCAAAAAAGACAATACTGCTTTCGGGTTTTTGAAAAACAACACCCCCAGGCAGGTACCATCGACCTGTTGATTCCTTTTTGGAAAAAACAAAAAAATGGCACGTGGGTACAAATTGCTTGTTTGTCGGCTTTTGGTTTGGAAGCCCTGGCCAAAGCTTGCCAGCAAGACTACACGGCTACACAGGTTTTGCCCATTGAGGCTGGCCAGGCTGGAAGTTTTGTGAATGCGTTGGGTGAGGTTCAAATTCAAACCCAGATCCAATTGGACAATAAGGCTCAAACCCAGATAAAGATCAGCCAACAAGGCAAAATTGTCTGGCAAAACCGTTTTTTTTCAACACAGTGTTTAAATTATTATTAGACGACCATATACTACCTTCAAGTACCCCATATTTGGCAACATTATTTTTCACCTATAAACACATACTTGATATGGCCGAACCATTTCTATCTGAAATTCGGATCATGAGTTTCGTCTTTGCCCCCAAAGGCTGGGCACTTAGCAACGGACAGTTGTTGCCGATCAACCAAAACCAAGCACTCTTTTCGCTGTTGGGTACTACCTTTGGTGGCGATGGCCGAGTCAATTTTGCCTTACCTGACCTCCGTGGGCGAACTCCCATCCATGTCGGGAGTGGACACACCTTAGGCGAAAGGGGTGGAGAGCAAGCACACACCCTGTCTATTGCAGAAATACCCACACATACCCATGTAGTGAATGCCACCAGCACGGTTCAAAATACCATCGCACCGAGTGGTACCACTTATTTTGCGGATACTGCTCCTTCGGAAGTGTATGTAGGTCCAAGTGCGCTTGTAGCCATGAATGCCCAAATGGTAGGCGGAACAGGTGGCAGTCAACCGCACCTCAATATGCAGCCATTTTTAACGCTGAGCTTCTGCATTGCACTGCAAGGGATTTTCCCGAGTCCCACCTAGTTCTACACCTTATTACCCAATCCTCAAATTATCATCATCATGGCACAACCATATGTTGGCGAAATACGCATGTTTGCGGGCAATTTTGCTCCAGCAGGCTGGATGTTTTGTGAAGGCCAACTCCTGCCCATTTCTGAAAATGAAACCTTGTTTCAATTGATCGGTACCACTTATGGCGGGGATGGCCAATCAACTTTTGCCTTACCCGACCTGCGCGGCAGGATTCCGATTCACCAGGGCAACGGGTTTATCCTGGCAGAAACCGGTGGGGCGGAAGAGATAACCCTGACCGTCAATCAGATTCCTGCTCATTCTCATCCCTTTTTAGGCAGTACAAACAATGGCAGTGGAAGCAGCCCAGGCGGTACGGTTTTTGGGCGAAATGCCTCGGCGCCATTTTACACCACTGATACCTCAGGAGGCACAGTTAACATAGCGCCGGGTACGATTGGTGCAGTTGGGGGTTCCCAACCACATACCAATTTCCAGCCTTATTTGTGCGTTGATTTTATCATCTCACTATTTGGTATCTTCCCTAGTCCAACCTAGTTTTAGGTTTATTGATTCGATGAACTGGGGTTTAGTATTCATTTTTCACGCAGTGCGCCTACCCAAAAGGTGGGTAAACTACACCTAAAAATTCAATCAACATGGCAGATCCATTTGTTGCCGAAATCCGCATATTTCCTTTCAATTTTGCACCCAAAGGCTGGGCCTGGTGCGATGGGCAATTGTTGCCACTTTCTCAAAATACCGCCTTATTTTCTTTGCTGGGTACCACTTACGGGGGTAACGGAAAATCCAATTTTGCCCTACCCGATTTGCAAGGACGCGCTCCCATGCACCCAGGGCAGGGCCCAGGTTTGATGCTACACGATTTAGGGGAAACCGGGGGCAGTGAAACCGTAAGCCTACTGGAAAGTGAAATACCTTCACATAGTCATGCCGTAAGGGCCGTGAATGACAGCGGATTGAACAATGATCCCACCAATGCATTAGTAGCCAGGGCCTCCATTTATAACGCGACATTGACCACAACAGCGATGTCTCCCAATGCTTTGGCTCCATCAGGCGGCGACCAGCCCCACAATAACCTGCAGCCTTACCTCACTTTTTACTTCAATATTGCCTTACAAGGAGTATTTCCTCCACGCACTTAATCGGAGTTTCAAACAAGTGATCTTATGGTCAGTTTACGCGCCATTTACGAAGAGGATTTGCCTCGTTTGTTTGAAATATACGCCAGCACCAGAGCCGAGGAATTGGCTCTGGTGCCCGATTGGCCAGAAGAACAAAAAATGGCCTTCCTCAGCCAGCAGTTTGTGGCGCAGCACCAGTATTACCAGGAGTTTTACAAGGGCGCTGAGCTCCAGCTCATTGTATTGGAAGAGGAAGTGGTCGGTCGCCTTTACGTGCATTGGTTGTATAGTCCGCAGGAAGTACGGATCATGGACGTGGCGCTATTGCCAGCCTATCGGGGGCGGGGCATTGGTTCTCAGCTCATCAAGGCCATCCAGCAAAAAGGGGCTGAAATCGGTAAAACGGTGACCATCCACGTGGAGTACAACAATCCTGCGCTGCAATTGTACCAACGTTTGGGCTTCCAAAAAATCGGCGAATTCAACTCCGTGTATTATCTCCTGGAGTGGAAGCCTGCGTCTTAAACACCTTAACCCTTAATATCCATGTTAGAACAAATAAGCATTGCTGATTTTCAGCCTCATTTGAATGAAACCTTTTCCATTCGTTTTACCCCTGAAGCGATACACCCGGCGCAATTGACCAAAGTTACGCCCTGGAGTCACGGGTCGGATAAATACCGCCAACCTTTCACCCTGGAGTTTGAAACTGATTTGAAAGAAACTTACTACTTACAAGGTTCTTTCACTTTGGTGCACCCTACGGCGGGGGAATTGTTCCTTTTTATGGTCCCGATCGGGATGGGGAGCAATGGGATGCGGTATGAGGCTGTGTTTAGTTGAGAAAGCTAAAATGAATAGATAAAAAAAGAGGCTACCCTTTACAGAGCAGCCTCTTTTTTTATGCTTAAAAGTATTTTACTCCAAAATCACCATCTTCTTCGTCGCTGTAAACTCCGTGGTTTCCAAAGTATAGTACAATACCCCACTGGCCCCCAATTGCTCCTTTTTCAAGGTCACTTGGTTACTGCCCTTGGTGTAGTTGCCTTCCACCTTGTAGATCAACGCACCTTTCACATCTCTCACCGTCAGCGTCCCTTTCGTCGCCTTTGGCAAGCTGAACCCAATCACCGTTTCATCGCTGAAGGGGTTGGGCGTGTTCTGACGGAGCTCGTAAGCTTCACTGACTTGGATGCCTTCAAAGTTCAAGGCTATGCCCAGGTTCTCATTGTGCTGGTCGTAGGCTTCGGGAGATACCACCCGGTTCAAGCTCAAGGTGCTACTCAATTTCGCATTTGCTTTCGCACGCAAGACCAAGGTAAACAATGCCCCTGGCTCGTACTTGCTGTTCCAGGAAGTGGTGATCAAACCTTCGTTTTTGAAGATACCGAAGTTCTCAGCTTTGGCCACTCCGTATTCAATGTCCACAAGTTCGACTTTGCTTTGATCCAAATTCAGTGCAAACTGATAACCCTGGATGTTCTGCAAGTCTTCTGCTGTGAATGCCACCCGGTATTCATTGCCTGACTTCAGGTTCTGCTCCTGCGTCTTGAGTTTGAACTGGCCATTCGTGCGTACTTCTGCACTTGCTGCATTGTTCACACTCGCACTCGCATTCACATCCCCCACTTTGATCGCCACAAAGTTCGCCCGAACATTCGTCACCAGGTCATTCACACTCACCACCTCGGGGAAGCTCGTTGACCAAGGATTCGTTTGGTTCGGGAAGCGGTACGTCGCATCCACAAAGCGCCAGCTGGTGTTGTTGGCGAAATGTGTATCGATGTTCAAAATCAACTTCCGAATCTGGATCATGTCCAATGTCGAGATCGATTTCGAATTGTTCGCATCCGCTGCAATCATCTTGTAGGGACTGTTCAAGGCTTGGACACCCAGGATGTGTTTTTGGATCAACACCAGGTCGAAGGTCGATACCCCATTCAGGTGGTTTTTATCCAACTGTGGCGTCACCGTGAAGTCTCCGCCTTTGGTGATGTTCACAAACTCGTAGTTACCATCCGTTCCGGTCATGTCACTCTGCGTGCCGCTGCCACTCAAAGTCACCGACACCCCTTGCAGGTTGCCTACTCCTTCGGTCGCAATCGTACCCGCTATCTTAACCTTGTCTGCTGGTGTTGGACAAACCTTGTTGTTATCCTGTACCTCAATGAAGGTCACACAGAAATCGTGGTTGCCTACCGCATCCCAGGCATGGAGTTCAACCAAGATGAAGCCCAATTCCAAATCCGCACAGTTCACACTGATGCTCGTTTGGTTTTGATCAACGGGTTGTTGTACCCGGTTCACCGAGTATTTGGTGATCAACTTCAGGCCATCTTTCGTTTCTGGACCTTGACCGTTGCAGTCGTAAATCTTCGAAGCTACAAAGTCACTCGCCCATACCGTCATCATGCCGCCATTGTTACCATCAGGCATCAGGTCAACACTCAGTCCATTGATACAAATTGGCGCTGGGGCCTTGCAATCCTTCACCACGAATGGGATCCGGGTTGGTAGGCTCAGGTTGCCACATTCGTCGCGGCCTACCACAATCAAGTCGTGGGTGCCTTCTGGCAGGTTCGCTACCTTGATCTCAAACTGACCGTTGCCCAAGTCTTTGGTGCTCCAACGTGGAGTCGAGTACAGGATCATCTGGCCGGCTTCCAAAGTCTGGAATGGGGCAATCATCAGGAATTGGGTCTCCAATTCCACCTTGTCCGTACAGTTGTCCTTCAGGGTCACCACCTTGGTGATGTTCGCTGTACAAGCCGTGGGGCTCGTGCAGAACGTATCGCGGGTACCCGTCACCACTGGACGAGTGTCGTCGTACACCTTGATGATTTGGGTGTAGATGAAACTGTGGTAGAACTCGCCCGCTACTTCGCAGTATCCAGGTTTGAAGCGGATGTCATCGGCATTGTTGTGGATCAAGTCCTTAGAGATGTAGAACTCTTCAACTCCATCCCGAACGCCATCTTCGCGATCCCGTACCAGTACATAGATCGGTGCTTTGCCATAGTTGCCGAACACTGCCCGATCGATGATCGAGATGTTGGTTTGCAACAATGGGTCACCACAACGATCATCGTAAGTACACCAGTTGATTACGGAGTAAGTCCGGAAAATTTTGTAGCACTCATCATCCGACGCGTCATAACGTTTGTCGTGCACATTCACCGCCAGGATGTCACAGCCCAATTCGTCGGTGATCACCGTGTCGATGATCGGTGTTTTGCAATCCGTGGACACGTCTTTAGGGAAACAAATGTTGTATTCGTGTACTGGATTGACCCAGATGCGTTGCGTACAAGTGATCGTGATCGGTCCTTTCACCGTTTGTTTGGTCAACGTCCAGATCCGGTCGATGTAGCCATAACCACACTTCAATTTTTTCACCGTGGAATAAACCGTATCCAAAGCCGCACAGTCACTACCCGTGGTGATGGTTACATCCCCAAAGATTTTCGCTGAAGCTACTTTGTCATCAATTTGAGCCAGACCTTTGTCGTCACAATCAACCGTGATCGCCCAAGGAGCGATACAAGTTGGTGCCACCTTGTCTTCGATCAGCAAGTCCATCCAGCAGTAGTTGGTGTTGCCGTAGATGTCGCCACCCCACAGCTCGACCGTCACTCGTTCGGTCAAATCGCAGCAGAAGAATTCTACATAATCCAACAGCGGAGTCATCAACTTGCCACCTTTGAGGATGAAGGTTTCACCGAAGTCTTCGATGTCGCCATCGCCATTCAGGTCAAAGCCGTCGGCTTTGCTATAGTCGTTGTCTGCGGGCAGCGCATCCAATTTGCCGTTGCCGTTCGTGTCGTAGCCTTTTTGAATAAAGCTAGCTGCACAGCCATCTGGCACATTGCGGCGGACTGCAATCCAGGCCAGTTTACAATTGTCCCAGCTGCCTTCGTCGATGTCCTCGGCGCTCACCTGGGCATAGCCGCTGGTGTAGCCATTGGCATTGCTCAAGCTCACATGCAGGTCGTCGTCGCACTTCATTACTGGAGCGATCTTGTCCTTTATTTCAAATTCAAAGGAATCTTGTTTAGCATTGTAACAACCATCAAAAGCATCGATAATCAGACGGTGGCGACCTACGGGAACACCCACCATCATGCCATTCATGATTGTATAACCAACTTGATCCCAGGTATCTTCTGCAACCAGAATACCTTTGACGTAACGGTCTTTGGTTTTCAGTTTGACACTGATGTTGCCCAGGGCACAGTTGTCCTTGATTTCTACTCCAAATTGAGATTTGATACCAGCTGCTGTAATTGGGAAGGCTGCTGTGCAATCCATTGGACCTGTAGAAATGTCAAATGGTGCGTGATGGGCGTATTCCAAGTATGGTGCTTCAAAATCACCAATCTTGATCAGGATGTGGAAGGTATCTACGACACCACCTGCACACCAATCAAATACGTATAATTCCCGGTCGATTTTCAGTCCTTTGCCCCCACAAATTGGGAACTCGGTATCCTTGATCGATACGGAATAGTTGCATTCTACTTCATCCAAGAACAAACAACGTGAGAATCTAGGTGCAGCAGTACGGTTGAAGTAGCTACACACGAAAGGCATCACATCCGATTTTTGGATCAACTCTTTATCGGGTACACAGGAGCTGTACTCCACTACCCGGTCGTATTTGCCACCATCGCCATCGCCATTGAACACAAAGTCATCTATAGCTGGGCGGGCAAAAGGAATTTCCTGAACGGTATCCCTGCTCATCCCCCGGCAATCGGTCGCAACCCAAGTCCGGTAAATCCGAGCGTAAATTCCACCGTTTGCCTTCATTTGATCACAATTGTAGAACACTACCCGGTCACTCCATTTCACAGTTGTGAGGCAACCACAGCTGTCACAGTTGTCTTTGAAGTAAGTATAACCCAGGTTGTTGATGTTGTCTGCTACCAAATTTGGCGGAACCAAATTACAAGCACCCGTACCAGCAATACCTTTGGCATTGTTGATCGTTTGGGTGCTGGTAGGTGCCGGGCGAGGAGAGCTCGTCGCATTCACATTGCCAATGGTTTGGCGATTGTTCAGCACGAAATCCACATCGTAACAATCCAGGGTGCCTTGATACCAATCGGTGCAGACCAAAATTGGAGCGGTTTTGTCTTCAGCTGTCACTTTACCCCAGCAAATGATGTTGCCAAAGGCATCAAACATGCCGTAAGTCCATACCCCAGCGCAGTCGATGGTATCACCATTAGATGGGTCATTGTCCATTACCCGAACGGTAGCTCCATTACAATTGCCATCAGAAATGACATTGGCCGTAAGGGCAAACTGGCAGTTGGCGTCAAGGCTAACCGTCAAATCCTGGCAACCACATTGCGCAACACGGAAGGTTTGACGTACGGTTTTGACACAGCCCGGATCACTAAGGTTTTTCGAGCTGGCAGTACCCGCGTCGAAAGAATAAGTCAAAGTATTGTCACCCACTGGCAAGGTTGCCGGGTTAATCGTCAACACCGTAGGAGCGGCGCTTGCCCCAGCCTGTGGCACACCATTCAAGCTGAAAGTTCCAACACCAGCAGCGCCATTGGCAACGGTACCCGTCACATTAAATGGTGCGGCAGTGGGCGCAATGAGGAGTGGCAAGCCAGCAAAACTTGGATCAGGGTAGTAACAAGTATTGCCCGAAGACAATTCTGTTCCACGTCCATTGGATACGGTAATAGTGTAACCAACAGAGTCAATATGATACCCAGGTAATTCAAACACTCCTGGGCTGGTTTCAACAAGTACATCACCCACTTCAACCACATCGGTGCCTTCAGCATCATTATACAATCCGGAAACTGTTTTAACTGTCCAGATCATCCCACTTGGTCCCTCTACTCTTACGATATCTTTGAAACTGCCTTCATTGGAGTAGGTGCCATTGGCAATGACAGGAGCATTGTCTTGACATACACAAGGATCCGAAATACTAACTGTACATTCTCCGGCAGTTATGGTAAGCGAATCCGCCAAACTTTCGCAGCTGGCACAAGCCGAAACTGCAGTGACAAAGAGTTTCAAGGGCTCTCCATCAACAAGTTCAGGTGTGTAAGAAGCAACAGGACCGGCTAGTTTATTGGTCAGGGTGTTATCGCTATAAAAATTGTACAATACCGCTGGTTCCAAAGTAGCTTCTACTTCATCTACCCGCCAGGTACCAGAGGTACTGCCACCAGTTGTTTCACGCCAAGCATAAATGCGAATCAAAGCACTAGTACCACAAATGGCGATGTCCAAATCTCTGGATTCCTGCATACAAGGGTCTGAGGTATCACCCGACTTGTATTTTGTTCCGTTTACATAGAGCGCCCATGAAATCGGTCCAGTGCCCGAAGCACGCTCAAAGAAAGAGAATTTGGTCAATCTGACTGGACCTAGTATATTGATTGGAAACTCAAAATAATCATTCCCTGAAATCGCATCGGCTTCGGTGGCCGCTGACCAGTTGTTGCCAGAATAAGCGGTAGATGTGCCATTGCAACCTGAAACGAATCCGGCATCTCCAACGCCAGCACCACGGCTGGCATTACCCGCAGTTGCCAGATTGATATCTGTACTGCCACCAGCAGTATTGCTTGCGTTGAAGTTCCAACTCACGACTACAGTAGAGTCAACACTTGGCGTAATGGTGGTGGTTTCGCCAATACAGGCAACTAGGTCATTGATTATAGGAGTAACAGGCCGCTCACTAACGAGTACATCAATTTGGCCAGTGGCAAAACATCCACCAGTGGTTTCATAACGTACAAAAATGGTCCGACTGCTCGACAAATTGGTCAAAGTACCCGGGTCAATTGGACTTGCATCGTTCTCTGCATCATCGGCTGTTGCATGATAAGTGGTAGTCCCTCCAGCAATACTTTCACCCAAATCCACCGCAGTTGCATCAATGGTGGTTGGCAAACAGGCAGATTCAGGTTGGACGATATCCAGAGTAGGAACTGCGTTTACAGTAACTGTTACTTTGGTAGCCGGGCTTTCACAACCATTCTCCGCCACACAAGTTACCCATACCTCGTCAGAAGTACCAACGCTGGTACCTGGATCATAACTGGTACCAGTAGCAACCGGAGTAGCATTGGCATTCAATGCTGGGTCTTCATCGTAGAAGTTGTAATTGCCACTTGGCGCGGCAAACTGGGCAGTGATGGACATGTTATCGATCCGCAAGGTTCCCCCAGCGTTAGATGCTCCCCAGTAATAAATGCGGTAGCAGGTAGCAGCGTTTAGGGTAAAAGCACCACCTTCCATTTGACAGGAAGTGCCCGTAACCATACCTGTAAGTAAAGGTGTAGTCAAATTATTACTGGCAACCACCGCAAAATTAACCGGGCCAGTGCCCGAAATGCGGTTGCCCCAGATGATGCTATTGACGCCCTGGTAGGTATAACCCAATTGGGCAGCACCCACACAGAATTCAAAATATTCATTGTCGGCCACTGCATCGGCCAGACTGGCGTTGGTAATATCGTACCCGGTGGAAGTAATGGCAGCAGAACAGCCAGAACCAGCAGCTTGAGCCGCTACCCCCGTGAGGCCAGCCCCAGCGGTTTGGGTAGCACCATTGGTAGCAACAGTATTGCTTTGGCTGATGCCCGCGCCGGTAATTCCGGCTTCAAAATCCCAGGTGAAGGTGTTGCTGACGGCGGCTCCTGGGCCAGAATTTGCGCTAATGTTGGTACTTCCGCCTTCGCATACGGTAATGTTGTTTACTTCTGGCGCATCAGGAGCAGCACTTACCACAACTTTGATGCTAGCCGAATCGGCGCATTCCTCATTTTCGTCAATAAAAAAGAGATAAGTGGTAGTGCCCGGTGTAGCCGTGCTGATGCTGGATGGGCTCCAAAAGCCTGAAATGCCGTTATTAGAAGTAGTAGGCAGGCTCGCCGGAGTTTGTCCTTGGCAATAATTGCTTAGTATAGAGAAAGTAGGCTCAATGACTGAGTTTACCGTAATTTTTACTGAGGCCGTATCCGCACACTCCCCACTTTCAGGCGTAAAGATATAGGTAGTTGTACCCGGAGTGGATGTATTTACTGTAGCCGGGCTCCAGGTACCCGCTATGCTATTGTCCGACTCACCGGGTAAAGTTTCTGGCGTTTCACCCTGGCAATAGCTGTCGATGATTTCGGAGAAAACCGGTTCTACTATGGGCGTCACGATCACTTTTCGGCTAGCAGTATCTGCACATTCTCCCTCTGCCGGGGTAAAGATATAAGTCGTAGTGCCTGGTGTAGTAGTACTGATAATGCTCGGGCTCCAGGTACCTGCAATTCCGTTCGTTGAAGAAGCAGGTAAAAGATATTCCTTGCCATCTGCACAGTAAGGGCCAAATCCTTCCGCATTAAAAGTAGGTTTCACAATAGGATTGACCGTAACCTCTCGGATAGCCACACCAGAACAACCATTGTTATTCGTCACCGTCACCACAAAATATGTCGTGATATCTGGTGCAAGGCTGATGGCGGAGGTAGTGGCGCCAGTCATCCATAGGTAGGTCCCTCCACCTGAAGTGGACGCGTTAACTGTAGCACCTGCACAAGTAATGCCGTCGTTGGGCGTAGTGCCTGAATTTTCCGTCACCGTGATGGTCGGCGTAAATGGATTGACCGTGATGATCTGGCTTACTTCTGCGGAGCAACCAGAACCATTGGTCACAGTTACCGTGTAGGTCGTGGTAATATTTGGTGCAACCACAATGGAAGAGGTAGTAGCCCCGGTACTCCACAAATAAGTGCCACCTCCATTGGTGGTCAGGGTAGCATTGCTGCCCGCACAGGTAATCCCATCATTGGAAGCTAAACCTGAGAATTCACTAGAAATGGTAATGCTGGGGGTAGGTAAAGCAACTACCGCAATCGAAGCCGAAGCGGTATCACCCTCACAAGGATCATTACCATCAGGATCGGCAATACTGGCAAAAATGGTCAGATTAAACCCTACTTCTGCTGGTGCAGGGGTATAGGTAAAGGTGCCTGTACCATCGTTAAGGGTAGTCTCAGAAAAAGTACCCAAAAATCCGGTAGTATTGATGGTGGCTGGGCCATTCTCTACGGTATACCCAATGGTTACGGTAGCGCCATCACAAGAGGTGCTATTAAGTGGTGTAAAATTGACAAAAGGTGGTGCTTCGCAGTCGCAAGGCACGGGGATAGCTGAAAGGGTAAAGGTTTGATCACTGAAACAACCCGTAGCCACATCAATGACCCGAACGGTGTACGTCGTTCCAGCTATGCTTGGCGGCATGGGGAAGGTGTAAACTTCTACTGGATCTTCATTAATGTCAGTACCGCCTGAACCAGCCGTCATGGAGCCTGTATAGCTTGCTCCAATCGTGATATCGTATTTATAACCCGAAGCGGCGGGTACATCCAGCGTGACAAAGGGGTTACTTTCCGGGCAGGCACCATTGGTAGGTGCAGCCGTAAAGCTGACGCCACCCGTATTGATCACCGCTGAACCAGTCATGCCGATAAAGCACCCGGTGCTGTTGTATGCTGCAACAACACTGTAAGTCCCTGCCGTGGTGAACAAGCCGAAAGAAAAGGCACTACCCGTACCCGGTATTTGGGTCACATAAGCGGCTCCCTTGTATAAAAAATAAGTCGCCGTAGCTTCAGATCCATCCACACCAATCGCAACGCCAGAGCCAACACCACAATAAGAACCGCCACCCGTTACATTAAAAACCTCTGGTTTAGCGCCGACGTGAATGGTCAGCGTGTCTGTTGACACGCATAAGCCACTGGTTATTGTTACAGTATAAAGTGTAGTTGTATTTGGTGTTACGATAATAGAAGCGGTGGTTTCGGAAGTGCTCCAGGCATAAGTGCCGGCCCCAGTAGCCGTCAGGGTGGCTTGGTCGCCTACACAAATGTTGCCATCATTTTGGGGGAGATTGCCAAAGTTTTCAGTTACAGCAATGGAAACCGGACAGGAATTTGGCGTGAGTGAAAAATCATCTACGGCAAGGCCATCATCGGAACCTGTAGCATCCACGTCACTCCAGCGGATCCAAAAGGTAGCACCATTGGCAATGGACAAGCCAGTAATGGTATACGACAGGGCTGTTCTAAATCCCACAGCATTACCATCTCTTGCGCCCATAACACCAGACGTAGAACCAGTTGTACTAGGCGTAATAAAGTTCAGCGAACTGTGAGCAACCCAAGTGCCTGTAGTCAAACTAGTGGCATTGGTACTCATCTCAAAATTGAGTTGGTCAGTTCTGGCCGCAGTCCCCAAACGCCATTGCTCACCGGTATAATGTATGGTTATGGAATTTATAGTTGAACCCGTATTGTTGGTGTAACAACTTCCAAAAATAGGGACCAAGGTACCAGATCGCAATGAGCCCAAAGCTCGATCTGTTGATGCCGCTACGCCAAAGCTGTATGTGTCTCCAGTGGTAGAACCACCATTGTCTACAGCATATTGCTCATTGTCCCTAGCACCGCCACCTGATTCGGTCATAAACCACCCGGTTATAGTCAAGTTATTGGTAGTAGAACCAGCAGTATTTGAGAGGGTATTGAAACTTTGGGTAACTGCCGACCCCATGGTTGTGAGCGACACACATTGTGCATACCCACTTAGGGATTGAAGTAAAAAGGTGAGCGTCAAGAAAGTTGTTAGGAATACAAAATTCCTAAGGGATAGGCCAGTGTAGCGGTTGTCCATCGAGATTGTGATTTGTCAGAAATAAATACAAAAAAGGTCGTCGTCTCACAAATGTACCACTCCCTTTCCAAAAACCGGGCAAATCACCAGCACTTAATTTCCCAAAAAACAAAAACTTAACCTTGGATTTGTAGCAAATACCTGATTTAGGGTAAAACAATTGCTAGATTTTTTTCACCAAATAAAAATAAGTCGGAAAGTGGTCGCTATATCCCCCTACATACGTGGCACCCACATACGCCCGAAAAGGATAGCCCTTGAACTGACCACTCTGTTGGCGCATATAGTTTGGGCCATGTACATTGGCCTGAAAATATTGGTAGCCGCCCACATCAGGCTGAATCCAGGCGGGAGATAGGATGATTTGATCGAACAAACTCCAGGCGTCGCGGTAGGCCAGAGTGCCCAGCCCTTTTTTGTACAGGTTGTAAAAAGGGTTAAAAGTATCTCCCTTGCGCACTTCTTCTTTTTCCTTTTTTGCCCGCAATACCTCTTTGACACTGTTGTTCACTGGGTCGTCATTGAGGTCGCCCATGATGACAAATTTGGCTTTGGGGTCGGCCTTTAATAAGGAGTCGCAGGCCTTTTTACACACCGCCGCCGCCGCTACCCGCCAGGGATCAGATACTTTTTCGCCCCCACTGCGCGAGGGCCAATGGTTGACCATCACATGAATTGGTTCACCATCAAACACGCCGCTCACCAGCAATACATCGCGGGTAAAATTGCGCCGCTTGTCTTCTCCGTAAATGAGGACGGGCAAGGACTTACTCGCCGATACTTTGAAATATTTAGGGTTGTAGAGCAAAGCGACATCAATGCCGCGCTCGTCGGGAGAGTCATAGTGTACAATCTGGTAATTGCGGCTGGCAATTTGGGGCTCTTTCACCAAATCTTCCAAAACTTTGCGGTTTTCTACTTCGGAAACGCCTAAAATAGCCACGCCATCGGGTGTTTTTTCGGTGCCCAGTTCGGAAATAACCCGTCCCAAATGGCTCATTTTCTCCTTGTACTTCTCTGCATTCCAGAGGTAGGAACCCGTGGGGAGAAAATCTTCATCATTGATGGTAACATCATTTTCCAGGTCAAATAAGTTCTCCACATTGTAAAACCCGATCACCGCGATGCGGTAGCGATCTTGCCCCCAAATCGACAGATTTGCGACTGTACAAAAAATTAATGCTAAAATAACGCTAGGAAATGACACCGTGGCCCTCATGTTTTGGTCGTTTTATTACTTTTGCAAAGGAAATGCACAATTGTGGAAATCCGTGCTTTAACCGGTAAAATAAAAGTTAAAAAAAACACTCACATGCACAAAGCGACCAAGCGTGGTTTCATCCGCTTGTTACTGCTGTTGTTCTTCCCACTCGGAGCATTCGCTCAAGAAGTACAAGTCAACGGACAAATTCTGGATGCACAAACGGGCAAAGGGCTCTCCCGCGTAGAAATCCGCCTCCCTACCCTGACCTTTTTCAGCAATGACGAAGGTTTTGTGGATTTTAAAGCCAACATTGGCCAATCTACCCAATTGGTCATTACCATCTTTAAATCCGGTTTTCAGGAAAAACAGGTGACCGTAGAGCCGCAGGGCCGCAATCGCGTCAACCTCGGCACCCTCAGACTGGAATCCCGCGAAGGCCGCGATGCACTTTCTGCCGAAGAATTTGTGCCCGTAGTCACCCTCAGCGAAAACGACCTGGACAGCGACGGCGACCAAAACGTATCCGGTTTGTTAACCGCTTCCAACGACGTTTTTGTGAGCGCCGCTTCCTTTCAGTTCAGCTTCACCAACTTCCGCATGCGCGGTTACGATGGCCAGCACAACGAACTGTTTTTCAACGGCATTCCCATCAACGATGTGGAAACGGGTTTCCCGGGTTGGAACCTCTGGAGTGGCCTCAACGACGTGGTACGCAGCCGTACTGCTTCAGTGGGTTTGGCCCCCAACGCCAACGGATTTGGTGGTCTGGGCGGCATCACTGCGCTAGATGTGCGGGCTTCGCATCACCGCCCACAATTGCGGGTTTCCTACGCGGTGTCCAATCGCGCCTACCGCAACCGGGTCATGGCCACCTACAGCACGGGCTTAACTGCCAGCGGCTGGGCTTTTACGGTATCGGCTTCCCGCCGTTGGGCCCAGGAAGGTTACATCGACGGTACTTTTTACGACGCCAACGCCTATTTTGTTGGGGTGGAAAAAAAGTTGAACGACAACCATTTCCTCAGCTTCACCGCCCTGGGCTCACCAGTACAAAGAGGCCGCAGTGCTCCTGCGACCAAAGAAATGTACGACCTGGCGGGCAGCAACTATTACAACTCTTTTTGGGGGTATCAGGAAGGTGAAAAGCGCAACGCCCGGGTGCAAAACACCCACCAACCTCTGGCAGTATTGCGCCACGACTGGCAAATCCAGGAAAAAACCCGCCTGACCACCGCCATCGGTTACCAAACCGGACGCAATGGCACCACGGCCCTGGATTGGTACGAAGCCCGCGACCCACGTCCCAACTACTACCGCCGCTTGCCCAGCTACATCCAAAGCGATCAGGCTGCCGGAGTAGAGGCACTGTTGCGGGAAAACGAATCCTTGCGACAAATTGACTGGGCTTATCTCTACAACACCAACCGTGGTAATACCTTGACCGTCAACAATGCCAATGGCATCCCTGGCAATTCGGTGACGGGCAAACGTTCCCAATACGTAATTGAAGAGCGCCGCTTCGACCGCAGCCTTTTATCTTTCAACTCCAACATTGAAAGCTCCATCAGCGATCTGGCCCGGGTTTCAGGTGGGGTCAGCTACCAGCAGCAAAGCAACCACAACTTCAAGACCATCAACGACCTACTCGGTGGCGACTTTTACCTCGACATCGACAAGTTCGCCGAATTCATTGATACCACGGGTGGAGGTTCTTTTATCCAGAACGACATCAACACCCCCAACCGCATCATCAAGGAAGGTGACCAATTTGGTTGGGACTATACCAACGAACACCGCCGCTACAACTCCTGGGCGCAAATGGAATTTTATTTGCCCAAATTTGATTTGTTTGTCAGTGGTTCCGTAGGCAATACCAGCTTCTGGCGCCGGGGCAATGTCACCAATGGCAAGTTCCCCGAGAATTCTGGTGGCGAAGCGCCAAAACAGAGTTTCCTGGAATACGCTGCCAAAGCGGGTTTGACCTTTAAAGCCGATGGCCGCAACTACTTCATGCTCAACGCTGCCTACATGGTGCAAGCCCCGCAGGTGCGCAACGCGTATGTGTCGCCCCGCACGCGGGATCAGGTATTACCGGGTTTGAGCGTCGAAAACATCACCAGTATCGAAGGCGGGTATTTGTTGCGTTCACCTTACCTCAAAGGGCGTTTGGTCGGGTATTACACCCAAATCAAAAACCAGAACCGCATCAACAACTTCTATCTCGACAACGCCTTGATTGAGGACGACGGCACCGCCTCAGGTGGTTTCGTCAATTACACCATGTCGGGCATCAATACCCAGCACGCCGGGATAGAATTTGGCCTGGAATGGGCTTTTTCGCCGGGTTGGAAAGCCAGTACTGCGCTGGCCGCAGGTCAATACATCTACACCTCCCGCCCCACCATTGGGGTGTATTTGGATAACCTGGCCTCCAAACTGCGTGAAGATGTAGCCTACATCAAAAACTTCTACGTGCCCAATATGCCCCAAACAGCGGGCACTATTGGCGTCAGCTACAACTCGCCGAAGTTTTGGTTTGCCAACATCAACTTCAACTACTTCGATGACATTTACCTGGATTTCAACCCCGATCGCCGCACGGTAACCGCAGTATCGTATGTGGCGACTCCAGAGTTTTCGAATCAGGTGGTTGAACCCGGTTCGCCGCTGTGGAAAACGATAATCGAACAGGAAAAAGCGCCAGCGGCGTACACCCTGGACTTCTTTGGTGGGAAATCCTGGAAAATCCGCGACATCTTCTTGTACCTAAACGTAGGGGTAAACAACATCCTGGACAAAAAGGACTTCATCACGGGTGGTTTTGAACAATACCGCTTCGATTATGAAAGCAAGGATGTCAACCGTTTTCCCAGCAACTACTTTTATAGTTATGGCCGCAACTACTTTGTGAGTCTGGCGCTGCGCCTCTAATCCTTTTACTTTAATCAACTTTTATACTTCTCTTATGAAAAAGTTTTCGTTCCTGATAGCCCTGACTGCCCTGCTAGCCATTGGTATGGTGAGTTGTGTGGATCAAATGTTTGACGAGCCACCGGTTACGGATCTCCCCCAGTTGACGGGCAATACCACCATCGATGTGCTCAAAAAGAAACACCTCATTGGTGCTACGGCTTCCAAAATTACGGAAGACCTCATCATCGAAGGCATCGTGGTGGCCGACGACCGCTCGGGCAACTTTTTTGAAAACATCATCATCCAGGATGCTACGGGTGGGATTTCGGTGCGGATGAACGCCAGCGGCCTGTACAATACCTTCCCCGTAGGCACCAAAGTAGCGGTGCGTTGTAAAAACCTCTACATTGGTGATTACAACGGCGTACACCAATTGAATGGCAGCGTGACCGACGCCATCGAGGACTTGTTGATCCCACAACACGTTTTTGCCACGGCCAAAGACCAACCCGTAACCCCAACCGTACTGGGCATCAAAGACCTGAATCAAACCCACATCAATACCTTGATCAAACTGGAAAACGTAGAGTTTGCGCCAGCGGATACCAACCAAACCTGGGCAGACGCGGTGAGACTGTTTTCAGTCAACCGCAACTTGCAAGATTGCAGCGGAGGAACGGTTATCGTACGCAGCAGCGGTTATGCCGATTTTGCCAAAGACAAAACACCGGGTAAAAAGGGCTCGCTGACCGCCATTTACACCGTTTTTGGCAGCACCAAACAATTGATCATCCGCGACCCTAGTGATGCGGCAATGACCGGAGTGCGTTGTGGTGGTGCAGGAACAGGCGGCGGTGGCCAGCTGATGAGCGTTGCCGATTTGCGCGCACTGCACAAAGGAACAACCTTGACCATTCCAGCTGATAAAAAAATCAAAGGGGTGGTTATTTCCGATAAAGCAGCAGGCAATACCGACCCTCGGAATGCAGTGATTCAGGATGGCGCAGCGGGTGTAGTGGTGCGTTTTAAAAACAACCACGACCTCAATCTCGGCCAAGAAGTGGAAGTAACCGTATCCGGGCAAGAACTGTCCGAATTCAACGGTTTGCTACAGGTGAACAACATCGACAACGGCCTCGCTAAAATCAATGGCGCGGGTCAATTGCCAACACCACGGGTAGCCAGTGCTGCTCAAATTGCAGCCAACCTGAATACATGGGAATCCACCCTGGTGAAAATAATCAAAGGAACTTTCAGCGCCAGTGGCAACTACAGCGGTTCCAAAACCTTGACGGACTCTACCGGGCAGGTAGTGGTGTTCACCCGCAGCCAGGCGACTTTTTCTGGCTCAGCACTGCCTGTGGGCAAAAACCTGGACTTGGTAGGCATCGTTTCCCAGTTCAACACCGCTCAAATTACCCCCCGCAACCTGAACGACATCGTGGTAACAACCGGTGGTGGCGGTGGCGGCCCCACTACCACCAACTTGCTGGATGAATCCTTCAGCAGTGGCACGGCCAATCAGGCAGTGAAAGTTACGGGTTGGGTGAACAAGTCGGTAACGGGTACCCGCACCTGGTTGACCAAGTCTTTTTCCGGCAATTTCTTTGCGGAAGCGACCGCTTTCCAAAGCACCGATACCGAAAATGAAATGTGGCTGATCAGCCCCGGCATCAAGGCCGAAGACGCTAAAACGTTGAGTTTTGAAAGTGCCCAGGCTTTTTACAAGCACGATGGTTTGACGGTCTACATTTCCAATGACTTCGATGGCACCAACATCGACAAGGCGACCTGGAAAAAACTGACTTATAAAATGCCTACATCAAAAGATGCCAACTACGATTGGGTGCAATCGGGCAATATCGACGTGAGTGGGTACAGTGGAACGATTTACATTGGTTTCCAGCACAAGGGGGATAAAACGACGAATACGACGACGTTTAGATTGGATAATGTGAAGGTGGCGAAGTAAGTGAAAAGTGAAGAGTGAAAAGTGAAAAGTGAAAAATAATACACTAACCGGTGAAATCCAAATGGTGTATCTGCTTTTCATTTTTCACTTTTCATTTTTCACTTTCAATTCACCCTCCCCGCCTCTTCCGCAGCCCCATCCTGCGTTTTCCGCTTCCGGGCCCATTTTTCATTTCCAAAACGGTAACTAAAGGCCAGGCCAATCCGCTGGGTATCCGAACTATTCACCCGCGTTTGTTCCGTTTGACGAATGGCCAGCGACTCCTCCCGCTGTATCCAGGAGTGGAAAATGTCTTCTACGCTCAGTTTTAAACTACCCATGTCTTTCCAGAGTTTCTTCTGCACCGCAGCAAAGGCGCGATACCGCGACCGGGACAAATTTTGCCCACTCAGCTCTCCGCCCGTCCAAAAAACCGAAAGTTCAGCTGACCAGGCCTTCGACAAAGTGAATTGATTGGTTACGCCACCACGAGCCACCAGCACTTTTCGGTCCAGGGTTTCGGAATAGGTTTGCCCGACGAAGGTGAAATGGGCGATGTTTACATTGGCATTGAGCGACCAATTTTTGATGGGTCTCAGGTTCAATCCCAGGGACAACAACAACATTTGGGCCTTGCCCTGAAAATTGTACGGACGGGTAATGTAAATGCTATCTTTTAATTCAGTAGCTGGATTTAGGAAATTCCGGCCACGGTTGTAGCTAAAGGAAGCATTAAAAAACTGCTTGTATTTGTACGTCAAATCCGTGCGGTACATGTTGGCAGGCATCAAATCCACGTTGCCTTGGGAGTAGTAATAATTGTCGATGTACACCAAAAATGGGTTGAATTGCTGGTAACTTGGTCGGTTAAGCCGCACATTGTAGGAAAACGCCAGGCTGTGATTGCCCAGGCTATCCAGCTTGTAATTCAAAAAAACCGAGGGGAAAAGATTGGTGAACTGTTGGGTGAACTGTTGTCCAATCAAGGCTTCGTTGGGCAATAAATCGCCCAATAGATAGGTATTTTCGGCCCGCAAACCCAACTGCCCACCCCAACGTTGCCAATTCTTACGTACACTCGCATAGGCCGCGCTGATGTTTTCGTGGTAAACAAAATGGTTGGAGCGGCTGTAGTCGATGCTGTAATAACCATTGAGCAGGTTTTCAAAACCCGCGTTGTTATCATTGGTCACCATACTTGCCTTCACACCCGCCTCAAACATCAATTTGCCAGGCAAAGGATGTACATAATCGGCTTTGAAATTGTAGATATTGGCTTCGTTGATCAGCCCGTTTTTGAAGGTGGTGCTGGCCAGTTCGTTTTGGAAATTGTTGAACAGTTTTTCGCCACTTGATTGATAATACAGGTAGTTCAAATCGGCGGAAAATTCGCGCCCTTTGTCATTCAGTTTGTGCAAAAAATTGAGATTCACGCCATGATTGAGCCAATCATAAGTGCCTTGATTTATTCCATTTGTATTCAAAAGTAGGCTGGAATTTGCATTCAAACTTTCGGTCAGGTAGCTACTGGTTTCTTCTCTCGGGCGGGTTTGGGTAAAAACTTGTACCCCTACCACGGACTTGGATGAAAGATTATAATCCACTCCCAGTTTGGCATTGATGCCCCGGCTGAAGTTTTCAAAATAGTTGCGCGAATGGATTTGGGTGTTCAGCATACCGGTGCTGGAAAAAAGTTTGCGATCAAAAGTGTCATCCAAATAATTGCCATCGCTGCTGTACCAAAGGTTGCCGAACCAGTTGACTTTGGGTTGGTTGTAATTCAGGTTAAGGCCCAGATACGAGCGGGTGGTTTGTCCTTGCGAAAGACTAGCGGAGGTATTTCCAGTAAGCCCGCGACTGCGGTTCCGCTTCAGTTTGATGTTGATCACGGCGCCACCGCTGGCGTCGTATTTGGCGGGTGGATTGTCCATTAGTTCAATTTTGTCCAAAACTGCCCCCGGCAAAGACTTTAAATAGATCGCCAAATCCTGGCCACTCATGTAAGTACTGCGCCCGTCAATGAGTACGAGTACCCCCTGTTTGCCGTTCAGGCTGATGCTACCGTTGTTGTCTACCAATACTCCAGGCGTTTTTTCCAATACTTCCAGGGTATTGCTGGTAGCAGCCGAAATCATGGCCTCCACGTTGACGATGGTTTTGTCGATGTCCTGTTCGATCAAGGGCTTTTTGGCGGTCACCACCACTTCTTTGAGTTGGGTTTCTTTGGCGGGCAAAAGGATGATCAGGGGCAAATCGATTTGATTTTGTTGCTCATTGAGGGTCAAATTGGCGCTCTGATATTTTTTGTACACCAGGCCAGTAATGACCAAGTAGTACTTGTCGTTTGGCAGGTTTTGCAACTGAAATTTGCCATTAAAGTCGCTGCTGGTGCCTTTGACAAAACTGGAATCAAGGCTGCGAAAAAGCTGAATAGCCGCAGCATTGGCGGGTTCAGCTTGGGCATCCCGGAGGGTGCCGCTAATGGTTTTGGATTGTGCTTGTGCCCAAATGGTCAGCAACAAAAACAGCAATGCCAGGAATAGATGCTTCATGTGTGTCGAGTTTTAAACAGGGCAAAAATGAAGCAGGACAGGAAAAAGAAAAAGTATGGAGGACAAACAGGATGACAAGCGGGACAAACCTTATTGCGGGCAGGACAAAACGATTCGTAAGCCGATTTTGGCTTTTTATCAGCCTTGCCGGGCTTTCTGTCACAAAGTTTTAGGTTTTGCCCCTAATCCTGACGAAATTGGGAGCAAAAAATGTGGCGTACGGTAAAGTGGTGGCTCTGGTTTGGGGTCCTGAATTTTTTGTTTTTTCTGGCATTGAGTAGTGCAATACACAACTTCATTCACAAGGATGAGGAAGAACTAACTTTTGGCATCCAGTTGGTCATGCTGGGTGGTTTGTACGCTGGCCGATATCTGGCGAATTTGTGGATACACTTGAACGCTCGCACGCAAAACCAACTCTTGCTGGGCCTTGCCGCTTTGATTATTTTTATCCTTTTCATGTTGGTGCTGATTGTTTCTCATTTGATCCATCATTTTGAAGTTGCTCCGTTTGTTTTTTTCTGGATATTTTTTGGGGTGCTGTGGATAAACCTTGGGGTCTTTACAAAATTGATCGAACATCAAGTCAACAACCGGATCAAAGTCGCTGAACTCAATGCGGCCAATAGTAAAACCGAGTTGCAACTGCTCCAATCCCAATTGAGTCCACATTTTTTATTCAATACGCTCAATAATTTGTACGGGCTCAGCCTGACCGAGCATGAAAAAATTCCGGGCCTGCTTTTGAAATTGTCTGAATTGTTGCGGTATTCGGTTTACAATACCCGAGAGCTGTACGTGGCCCTGCGAGATGAAATTGATTACCTGAGCAACTACATCGCCTTTGAAAAAATCCGTTTGGGGGAGCGACTTAACTTGAGTTGCGACATCGAAACGATTGAAAACAAAAACCTCAAAATAGCCCCCATGCTCTTGATTGTTTTTGTTGAAAATGCCTTCAAACACGCCAAAAACACCCAGGATGAAGAAATATTCATCGACATTAGCCTGAAGATTTGGGAAAATTCGGTGCTTTTTTCAGTAAAAAATTCCCATTTCAAGTCAAATCCAAATACTGAACTGGTAGAAGACAGCAGTGGGTTTGGATTGTTAAGCGTGCGAAAAAGGTTGGCTTTATTGTATCCAAAGACGCATCACCTAAACATCAGCGAAACGCCACGGGAATACCTGGTAAAACTCATGCTGGAGGTTAAATAAATTCAAAATGTTGGACAAATTCAAATGTCTGATTGTAGATGATGAGCCCATTGCCCGGCAAATCATCGAAATTTATTGCGGCCATTTGTTGGACGTGGCGGTGGTGGCCAGCTGCGGCAATGCGCTGGAAGCAAAGTATGTACTCCAAAAAGAGCAGATCGACCTTTTGTTTTTGGACATCAATATGCCGGTACTGGACGGGATTAGTTTTTTAAAAACCCTGCGCAATCCGCCCGAAATTATTTTTACCACTGCTTACAAAGAATATGCGCTGGATGCTTTCGATTTGGCTGCTTGCGACTATTTGCTTAAACCCTTTTCCCTGGAGCGCTTCATCATCGCAGTGGACAAGGCAAAGGAGCGACTTCGGCCCGTAAAGACCACGATTATTCATCCCGCAGAAACACCTCAGGAGGCCTATATTTTCATCAAATCCGATGGGAAAATTTTCAAAATCCTCTTTGAAGAGCTGCTTTATGCGGAGGCCAGTGGCAACCACATCAAACTAATTACCGAGAAAAATACAATTGTAAGCACCATGACTTTCAGCACTTTGGAAGAACAATTGCCCAAAACAAAGTTCCTTCGCCTGCATCGTTCCTTCATCATCAACAAAGCCAAGATCAGCCATATTGAAGGCAATCGGGTGTTTATTGGGGCGGTACAGTTGCCCATTGGGGCCAATTATCGGGAGGCTTTTTTGAAGGAGATTGGGATTTGATTGTTGTCTCGAATTTTCTACAAAATCACCAAAGCGACACTTTATTCGCACAAAGAAAAAAAGAGGACGCAAAGGACACAAAGCAAAACATTGTCAACGTCCAACTTTGTGTCCTTTGTGTCCTCTTTTTTTACCCTTTGTGGCAATAAAAATGCCGCTTTGGGTTGAATTTGGCGGAGACGCACGGCCGTGCGTCTCTACGGTGATACGGCCTGGCGAAGCCGCACAACCCTACATCCCTACTCCACCCGCTTCTTCTTCGCCTCAATTTCCTGAATCTTCATCTGCTGCCGTTCCATTTCCTGGCGGCGGTTGCCTTGATTGGCGTTGTTGACTTCCAGTTCTTTTTTAGCCTGATTGATGCGTTGTTCCGCATCGGCAATTTCTTTTTTCATGCGTTCTTCTTCCTTGATCAGTTTGTCGAATTCTTTCTTCTGGTCTTTGAACACCAGTTCTTCGGCTTCCTGCTCCAGTTCGATCTTGCGCACACGGGCACGACGACCAAACTCACTCAACCACTGCTCAAACGCATCAATTTTGTCAGGGTGTTGGCGACGGGCCAAAAAAGCACCACCCAAATCAACCCAAACTATGATTTCCGTTTGTTTGTTGCGCTCGGTAAAAGTGGCATAAATGTCCATCAAGTTGCTGCTGATGGCGGGTACCGAAGCATCGTCGGCAAATACCTCGTTGGTTTTGCGGTCTTTTTTGGTTTTAGCTTTGGAATCCTTCAAATAATCGATCCACAAACGTTCGGTTTCTTTGGCGTCCAAATCACTGACATTCATGGCAAAACCAGGTTTGGAACCCTGGCTCATGGTGCGTTCGTTTTCCTGAATGTTTTGGGCCAGCAAAGTGGTCATAGGAAGCAGAAACATCAGCCAGATGCTTACGTTGGAAAACTTTTTCATAAGTTCTTTTTTTAATTAGACTTTTGGAATTAGGCTTGGTCACTTGTCCAAGTGTTTTGTTGTGGGGCAAAAATAGGAAAAAGTGAAAAATGAAAAGTGAAAAGTGAAAAGTGGGCTACCGCAGCGGCTTGTTCAACATTGCGTGTCAAA
>NZ_JBGSLK010000081.1:0-87292 GCF_041740695.1 Haliscomenobacter sp. | reverse complement strand
AAACACCCCGGCCATTTTACCTCAGTGAGGTAAAATGGCCTGGTTGTTTATAGTCCGCACAAAAAATTAAACAAACTTCTACAACCTCGCCTCCAACTTCGGCACCATTCTTTCCTTCCATTCCCGAAAATCTCCCGCTTGGATGTGCGCACGCGCCTCACCCACCAACCACAAGTAAAAGGACAAATTGTGCAGCGTGGCAATCTGCATCCCTAAAATTTCATTGCTATGGACCAAGTGCCGCAAGTAAGCCTTGGAATAAAAACGGCTACTGTGGCAAGGGCTATTGGCGTCGATGGGCGAAAAATCATCTTTCCACTTGGCATTGCGCATGTTCAGGATGCCGTCTGCTGTGTAAAGCAGGCCGTGGCGGGCGTTGCGGCTGGGCAAAACGCAGTCGAACATGTCGATGCCCAGAGCAATACTTTCCAGGATATTGCCCGGAGTACCAACGCCCATGAGGTAGCGCGGTTTGTCTGCTGGCAAAATCCCACAAACCAGCTCGGTCATGGCGTACATTTCTTCAGCGGGTTCGCCTACCGAAAGGCCACCGATGGCATTCGCTGGTCGGTTGAAAGAAGCAATGGCCTCGGCAGATTGGATGCGCAAATCGGTATAAGTACTGCCCTGCACAATCGGAAACAAGGTTTGTTCGTACCCATACAAACCCTCCGTACTGTCAAAACGGGCACAACAACGCGCCAGCCAGCGGTGCGTCATTTCCATCGACTTTTTGGCGTAGCCATATTCACAAGGATAAGGTGTACATTCATCAAAAGCCATGATGATGTCGGCACCGATGATGCGTTGAATGTCGATGGCGCGTTCAGGGGAGAAAAAATGCGGCGAGCCGTCGATGTGCGAGCGAAAGGTGACCCCATCTTCTTTGATCTTGCGGGTATTGCCCAAGGAGTATACCTGGTACCCGCCACTATCGGTGAGAATGGGGTGGTTCCAACCATTGAATTTGTGCAAGCCGCCTACTTGTTGCAAGATGTCGATCCCCGGCCTTAAATAGAGGTGATAAGTATTGCCTAGGATGATCTGTGCCTTGATCTCCTCTTCCAATTCGTGTTGGTGTACAGCTTTAACCGTACCTGCCGTACCCACGGGCATAAAGATGGGGGTTTGGATGGCCCCATGCGCCGTTTGAATGAGTCCGGCCCGTGCCGAAGATTGTGGGTCTTTGTATTGGATGTCGAATGAAAACATGATTATAAGCGATAACGATCCCTATCCATCTTCAATACAATGGCCATCATGCCTGAAAAAGCCAACAACGATGAACCACCTCTACTAATGAAAGGGAGGGGAATGCCGATCATGGGGGTTACCCCGATGGTCATTCCGATATTGATAAAAAAGTGGATGAACAATATCCCAACAAAGCAATAAGTATATATTCTCGCGAAATTGGAACGCTGTCGCTCGGCGATCACGGTCAAGCGCAGCATCAGAACCAGGAACAGTCCAATAATCCCAATTGCCCCGATGAAACCCTGCTCTTCACCCACCGTACAAAAAATAAAATCGGTAGGCTGCTCTGGTACATAACTGTAACGAGTCATGCTGCCCTGCAAAAATCCTTTGCCCAATAAACCACCCGAAGTAATGGCCGTTTTGGATTGCAAGAAGTTGTACATCGATTTGCAGTCGGCACAAGTTTCCGGTTTTAGCCACACCAGAATCCTGTCGGCCTGGTGAGGTTTGAGCACTGTAAAAACGGCATAGTTGGCCGAAAAACACATCCCCATTGCTAGTACAATGGCCAGTGCGGCGGTGCCTACTTCGCGTACCCCCTTTCGGCTGGCATAGATCAAGCCCCAGATCATATAGGCAGCGGTTAGTGCAGCCAAGCTGTACAACCCTTGTTTAAACCACCATGCGGTTACGGCAGCAATAAAAACACCCGAAACGATCCGTTGGGAGATGATTTGTTCTTTGTATAAGGTGGTCAGGTACCACAAGCCTAGGCTCAGGATAACAATGGAAACAATTATCGGATCAAACATCAAGCCCAAAAGCAGGATGGCTAAAATGGCCCCCCCCCCAATGTAGTAGTTGGGCGACAAACCTTCGCGGTACATCGCAATCAAGAAAGAACTAAACACAATAGCAGACCCCAGGTCCTTTTGCAATAGAATCAAGCCGAATGGAATCAACAATAGCCCAAAAGCAATGAATTGACTGCGGAAACTTTTCAAATTGGTACTAGGTGTACTCAAAAAGGAGGCCATAGCTAAAGCTGCACCGACTTTGGCAAACTCGGAAGGTTGGAGCGACATGCCTCCAATGATATACCAGGAACGGTTACCATTGATCTCCGTACCAAAAAATGGCACCCCAAGCAGCAAAATCATGGAGATGGTATAAAGCGGATAAGCCAGGAGCTGCCAGATTTTCCAGTCAAGGGTGAGGATAACGCCGAAAGCCACCGCTGAAATGGCCATCCAAATCAACTGCCTACCCACCGAAGAGCGCATGAATCCGTACTTCTCGTATTCGATGTAAGTGGAGGCATAAATCATCAACACCCCAAAGACAACCAGCGTCAAATAAACGGAGAAAGCAACCCAATCGATTGTTTTTGTCCCGGTGAATTTACCCAACATAGCTCAAGTTCTTCTAATATCCAATGAAATCAATAGGACTAATTTGACTGTCCTGCACCAAGTAGGATCCGGGATAGGGACCTTTCAATATTTGTTGCAAACTCATTGCCTGTAATTTGCTGTGATAAGCACCTACCCGCAACAAATAATAAGGCCGTTCGTGCAGCCAGGTTACGGGTACAAACGGATATTGAGCTTTGAAATTGTTCAGTGTTTCGTCCAGCTTGGGCCGGTCAGTAGTGGCTAAAATTTGCAGCCGCCACCCATTGATGTACGGTTTTTGCTTGTTGCCTTCTATGTACTGGCTCATCAGGCTGGTAATGGCTGGATCTTCTTTGATTTGGATATTTTGTAGCGCCTGCGCTACTGCAGCACCGAAGCTCACAATCAGGATGAACAAAACAAAAAAGCTGCGTTGCATGTTTTTTTTTGCAAAAATACAAAAAAACAGGCACAAATGTATCCTGTACTAACGGCTTGATGTAGTGATGGGTTAATTGGTCAAAATTGGTTCAAGCGCAGACCTAATAAGCTCCCTCGCCAGTTTCTCCTTTGACAATGGCTACACCTGAGGAGGTGCCAAGGCGGGTAGCCCCTGCCTCAATCATGGCTTTGGCGTCGGCAAAATTGCGAATGCCCCCGGATGCCTTTATGGCTATTTTGTGTTGAAGCAATTCACCCATGCGCCGTACTACTTCTATGGTAGCCCCACCTCCGTTGAATCCAGTAGAGGTTTTGGCGAAATCTGGTTTCAACTCTGCCATGACGGCACAAGCTTGCTCCAATTCTAGAGGGGTCAACATCGCTGTTTCCAGAATTATTTTGATTTTTTTACCCTTCATGCGACTAGCCGTAATCAGACTGTCCACATCACTACGTACGTGTGACCACAATTGATTTTTCACTGCACACAAATTGATGACCGCGTCTATTTCATCCGCCCCATCGTCAATGGCACGTTTGATTTCTTCTACCTTTGCAATGGTGCTGGAATAGCCCAAGGGGAAACCAACTACGGTAGCAACTTGAATTTTTTCGGGAGCATCTTCCAACCAGCGAGCTGCATCGTGGACATAATAGGGTGGAATACATACGGCCGCAAAACCGTATTCACGCGCCTCTGCGCAGAGTTGGCGAATGTTGTCCAGTGTCGAATCCGGCTTCAGTAGCGTATGGTCAATGTATGCAGCAACGTTCATTTCGGGATGTATAATTTGTCCAGTGAATTTGTTAAAGTAGGAGTAGGGGGCAATATTAATTTGGCGAAAGATAGATTAAATTAACTGATATAAACAGATATTTAACATTTAATTTGAGACCGCCCAAATCCTGTTGGATATGCAACAAGTCAATGAACAACCACTGTTAGAATGCGTGCCCAATTTCAGCGAAGGGCGCAATCCTGAGCTGATTGAAACAATCGCCGCTTCCATTCGTCAAGTGGAAGGGGTAAACCTTTTGCATGTTGATCCGGGTTTTGATGCCAATCGCACTGTGATGACTTTTGTCGGTACCCCCGAGGCAGTGGTTGAGGCAGCGTTTCAAGGGATTAAAACCGCAGCGCAAGTGATTGGCATGCGCCAACACCATGGTGCCCATCCTCGGATTGGGGCTACAGATGTGTGCCCGCTGATCCCTATCAATGGCTTGAAAATGGCAGAAGTGGTGAAGCTGGCCCGACAATTGGGACAAAGAGTAGGCGCAGAACTGAACATTCCCGTGTATTTGTACGAATACGCAGCCACGGCACCCCATCGGCGCAATTTGGCCCACATCCGCCAGGGCGAATACGAGGGCCTGGCCACTAAAATTGTACAGCCCGATTGGCAGCCCGACTACGGGCCGAGCGTAGGGCCTTTCCTAGCTGGAGCCACCGTATTGGGTGCGCGTAAATTTTTGATCGCCTACAACGTCAACCTGAATACCAAAGATCCAGAGATCGCCCAACGAATTGCCGAAAAAGTGAGGGAAAGTGGCTACGTTCAGCGCGACGAGCAAGGGCTAAAGCAGCGCTTTCCTGGCCGCTGCCCGGGGGTGAAAGCCATCGGCTGGTACATGCCTGCCTACGGCAAAGCCCAAGTATCGATGAACATCACCGACCTGGATCAAACCCCCTTACACCTTGCATTTGAAGCCTGCCGCGAGGAAGCCCAGCGACTGGGCCTTGAAGTCACTGGTTCTGAGCTGATTGGTTTGGCACCACTCCGGGTGTTTCTGGAAGCTGGGCAATATTTCATCCCTTACGAAACCGACCCGGATCGTTTGATTGAAGCGACTATCACTCATTTGGGCCTACGGGAACTCGGAGGATTTGAACGAGGTCAAAGAATCTTAGAAGATCAATTCAAAAAATAGAGGGAGTAAAATAAGATCCAATGTTACCAAGAAAAAAACTTACTACTCAATAAAGGATTTTTTTTGGTTTCCAGCTTTGTTCCCGGGCTGGCGGTAATTTTAAAAGAACTCATCTTGGTCTTGTCTGCATAGTGCAGCCATACAAAATACGTTCCGGCCTTTAAATCGGCAATAGGGAACTGCAGGCTTTGTTTGCCGAGTTCCAATGCCCATTGCTGCTCGTAACAAGGTTTTCCTGCCTTGTCCTGCACAATTAAGCTCACTGTCTGTGCTTTGTCATTTTTCACGTCTAGTACAGCTCGTCCTTCTTCTGTCTGAATGTAGATTTCTCCTACTTCCATCACGTGTTTTTTTATTTGTGACGAAAAAACTGGTAAAAGGTCATGCTTTTTGGGAAAAAGAAGAAATGATTAAAAACATAAATGTGTGACAAATATAAAAAATAATAGGATTATTGGCGTGTCAAACAGTAAAATTACAATACCCCGCCTAATAGAACACAAGCCACTAATATTTAGTTGCGACTGAAAAATTTTGCTTCAATACTTCCTCTAGCCATTGTTTGTTGGCCAGTGGTTGCAAGGCCAGCAGGTCATTTTCCAATTGTTTTTTAAACCTTCCGGTATCTCGAATATCCGCAGCAGCATAGCGCAACTGGCTCAAACGCTGTAGAATATGTAAAAAATTCAAGCTGGATTTTTTTTGATAATCCGACAATTGCCGATTGCGTTGTACAAAACGACGGGTGGCGTTGATGAGGGCCAAGAGCGCTTCATTTTCAGCCAGCAAGTAATAAGTTTTGAGTTGAATCAACTTGGCAGAAAGGTGATAAAAAGCATCCGTAAATTCTACATTGTGCAACATCCGCAGAGCCGAAGGGTAATCTTTTTTTTCGAAATATAAACTGACGAGGTTATAGGTGTAAACATTTTGGCGTAGATCAGGGGCCAGGTAGTGTTGATAATCTTCGATGAAACGCTCCGTCCATTCGTAATCCCGGGTGCGGATACCTGCAGTAATGATGTTGGTAAAAGTCCATTGGGTGAGGGTGCCATTTTTAAAAATGATCGCTTCGTCCAGGAGCAGTTTGTACAATAGCAGGATTTCCTGATAATACTGGGTTTCGCCGGAATTGATGCGCAACACCGCAAAATTGAGTACATAAGTATACAGCAAGCGCAATTCCTGCTGAGGGATCCGTTTCAGGTGGATCTGCAACAAACTTTTAAGTTGCAAATAAGCCCCATCGTCTTTATATGTAAACATATTGTAGGCAGCCAGGTAAAGCTGAAAAGCGGGAAACTCGGCCAATTCCTGCGGGCGTTCCTGATACCATTGAATGATGTCTTCGATAAATACACAGTGGTAATCTGCTTTTACCGCCGTGCTGCGGCTAGTCATATCACAAGCGATTTTTATTTTTTCGAGCTGATAAAAACGATCCAAGGCATCACTCCGCGCTTGCAAGTGTGGCGTATAGGCTCTTTTTTCCTGACTCATCAAGTGCTGATCCTGCAAATCCTGTAGTTGATAGGCCGCGTACCAATAATTGCTGTCTTGCCAAGTCTGGGCATCTTGCAGTTGAGTATAACGTTCCAACTGTAGGACACAGGGCTCCAACCATTCCTGATCGAGCAAAGTGCGAATTAGCAGTTGTTTTTGCAGCACCTTTTCCCGGGTGTAGCGACTTTGCGCCAAAAAATCGTAGAGCAGGTATAGCAAGTCGGAAATGAGGTTGTTGTATTTCAGCTCATTATAAGTTTCCTGCGGGAAACACAAGCTGTACATTTCCCGCTTGTCGACTGCTTTTTTGGTCTTTATACATTGCTCAATGGCCTCGATTAGTGCCTGCAGGTTTTTATTTTGGTTAAAAAAACCTGAGTGCACGTACAAAACAAATTGCTTTCGTTCTTTTGTGTTGAAATTTTGGTACAAATCGAGGAAGCGATTCTTTCTCATTTTCTATAATGATTTTAGTAAAAAACTGATTTTCATATTTTTAATTGCATAAAAATAATATACTGCCCTATAATTTCATTTTTTTGTCCTTTATCAACCAGCATGTTGCCCCTAACTTTGTCGCAACAAAAGAAAGATCTCATGCAACGTTTTTATGCATTTTTCACCTTCCTGGTTTTGTTCGTTGTACAATTGAGTGCCCAAAGCGCCGATTGTCTGAACATTTACCTGGCCCGAACCGATACCAGCAGCTATGATACGGTGCTGCTGGACGTCAGAGTACGCAACTACGGCAACGCCATTGGCATGCAATACACCACCCAATGGGACACCAGTGTGTTGCAGTTGCTGGATGTGCGCAACTTCGGCCTTCCCGAATTGCGAAAAAGCAACTTTAGCTTTGGCTCGCCAAACGTCAACAAGGGGCTATTGAGCCTTTCCTGGACTCAATTGGACAGCATTTATCTTCCCGATGGTGCCCGCTTGTATTCCCTACTCTTTGTCGTAAAAAACAAAAACGCAGCTACGACTACCGTTCGCTTTACCGATGCACCGGTGCCAAGTGAAGTGGTGTATAGGAACAATCGATCCCAATCGATTACAGGTTTGATTGGCTTAAGGCTCAATCTAAAGAGCCATTCTACCTCCAACCCCCTGCGCTTTACCCAAATTTGTTCGGCCATGAATACCTGCAATGATTCATTGGCTAGTGCAAGCGTAAGCGTGAGTGGAGGTGTGCCACCCTATCGGTATTTTTGGACGGGGCCGGGGCGAAACTTTCAAACGGCCAGCATCAGTGGTGCACCTCCGGGTGACTACCAATTGTGGGTCAGCGACCAGAATCAAGACACGATTCCCGCTTTGGTAGCCGTGTCTAAAAACAATTTTTCTTCAGAAGCAATTAATCTCGTTTTTAGCACCCTTTGTGATGACTCCACCAAACAAAGAGCAAAAATCATTGTGGCATATTTTAAATTGCCGGGTGCCTATAATTTTTCCTGGAGCAATGGGTTTCAAGAAAATGGGGTCTACTTTAGTACACTCAGCGTAGCCAAAGATAGCCTCTACAGTGTAACCGTAACCGACGCCAATGGATGCAGCGGCTCCCTATCTGGCTTGAGCGCCGCCGGATGTTACTTTCCACAAGACACCATTGTATCACCACCAGATACCATTGTCAATCCGGGTACAGGTAAACCTAGTTTGCTGGTTCAAAGCACCATTGCCAACACCGGTGAAGTTTTTTGCACTCCGGTTATTGCCGACAACTTCCAACAATTGAGCGGCCTCCAATTTGGGCTGCGTTGGGATTCTCAAGCCCTTACGTTCCAAAAAATCAATTACACCAAGCCCAACATCGTTGACATCAGCACCTTTGGGTTAGGCAACGTAGCCAATGGAGAACTGCGCTTTGTAAAATTCTTCAGCCCGAGTGCAGTCGCTTTTTCAGGAGAGACTTTATTTGAGGTCTGTTTCACGCCAATATTCAGCGGAGATTCTACCCAAATCACCTTTGGTCCCGGCACTTTACCTCCTTTAGCGGTGGATGCCCAACAAAACCTGATTCCCTTCCTGACTTATAGCGGTGCGGTTGTTACCGCGCCAAGCATCTGGCCCGGCGATGCCGATGGCAATGGGGTGGTAGATCAATTTGACCTGTTACCACTTGGACTGGCATACAATATCACTGGAACCGCTCGCGCCAATGCTCAAATCACCTGGGAGCGCCACAATACCCAAAAATGGGGTACATCCCTGATCAATAGCAACATCGACCTCGCCTTTGTGGATGCCGATGGCAATGGACGGATCGATGCAGCCGATACCACTGCACTGGCCCGCAACTGGCAACGCCAACACGGCGATGGTTTACCCAAATTGTACCAACCCGAAATTCGCGGTAGTGGTGCCTCCTTATTCATTGATGCCGATACCGTACTGAGCGGCCCTGGTCAGTGGTTCCCACTTGAATTGGGTACAGCGGATAAAGTGGCTGAAAACGTGTATGGTCTTGCTTTCAGTGTGAGTTACGACCCTAACCAGGTACAGGAAATGGAACTGAGTTTTAGTGCGGAAAGCTCCTGGTTGGGCACTTTGGGGCAAAACCTGATTGCCTTCCAGCGCAACAACCCTGCGGCAGGCCGCATTGACATCGCCCTGACCCGCACGGATGGCCGCAACGTAAGTGGATATGGCCGTATCGGAAAAGTGAAAATCACTATTGAAGATGTCATTTTGAACCTGCGGGATGAAGAAAATCCTAAAATTCAGTTGGGCATCGAAAATGTACGCCTGATCAATAATGCGGATCAAATCATCCCAGTGACGCCCTTGCCTAGTACGCCTACCGCTAAAAAGGGAGTTGCCACTTCGGCTTACGACCCTTATCTGGATGCTCGCATTCGGGTGTACCCACAACCCGCCAGTGATCAATTGTACCTTGATTATGGGGACTTACAATTGCGCAGTGTGCAGCTGTTACAAATAGAGGGCAAAGCGCTGAGTGGACTAATGACCCCTCAACGCAGCCTGAGCCTGGCCGGGATTCCTAATGGAGTTTATCTCCTGAAAGTGGTGGCTGAAAGTGGCGTGGTCATGAAAAAGGTGTTGGTTGCCCGTTGATGCACCACACATTATTGTACTCAACCTTTAGCAATAAGTATTATGAAAACAATATTGAGCTGTATCCTCTTTTTTTTGCTGCTGAGCCCTGTATTTGCTCAGGTCGATTCCAGCAGGGTCATTAGTGGAAGCCTGCAATGCTTCAACTCCTGGCCGATTTCAGGCCAAACTGTTGTGTTGACCGACACGCTGAACGGTGAAAAATTAGAACAAGCTGTGGATTCTTCAGGCTTTTTTACCTTCCGAAACGTCCCAACGGGCCGGACTTATCAACTGAGTCTGAAAAACAGTTTACCACCCATTGATACGTTTCGGGCAGTTTCGGTATTGGACGTGGTCAAAATGAGTCACCACATCCTCTGGATTCGCCCGCTGGAGGGCATTGCCCTGAATGCTGCCGATTTGAATGAATCTTTTGGCGTAAGCACTTTTGACATGGTATTGGTCGTACGTGCCTTACAAGGCAAAGGAGAGGCGAACTCCAACATTCGCCGTGCTTCTATCCTACAGGGCAATGGCAAAGTATATTCCCATAACATTATCCCCAATTTCACGACCAGCCTTTGGGGTCTACAGTTCGTTTATTACATCAAAGGTGATGTGGATGGATCGGGTTGTCCCTGATTGTATTAATCCCTGATTTTATGCTGGGGCTGTTCTTTGGACAGGAACAGCCCTATTTTTTACTGGCATTTTTTTGCCTCCCCAGCCGGATCTACTTCTCGCCCAAACCACACCACGGCATAGTTTCCATACAAACCTACACCGCAGGCATTCCAGCCGACTTTTTTCCAGATGTCGCGGTTGATCATCATGTTGTTGTGTGGTGTACTTTTTTTCCAGCCCGAAATAGCTGAATTGGCATTGGCACCATCGCTTTGCCAGTAGGAAATTTCAAAACCATCGCCCTTGTACGTACTCAATTCGCGGGGTTTGTCCCACATACAGGCGGCGCGGGCGTGATCATTGGTGTAGCAGCAATTGGTCCACTTGCCTTTGTCGGACCAACTGTGCAGGTTGCAATTGCCCTTGACGGGTTGGTTGTCCTGTAAGTCTTTGGCGTGGGCCTGAGCGACAATGGTCATGGACGCGGAAAGAGGGATTTTGGGTAGTTTGTACAGCTTGCGGTAAGCAATGAGTTGCTCGTAAATTTTGAATTCTTCGGCAGAGAGGCAAACTTCGGGGTTTGATTTTTCGGGTGCAGCAAACAACAACGTTAGGGCCACACCGAGGTAGAGCAAAAGGCTTGGCATAGAGATTTTTTTAGGCTTTGTAGTGGGGCAAAATGAATACTTATTTTTTTATCGCCCCTAAAACGAAAAAAAAGCACAATTAATTATCCACCTGTTCAAGCCCGTGTAGTGGTACATCCGCTGGGCGCGTACGTTTCCAGCGGCGGTGCGTCCACAGCCAGTACTCTGGCCGTTCCAGGATGATCTTTTCCAGAATCCGGGTATGTGCCGCAGTGATTTCACCCTCAGGCATGGCTTGTGAGTCGGTACAAACCAGTTCAGCATTTACCTGCAAATACCCGCGTTTTAGCCGGGTAACCTTGAGGAAAATAACCGGACAATTGTATTGCTTTGCATACCGCTCTGCGCCCCAAAATATTGGAGTTTCCTGGCTTAAAAACATCGTCCAGTAGGCATTGTGCGCATTGGATGGAGCCTGATCTGTTCCAAAAATAGTAGCGATGGTGCGCTGATGATTTTCAGCATAAAAATTTTTTACGTCCTTGGTGGGCAGCATTTCCATACCAAAGCGGCTGCGGGATTGTTGCAATTTATCATTTAAAAATTTATTCTTCAGTGGATGATAAATGGCCACCCCGGTATGGGGAATTTGATGACAAATGGCCATTGCGGCTAATTCCCAATTGCAATAATGTCCACCAGCAATGATCACATGTTGGCCTTTTTGAGCAAAACGATCAAACACATCTATGTCGTTCACAGTGCAGCGTTCCAACAATTCGGCTTTAGGCATGGAGAACAAACGAATGGTTTCAACCATCAAATCAAAAAAGAAACGGTAGAACTCGTCAGCCATGCCCTTGATTTCAAGGGCACTTTTATTGGGGAATGAATTGTGTAAATTGCCTAGCACTACTTTTTTGCGATAGCCCATGCCACGGTATAAAAAAAGATACAAAAAATCGGAAAGCCGATAAAGCACCGTCAAGGGCAGTTTGGACAAAGGGAGCAGGACCAAATAGTATAAAATGCGGCTCATCTGTTCGTTTTATTTCGTGGCAAAAGTAGCTTTAATTGCTTATTCCATCTCCAACCAGGCGATCGTAAGACATTTCTTGCCCCATTGATATCGGGGTAAATGCACCTTTAGACTGTAAGACCAGCACCGATCGAGGCGCAACATTATAAATACTCGTACTCAAAGGTTGGTCAGGTGGAGCGCTGCTGATGTCCTCCGGGCTAGGCAAGCCGGTATCGACCAAACGGAACCAACCTTTGCTTTGGGGGCTGGAGGGCGGTGGGAATTCAAAATCCAATGCTTCCCAAAAGGCATTCAGCACTACATAAATTTCCTCTTCATAGGCCGGATTGTGTAGTGAAAAGGCTAGACTACGCGAATCTTCCCCCCAATCGGGCTCCCCAGGCATGGTTCCATGCCAACGCACGGTGGTATGGTGACTATTTAGGAAATGGGACTCCTGAAAATAAGGCGAGGTCATGTTGATGCTGATCATCTCCCGCACAAAGCGCAACAGATCGGCTTCTTTTTCCACCTGAGTCCAGTCGAACCAACTGGTTGGATTGTCCTGGCAGTAAGCATTGTTGTTGCCATGTTGGCTGCGCCGCACTTCGTCGCCCATCAGGATCATGGGTGTTCCCTGGGCCAGAAGGAGAATGGCAAAACAGTTTTTGATTTGCTGCAAACGTAGGGCATTGATCTCCAGATTGTCACTGGGGCCTTCCTCTCCACAATTCCAGCTGCGGTTGTCGTTGTGGCCATCCCGGTTGCCTTCTCCATTGGCCAGGTTGTGTTTTTGATTGTAACTCACCATGTCATTGAGGGTAAAGCCATCGTGACAGGTGGCAAAATTGATGCTGCGGTTGGGGTTGCGTTCGTAAGTACGGAAAAGGTCGGGGCTGGCCGATAAGCATTGCACCATGGGCTCAGCATAGCCGCCATCTCCTTTGACAAACGAGCGAACCCGATCGCGGAATTTTCCATTCCATTCGGCCCAGCGGTCGCCCACAAAATTACCGACTTGATACAATTCCACATCCCAGGCTTCGGCAATGAGTTTGCTGGAGGCCAAAACAGGATCAGATTCTATTTCCCACAAAAGGGGGGGATTCGCCATGGGCCGTCCATCACTATCGCGGCTCAACACGGATGCCAAGTCAAAACGAAACCCATCTACTCGCATCACACCTGCCCAGTAGCGCAAGCAGTGCCGGATCATTCGCCGTACAACCGAGTGATTGCCATTGATGGTGTTGCCAGTGCCACTGAAGTTTTTGTACTGCTTTTTATCGTCCGACAACATGTAATACGTGCGGTTGCCCAAACCTTTCAAGGAAAATGTGGGGCCATTTTCATCCCCTTCGGCGGTATGGTTGAACACCACATCCAGAATGACTTCGATGCCCGCTTTGTGTAGCGCTTTGACCATGTCCCGAAATTCGTCCAGTGCGCCCAGTGGATTCTGACCAACCGCGTAGCCATTGTGAGGGGCAAAAAACGAAATCGGACTGTAACCCCAATAATTGAGGCGCCCAGGGGGAGCATCATCAAGGTCAAATTGTTGAATAGGCAATAGTTCAACGGCGGTGATGCCCAAGGATTGCAAATAAGGAATCTTTTCAATCAGCCCCCGGTAGGTACCCCGCATAGCTTCTGGCAAACCGGAGGAAGGATCTTTGGTAAACCCACCTACATGCAACTCGTAGATGATTGTCCGCTCAAAAGTGTGATTGGGTGGCGCATCATCTTCCCAATCGTAGCGGTATGGATCAACAGCAATTCCTTTGAGCGCAGTTGCACAGTTGTCGCCAGCATGACGGGCCTTTTCCCTGTCCCAGGTATCGTTGACTACCGCCAATGCGTAAGGGTCGAGCAATACTTTTTGACCATCAAAACGCATCCCTGTTTCGGGGTTGTACGGCCCATACACGCGGTAAGCGTACACTTGCCCGTGCTCGATACCTTGGATGAAGCAGTGCCAGTAATAGAAAGTTTTGTTGTACTTAGGCGAAAGGCTAATCACCTGCTTGGGTCGATGGTGATCCTGTGCATCAAACAGCAGTAGTTCAACAGCTGTGGCATTTCGAGCGTACAAGCTAAAATTAACACCTTCGGGATGTACCGTAGCACCCAAAGGATAACTTTTGCCGGGTAGGACTTGCATGTGTGGTCTTGTTTGCGGGGTAAAAGTACAGCCTTTGCCTGGATCTTAGGGGCGATAAAAAAATAAATGTTCATTTTGCCATAGGATTAGATAAGTAAACGGTTCAATTTAAGTGCCTTGTCTAATCCTATGGCTTAAAAAAAATGAACATTTATTTTTGCCCCACTACTTAGCTGCCTTTGTTTAGGTATTTTCATCTTGTGTGACCGAAGTCACGGTCTGGACTTTTCCAATAAGGTAATTTTAGTGTACAAAAGCACTTCATTCACGCACACAACATATTGGCTTTATGGAAAAGCATCATCAAATTGTCATCATCGGCGCCGGAACGGCAGGAATTACGGTGGCTGCGCAACTTTTGCGGAAAGACCGCAAACTGGACATCGCACTGATCGACCCAGCACAAAAACACTACTACCAGGCTGCCTGGACCTTGGTTGGGGCAGGTACCTACAACTATAAAGCAACCGAACGCGACATGGCTTCGGTAATTCCTGCTGGCACCACCTGGATTCAACAGGGGGTACAGGAAGTTGATCCTGACACCAACAAGGTAACTTTGCAAGACGGCAGTACCATTACTTACGATTACTTGGTGGCATGCCCCGGCATTCAAATGAATTTGAACGCAATTGAAGGCCTGGCTGAAACCATCAACAAAAATAATGTTTGTAGCAACTACATTGACTCCAATTACACCTGGGAAGTATTGCAAAACTTTCAAGGAGGCACCGCAATATTCACCCTGCCCGCTACACCCATCAAATGTGGCGGCGCGCCACAAAAAATCATGTACCTGGCTGATGACTACTTCCGTCGCACCAAGAAGCGGGACAAGATTGACATCGCCTACATTGCCCCAGGTAGTGTGATTTTTGGGACCGAGCCCTTCAAAAGCACCATCATGGAAGTGGTGAAACGAAAGGACATTCAACTGCGCTTTTTCCACGCCCTGACCAAAGTCGACGGCCCTAACCACAAGGCTTACTTCAAAATCACCGCCCATCAGGATGAACCCGATGTTTTGTACTACCAACACCGACCATTACGGGAAAAAGTCATCGCCGAAGCAGAAATAGAGATAGAGTTTGATATGTTGCACCTGGCACCGCCCCAATCTGCACCTGACTTTATCCAGCGCTCCAAAATCGCGGCGCAGGAAGGACCACAAAAGGGATGGGTCAACGTGAACCAATACACTTTGCAGCACAATGTGTATTCAAATGTATTTTCCTTGGGCGATGCGGCGGGCCTACCTACCGCCAAAACCGGTGCTGCGGTTCGCAAACAGGCACCAGTTCTGGTTGAAAACCTACTGCATATCATCCGCCACGACGGAGCAGCAATGCAGCCCGATTACCACGGATATTCTTCTTGTCCGATTGTGACCGGGTATGGAAAAATGGTATTGGCGGAGTTTGACTACGACAACAAACGGGCGAGTGATCCACTCATCTCCAGATTGTTCGATACCTCCAAAGAGCTGTTCGCCATGTGGATTCTGAAAAAATACGGATTGCCCTTCATGTACTGGAATTTGATGTTGAAGGGTAAAGTGTAAGTATGGAACCAGAAAGAAATATTTTGGGTGAAGAACTTGCCGGAATGGGGTGTGGGGAATAGATGATTTGAGACATGTGGACTTTTGTTTTTAGGTGACTTCTGCTCAGACTATTTCTTTCTGCACGGGCAGCAATTCTATCTCATCGATCAAATCCAGTTGCAATACCGTATGCCCATCTTCTTCGTGGTACATGGGTTTAAATTTCCCATTGCACACCAGGTCAGCGTAAATATAAGAGGTTTTACTGTGGACACTTTGCGAAAAAGTTTCATCAAAGCCGCTGATGAGAATGACAAATTCGGGCTGCATTTTTTCCAGTGCCGCCCCCATTTTACCATACAAAGGGCTGTTTTCGTCAATTGGATGTACGATGGTCCAGTTGAGGGGAAACAAATTCACTTTGTCGCGATCCAGGGGAAGGGCCAGAAATTTGCGGGTAAAGTGTCCATTGTGTTCCTCCAACCAAGCCATGGTCACCTTGGCTTCCAGGTTGATGATGCTGTTGTTGCGCAGATTGGCAATGCGAAACATGAAGGCGTATCCTTCTCGGAAGGGGCTAATCACTGCTTTTTTGCTGAACAACATTCGACCCTTGGGGCGAGAAAAACGCGCGTACAATAAACCCGTGGCGATGGCAAAAGTCATTAGCCCCAACAGTGCTTCCAAAGAAGCCAAAGCCCCAGCCCAAACACCATGCGGACTGATGTGTCCGTAGCCTACAGTAGTAAGCGTTTGAGCGCTGAAAAAATACAAGTCGGCAAACTTGAGCATCTCATGGTTGTTCGTCAGCCCATTAAATTGCTCGGGACCAAGTAGATAAAAGAATGCCGCAAAAATGAAATTGGCCGAAATGTAGAAGAGCAGCACTAGAAGCATGAACTTCCCCCAGGACATTTCCACCAGACTTTGGTAGGGATTCCAGGTCCAACGCCCCTTACGCACTACATTGAAGCTGCCATCCTGATTCAGGAGGCGGTCGCCAGGGGTGGTGAGTTTGTTGCCAAAGCCAAGGTCGTTTTCTTCGGGGCGGTTGTTCCTTCGCCCACTAAAACCAGACATGCGCATAAGTAAGTGAAAAGTGAAAAGTGAAAAGTGAAAAACGAAACAGAATGCTCAAGTGTAAACCATTGTTTTTCACTTTTAGTTTTTCACTTTTCACTTTTCACTTTATACAATCGCCCAACCGCTGCGATACTCCCGCCCAACGAATTGGTTGGCATCTTCAAAGTTGGAGATTTTCATGGAAGTACCATCCCACAGCAGTTTCTGACGACCGTAGAACTCCATGCGGTTGTTGGCAACCTGTTTGCGCAGGTTGTAGCTGCGAATGGCGAGGTTGCCCATCAGTACCGTTTCGGTGAGTGGCCCAGAGTAATCGAAGGAGGAGGTCAAAGCCAGGTGCTCTTTGCTCGCAAAACCCGCTTTACACGCTTCCGTCCAGGAGCGTTGGTGGCCGTATTCAGGTATATTAGGTGTACCTGGCGCTGGTGGCGTAGCGGGAGGCATTTCCAGTTTGGTGCCATTTTTGAGGTATACTTTGGGCACTAAGCCGTAAGTTCCACAAGTCATGACGCCCTTGGTACCTACCATAATTACTCCATTGGAGCTGTCGTTGTCGCCAATTGGGTCATTGGCTGGGATCAAATCTGGGTGGAAAGCGCGAATCCCACCATCGGTCCAAATCATCGTCACGGGTGAATTATTCCGCTTGGTCGCAGGGAACTTGATTTGAACATTGGAAGAAGGCGGACAACCTTCGGGAATGTACTCAGGCGACCAGTCTTTGAGGAAAACCTGGCCTACACTACATTCTACCTCAGTTGGATAACCCAGACCCAAAACGCGGAAGGCTGGATCAATTAGGTGACAACCCATATCGCCCAATGCACCCGTACCAAAGTTCCACCAACCCCGCCACTTGAAGGGGTGATACAGTGGATGGTAGTCCACATAATTGGCTGGGCCGATGAATAGGTCCCAGTTCTCTTTGCTCATGCTTTCGGGCAGGGCAGGCTTTTCGGTAGGCACCGGGATACCTTGTGGCCATACCGGGCGGTTGGTCCAGATGTACACGGTGTGTACTTTGCCCACCAAACCTTTGTCCAACCATGCCATCATTTGTTTTTGGGTAGGGTTGGAGGCACCCTGGTTGCCCATTTGGGATACCACTTTGTATTTGCGGGCAGCTTCGGTCAACATCCGGGCTTCCCTGATGTTGTGGGTCAGCGGTTTTTGAACGTATACGTGTTTGCCCAGCTGCATCGCCGCCATCGCCGCTGCTGCGTGGGTATGGTCGGGCGTGGAAATGGTCACCGCGTCGATGTCGTTTTTCATTTCCGACAACATCACACGGAAATCGGCGTATTTTTTGGCCGTTGGAAACTTGTCTGTAGTGGCTTTTGCGCGGGCAAAATCCACGTCGCACAGGGCGACTACGTTGTTGGCGCCGTTGTTCCAGGCATTGGCGATGTCGGAAGCACCCTTGCCACCGGCACCAATTGCTGCAATATTGAGTTTATCACTTGGTGGAATGAAGCCACGCCCCAGCACATGCCGGGGTACAATGGTCAGGCCACCAATCGCCAAGGCAGCATTTTTGACAAACTTACGCCGCGAAGCACCTGACGTAGTTATTTGTTTGTTCTTGCTCATGATTAGGTAATGATTAATCGATAGTCAAAATCAATGGTCCAAAAGAATTGGCTGAATTTATGGAATTAAAACAGAAAGGCCAAAGCAAAGCGCCTGTTTAAATTGTCGCTTTGTTAGCTTACCTTTGTAATCAGGCATTAGGCACATTGTGAGCCCAATGTCCCGAATATCATATGTATGAAAATAGAATTACGTAACCTCCAGTATGAAGATTACTTCATGCAAAAAGATGCCATGATTGAAGCGTATGCTGGCATTGGAGGAGATTATTGGCATGAAAAAGACATTCAAACCCTTTTGCGCATTTTCCCCGAAGGACAGTTGTGCGTTTTGGTCGACGGGCAAGTGGTAGCCTCCGCATTGTCCATCATCGTCAATTACCGCAAGTACGGCGATAACCATAGCTTTGAGGAAATCACTGGGGCTTATACTTTTTCTACGCACGACCCCAACGGGGACGTATTGTATGGTATTGAAATGTTTGTGCATCCCGAGTACCGGGGTTTGCGCTTGGGGCGCCGTTTGTACGATGCGCGTAAGGAGTTGTGTGAAAACCTCAATCTACGCGCCATTATTGCCGGAGGGCGGATTCCAAGTTTCAAAAATTTTTCCGATAGCCTCACGCCTAGGGAGTACATTGAAAAAGTCAAACTGAAGGACATTTACGACCCAACCTTGACTTTTCAGATGTCGAATGGTTTTCACGTAAAAAAAATCCTCAAGAACTATTTGCCCGGCGATACCGAATCCAAGGAGTTTGCGACCCTCCTGGAGTGGAACAACATCTACTACGTAGAAAATCAACAAGTGCAACTCATCAACGTACCCAAGCAGGTGATACGCCTCGGTTTGGTGCAATGGCAAATGCGCTTGTTCGACAATTTTGAAGCCCTGGTGGAGCAGGTAGAGTTTTTTGTAGACGCCATCAGCGACTACAAGTCGGACTTTATACTTTTTCCGGCTATGTTCAACGCCCCTTTGATGGCGGATTACAACCACCTGGGCGAAGCTAAAGCCGTACGGGAATTGGCCAAACATACCGAGCCCATGCTCAACAAGTTTGTGGAAATGGCCATGGCTTACAATACGAACATCATCACGGGCAGTATGCCGATTGTAGAAAATGGCTCTTTGCTCAATGTCAGCTACGTGTGTCGGCGGGATGGTACCTGGGACAGTAGTTACAAAATCCACCCGGTACCCTCCGAAGAATCAGCTTGGGGAATGGTCGGTGCCAGCAAAATCAAAACGTTTGATACCGATGCGGGGCGGATTGGTATTTTGATCGACTACGATGTGTGTTTTCCGGAATTGGCGCGCTGGTTTACCAAGTATGGTGGTGTACAAATCATCTTTGTGCCCTTCCTCACTGAAACCCAAAACAGTTACAACCGCATTCGCATCTGCGCTCAATCACGTGCCATTGAGAACGAATGTTATGTGGCCATTGCGGGCTGTGTGGGCAATTTGCCGAAGGTCAACAACATGGATATCCAGTTTGCCCAATCGGCTATTTTCACGCCCTCTGATTTTTCTTTCCCCAGCAATGGCATTCGGGCCGAGGCTACCCCCAATACTGAAATGACGGTGATTGCGGATGTCGATTTGGAGTTGTTGAAGGAGTTACACGAATATGGGAGCGTACAAGTATTTAAAAATCAACGCAAAGACTTGTACGAGGTGCGGTTCAAAAATAAACCGTGACGGCGGCCCAAATATTTTTTTACACCCATCAAACTAAAAAATGGTTCGGTGCGTTTCCTTATGGTTCTAAAATCCGGTGCCCAAAACCCGGCGCGAAGCCAAAATATAATTTTTGGTAATCTCCTTATTTTGTGGCATTAAATTTTATATTTGCGCTTTATTTTGATAAGTAAAATTCCCATTATGGAGAATGAAGTAGTAAGGTATTCAGATGCTGAGTTGGATGAATTCAAAGTGCTGATTGAGACCAAACTGGAGCGGGCAAGTACCCATCTGAGCGGGCTTCAAGAACAAATTCTTGAAATTACCGAAAATACCAGCGACGAACACGGCGGCGACTGGGTGGACGATAGCAGCATCAACAACGACGTTGAGATGCTCAACAATATGGCTATTCGCCAGCGGATGTACATCCAGGATCTGGAGAATGCCCTGGTGCGGATCAAAAACAAGACCTATGGCATTTGTAGCCTCACTGGTCAGTTGATCGATAAGCGCCGTTTGTTGGCCGTACCTACCACTACCAAAAGTTTGGCGGCTAAGGTTGCCGAACAAGTGCCTACACCTGAAAGGAAAGAACGGGTTGAAATTGAAAAACCCGTGGTGGAGAAGAAGCCAGTGGAAAAGAAAACCACCGAAAAACGCATTACCACCACCATCATTCGGAAATCTTCACCAAGTAAGAAAAAATCAGTGGAGATTGAAGACTTGGAAGACGAAGACGATGAACTGGGCATTGGCAAAGACATATTTTTTGACGATGACCAGGATATTCTATACGGAGCGGTTACTGATCTGGAAGACGATCTGGAAGATACTTCCTCTAGTAGTGCCGACGACGACGATGAAGACCTCATGGGTGGCATCGGTATGGGTGGATCTGACGATGGTAGCGACGATGACGACGGTGATGATTATTAATCTCTCACCGAGATTAGAGCTTGTTTAAGTTTTTGGATCGGGCTGCAAACGGCCCATTTTCGCCCAAATTTCGTTCCGAAAATGCTCATTTAGCGCTGCTAAACTCCGCTTTTCGTGCCTCATTTGGGCAAAAATGGCCTCGTTTTCGCTTCCGCTCCCAAAATTTAAACAAGCTCCTAAAAAAATTATACCCAGTTCGTTGCTAATTCTTTATTGTTTTTTTACCTTTGCATTCCCAAATCGGGAGTAAGCAATATTTTTCTGTCAGAACCATCAAATATCATCATTCATTATGCTGATCATCGAAATCAAAGATGGCGAAAGCATCGACAAGGCGCTCAAACGCTACAAGCGGAAATTTCAAAATGCAGGCGTAATCAAAGAATTGCGCAGACGTAAGGAATTTGTGAAACCATCCGTTAAGCGCAGAGGCGAAGTGTTGAAGGCAGTCTATCGCGAAAAAATGCTCGACGAGCAGGAAAACACGCCGAACTAAGTTCTACCGAATTCTTTTCGGCGGACAGCCGATTGCTATACACGCCAAGAGAGGAATTCCTCTCACAAAAAAGCAGTACCAATCATCCTTGTGTTGATTGGTACTGCTTTTTTTTGTAATAGCCGGGATAGTTAGTGCTGAAATTGGAGGCAAATTCAGCACTAACTAGCAAATAAAGCCTTAGCGAAGGGATTCTTTTAATACATTACTCCAACTCGAAACTGACCTTTACGTTTCCTGCACCCAAAGCCGCAGCAAGACCTGAAGCATCGTCAATCCGTCCAATCTTGGTATAGGTATACGCTGTTGAAAAAGACTCGTAGAAAAGCACCAGGGTATTCGAGCCGTAAAGCATCAAATCCCCTACCTGGATTGTCCCCGGGTTGGATGCATTTGCGGGTAAGTTGCTGAGTAAACGGAAATATTTTTCGTTGCTATTCAGCTCGGTCATTTCTACGGTCATCGGCAACAGCTTTTTTAGGGCAGTTGCAGCAGCATTGTCCCCAAGTGTTGCGCTAAAGGTTTTTGCGCCAACTGTGATTTTTAATTTGTCACGCATATAGCTGTTGTTATGGGTTTTAGTTTCTTCCGCAGTTGGCTTAACATCTTTCGAACAGAATGATGTGCCGGCAATAAAAATTGCCATCAATGCAAACGCAATACAAGTATGTTTCATGGGTTGTTTTTTTGGTTAAGAAATGTGCTTAATCAGTTTCGCAGGAACTCCTCCCACTATTGAATTATCCGGTACATCCCTGGAGACAACTGCACCCGCTGCCACTACTGCATTTTCGCCAATGGTGACTCCGGGCAGAATGGTCGCGTTGGCACCAATCCAGGCGTTTCTTTTGATCAGGATTGGTTTCGAAATCAGGGACTTCCGGTCGGCTGGATTCAGTGGATGATTTTCAGTGATCAGGTTTACTTTGGGGCCGATCAGCACCTCGTCTTCGATCGTAATTCCGCCCATATCCAGGAAGGAGCAGGCATGGTTGATGAACACATTTTTGCCGATTTGGATAAAACGTCCAAAGTTGGTGTAGAATGGTGCAAAAATGATCGTACTATGGTCGATTTGACGGCCAATTATTTCGCTTAGTCGATCCCGTATTTGTTCAACGTCGGTGGAGGTATTGAGTGCTACCGACAATCTTAAGGTGCGCGTGACAATCTCCTGCACCTTGTGGTACTGAGGATCATCCAATCTAATTGGCGCTCCGGCCCTCATGCTATCGAAGATGTCCCGATTTGTTGGTTCTGGTTTGTCCATTTTCTTTGTGCTTCTAGTGGGGCACAAAGATACCTTAGTCCTCACTCAAGACCATAATGACAATCAAACCAATCATTAAGCAATTCAAACCATTTCAGCCCGAACTGCGGAAGGAACTTTTCCGGTAATGCGCTTGAAGTAGTTGTTGAAGTAGGTGGGATATTCAAAACCCAAGGCATAGGCCACCTCAGCAATGGTCCAGTCGGTGTGCAGCAGCAATGCCTTTGCTTCGGTAATGATGCGGGCTGAAATATGTTGGGAGGTAGGTTTGCCAGTGATTTCTTTCACCGAACGATTCAAATGATTGACATGCAGCGCTAAACTACGGGCAAAATCTTGAGGCGTTTTTAGGCTTAAAGATTTTTCTACACTTTCAATGGGGAACTGCCTTTCCAACAACTCCAAAAAAACTTGTGTAATTCTGGAAGCCGCATTGTTGTGCTGGTGATGGTTTTCAGAAGGTTGCAATTTTAAGGCTTCGTGGAGGATCAAATGGATGTAATTGCGCATCAGATCGGCTTTGTGCACATAATCAGACTGTTGCTCTTCAATCATTTTTTGAAAAATCGTATTTAAAAACGCACGTTGTTCTGTACTGATGTTTAAAACCGGTGTACCGCCCACTTTAAATAGGGTAGACTGTTGCAGGCTTTCAGCGCGCTCAGACAGGTTGAAGAACTCTTCCGAAAAGAGACAAGTGTAGCCGATGTACTCGGTGGAGAGGGTCTCCCAAGAGTAGGGGATATGTGGGTTGCCAAAAAACAAAACCGTGCCCTCGGTTTCAAAACTCCGGTCGGCGTAGTGAATGATACTCTGGCCAGTGGTTAGGCAAATTTTATAAAAATCCTTTCTGCTGTAAATACGCGTCGCACCTCCATCACTTTCGATTTGGAAGACATTGAAGCCTTTTAATTTTAGTTCATTGTTGAAGGGGGAAACTGAACGTGTGACTTTATTTTGCATGGGGCAAAGTTAAGAAAATCAAATAAGCAGTTTAGAACTTACAAATATTGGCCCCACCGATCTGAATATCCGCCCCGAAAGTTTTAGACTTTCAGGGCGGGGTTCTAGATTTGTGCACAAATCCTTGATTTTCAACTTACCTCAAGTCTATTGAAATTCGATAGGCAAAGTCACACGGCCCTGCGGCTCCACTACGACAAATACTTCCCCACAATCGGCATCCGCCGACCCATGCCAAATGCCTTGGCCGACACCCGCAATACCGGAGCAGTCTGATGCCGTTTGAACTCATTGATGTTCACCAAACGCAGTACGCGACGCACCAATGCATCGTCAAAACCCATGTCGATCAATTCTTTGGGGCCTTGGTGGCGCTCGATGTAGTTGTAGAGCACGGCATCCAGAACATCGTAATCCGGTAAACTATCGCTGTCCTTTTGCCCCGGGCGGAGCTCCGCAGAAGGCGGTTTCACAATGGAATTTTCTGGGATCACTTCCCCATCCTTGTTGATGTAATGGGCCAGTTCGTACACTTCGGTTTTGTACACGTCGCCGAGTACGGATAGGCCGCCACACATGTCGCCGTACAAGGTGCCGTAGCCCACTGCCATTTCACTCTTGTTGCTGGTATTGAGCAGGATATGACCAAATTTATTGGAAAAAGACATCAGGAGCATTCCCCGAATCCGCGCCTGGATGTTTTCTTCAGTAACGTTGAAAGGAAAGCCAAAAAAGTGCGGCGTGAGCGTTTCCATGTAAGCCTGGTACATGGGTTCGATGAAGATGATGTCGTATTGTACGCCCAGATTTTCCGCCAATTTGCGGGCGTCGTTTACGGAGTGATCGGAGGAATATTGCGAGGGCATCAGGATCACGCGCACGTTGTCGGCCCCGAGGGCGCGAGCGGCTAGTACTACCGTTACTGCTGAGTCGATCCCACCAGAAAGGCCCAGGATTGCTTTTTTTAGCCCCAGTTTTCCAAAATAATCCTTTATCCCCATCAGCAGGGCGTCGTGCATCAGTGGCGTTTTTTCACGCGGCAGTTCTACCTGTTTTTGCCCCAACATCACGTCGTCCAGCTCGTAGACCCGGATACATTCTTCAAAGAAGGGCATCTCATCGTATACATTCCCATTGGGCGACATCACCACCGAGCCACCATCGAACAACAATTCGGTTTGCCCGCCCACATGGTTGACGTAAAAAATCGGCACATTGTAGCGCTCCACATTGGCCCGAACGACGTGAATCCGTTCAGGAGCATGGTCATGGGAAAAGGGCGAAGCCGATACGTTGATCATCAGCTCGGGCTTATAGGGCATCATTTCGTCCATGGGACAAATGGTGTAGAGCGGGTTTTCGTTGCCCACGTTCCAGATGTCTTCACAAACGGTGAGGGCGATGCGTTTGCCCATGTATTCCACGATTCCAAACTCCGAAGCGGGCTGGAAGTAGCGGTATTCGTCAAAGACATCGTAAGTGGGGAGCAGGGCTTTGTGCTGGACGTATTCCACCCGCCCATAGGCCAGAAAATAGACGGAGTTGTACAAGTCTTTGCCCTCCAACTGCGGATTGCGGGTAGGCGAACCCAGCACAATGGCAATGCCTTGGGCAGCCTTAGCCAGGGTTTGGATGCTGGCGTCGGCCTGCTGGATAAAATCGTCGAACTCCAAAAAGTCACGGGCCGGGTAGCCACAAGTGGCCAATTCCGGGAAACAGATGATGTCTGCTCCCTGAGCTTTGGCCGTAGCCGTCATTTGTAACATTTTGGACAGGTTGCCCTCAAAGTTGCCAATGTGGGCGTTGAATTGGGCGATAGCGATACGCATGGTGATTTATAAATTTCTGTTGAGGTGTCCTGAGATCGGCAAATGTGCCAACAGTTGTCGATCCAGGTTTTCGATATAACTGCGCCCGTAGGGGCCATTTTCCAGTTGTTCAAACATCCAATCGGGTAAATCCTGCACAATCTCCGGGCAAATGCTACCCAGCGCCAGGGCCAATGAAGCTACTGTATCGGTATCTCCGCCCAGGTCAACGGCCTCCCAAAGGATGGAACTCATCCTTTCCCCCCGCACCAAGAGGCTCAGTACGGCTTCCACGGTTTCTTTGCCCTTCATCGGCACTTCACCCTGCCAGTCCAGGGGCCAATGTACCCCTTGCCAATCGGCCAAATAGGCAATCAATTGTGCTTTGGTGCCCCTTTGGTACAAAAAAAAATGCGCAATCAAGGCAATGGCTTGAGCGGCCCTGATGCCCCATTCTGTATCGTGGGTAATCCGGGCCTGGAGCGTCGCTTTTTCCAGCACTTCTTTTTCCGAACCCAACACGCCGATGGGATAGGCCCGCATGGCTGATCCATTGCGCTCGCTACTGGGGATGATCCGCTCCAGGAGCTCCTGCCCTGAAGCTACCTCTTTGAGTAAACCAAAAAAACGGAAAGCGTAGCCTTGGCGGGTGTCTCGTTTGAACACCTCGACAAACTTATTGGCTACATTGAGCCGCGTCCACTCGGTACCGTCTACAATCAACTCCGCCAATGACAGCGCCATTTGAGTATCATCGGTGTAGTGTCCGCAGATGGTTCGGTAAAACGGGTGGCGTTTGTATTTCTTCAGCTTGTTGCGCCGCCGAATAATCAGGCGGTACACAAACTCAAACCCCGCTCCGTATGCATCCCCAATGGCGCCTTCCAGCAGCATAAGTTTGATTTTATGGTTCAAAATTAAGCGAACTTAGTTTAAAAGTCAAACTAAGTGCTAAATAAATTTTTTTATGCTCAGTTTGATTTAACTACTAGCCCGCACAGTACAAATTTTGTAAGTTTGCAAACTAGATTTTTTGTTCATAAAATCTATTGTTCCTAAAGTCTTCTGTGTGGAAGCATAGCAAAACTGCATCCATGAGTAATTTTGTCGTTTCGGCTCGCAAATACCGTCCAGTCACCTTTGAGGATGTTGTTGGTCAAGAACATGTGACCAATACCCTCAAAAACGCCCTGCGCAATGATCACCTGGCGCATGCGTTTCTGTTTTGTGGCCCGCGTGGAGTCGGCAAAACGACCTGCGCCCGGATTTTGGCCAAAGTCATCAACTGCCAAAACCCTGGGGTAGAGCTGGAGCCTTGCAATGCTTGCTCGTCCTGTACTTCTTTCAACGACAATGCCTCTTTCAACATTACCGAGCTCGATGCGGCTTCCAACAACAGTGTGGAACACATCCGCGCTTTGATCGAGCAAGTACGCTTTCAACCACAGCAAGGTAAATATAAAGTTTTTATAATTGACGAGGTGCACATGCTTTCTCAACAAGCATTCAATGCTTTCTTGAAAACATTGGAAGAACCGCCGAGTTACGCCATTTTTATCCTGGCTACGACTGAAAAGCACAAGATCATTCCCACCATCTTGTCGCGTTGCCAGATTTTTGACTTCAAACGCATCCAGGCACCTTCCATGGTGCGGCACTTGCAAGGCATCAGTGGCAAAGAAAACATTGAGGCCGACGAAGATGCGCTGCACGTCATTGCCCAAAAAGCCGATGGGGCACTGCGCGATGCGCTTTCTATTTTTGACCGCATTGTTTCGTATTCGGGCACGCACATCAAGTACGAGGACGTCATCATGAACCTCAATGTGCTGGACTACGATTATTACTTCAAAATTGTCGATGCCCTTTTGGTGGAAGATTTGGCGCAGGTAATGCTGCTCTTTGACGACGTTCTGAACAAGGGTTTCGAAGCGGATATTTTCATCAATGGCCTGGCTGAACATTTGCGCAATTTGCTGATGTGCAAGGATCCACAGACCATCAGTTTGCTGGAATTGACCGACAACCTCAAGGAACGTTACCGCACCCAGGCGCATATTTCCCCAAGTTCGTTTTTGTTGACGGCCCTTAACTTGTGCAACGATTGCGACATCAATTACCGCATGGCCCGCCATAAACGTTTGCATGTAGAAATGGCCCTCATCAAAATGACCTACATCAACCGGGCCGTAAAAAATGTTGCAGAAGCGGCTGAAAAAAAAAATCCTGAATCCAACCTAGAACCTGCCAGCACTCCTGCAACGGCAGCCATGAGCCCTGCTGCTACTCCGACGAACAAAAACAGCGGCGGCAGCGCCCCCTCGGAAAGCAATACGGCTTCGCCAGAACAAGAAAGTGCTGTAGTACCCACTCCGGCAAGCAGCAATGTCAAGGCTCCTTCACATTTGGTAACTACCCCTCGCATTGGTCGATTGGATGACCTCATGGCCGAGGTGCACGCCGAAACCAAACTGGCGGAAGCTGAAATCAGTGTGGAGATTCACCAGGAAAACATCGAAAAAGCTTGGACTGATTATTTGACCGGGGTGGAACAAGAAACCACCCGCAACATTTTGCGGGGTATTCCACTGAGCTGGTCCGATCCAGTTCTTACTGCCAAAGTAAGCTCCAACCTGGTTGAAAGTACCCTACGCCAGGAACGCAACCTGATGGAATACCTGCGCCGGACTTTTGGCCGAAAAGATTTGATTTTACAAATAGAACTGGAAAAAACCTTGCAGTCAGAAAAACCCAAACCCGTCCGCCCGCTCAACAACAAGGAAAGGCTGCTGGCGATGTACGAAAAAAATCCTCAGGTAAAGGATTTGGCAGAGAAATTTGGCTTGCGTTTCGATGGAGATTGATACAAAAATTAAAATTTAACAAGGTCTTAATACATTTTTCGCTTATTGTCGCGTATTTTGAATGGTTTTTTAGCCATTAGGAACGGATTCAAATCTGTACCTTTATTTCATTTCCGTTCCGTAGTCGAAATGATTAGCCCAGCATGAGAAAATTCTACCTACTTCTGATTTTATCCTGTCTTATTTCTGCCCGATCGCTTGCCCAAAATGCAGAGTTCAAGTTTCGAGAAGCCTTACCTTTGGGTGGTAGTGATGTCGCTATAATCCGGCAAAATGACCTCAAATTTCCGGGGATGATCCATCTGCAGATTTTGGGGAAAGGTGGAATCGAGCGCGCTTATGCCGAAATCAACCTCAAAACGGAAGGCGCCCGCTCCAAGGTAGAATCCGTATTCAAGTGGGGAAATCGGCTCAATTTGTTGTTGGCCCATTATTACCCTACCCAACGGAGCACAGCGTACGAGTTGGTTCAACTGACTTTGGATAGCCTCAAAACCACCCTGGTGAAACCCCTCGGCAAAGTGCGCACACCACCCATTTCCGTTTACGCATTTTGTGGTTTCAGTATATCGCCAGACAGCACCAAAATGATGTTTTTCAATTGGCCCATCGGCCCTCCGCAGGATTCGGTGAACCTATTGGTGCAGGTTTTTGATCAAAAAATGGAAAGCCTCTGGGCCCGTAAGTACACCCTGGGTTATGCCAACCGCAATTTTTTGGTGTACGGTTGTTTGATGCGCAACGATGGTAGTGCCTTTATTTTTGGTGAAAATTATTCAGACAAGTATACGGCGAGCACTCAGGTGCAGGAAAAAAACATCGAACGGATTATTTTGTTGATGTCGGGTAAATCTTCCCGGGTTGATTTGATTCAATTGGAATTGGGCGAATACAGCCTGGCCAATCTGGCCTACTCCATGAACCAACAGGGCGACATGGTGGCGAGTGGTTTTTTTCGCAAAACTGAAACCTCGGAATACAAAGGTTTATTTACGATCAAAATCGCCGCTGAATCCAATCAAACCATTCAGCGTTTGAATATGATCGATAAAAAGACCTTTACAACTGCGTTGAATATTGGATCGGAAGATAAATTTTTGAGTCGCGGCCAAATTGATCGCACCCTTTTTGGTTATGAACTGGGCAAATTGCACGCCGATGCCGATGGGAGCTACGCCCTGATTGCAGGTCGGCGGGACAATACGCTGGTCATTGATATTCGCCCGGATATGGTGTTGCAACGAATCCGGGTGTTGCCAACTCCTTTTTCCTTTTCACAGTCACGCCCGGGGGAGGTTGCACAAGGGTTTCTCGCAGGTTTTTATTTCCGTCAGGGGGATAAGTATTTTTTCATTTTTGTAGACCCAAACAATGGCGCAACCGATGACCGGGGCAAAAAAATCCGCACCGATACCCCTGGCCGCGCCTTTCTGGTAGAGATGAAAGAAATTGGACGCCTCGAAATGCGGCCACTACAATCCAAATTCAACCTGCGCCCCAATGCCACGCTAGAACCCCAACACTGTCGACAAATCAATGATGACGAGGTGTTTTTAATGGGGACTGAGCCGAATAAGGCGGGGGGCTTGTCTTTGGTCTACATTGTGGAGCAAATTGCCGGGTTGGTGAAGCAGTAGTCCTACCACTGCCGCGACTGATACGGATACCGAATATGGTACTGCTCCTTCACCATTTTCAAGACCTTCTCCCGCAGTTCATCCACGCCTTCTTTGCTCATGGCTGAGATCAGTACGTTCTCGTGGGCGAAAAGGTGTTTGAGGTTGCCGCGGATGCCTATTTCAATTTCCTCCTTGGCGTCTTCTTCCAAAAACGGATCGTAGTGCAACTCGCGGTAACGGTCAATTTTGTTGAATACAAACAAGGTGGGTTTTTGCAGGGCCTGCAATTCTTCCAAGGTATTGTTGACGGTACGGATTTGATCTTCGTGTTGGGGGTGCGAGATGTCTACCACGTGCAGCAAAATGTCACTTTCGAGTACTTCATCGAGGGTGGATTTAAAACTTTCGATGAGGTGGTGGGGCAATTTGCGGATAAACCCAACTGTGTCGGACAACAGAAAGGGCACATTATCCCAGGCCACTTTGCGCACAGTCGTATCCAGCGTTGCAAAAAGTTTATTTTCGGCAAAAACCTCCGATTTGCTCAGTAGGTTCATCAGGGTCGACTTGCCTACGTTGGTGTAGCCCACCAGTGATACCCGGATTAATTCCCCCCGGTTCTTGCGCTGGGTAGTTGCCTGGCGGTCGATCACCTTGAGCTTGTCCTTCAGCAGGGCAATTTTATCGCGAATGATCCGGCGATCTGTTTCAATTTCTTTCTCCCCGGGGCCCCGCATCCCGATACCCCCACGTTGGCGTTCCAAGTGCGTCCAGAGACCCCGCAGGCGCGGCAGCAAGTATTGCATTTGGGCCAGTTCCACCTGGGTTTTGGCCTGCGCGGTTTGAGCGCGGGTTGCAAAAATGTCCAGGATGAGGCTACTGCGGTCGATGATTTTGACTTTCAGAGCTTCTTCCAGGGCATTGGTTTGTTTGCCCGTAAGGTCATCGTCAAAAATGACCATCGAAATTTCTTCGTGCCGCTCGATGTAGTCGGCAATTTCTTCCAGCTTTCCTTTACCGATGTAGGTTCGGGAATCAGGAGCAACCAGTTTTTGTGTATAACGTTTTACCGCTACTGCTCCGGCCGTAAGGGCCAGAAACTCCAATTCATCCAGGTATTCTTCAACTAGTTCTTCGGTCTGCGATTTGTGGATAACCCCCACCAACAGGGCGAACTCCGCCTCTTGTTTGATGCCTTTTTTCCGCTGTTCTCCGATGTTCCACTCGTTTGCCATATGTTTATTTTCGTTCTAACCAGCTTGTGGGATTGAGTTTTTGTTTGTCCCGCCATAGTTCAAAGTGCATTTCGGGCTTTTCAGTTCCCACCTGGCCAATTTCTTGTCCACTCGTGACGGAATCTCCTCTCTTGATGCTTACTGAAGCAAGATTGGAATACACGGTATAATAAGTACCGTGTTGTAAAATTACGGTGTATTGATAGCCATTGATGAATTGAGCACCAACGACCTTGCCTTCAAAAACGGCCCGCACTTTGCCTGCGGCAACTGTTCCGATGTCAAGCCCGCTATTGGATACCTTTACATCTTTGTATTTGGGGTGCTGAAAAGTACCAAAACCTTGCACGATGCGCCCTTGATCGACAGGCCAGCCGAGTCGGCCCCGTCGAGCGCCAAAGGAGCCAGTGGCCAGTACGTCCTCGGCAGGAGGAGTATTGGTCGGTGATGGAGTATTGGCGCTGGCTTTGCTGGTATTGCGATCCGTTTTGGTAGAAGGCAACACCGTGACGGGTGCGGGATTATTGGCATTGGCCAGGGCCTCGGCACTACGGGCTTTTTTACGTTGGGCCAACATTTCTTGCTGGATCACATTTTCAATGACCCGATTGACTTTGTTGTGGTTTTTTTGCCGATCCGTCAATTCCTTGAGCAACACCTTTTCATCGGCATTCAAACTTTTGAGGGCTTTGTCTTTGTCCTGTAATTCAACACTGAGGTTTTGTTTTTGTTGCTCTACACCACCCAGCAGTTTTTCTTTTTCCCGGATGCGGCGTTCCAGTTGGATCGTTTTGGACTGTAAGGTTTTTTGGGTTTCGGCGATCATTTTGGCCTGACGCTTGCGGTAGCGCTGGTATTGCCGGATGTATTGCCAGCGGCGAATGGCAGCATTGAGGTTGTCGGCAGACAATAAAAAGACCAGGTAACTTTGGTTGAGTTTGTTGCGCAGGGCCAGCCGCAGGGTTTGGGTATATTCTTGCTTCAGGCGCTGAACATCGTCCTGAAGGGCTACCAAAACATCATTGGTGCGCAGGATACTTTCCTCATTAAAAGTAATTTCCTGGTGTAGGGTATTGATGAGTTGCTCGCGCTTCTTGACTTGTGATTGGAGGGTCAGGAATACTTGCAGGGCAGCATTTTTGTCTTTGCGCGTGGCCGACAAACGGGTATTGGTTTGATCAATTTCTTCGATCAACTTGCGGCGTTTGTCCTCCAGGTCTTTCCTGTTTTGGGCAAAAACCAGCTGCGTCCACAAGGACAAACCCAGTAGCAATAACAGCACCCGACCAATGATTCGTTTATTTGATCCTTTTGAAGCGCTGTGGAACATCAAATGGCATCGATATAGGGACATTGAGTTCTACCTGTGTGAATTGAATATTTACTTCAACTTTTCCTGTTTCGCGGCTGTCCACCACGAATTTACGAAGGTACGAAAAATCTTGTTTGTCGTTAGCCGCTTTGTATTCTTCCAAATCCAAATTTAGACTACGCGAAGCGCCAGGCTCCAAATATTGCAAATTGCGCAGGCGCAAAGCTGCTTTTTCAAGCGACATTTTCACCTCTTTGCCCGAACCAGAATCGCTCAACACATAGCTGTCTCCCTCGGAAGTACTGCTAAACTTGCGCGACAAGAAAAAAGGATTGCCTAGTACAACTTGCTGAATCAGCAACAAATTGCCCGGTAGCTGGTATTCCTTACTCAGGTGATCGAGGCCATATACGGCATATTCGTTGTTGATGCGATCGAGGATATGGACAGAGTCTTTGGTGATCAGGGCGCGGGCGATTTCAAAGCCCAATTTGCTGAGGGTAACCCATACGGAACTGTCCTTTTGCATTTTGATGCGGGCCGTGGCGGAAGCAGACATATCCGGGCTGCGAAAATCAATTTTGGCTCGGGCATCAAAGGTTTTGGCTTTGATCTGATTGGTCTCGATGCGGCGTACCAACAGTTCCGTGGAACTTAAGTCGGTAGTATTCACTTTCTTGGAGGTGCCACAAGCAAAATTAAGGCCAGCCAGCAGCAATAGCAAAAACAATTGGGGATTACCAATCCGATTGTTCACCCCAAGAAAATCCCATCCAGATATATTTAAGCCCTTATTCATGCAATTGTTTTTCATTGAATTTTTTCTTCAAAGACGGAGAAGTACTGCCTTTTGTTACGGCTAATCCCCATTGTTGTACTGCCGCGGCGGTATCACCACTTTTAAATAGAACATCACCGTATTGTTCGAGGTAAAGCGGATTGGCACTGGGCAACAAGGATTCTATTTTGCTTTTTGCTTCGCTGTTGTTGCCGCTGCGGAATTGGGCACGAGCAAGCGCAAAAGTGACGAGGCGCGACTGCGGTTCAGTTTGTAGAGCCTTTTGAGCCAATTGTAGTGCCTGGGCAGTGCCATTCGTACGCTGGGCAAAGCTTAAGGATTGCCATGCCAGTACGGTGGCGGCATTGGCATTGATTTTGAGGGCTTCGGCAAAGTTCTGATCTGCCCCAGCAAGGTTGTTTTCCTGCGTTTGTGCCATGGCCAACAAACTCATCAAATGTTGGCGAACAACGGGGAATTTGGCCGACATCGGCAGTGCCTGGGCTACCAGATCTTCCACATTGCTCAGGTGATGCAAGGCCAATTCGGCACTTGCTGCATACACGTATATTTCGGGTTTGTTGGGGAATACATCCAGTGCATTTTCGGTCGCCTTTAGCAGTGCAGGCATATCTCCCGTGGTTTCCAGATCACCAAAAAAGGTTTCCCAATAGCTGAAGTCGGTATCGTCTAGATTGAGGGCCTGGCGCATTTTTTCGACAGCCTCGGCCTTTTTACCTTGTTTGCTCAAAACGGTGGCGCTTATGGCAAAAGGTTTGGCTTCTTTGGGATATTGTTTTTCCAGTATCTCGGAGAGTTGCAATATTTCACTACCCAAAGTGGTGTCATTGGCGGTTTTGAATTTTTCAACCAGAGGTAAAATTTTACCCAGTTTCACTTCCAACGAAACCTCGCGGCTTTCAAAAGTTTGGCGCAGTGACCCCAAATACTGCGCATCGTTTTGTTTGTTGACGTCACCACCAGCCTGAGCCAGATTGGCTTTGGCGTCATTGGGATCCAGGGCTAAAATCTTGCGGTATACTCCACGTGCCTGTTCTTTTTCACCGTTTTGGGTATAGTATTCGGCCAGGTTGTGCCAATAGTCAACGTTGGTGGGATGGGCTTCTGCTAGTCGCAACAATTCCCGGGTGGCTTTTTTCTGATCGCCTTGGGCAACATAAAGGCCGTGTTTGAGGCGGATGAGGTTTTCATCTATGCCATTGCGGCGCTCCAGATCGTCGTATACTTTGAGTGCCGCATTGAGTTCGTTGGCTTTGACCAGATAAAAAGCCCACTTGTAAAAATAATTGGATTGGGTGGGATGCTGACGGGTCAACTGTTCGTAAACGGCGGCGGCATCCTTGTATTGACCCATTGCTTGTAGGGCATCGGCTTTGAGGATGCTGTACCAAACGTTGGAAGGATTGGCCGTTACGGCTTTGCTGACCCAAATGATGGCTTCTTCTGGCTGTTTTTGCACTATAAGAATCCGCGCCAATTCATAGGCTGCGGCTTCAGTATTGGGGAATTCGGTGAGGAGTTGTTTGTACAATTCTTTGGCTTTGTCCAGACGGCCCAGCATTTTTTCCTTGCTGGCCTCAATGAGCAGGGCCTCGCGATCTATTTCTTTATTGCCAACTATTTCTTGCGCATGCAGGCTGATCATGCCCAAAAACAGTACAGTGATGATTAAACTCCTCATAAACCAAAGATTTGGGGCGATTACCCTTTTGAGAAGGTAAAATCACCCATATTTAATGCTTTTGGAACCCCAGTGTATTCACTTTGATTGCCCATCATGGATTGGCTCATGGACACATGCCGTACGATGGCTTCGTTCTGAATGACACTATTTTCAATAACAGCATTTTCAATGCAACAGTTGCTTCCAATTGAAACGAAAGGACCAATCACTGAATTGCGAATTTGGGTATTTGGTCCAATATAACAGGGGGGGATGATTTTGCTGTTTTGTAAGTCTGCCGAGGGATCGATCAATTGCTCGAAGTTTTCTTTCAATTCCAGCACCCTCCGATTCGTCTCCAGCATATTTTCCATGTTGCCACAATCCAGCCATTCTTCGATGGTGGCTTTGCGAAAACGAGTGCCCTGGTTTTTCATGAGTTCGAGCACCGAAGTGATTTGAAACTCACCTTTATCCTTAATGTTTTGATTGATTAGTCGTTCGACCTGGCTGCGAAAATAACCACCGTCGCGGAAATAATAAATCCCCACAATGGCTTGATCAGAGACGAAGACAGGCGATTTTTCTACAAAATCGGTGATGATGTTGTCCTCGTTGGCCTTCACTACACCAAAAGAAGCCGGATTATCCACTTGTTTGACCCAAATCAGTCCATCTTGGGTCGTGTCAAAATTGAAATCGGCTTTGAACAAAGTATCCGCAAAGGCCACGATACAAGGCCCCTCTAAACTTTCGCGTGCTTTGTAAATGGCGTGAGCAGGTCCGAGAGGCAAATCCTGCTTGTAAATGGAACATTTGGCACCGATCAAAGCGGCAATACCTTCCAGTTGGAGTTCTACTTCTTTACCAAAATCGCCGACAACAAAGGCAACTTCTTCAATATCTTCTGAAAATGATGCATGAAAATCCTCAACAATACGCTGTACGATGGGTTTGCCTGCAATAGGAAGAAGTGGTTTTGGAATAGTTAAGGTATGTGGACGTAAGCGTGAACCTCGTCCAGCCATGGGGATAATTACTTTCATGTAAAATACTTTTGAGGTCTACAAGTTTGTATTTTTTAAGGGAGAACTCTTGAGCACGCTCAACACATTTTCATCCTCAAATGATACAAACTTGTAGACTCTTTTGCGCCGCATAAAGCGCTTGTTCAACCTGTAGACGCAGCTTACTCTACAACAGTCACCTTAAGCATGTTGGTACGATGGCGGCGATGCAAGGGCATGGTAGCAGTATTGACAATGATGTCACCTTCCTTGATGACACCGTCTTGCTTCAAAATTTCGGTTACGTCGGTGATTGTTTCGTCGGTGGTCGTAAACTGGTCGTAGTAGTAACAGCGCACACCCCACACCAGGTTCAGGGTCGACAACATGTGCTGGCGATCTGAAAAGATGTAAATTTCGATGGTGTTTTTGGGGCGGTAGCTCGATACTTTAAACGCGGTATATCCCGAACTGGTCATCCCCACGATGGCTTTGGCGTGAATGTCTTCCGCAGTTTTGGCGGCATTCAAACACACGGCATCGGAAAGGAAAGTACGCGATTGAGGCGAAGGTTGGGGGCGACGTGCGCCAATGGTGAAGTGCTTTTCAGCTTCTACAATGATCTTCGTCATGTACTCAACCACTTTTACGGGGTGCATGCCCGAAGCGGTTTCTCCACTCAACATCACTGCATCTGCACCGTCCAATACGGCGTTGGCTACGTCGGTAGCTTCGGCACGGGTAGGAGATGGATTGGTTATCATGCTCTCCATCATTTGGGTGGCTACAATCACGGGACGAGCGCGTTGCAAACACTTTTGGATGATCATTTTCTGAATATTCGGCACTTGCTCGATCGGCATTTCGATCCCGAGGTCACCACGAGCCACCATCACCGCATTGGATGCTTTGATGATTTTGTCGATTCGGTCAATGGCTTCGGGTTTTTCAATTTTGGAGATGATCTTGGCAGGGTGTCCTTTTTCATGCAGAATTTCACGCAGTTGTTTCACGTCGGAGGCACGGCGAACGAAGGACAAGGCAATCCAGTTGACTGGCTGAGTCAGGATGAAAGCTAAGTCCGCCAGGTCTTTTTCAGTTAAACAAGGCAGTGATACTTTGGTATTCGGGAGGTTTACACCTTTACGCGAGGACAAGATTCCACCGTAAATGGTTTTCAGCTTAACGGTGTCTTTTGAGTTGGTTTCTACCACTTCAAAAACCAGTTTGCCGTCATCTACAAGTACCGTTTCGCCCGCTTTTACATCTTTGGGGAAATCCTGGTAACTCATGTAGATTTTTTCCATATTGCCCACACATTTTTCGTTGACAAAAGTGACCACATCGCCTGGCTTGAGCTCGAGTGCGTTGTTTTCAATCTCGCCTACGCGCAATTTGGGGCCTTGCAAATCGGCGAGAACACCGAGGTGCATTCCGTATTTCTCGTTGATGTATGTTACGTGGTTGATGACCTGCAGGTGATCGTCATGGGTACCATGCGAAAAATTGAGGCGAAACACGTTCACCCCGGCCTTGGCCAAATCGAGTAGAGCTTCGTAGGTTTTGGAGGCCGGGCCGACCGTTGCTACGATTTTTGTGTTTTTGATTGGGTGCGCAATAGCTTCCATCGTTTGCATTAAAGGTTGGATGAAAATAAAAGTTGGTTAATAAGGTGCTTGCACAAAGAAAATTATCTAAGGCGAACTAAGTGTAAATTTTACAATAAACTTTGGTGCAAAAGTACGTTTATATTGGAGAAAACAAAAACACTTGCAATGATTAGCACTTTAATTCCCAGTCCAGAATCATGAGTTCCATCTTGCTGACAGGTGCACGCGCTCCGGTGACCCTGGAGTTGTGCCGGGCCTTTGCACAACAGGGGCATCGGGTTTATTTGGCGGATATGAACTTGTTCCCGATCGCACGCTGGAGTGGATTCGTGGAGCAATACCTGCGGATTCCGGCCCCGGTGCAAGAATTTGCCGCTTTTACCCAAGCCCTGAAAGATTTGGTGGAGCGCTACCAGATTGAACACCTGATCCCCACTTGTGAAGAGACTTTTTATGTGAGTAAAATCAAGGATGAATTGCCTTGTCGGGTGTGGACGAATGGCTTTGAGCTCATGGTGGAATTGCACCACAAACAGCGTTTTTTGGATTTGGCTCAAAACTTTTTTCAGATTCCAGCCACTCTTTCTTGTGCCGATTTTGAAGACTGGAAAAATGCGGAAGCTTACGTGTTTAAACCCGTTTTTTCCCGTTTTGCCAGTCAAGTAATCATTGGACAGCCGGAGCAAAAATGCCAGACACCACGCAAAAAACCTCAGGATTGGATCGCGCAGGAACGGCTGTTCGGACAGGAAATTTGTGTGTATTCCATTTGGCACCAGGGGCAACTGGGGGGCTTTGCGGCCTATCGCCCCATGCAACGAGCGGGTAAAGGGGCTAGTGTATACTTCGAGGGCTTTTTTCGGCAGGACATTTTTGAGGCGGTGAAAAAATTTGGGGAGCATTACCAAATTGAGGGGCAACTGAGTTTTGACCTCATGCTCTGCGGCGATAAACTGTATGTGTTGGAGTGTAACCCACGCTCAACGAGTGGTGCACATTTGCTGGGCGAGGATTTGGCTAGCTGTTTTTTGTCCGATCAGCAATTTGTACTACGCAGCACCAAAACCAAAGCCATCAAACTGGCTTGGCTCCTGAACCAACCGGGGTCGATTTTTTCCAGCGATTTTTCAAAACTGGAAGACGTTATCTGGCACTCGCAAGACCAGCGGCCTTTTTTTCTACAAGGTTTGAGTGTGCTCGAACTGCTGTACCTCGCCATTCGCCATCGGCAAAATGTATTGGCGGTTTCTACCCGGGATATTGAATTCAATGGCTAGTTGAGGGGTTGAGAGGTTTAGAAGTTGAGCAATCGGTCGCTGAGCGGAGCCGAAGCGCCTATTACTCAACTTATAAACCTCTCAACTCCTCAACTTTTTAAAAAGCTTTTTGTATTTTCACGCTTCAAAAAATACCATTCATCATGTCATTCGAAGTTGAAGGAAAATTGCATAAGGTCTATCCATCTGAAAATAAATCAGGGAGCTTCCAGGCTCGTGAGTTTGTGATTGAAGTGGAAAGTGGACAGTACCCACAATTCGTCAAGTTTCAACTGGTGCAAGACCGTTGTGCCCTGATCGACGATTATACCGAAGGTGAAAACATCAAGGTGCATTTCGACCTGCGCGGTCGGGAATGGCAAGGCAAATATTTCACGAATTTGAACGCATGGCGTTTGGATCGGCCTTCCAAAGCAGAGAAGAGTAGCGCGCCGAGTGCTTCGGCGGAGGAGGATGGATCTTTCCCTAGCGCTGGTGATGAGCGGACGAGTGGGGGCGGTGGGAATAGTAAGGATATGGATGATCTGCCGTTTTAGGCTTTATTACTGAGGTGTGTCTTTAGTGTCTGAGGTTTCTTAGGTGGTGAAATACCTGCTTCGCAGGTCTCATTATTTTTCACCACCTAAGAAACCTCAGACACCTAAGATACACCTCAGTAATTATATACTATTGGTTGAATTGACCATCTATTCCTGACCCGTCAGCCCATACTGCTTCAGCACCTCTTCTGGCACACCCAACCAGGTATTCGGCTGATTGCCCACATAGCCCAAATCCTGAAAGCCCATTTCCGTGGTATAAAACCCGGTCATGGTCAAATCGCGCATCAGGTTGAAGAAGGCTACCCCTTGTTTCATCGCGGGTTTGGCCTGTTCTGGATAAGCAATATCGTCCACGATTTGGATGCGCTCAGCAGCAGTGCAAGCCACGAACTTTTTGCCAAAACGTTTCATCGCCTGGTTGTCGATCCACATCATGCCGCCACGCAAGGGCGTTTGCTGCTGAGGCATGTCCTTGGCCATGAACTCGATGAAGGCAGGCACTCCTGCTTGGGAAGCACTGCCTGAAGTTGCATCGGCTGGTAAAATGATGTCACAAATGACCGTGATGGTGGCCATTTCGTGTGGCGTGAAGAAGGTTTCCGCCATCAGTTTGGCGTCGCGTTCTACCTCCTCGGGGGTACGCCCAGGCGCGGCCTTCTTTTTTTTCTTTTTGCCCGCTTCCAGGTCAGACTCCTTTGTTGGGCTGGCATTGAGACCAGTGGCCGCCGTAGCTACACCCACTGAAGTCAAAGCGATATTTTTGAGCAAATCTCTTCTTTTCATTGGAAGATATTTTTGGTTGAGGGAGGTTGAGAAAGGTTGAGGAGGTTGAGGCTGCCGCAAGGGACGCTGACAATGTCGCTTGCGGTAGCCTCAACCTTCTCAACCTCCCTCAACTTTCTCAACTACTTCTTAAATTTTATTGGCCTTCACCTGTTCAATAATGTATTCCGAAGTGCGCATCGAAGAAGCCAGGATCGTCCAGGTCACGTTTTTGTCCCCTTGCGATACGAAGGGAGCTGCATCCACCACAAACAGATTTTTTACATCGTGCGCTTGTTGCCACTCGTTGAGGGCCGACTTGTTGGGGTCTTTGCCCATCCGCACGGTGCCGATCTCGTGGATGATTTGTCCAGGCTTGGCCAGTCCATAATCATTCTCCGGACCTGGTTTTCTGCCTTGCGGAATCCCCCCCATTTCGACGATCATTTGTTCAAAGGTATCCTGCATGTGTTTGGCCTGCTTGATCTCGTGATCCGTCCATTTGTAGTGGAAACGCAGTACTGGGATACCGTACTTGTCCACTTTGTCGGGATCGATTTCGCAGTAGTTGCTTTCGAGTGGAATGGGTTCGCCGCGGCCCGCCATGTTGATGTAGGCACCAAAGAAGCGCCGGGCATCCTCCTTGAGGCGAGAACCATAACCACCAGCGGGTTTGGTTGAGCCATCCCCGTAAGCATATTTGCCATTGGACCCCTGCATGCCCATACCAAATCCATAGGCCGGCATACCCATACCCCCGCCGTATTCAATGTGGTATCCGCGGGCAAAGTCAAGTTTATTGTTGTTGAGCCACCAGGGTGTATACACGTGCATGCCGCCAACCCCGTCTTCGTTGTAGCGCTTGCGGTCCATCAGGGCGGGAATGAAACCCGAGCGGCTGGCCCCCGTGGAGTCGTTCAGGTATTTGCCGATCACCCCGCTGCTGTTGGCCAAACCTTGCGGGAAACGTCCACTTTTAGAGTTGAGCAACAAACGGGACGATTCGCAGGCCGAGGCAGCCAGCACCACCACTTTGGCTTTGACGCTGACTTCCTCACGGGTGAGGGTATCTACGTAGGAAACCCCCGTAGCCAATCCGGTTTGTGTATCGGTGAGCACCTCACGCACCATGGCCCCGTTGACCAGCGTAAGGTTACCCGTTTTTAGGGCAGGAATGACCAAAACGGAAGAAGAAGAAAAGTCAGCGTATACGGCACAACCCCGGTTGCACTGCCGACAGTTGAAACAAACCCCACGTTCATCGTTGATCTTTTGGGTGAGGATCGACAAGCGGGAAGGAATCACCGGAACGCCGATGTTTTTGCCTGCTTTTTTGATCATCAACTCATGCAATCGCGGCTTGGGAGGGGGTAAAAAATGGCCATCGGGTTCGTTGGGAAAATTTTCCACCGATCCAAAAACCCCGATCAGTTTGTCCACCCGATCGTAAAAAGGTTTGAGGTCGTCGTAGCCAATGGGCCAGTCGTCGCCAATGCCAGTCATGGAACCTCGGCGGAAATCGTCGGGTCCAAAGCGTAGGGAAATCCGGCCCCAGTGGTTGGTACGCCCACCCAACATGCGCGAGCGGAACCAGTGGAACTCGGTACCCCCCACGGTAGTGTAGGGTTCCCCCTCAATTTGCCAGCCGCCCCAGGCTGCGTCAAAATCGCCAAAAGCACGGGTACTGCCTGCTCCACGGCGGGGCGACTCCCATGGCCATTTGAGCTGGGTAATGTATTTGGGGTCGGCAGGGTCGTAATAACCACCTGCTTCTAAAAGGCATACCTTCGCGCCCGCCTTGGCGAGCATGTACGCGGCCATGCCACCTCCGGCACCGGAGCCAACGATGACGACGTCGTAGGTTTTGGGTTCTTCTTTGATCTGCATGAGTTGTATGGGTTGTGGGGCAAAAATAAGTGCCCATTTTTCTTGAACCAAAGGATTAGATAAGACACTTAAAATGAAGCGTTTACTTATCTAATCCTCTAGCAAAATGAGCACTTATTTTTTTATCGCCCCTTAGTTAGCTGCAACAGGTACAATGCGGTTGATCATCCCAGGCTGTTCGGTAGCGATATAAATGTAGCCGTCCGGGCTCATTTCAACGTTGCGCAAGCGGCCCATTTTTTGCAAGAGGATTTCTTCTTTTTGGAATTTGCCATCTTTGAGGACGACGCGGCTCAAGTATTGGAAGCGCAAGGAGCCCAACAAAAGATTGCCTTTCCAGGCAGGGTAACGGTCACCTTTGACGAAGGTCATCCCGCTGGGGCCGATCGAAGGTGTCCATTGATGGATGGGCTGTTCCATGCCGGCCTGGGCAGTTTTGGGGGTCATGATGGTCCCGTCGTAATTGATGCCATAGGAGATTGTCGGCCAGCCATAATCGGCTCCTTTTTTGATCATATTGATCTCGTCGCCACCACGGGGACCGTGCTCAGTGGCCCAAATTTGGCCCGTCGTGGGGTCCATACACAAACCTTGGGGGTTGCGGTGGCCATAGGAATAAACCGAGGCAGTTTTGCCAGCTTGACCCACAAATGGGTTGTCGGCAGGAATGGAACCATCATCCTTGATGCGGTGGATTTTGCCTCCCCCAGCATCCAGTTGCTGCGAGGTTTTGTAGTGGTTGCCCCGGTCGCCTACACTGAAATACAGGTAACCATCACGGCCAAATTCTAACCGGCTTCCGTAGTGGTGGCGGGTGGTGAAATAAGGCTGGGCGTCGAAAATCATTTTTTCATCCAGCAATTGATTCCCCTCCAAACGGGCGCGGGAAATGGCAGTACTGGTCAATACCTTATCGCCTTCTTTCTTGCCGATGGAATAAGAAAGATAGATCAGGTTGTTTTGGGCAAATTGAGGGTGTAATTCCACATCCAGCAAGCCACCCTGGCCTTCAGCCACTACGGGCGGTACACCACTGATGGGCTGCATGTCGCCAGCGGCGCTGCGGCGGTACATTTTACCATTGCGGTCGGTGATGAGCATGTCGCCACCGGGTAAAAAGGCCATACCCCAGGGAGAATCCAGCCCTTCGGCTACTCGTTCGATTTGAAATTTCATACCTTCCGAAGTGAAGGTTTCTCCGGGGCGTGGGTGGGTCACTTTGGTCACGTCGAACTTGCCCATGTTGGCAAGGTTCTTCAGGATGTAATCGGCCATGCCCTCAATTTCTTTTTTCTTAAGGGTTTTACCAAAGGACGGCATGCCATTGTCGGCCCAACCATTGGTGATGGTGGTGATGAGTTCGGCACGGGAGTTGCCGTGTTTCCAACGCCGATCCACAAAGGTTTGGGCAGATGCACCGTGGCAGGAAGAGCACAATTCATCAAAAATTTGCTCAGGACTGCGTTTTTGTTGGGTGATCTTGTCGGTTTGATTGGAATCAACATAGGCCAGGCCCAGGGCCAGGAGCACTAGAGTCGTAAAGGAGAAGTACTTGGTCATTGCGAATACTTTTGGGTGCAGCCACGAATATAAAGAATTGTGTTGGCCAAAAGGACTTTGGGCAAATAAAATTGCCGAATGACGAGTGAGGGGGGTGAATGGTTTTTGACGATGGGGGGAAGGGATGGCAAGTTTTAGGTATAGACGCTATTGCGCAGCATCAAAATAAGCATTTGACAACTGATGAATTGATATGAATCTTGGTAATCCTTCCTTTTTTAATGGGCTAAAACGCGGATTGGGCAAGCGCAAGGCTTGCCGCTACTAGCCCTCCACCAGCGTCCCAATATTCTCCCCTTTCACGATCCGCTTCAAATTCTCATGATCCCCGATGTCAAAAACGATGATCGGTAGGTTGTTTTCCTGGCAGAGCGTAAAAGCGGTCATGTCCATGACTCCGAGGCCGAGGCTGATGACTTTGGCGTAGGTGAGTGTATCAAATTTGGTGGCGGTAGGATCTTTTTCGGGATCGGCGCTGTAGATGCCGTCTACCCGGGTGCCTTTGAGGATGACGTCGGCGTTGATTTCGTTGGCGCGGAGGGCGGCGGCCGAGTCGGTGGTGAAGTAGGGGCTGCCGGTGCCCGCAGAGAAGATGACCACCCGGCCTTTTTCAAGATGGCGAATGGCGCGGCGGCGGATGTAAGGTTCCGCGATTTGTTTCATTTCAATGGCCGAGATGAGGCGGGTATAAATGCCCGAACCTTCGAGGGCGCTTTGTAGGGCCATGCCGTTGATGACGGTGGCCATCATGCCCATGTAATCGCCTTGAACGCGCTCAATTCCTGATTTGCTGGCGGATAAACCCCGGAAAATATTCCCGCCACCGATCACTACGGCGATCTGTACACCAATGTCGATGAGGCCCTTAATTTGATTGGCGTAGTGAAACAACATTTTGGCGTCGATGCCGAATTGTTGGTCACCCATTAAGGATTCTCCACTGAGTTTAAGCAGGATACGTTTGTACTTGAGCTGCATGCGCCAAAGCTGATTTTTAATTTGAAGTCGAAGATAGCAGTTTTGTAGAATAACTCCTAATGTGGTTGTTTTCCAAAACTGTGTAGTTGCTATTAATGAAAAAGGCGAACCGGAAATTTTTCCGATTCGCCTTTCTGGATTAACCCAGTTTCACGTGTTTGAAGCCCGTGGCGACCAAGTCTTTATCGATGGACTTGAGGTAAGCGCCAATGGTCAGTTTGTTGTCCTTCACGAAGTCCTGGTTGACCAGGGTATTCTCCTTGTAGAACTTGTTCAAACGGCCCAAGGCGATCTTTTCAAGCATTTCTTCTGGTTTGCCTTCGTTGCGCGCCAGTTCTTTACCAATTTCAATTTCTTTTTCTACTACACTTGCATCAACATCGTCCTTGTCCAGGGCAACGGGGTGCATGGCAGCTACCTGCATGGCTACATCACGGCCAGCATCGTAGAAGTTGTCGGCAGTTTTGTTCAAGCCTACCAATACACCGGCTTTGTTGCCCATGTGGATGTAAGGACAAACCATGGCTGCTTCAAGGCGTTCGTATACAACGTCAATTTTTTCGCCAATTACGCCGACTTGTTCGATGGCTTTTTCACCAACGGTGATGTCTTCGTATGACAAGGCCAAAAGCGCTTCCAGGTTTTCTGGAAACTCTGCCAGAGCGAGTTCCGCAAAACCGCGGGTCAGGGCGATAAAATCTTCATTTTTGGCAACGAAGTCGGTTTCGCAACCCAATTTAACGATTACACCACGTGTTTTGTCGGGCGACACAAGTGCCAATACACAACCTTCAGTAGTTTCACGATCTGCACGCTTCAGGGACAATTTTTGTCCTTTTTTGCGTAGCAAATCGATCGCTGTATCGAAATTCCCTTCAGCTTCGACCAATGCATTTTTGCAGTCAGACATACCGGCACCGGTCATGTCACGCAATTTTTTTACATCAGCGGCAGAGATGGTAACGCTCATGGTAAGTGTTGATTTATATGTTGATGAATGGTTGGAATGGGAGCTGTCAGCTATCAGCCGTCAGCTATCAGCAATCAGAGACAGCCATCAGCAATCAGTTTTCAACGCAGAATCTGGCTGAAAGCTGATTGCTGATAGCTGATAGCTATCTTACTGCTTCCTTCTCTGCTTTCACAGCTTTGCGCTCTTCCAAACCTTGGCGAATGGCTTCTACCATATAATCAGTGATGATTTTTACGGATTTAGAAGCGTCGTCGTTGCCAGGGATAGCGTAGTCCACCTGATTTGGGTCAGAGTTGGTGTCTACGATACCGAAAGTGCGAATACCCAGTTTGTGGGCTTCAGCAATTGCGATGTGCTCGTGAGAGATGTCTACTACGAAGATGGCAGCAGGCAGGCGGTTCAGGTTGGCGATACCACCCAGTACTTTGTCCAGTTTGTCGCGTTCACGCGTCAAAGTCAGGCGTTCTTTTTTGGTTACGCTGGTGAGCGTACCATCAGCAAGCATGCGGTCGATGGTTTGCATCTTCTTCACCGAACGGCGAATGGTTGCAAAGTTGGTCATCATACCACCCAACCAACGGTCGGCGATGAAGGGCATCCCTACGGTCTTTGCTGCTTCAGAAACGATGTCGCGAGCCTGTTTTTTGGTCGCAACAAACATGATTTTTTTACCACTTTTGGCCATTTGGCGCATGGCGTTGGCTGCACGATCCAAGGAATCGAGGGTGCGATTCAGGTCAATGATGTGAATGCCCTTGCGCTCCATGAAGATGTATGGAGACATTTTAGGGTTCCACTTCTTTTTTAAGTGACCGAAGTGAACGCCAGCATCCAAAAGTTCTTTATAAGTAGGCTTATCCATTATTCCGGATTGAAAAATTAGAAAGAAAACTTTTCCACAAATACGAGTTCCATTAACGCTTGGAGAACTGGAAGCTCTTGCGCGCCTTTGGCTTACCGTATTTCTTACGTTCAACCTCGCGGGCATCACGGGTAAGGAACTTACGGTCTTTCAATGGCTTGCGGAAGTCTTCGTTCAATTGAATCAGGGCGCGGGAAATACCCATACGCACTGCTTCAGCTTGGCCTTTAAAGCCGCCGCCAGAAACGTTTACTTTGATATCGTACAGTTTGTCTACTGCAACTTCTTGCAGTGGTGCCACAACGGCTATTTGTACGTGAGTTTGTGGGAAGTACTCTTTATAGTCACGGCCATTTATCTCGATATTGCCTTCACCTTTTTTCAGGTAAACACGAGCTACAGATGACTTTCTCCTCCCGGTGGCATTAATTTGTTCAGTCGTCATGTTGACTTGATGTTCCCACAGCTAGGCCATGGGTTGTGTTTACTTCTTAAAATTCAGTTCAATCGGCTGTTGTGCTTCGTGTGGATGATTGGCACTTTCGTACACAAACAATTTTTTCACCATTGCACGACCTAAGCGGTTCTTAGGTAACATACCCTTGATGCCACGCTCTACCAAATAAATGGGTTTGCGCGCCAACAGGTCTTTTGCTACAATGCGCTTCTGACCACCCTGGAAACCGGAGTAAGTCTGGTATTCTTTCTGATTCAACTTATTGCCTGTAAAGCGTACTTTGCCTGCATTAACGATGATCACATAGTCACCCGCATCAAAATGAGAGGTGTAAGAAGGTTTATTCTTGCCACGCAAAATGTGCGCCACCTGGGAGAACAAACGTCCAGCAATCTCGCCTTCCGCGTCGATCACATACCACTTGCGCTCTACAGTTGCCTTATTTGCATGAACCGTTCTATAACTTAACGTATCCACTTGACGATGTTTTTGTAAAGTCAATTAAAAATCAATTCTTCGGTGCTTTCTAGCTCAGCTGGCATCACGCCTCCCCCTAAAGCGGTGCAAATGTAAAGTGCTTTTTTTCTTCTTGCAAGCTTTTTTCAAAAAAAAATTACAAGATTAAATTCATAAATGCCTGAAAAACAGTAAAAATTTCGAACAACATTTTTATTTACCCCCAACCAACCCTCAGTGCTGCATTTGATTCTTTATCCAATTGAATTGCGCAATTCACAAGAATAGAGTAATTTTGCAGCCCTATGGAGAAGAAAACCACCGTTTTACCAGTTTTGGCTTTGTTGTTGATGAGCATTTTGTGGCTGAATGGCTGCAAAAGTGAGTTTGAACAAATTCGCACCGGCGGCGATGTGAAAAAGATTTACGCCAAAGCTTTGGAATATTACCAGGCGGAAGAGTGGCAAAAGTCCCAAACCCTGTTGGAGATGATCATCCCCAATGTGCGTGGAACAAAGGAGGCAGAGGACGTGTTTTACAAATACGCCTATACCTTTTATAATTTGCGGAGCTACACATCGGCTTCGTACCACTTCAAAACTTTCGCCAATACTTATGGTGCCAGCCCATTGCGCGAAGAGGCAGAATTTATGTCTGCCTACGCTCAATACCAGGAGTCCCCTACTTTCCGTTTGGATCAGGGCAACACCAATCAGGCCATCGAAGAGTTTGAATTTTTTGTCAATACCTATCCAGACAGCAAACGGGTAGCGGAGTGCAACACACTCATCGACCGCTTGCGCTTGAAATTGGAGACCAAAGCATTTGAAGAAGGAAAATTGTATTTCAATTTGCGCTATTACCAATCGGCAGTAAGTGCGTTTGAAAACCTGCTGAAAGATTTTCCGGAAACCAAAAATGCCCAAGAAGTGCGTTTAATGATCCTGCGTTCGTACTACGATCTGGCGCTCAACAGTATTTTGGACAAAAGGGAAGAACGATTTAAGGAATGCCGTCGTTTGTCGGCTGAATTCCTGGAACGTTACCCTAAGTCAGAAAGCCTGAAAGAAGTACAGAGCATTCAGGATAATTCCAATAAACAGTTAAAATTATTGACCAATGTCCGATATCAAAACCAAAGTGCAAGGTCTGGATCCTAACGTTCGTGCCCGCAACATGGACGCAATGGCCCGCAAAACGGCTAATGTATACGAATCACTGGCCATCATCACCAAGCGTGCCCGCCAATTGAGCGTAGACCTCAAGCACGAGTTGCACAACAAGCTGGAGGAGTTTGCAGTGAATTCGGATACCATCGAGGAAATCAGCGAAAACAAGGAGCAAATCGAAATCTCCAAGTTTTATGAGCGTTTGCCGAATCCGGCTATCATTGCTACCGAGGAATTCCTCAACAACGAAATCGCTTTCCGTTATGTAGAGCGGAAGAAGCGCCCACAGGAATAGAAAAGATGAGAGATGAAAGATGAAAGATGATATGATATGAACTCTTATCTTTCATCTCTCATCTTTCATCTCTCATCTCTCCCGCTTATGTTGCAAGGCAAAAAAATCATCCTCGGCATCTCCGGTAGTATTGCTGCCTACAAATCTGCCTTTCTCACGCGCCTACTCATCAAAGCTGGAGCCGAGGTACAGGTGCTGATGACACCCTCCGCCCGTGATTTTATTACTCCACTTACCCTTTCCACGCTCTCCAAACGTCCGGTATACAGCGAAGTCAGTTCTGAAACGGGGTGGAACAACCACGTAGAGCTAGGCCTATGGGCCGATGCCATGCTGATTGCGCCAGTAACTGCCACTACTTTAGCCAAATTGGCCAGCGGGCTTTGTGACAATATATTGGTAGCGGCCTATCTGTCGGCGCGTTGCCCGGTCTTTTTTGCACCGGCCATGGACCTCGATATGTGGCATCATCCCGCCACCCGGCACAATGTAGAACGTTTGATCAGTTATGGCAATCAGCTCATCCCTGTAGGTGTAGGGGAGTTAGCCAGTGGCCTTTCTGGTGAAGGACGTATGGCCGAACCCGAGGAGATTGTGGCGTATCTGGAGCATTTTTTTGCCCAAAAACAAGACTTGGCGGGTAAAAAAATCCTGTTGACCGCCGGTCCCACCTACGAACCCATTGACCCTGTGCGCTTCATTGGCAATCGTTCATCTGGCAAAATGGGCATTGCCCTGGCCGATGCGGCAGCCCGCCGTGGTGCAGAAGTTACGCTGGTGTTGGGACCATCTAAATTGACGCCACAGGAAAAAGCGGTAAAACTGGTCAAAGTGGAAACCGCTCAGGAAATGCACGACGCGGCCCTGCAATTGTTTCCACAAATGGACGCAGCCATTCTTGCCGCTGCAGTAGCCGATTACCGTCCCAAAACGGTGGCTACCGAAAAAATCAAGAAAAAAGGCGAAGAACTACAATTAGACCTGATCAAAAATCCCGATATCGCTGCCGATTTGGGTAAAATGAAACAGGCTGGCCAGTTGTTGATTGGATTCGCGCTGGAAACCAACGACGAAGAAAACAATGCCCAGGGCAAACTGGAAAAAAAGAATTTTGATTGCATTGTCCTGAACTCCCTACGCGATGCCGGTGCCGGGTTTAACCACGACACCAACAAGATCAGCATCCTGTTCAGAAACAATAAGAAACGCGATTTTGAGTTAAAGTCAAAGAATGCGGTTGCGGAGGATATTCTGCAAGCAATGATCGATTTATTCAAGGGTTAGGAACGGAAACAAAAATAGCTGCTGCTATGAGGAATTTTTTCACAGTCTTTGTCTTGTTTTTTGCTGGCTTGATTATGGTTCAAGCCCAGGAATTGAATTTTACTACCAAAGTAAACATCCAACGTTTGCTGGCGGCTGATCCGGCGGTATTCAATGGCTTGGAACAGGCATTGAGAGAATTTGTCAACAGCGGCAAATGGACCGAAGACGATTTTCGCCAAGAAGAACGCATCAAAGGCAACATTCTGCTGACCATCACTGGCGAAGCCACCGATGATAGCCAAAGACCCATCCCCAACGTATATACTGCTGAATTGGCCATTCAGGCTTCACGCCCAATTTATGGCAGCAGCAATGAAACGGCCCTCTTCAATTACATCGACCGCGAGGTGACGTTTAAATACGAGCAGTTTCAACCGCTTCAATTCAGCAAATCAGTGTTTAACGACAACCTTTCGCAGGTGGTGGCATTTTACATCCACATCATCCTGGGTATGGATTACGATTCCTTTTCGCTGAACGGCGGTTCGGATTATTTTCAGGCAGCCCAACAAATTGTGAATGTAGCGCAGAGTGCTTCGGCAGTGAAAGGCCGGGGCTGGAACTCCATCGAAGGCAACAACCGCAACCGCTTTTGGATCAGCGAAAACTGGTCTTCGCCCCGGATGAAACCCATGCGTGAGTTGCAATACGTGTACCACCGTTTGGGTTTGGATCAAATGTCGCAAGACCCCGCCAAAGGGCGTTCGATCATTTCCAAAACCCTGGAAAACGCGCGTAAATCTTTTGATACTTACCCGAATACCATCCTGATGCAATTGTTCCTGACCTCGAAATCGAAGGAAATCACCGAGATTTTCAGGGTGGGAACGCCCGATGAAAAAGACCGCGTAGCAGACATCATGTCGCGGATCGATCCAACCAATGCGAATAATTACCGGCAATTGCGGCAGTAATGGCGCTGCTGGAATTCAACAAAAACGGCATTTATTGCGCCCAGGCCGATGTCTACATCGATCCCTGGAAACCCGTCAAACGCGCCCTCATTACCCACGGCCACTCCGACCATGCCCGCTGGGGTTCTGATTATTACCTCTGCACGCGCAGTGCCAAGCCCGTCATCCGCTACCGCTTGGGCCCCATCAACATTGAAACTGTAGGCTACGGTGAAAGCCGCTTGATCAACGGCGTACGTTTTTCCTTTCATCCCGCTGGACACATTGTGGGTTCTGCCCAAATTCGGGTGGAGTACCAGGGCGAGGTGTGGGTCGCTTCGGGCGATTACAAACTAGAAGACGATGGTTTAGCAGAGGCGTTTGAACCCATAAACTGCCATGCTTTTATCACCGAATGTACTTTTGGGCTGCCGATCTACCAATGGCCCAAACAGGAGGAAGTTTTTGCCGACATCAATGCCTGGTGGTCGCAAAATAAAGCCGAGGGCAAAGTGACTGTGCTCACGGGCTATGCCCTGGGCAAGGCCCAACGCCTGATGCATGGCCTGGATACCTCTATCGGCCCCATTTTCACCCACGGTGCGGTGGAAAACGTCAACGAAATCCTGCGCGCACAAGGCATTGTCCTTCCACCTTCCACTCGACTGGCTCAGGATACGAAAAAAGGTCAAATAGAGGGGGCCATCATCATTGTTCCACCTTCTGCGGCAGATTCGCCCATGGTGCGGCGCTTTTCGCCTATTTCATTGGGTTTGGCTTCGGGTTGGATGGCGCTGCGCAGTGCAAGGCGCAGGCGCAATGCCGATCGGGGTTTCATTTTGAGTGATCATGGCGATTGGGATGAACTCAATCAGGCGGTGGCCGCTACGGGGGCTGAGCGCATTGTTGCTACACATGGCTATACTGAGCAGTTTAGTCAGTGGTTGCGTGAGCAGGGTTATGATGCCAGTTCGGAGAAGACGGAGTTTGATGGAGAAGTATTTGAGGGGGAACCAGTTTCGGAAGAATAATAGCAAATGACGAATTTTTCGAATGACGAATGACGAATTTGGAGCGTTGCCCTCAAGATTTGTTGATGAATACGAATAAATAGGACTCAAATCTGGAACTTACCCTTAATCTTCCACGCCCGATGTATTCGTCATTCGAAAAATTCGTCATTTGCTTTGTCATTCGTTTTAACTAAATATTTAGGAACGCCTGCCAACTTTAAATCTATCCTAACTAGCGCTTAACGCCATTTAACAAATTCTGCCTGCATCTTTGTTTCATCAAACATCACTTACGAAAAACCAAACGAAAGATGAAAAATACGTTCTTCCTGGCAGCAGCTTTGTTCCTGGCTTTAATTTCTGGCACCAATGCACAAAGCACCTTGCATGTCGGGGTCCGCTCCGGTTTACAGATGAGCACCATCAAACAATCCGAACTATTGAGCGAACTGACGCCTAAAGCAGATTATATCTACAGCAATACCACTGCTGCTTTTGCAGAACTGGATTTTGGCGGCAACTTTTCCGTACAAGCCGAATTGGGTTATGCTGGCCGCGGTTTCGGTTATGACTTGCAAAAAGACGTGAAGATTGGCGATTTTGAAATTCCCCTGGGTGCCCGCGCCGATTTTCGTTTCAACACCCTGGAGTTGCCCGTATTGTTCAAGGCAAAATCAGGCCTAGATGCGGTACGCTTTTATGCGCAGGTAGGTCCATATCTTGGCTACAACCTCAACAGCAAGCTGATCGCCAGAACCTCCGGGATCATTGAAATCAAACTTTTTGAAATGGACATCGACCTGGATGCGGTCAATTACAATCGACTGGAAGTAGGTGGTATAGCTGGCGCCGGAATGGAAGTCAACACTGGCATTGGCCGCTTCTTCCTGGATGGCCGTTACCAACATGGTTTCACTGCGAATGCTGATATCCCAGTGGTGCAAGAGACTTTCCGCAGCAGAGGATTTGCGGTACAGGCTGGGTTTGCACTCCCGTTAAACTAACAAAAAGGGTTTCAGGTTCCAGCCCCGTCCGGTCACTGAGCGAAGTCGAAGTGCCGGGTGGGGCTGGAACCTGAAACCCTTTTTTATTTCATTTCCTTCAGTAAACGGGCCACATCCACCATGAACTGATCCACCGACTTGGGATCGGTTCCATCACAGAAAGCGCGCACCCGGCGCTGGGTATCCACCAAAATCAAACGGCCACTGTGGTCAAAACCACCTGGCGCATTGGGATCTTCCTGCGCGATGCTGAAATAATCATTGGCAATACTGTAAATAGAATCTTTTTCTCCGGTTACAAAGTGCCATTGGGGCAATCCTACGCCCAAATCTGTCGCAAACTTTTTCAAACGAGGAATCGTGTCGTGCTTGGTGTCAATCGTATGAGACAACAGAACCAGCCTGCCTTCATCCTTGAACCGCTCAGACAAGCGGAGCATTTGTTTTTTTACTTTGGGACAGATGGTAGGGCAAGAGATGAAGAAAAAGTCTACCACATAAGCTTTCCCATCAAAAGTTTGATTGTTGACCTCCTGACTATCCTGATTCACAAAGGAAAAGTCGCGAATGGTATGATAGACGGTGTCTCCATTGACCACATCAAACTCTCCTAAAATGGGTAGCGGAGCGTTTTGATCTGGCGCACCCAATTGGCAGCCTACTACCAAGGGCAGCAGCAGCCAAAACAAGTATTTGCGCATAAATCAGGTTATTGTTTGCGGTTTGCCAATGCCTTTTTGGCTTTATCAATGGTCTCATCAGTAAATTGACCGATGCGTAGGATTTCATCCTTTTGAGTGGTCAGGTATTTTTCCAACTCTTCTGGCTTCATCGAAACTTTGTTCAATTCCAGGTCACTGACGCCATTCATCCAGTTCATCATGGATTCTTCAGCCTCTTTGAGGTTGACGGTGACCATGCTCAGGTTTTCACGGGTTTCCATGGTCATGGTGGTATCCAAAAACAGATACTGCCGCATTTCCTTGTACAATTCGTTCAACTCTCCCATTTTGGGCATGATGCGGTCGTGCTCCGTCATCATTTCCTTTTCAATTTTTTCTCCAGCTCCTGCGGCACCAGTACCGCCACAAGCAAATGCCAAGGCCATCAGTAGCATTGACGCAATCATCAAACGTATTTTCATGGTGTAAAAATTTTGGTAATCAGAAGGGCAAAGGTAAGTGAAAAGTTGAAAAAAAATTGCGAAATGATGTACGCATCCGTAGCGGCGACCCTATGTGGTCGCCGGGTATAGCGGAGCCATACAGCATGCCGTCACGGATTTTTTTGTTTTTCCCAACGCGCAATGTACTCCTCCACAATGCCATCAATGATGTCGCGTAGGAGGGTTTTTTCCATCTTGGCGATGGTTTTGAGTTTTTCCAGTTTGCGCTCGTCAAATTGTAAGGTGAGGCGGCGGGTGGCATGTTGGTCAAATTGCACTTTAGGTTCGATCGTAGAGCGGATCAGTGCATCCAGGCCCTCCATGGGTTTGGCGCTACGCTTTTTGATTTCAGCTTCAGCGGGCACTTGCTGCATTTGCCTATCAAAGGATTCTTCAAAGGCCTCCATGAGGAACGCTTGCAAGTCGTCGGTAAAACGTTTGCCATGGGTTTTTTTGCTGGGTTCGGGCTTAGGGGTGGGGTTGATGCTTTTGGCAGTGGTCGATTCAGCCGAGAGCAGGGCATTGCCTCGCAGCGTATCCTCCTCGGGGCTGCTGAGCAGGCTTTCAAGACCGGCGGTGAATCGTTTTTTACTCATTGTTTCCTTTTTCTCCCACGAATAAATTCGTGGGTTGAGTTTGTATGGTAGCCTCCCGCGGATAAATCCGTGGGTTGGCGTAAGTTTTTGGGAATGAAAGGCCAACACACCCACACTGTCACACATCACACTCACACCCTTTCTTGTGGGTTGGCAGCCTAAACTTTATGCTTTGTATTGGTTCTTTCGATGATTTCTCGGCTTAGGTTCAGGTAGTCCTCGGCACCGGGGCTATTGGGGCTGTAGGCAAAGATGTCTTTGCGTTGAGAGGGTGCCTCAGCTAGGGCTACGTTGTCGCGAATCATCGTGTTGAACACAATTTCTCCAAAGTATTTTTTGATGGTTTCCACCACATCGCGGTTCAATACCTTGCGGGCATCGTACATGGTAGCAATCACACCACCGATGTAGAGGCCTTTGTTGAGGCGGAATTTCACCTTATCAATCACTTGTTTGATTTTGGCCAAACCTTGCATGGCCAAAAACTCCGTTTGCAGCGGAATGTATACGGTGTCGCTGGCAGCCAGTGCGTTTAAGGTCAGCAGCGCCAGTGAGGGAGGACAATCGATGATGATGAAATCATATACACCACGAATGGGCTCAATAAGTTCCTTGAGCAGGTATTCGCGCCCGGCTTCGTTGATCAATTCCATTTCAGCCCCGGATAGGTCGAGGGTGGAAATGACAATGTCCAGGTTCTGTTTAGCGGGGTAGGGAACCAATGGTGCTTCCCCCCGCAGCGATTCGTAAATGGACTGGGGATGCCTTGGAATGCCTAACGACAAGGTGAGATTGGCCTGCGGGTCGAGGTCAATCAACAGTACTTTTTTACCCAATTCAACCAACCCCGCTGCAATGTTAATCGAACTGGTTGTTTTGCCTACACCACCTTTATGATTCAGCAACGAAATAACGATACCCATATTGATCACTTATAGCCCTGTGCCTGCTTTTGTGTTTGCAATGTTGCAAACTCAATTGGACGAAATTAGGCACAAAAATTCAAATTAAGGGCAAATTTCGCGATTTGACACCGATTTTTTTTACTTGAACGCCAATTAAATCAAAAAAATTAGCCAGATCCACAGTATAAAGTCCTTTAGCTCAGCCTAAATTATACATTACTTTGCAGTGCGTAGTCCTTATACTTTTCGGGTTGCCCATTGGAACTCGGTAAGTTATCAAAAGCATCCACAGCTTGTTGGTTGCTCATAAATAGGTTGTTTTCACCAATCAATTCACCCAGTCCAGTTTTGGCGAAAATGTCGCGTACTGGTCCAATCAGGCTGGCGAAATAGATGTTAATACCTTGGGCTTTGATTTCCGTCACCCAATCTTTAAGGGCATGAACCGCACTACTGTCGACATGGCTGATGCTTTCCGCATAAATGACAACGGCTTTAAGGGCATTGCCGCGCTCCGCCATCAATTTGCTGAGGTGATCTTTGAAGTAATTGAGGTTGGCGAAATACAGTGGACCATCCAAGCGCAAGATGAGTAGGTCTTCCCGCAACTCTAGGTTGTCAAAACGGTAGATGTTGCGGTAAAAATCGGTATTCGGGACTTTAGCAAGTACTGCAATGTGCGGGCGGGTTGAACGGTACACCACCATCCCCAGTGAAAGTACCACTCCTGCGCCAATCCCCGTTTCAATCCCCATGGTCAGGGTGATGATAAAGGTGGCAATCAGCATCCAAAAATCGGATCGGTCTTCTTTCCACAAATGCAGGGCTTCTTTGAAATCGATCAAACCAATCACGGCCACGATCACCACTGCTGCCAGCACTGCATTGGGCAGATAGTAAAAGAGAGGGGTCAGGAACAACAAGGTCAGGACGATCAACACCGCGCTAAAAATAGAAGCCATCCCGGTTTTTGCCCCGGCTTGATCGTTCACGGCCGTACGCGAAAACCCTCCCGTGATGGGATATCCCTGAAAAAAAGCTGCGCCAAGGTTGGCTACACCTAAGGCCACCAGTTCCTGATTGGCGTCCACGTTGTAATTTTTATGCTTGGCCTGGATGGCTTTGGCTACCGCAAAACTTTCCATAAAACCCACCAAGGAAATGGTCAGTGCTACGGATATTAAACTTTTCCACACGCTGGGGTCAAAGGAAGGAGTAGAAATAGCAGGCAAACCACTGGGCACTTCACCCACAATTTTGATGCCGTAATCCGTTAAATTAAGTCCCCAAACGGCTAAAATGCCCAAGACCACGGCGATTAGTGAAGTAGGTAAACTTTTGTGCAGTTTTTTCCCATATTTGATCACTACAATGGCTACAATCCCTATTCCTATGGTCAATAAATGGGTATTGCCGATATTTTTGGCCAGTGCCAGCAGCATTTCCTGGATGTGTTCACTTTTGGGCAAGTCAATGCGCAGCAAATGTTTCAACTGGCTCAAACCAATGATGATCGCCGCCGCTGAGGTAAAACCACTAATGACCGGATGAGATAAAAAATTGACCAAAAAACCCAAACGAAAAACGCCCATAGCCAGCTGCAACACCCCCACCATCAAAGCTGCGGTGAGTGCATACACTAAGTACAATTCTGGAGTAGCCGGTTGCAAGGCACCAATACCCGCTGCAGTCAGGAGTGAAACCATCGCCACAGGGCCTACGGCCAATTGTCGGGAGGTGCCCAGGATAGCATAGAGGATTAAAGGAACGGTTACCGCATACAAACCATGAATAGGGGCTAGGCCCGCCAGCATGGCATAGGCCATACCTTGTGGAATGAGCATGACGCCTACGGTGAGTCCCGCCGATAAGTCGCCTTGCAATTGATCTTTGCTGTATTTAGGAAGCCAGGCTAAAATGGGGAAAAAGCGCTTGAGCATATACTTGTATTTTGATTCGAGTCCTTGATTTGAGTGCAAAATTGCGGGTTCAGCGGCTGGAATTTTGTAATGTGGATCACCAAGCCAAAATTTAACCTAAACTATTTTTTTAAAAACGCGCTTCCAATGTGATCCTTGTCACTTCATCACACCTATCTCTCCTGTAGTTTTGTGTCATCATCAGCGAAACTGCTGTATTCTTCCCTAAAATAACTACCTGAATAAATACAAAGCATCACATTTATTCATCGCATAACCAAAATCTACAAGGTATGAAGGTAGAACAAATTTATACAGGATGTTTGGCAGAAGCTGCCTACTACATTGAAAGTGAGGGGGAAGCCGCCATTATCGACCCATTGCGCGAAACCCAACCTTACATCGAACGCGCCGAAGCCGATGGCGCTACCATCAAATACGTGCTGGAAACCCACTTCCACGCCGACTTCGTATCCGGTCACCTCGACCTAGCCAAAAAAACCAATGCTACCATCGTTTTTGGACCAACTGCCCAGCCCAATTTTGAGGCCCATGTAGCCAAAGATGCTGAAATACTCAAACTGGGTAAAGTGAGCATCGTCGTGCTGCACACACCCGGCCATACCATGGAATCGAGCACCTTCTTGTTGCGCGATGAAAACGGCGTGGATTATGCCCTTTTCACTGGGGATACCTTATTCCTCGGCGACGTTGGCCGTCCTGACCTAGCCGTAAAAACCGACCTCAGCCGCGAAGACCTGGCGGGGCACCTCTTTGACAGTTTGCGCAACAAAATTATGACCCTGGCCGATGAGGTCATCGTATATCCCGGCCACGGCGCTGGTTCGGCTTGTGGCAAAAAAATGAGCAAAGAAACCTGGGGTACTCTGGGTGCCCAAAAGCAAGTCAACTACGCCCTGCGCGCCGACATGTCCCGCGCCGAATTTGTGAAGGAAGTCACCACGGGTTTGGTCGATCCACCCCAGTACTTCCCCAAAAACGCGGTGATGAACAAAATGGGCTACGAGAGCTTCGAAGAAGTACACAATCGCGCCATGCAGGCTCTGAGTGTACGTGCATTCAAAGCAGCCTGGGCAGAAGAAGACGCCCTGGTGATTGACACCCGTCCTCAGGATGAATTTGCCAAAGGCTTTATTCCCGGCTCCATTTTCATTGGCATTGATGACACTTTTGCTCCTTGGGTAGGTGCGCTGGTGCCCGACCTGAAACAACCGATCCTGTTCATCGCCGATGCAGGCCGTGAAGACGAAATTGTAACCCGTTTGGCCCGTGTAGGTTATGACAATGCCATCGGTTACCTCGAAGGTGGTTTTAAAGTCTGGCAGGAAGCTGGCGAAGAGCAGGATCTGATCAAAGAAATTGCTGCGGAGGATTTTGCCAAAATCTACAACTCCAGCATCAACTTACTGGATGCCCGCAGAGTCAGCGAGTACGAAACCCAACACGTGGACGGGGCTACCAATTTCCCGCTGGATTTCATCAGCCGCAACATGTCTACCCTCGATCGTGAGCAACTATACTACGTACATTGTGCTGGCGGCTATCGCTCGATGATCGCCGTTTCGATTTTAAAGTCGCGTGGATTTACCAATATCATCAACATTCAAGGAGGCTTCAAAGCATTACAGACTACCAATTTGCCCCTGAGTGAATTGGTGGAACAAGCTACAGAATTGTAACAAGTCGATGTCATTTGAAGAATCTTGTTGATTTGTGGGGAGGTGGCCGAGGGTCGCCTCTCCTTTTTATTTTTTGCGTAAAAAATCTGAACGCTTGTGATTTAGATCACATAAACCTCTACTTGATTAGTCGATTTTTGCTTTACTTTTCAACCTCAGTGCGCAATAAATTGTACTTTTATTGTCCTGAGCGATAGCAACCAATAAGATTTTTTCAAAACAGACTGGATATGTCCAACCTAATCGAATTCATCCGGCAACCCTGGCATTGGTCAGTAGCCGGAGTGCTGATCGGCCTTACGGTACCAGCCTTGCTCATTTTGGGCAATAAAAATTTTGGGATCTCGGCCAACCTGCGCCACATCTGTGCAGCTTGCCTTCCGGCCAATATTCCTTTTTTTAAGTACGACTGGAAAAAGGAAGCCTGGAATCTCTTTTTCATCGGAGGGGTAGTCATTGGTGGATTCATTGCTGCCAAATTCCTGAGCGATCCCAACGATGTGCAGATCAGCCCAAGTCTGGCGGCATCCCTGTCGCAATACGGGATCACTGATTTGAGCAATATGGTGCCTAGCCAGTTGTTCAACTGGAGCACCCTGTTCTCGCTCAAAGGATTGTTTTTCTTTGTAGTTGGCGGCTTTTTGGTGGGTTTTGGCACTCGTTATGCAGGGGGCTGCACCAGTGGTCACGCCATCAGTGGTTTGAGCAATTTGCAATGGCCCTCTTTGGTTGCCACCATCTGCTTCATGGTCGGGGGATTTATCTCTGCCAATTTGATCGTACCCTTTTTGTTGGGCCTTTAAAAAATGCAAGTCATGGTAAAAGATACAAATAAATCCAACGAACCGCTGCAAGACACCGACTACGAGGTACGTTCCTTGCACACCATGTGTGTCAACGAAAGTGAGCACCACGAAGGTTTTGTGGGCAACCTCAAATACGCGGTGATCGGGTTGTTGTTTGGAATCGTTTTTGTAAAATCGGAAGTGGTTTCCTGGTTTCGCATTCAGGAAATGTTTCGCCTTCAGTCGTTTCACATGTACGGGGTGATTGGCACCGCCGTAGTGGTTGGGGCGATTTCGATTTTTTTGATCAAAAAATTCAAAATCAAAACCATCAAAGGTGAATCCATCGAATTCCAGGATAAAACCTTCAACAAAGGCCAGATCATTGGTGGTTTGCTCTTTGGGATCGGCTGGGCGATAACGGGTGCCTGCCCCGGGCCCTTGTTTGCACAATTGGGAACGGGGGCCTTGGCGATCATTGCCACCATCATCAGTGCAGTAGCGGGTACCTGGGTGTATGGATACCTGCGGGATAGATTGCCGCATTGATCTTGAAGGGAGTTACTCAGCTAAGGTGAGCCTATGGTTTCTTCGGTTTCTTAGGTGGTGAAAAGAAAAAAACCTGCGTAGCAGGGTACTCTTTCACCACCTAAGAAACTTAAGGCACTCAAGGAATCACCTAAGCAATGACAAAAAATGCTAAAATTCGTTCAGTTTTTAGAAAAGAACTGTGTTCCCTATGCCCAACGAGCTCGAAAAATACATCCAGTCTTACTTCGGCTTCCCCCCTGAAAGCCTCCAACAGGTCCTGCAATTTTTTAAACCCAAAACTTACCCCAAAGGGACTTATTTGCTAAAAGAAGGTCAGTATGCCGATTGGCTGGGCTTTGTCCAAAGTGGCATCGTTCGGGAATATTTGATCGACGACAAAGGCCGCGAAGTCACCAAGTGGATTTCCTCACCCGGCTATTTTTCGGTCGATTTGGCCAGTTTTTTATTCAATCAACCCGCCCGTTGGAATTTGCATACCCTGAGCGATGTAGAACTATTGGTGATTTCGAAAACGGATTACGCCAAGATCGATCAGGTGGTTCCCCGTTGGTCTACCTTGGAAAAACTGTTCATTGCCCGCTGTTTTACCATCCTGGAACAAAGAATTGTTACCCACCTATCGCTGTCTAGCGAGGAGCGCTATGATCTGTTTTTTAGCCAAAATCCGGAATTGTTCAATCAGGTGCCGCTGCAATATTTGGCGTCCATGTTGGGCATGACTCCGGAGACGTTTAGTCGAATTCGGAAGCGGCAGTTGGAGCGGTGAGGTTTGGACTCCATTGACACTATTATTTTTTCACAAAGAAACCACAAAGGAGCACAAAGAACACAAAGCGTCGTCAACGTCTAACTTTGTGTCCTTTGTGCTCCTTTGTGGTTTCTTTGTGAAAAAATGTCGCTTTGGAGCTGCTCTATCATACAACTCTAACTCTCACTGCGCAGAACTTGCTCCCCCTGCCCCCTTTGGCCGAATCGACTTGTACACCAGCCCTTGAATCCGCTGCCGGGTATCAAACTTCTCCAAACGATTGTTCTGCTGAGAAGGAAAAGTGCGATTCGAGAGGAACACATACACGAGATTGTGCTCAGGATCCACCCAGGTACAAGTACCCGTAAAACCCGTGTGCCCAAAAGTGCTCTCCGACGCCTGCGCCGACATATTGGTGGGGTAACTTGCTCCCATTGGGTACATGTCAAAACCTACTCCCCGGCGAATGCTGCGCGGGTGCCGGGTAATGAAATTTTGTACCGTTTGTGGCTCCAGGTACCGATTCCCACCATAATAACCTTGTTGCAGCAACATTTGCATGATCACCGCCAGGTCATTGGCATTAGAAAAGAGGCCAGCATGGCCACTTACCCCGCCCAGCATGGCTGAGCCCATGTCGTGTACGTAACCCTGAACACGCTGCTGGCGGAAGTAACGATCCTCTTCGGTGGGTGGCATTTGTTCAATTGGAAATTTTTTCCAGGGGTTAAACGTAGCCGACTGTAGTCCGAGTGGGGCATAGAAGGTAGAGTCGACATACTTGTCAAAACCCACCCCGCTTTGGTGCTCCACCATTTGCGCCAGCATGTAAAAACCCAGATCGCTGTAACGGTAATTAATGTTGGGCCGCAATTCTGATTGGCGGATTTGCATAAAAATGCTGTCCATGAAATTTTTATTCATGTACAAATTGCTGGCCACCGGCACCACAAATTCTCCTTCGGGGACGCTGCGATAATATTTTAAGGAAGGTTTGTTCAAACTATCCGGGGTATGCGCCAAGGTTCGTTTGTAAAAAGGCAACCAACCAATCAAACCTGCATTGTGCGCCATGATGTCCTGGACGACCATGGCCGCCTTATTGGTGCCATTGAGATTGGGCAGGTAATTGCTCAAAGGCTTGCGCAAATCGATGCGGCCATCGTCCATAAAACGCATCATGGAAATGGTTGTGGCCGCAATTTTGGTCACTGAAGCCAGGTCAAACACATCCGAGGTTTGGGTCGGATGATCCTTGAGGTAAGTATGGTGCCCGAAAGCTTTTTCATAAATGATTTGCCCGTCTTTGGCCACCAGGACCACACAACCCGGCGTAGCTGCCACATTGATCGCTTCATTGGCGATGAGCTCGATGCGATTCAGGGTATCCGAAGACATCCCCACTGCTTCCGGGATGCTATAGCCCAAACGGCCATTGGCCTGGGTTTCTTCGCCCACATTGAAGCGGCTGCGCTCGGAAGCGGTGATGGGCAAACGCCCCGTCATGCCAAAGGCTCCAAAAAGGGCTTGAGCACTTAAATCCTGTACCAGTGCCTCACTCTCGTAAGCCATTTGGACAGACTCAAGCTCGTCAAAAAACTTCAAGCTGTAAGGCGAGCCAAAAATGCTGAGTACTACCTTGGTTTGGGTGTTGAGTTTTTTCAAAAACTGAATGCTGCTGTACGAAATGCCGTAGTTTTTGGAAGCCGCCGAAGTCATTTCATGCAAACTGACAAAAACCACCTTGTATTTGCTTAGTTGGGCCAACAATGCGGCCTGGCGATCGTCGTTGAGTTCTTTCCCAGTGTAAAGATGAGTCATTTTGGCGTAGGAAGCCAGGCGTTTTTGGAAAGCGGTCAGGCCATCGGCACCGATGCTCAATGACGCAAAACTCAGGGTGTCAACCCGCCCAAATGGCACTAGGTGCTGGGTATTGCGCACCATAGTTAGTGCATTTTTGATCAACTCGCGTTTGAGTGTTTCAGCTTGGGCGTTGTTGACGTCTTTGCGGGCAGTAAGTACCTCTTTAGGCTGGTATTTGGTCAAACCCAAGCGGAATTTATAGGTCAAAATCCGCTTCACACTGGCATCAATTTGCTCCTGACTGATTTTGCCTTCCCGAACATAGCGCTGGAGTGCTTCGATGGCCTTGGCGGTACTGGGCGGCACACAAATCATGTCATTGCCCGCCAAAATCGCTTCGGCTTCGGCAATGCCGTCCGAAAAATGCTCGGTAACCCCCTGCATTTCCATGCCATCTGTAAAAATCAAGCCTTCAAAACCCATCGCCCGGCGCAAAACGTGGGTGATCGTATTGCGTGACAAGGAAGTAGGACGATCATCACGATCATCCAGCGCAGGTACTTGTAAATGAGCCACCATCACCCCGCCAATGCCATAATTCACCAAAGAACGGAAAGGGTAAAACTCCACGCTGTCCAAACGGCTCATTTGATGGTTGACCACCGGGAGGTCGTAGTGCGAATCGGCATCGGTATCGCCGTGGCCAGGGAAATGTTTGGCGCAAGCCATGATGCCATTGTCCTGCATCCCTTTCATGTAGTGGTAGGCTTTGACGGTTACATTGTAACGGTCTTCACCAAAGGAACGGTAACCAATCACCGGATTGCGGGCATTGCTGTTGATGTCGGCAACGGGGGCAAAATTGACGTTGAGGCCAATACGTTTGCTTTGGCGGGCAATTTCCTGGCCCATTTTGTACAATAGATCGTTGTTTTGAATGGCACCAAGGGTCAATTGTTTGGGAAAACTGATGGCGCTTTCTTTCATGCGCATGCCCAAACCCCATTCGCCGTCGATGGCGACCATGAGGGGGATGCGAGAAAGGGTTTGGTATTTATTGGTGTATTCTAGTTGTTTTTCGGGTGTGCCCTGAAAAAAGCAAAGCGCTCCCACTTTGTATTTTTTGACAATTTCTGCTACGGACTCAGCATAGGCATCTCCCTTGTCAGAATGCGCCCGAATCATGATCAACTGACCGATCCGTTCGTCCCCACTCATGGTGTTGAACACCGAATCTACCCAATGTTTTTCAGTGGGTGAAGCGGGGTTGATACTGTACACTTTTTGAGCCGCAGTCTGAGCAAAAAATAAAACACAAAGGATTAGCGTGAGTAGAATGGCTGCTACTGGTTTCATGGCTAAGTACTTGTTTGGCGAATAACGCTGTAATCAATTAGAGTGTGAGCTGGTACGTCGATGGGATGAGCTGATCAGTAATGAAGGGCGATAAAAAAATAAGTGTTCATTTTGCCAAGGGATTAGATAAATAAACGGTTCATTTAAAGTGCCTTATCTAATCCCTTGGCTCATAAAAATGAACATTTATTTTTGCCCCACTACTACGTAGATTTTCCAGTGTAAAAAGCTCTACTTCAGGTGTTAGGGTCAGTGATTTTTCATTTTTTGATAACCTCAATGGCTTAAATATAAAGCTTCCTGCGGATTTACAACCCTCTTTTCCCGATTTTGTGAAAATTTAACATTTTACAATTTTTTAAAAAGTAAACTTTCCTACTGCTATTTTATGCCTTTTGCGGTATTTTTAGCGTCATTGGTCGCTTATGCAAAAATGGGATTTTTTTTCTACCTAAAATAACGCCAATATTTATTCTCAACCTTGTAAAACCTAAGTATGAAAGGACTATTGCTAACCCTTACCGCCCTACTAAGCGTATGGTGTTTGAGTACGGGCTTAGCTCAGAGCAGCGAAGAGGCCCTCAAGCCGATCACCCGAACCTATGCACTCAAAAATGCCACCATCGTAGTCAAACCTGGCCAAACCATCACCAATGGTACGGTTGTGATTAAAGATGGACTGATCATCAGTGCGGGTCAAAATGTGAGCATTCCTGCCGACGCTAAAATCATTCCTGCTGATTCCCTATTTGTCTACGCTGGGTTCATCGATGCCCTCTCCAACGCGGGTATTCCCCGTCCAGAGGTACGCCCCACTGCTGGTGGCGGACCCGGAGGTGGTGGAGGGGGAGGCCAAGGTCAACGCCCACAAGGTATTAACCCTGGTAGCCCACCCAATGACCTGGCGGGGATTCAACCCGAATTGCAGGCGCGCAACCTCATTAAAGCGACGGAAAAATCCATCGAAGACCTGCGCAAACTAGGCTTTACCAACGCCCACGTTGCTCCGATGGGTCGGATGCTGCCAGGAAGTAGCGCCCTGATTTCACTGGGCGGCACCGCTGCCGACAACATGGTAATGAAAGACAATTTCGCCATGATCAGCCAGTTGGTAGGTGCCCAAGGTTTGTACCCTAACACCGTAATTGCCGTAATGTCCAAATTCCGGGAATTGTACAAGCAGGCGGAACAAGCCAAAGCGCACGAAAAAATGTATGCGGCTAATCCAGCAGGCATGTCTCGCCCCGCAACGGATCGTTCTTTACAGGCATTTTACCCGGTCATCGACAAACAACGCCCAATTTGTTTTGTGGCACCTGACCTCAAGTCGGTTTACCGGGTTTTGGCGCTGCAACAAGAGCTGAAATTCCCACTCATTCTGGGCGGTTTGCGTCAGGCCTGGCCATTAGCAGACCAGCTCAAAGCGCAGAATATTCCCTTGATTCTTTCTTTGGATTTGCCCAAGATGGATAAAAAGGAACCTGCAAAAAAGGATTCTACTGCGAAAGATCCCGAATTGGAGCGTCTTGAAAAACGCCGTGCCGACGAGATGAAACTCTACGAAGCCCAAGCGGCTACCTTCGCGGGCAAAAGCATCAATTTTGGTTTTTCTACCATGAATGCCAAAACTGCCGACATCCGGGAAGCCCTGCGCCGTATGGTTAAAGCTGGGTTAAAAGAAGACCAGGCTCTGGCTGCTTTGACCACCACTCCTGCTGCTATGTTTGGCGTAGCTCAAAGTTTGGGCACAGTGGAAAAAGGCAAGATTGCCAACCTGGTGGTCTCAAAGAAGCCTTATTTCGATGAAAAATCCCAGGTGCGCTACGTGTTTGTGGATGGTACCATTTACGAGTTTGAAGCAGAAGCTGCTGCTCGTCCCGGTGCGGGTGGCCCGGCAGGTGCACGTGGTGCTGCTGCGCCAAGCGATCTGGGCAAATTTCTTGGCAAATGGAACTACGAAATTGACGCCCAGGGAACGGTCTACAAAGGCACGCTGAGTCTGATTGACGACGGCGGTAAAATTGGCGGTACCTGGACGGATGCAGAGGGCAAAAGCAAATCAATGTCCAGCCCAGCCCTGAAAGGCAATGACATGACCTTTAGCTCTACGGTAAACATGGGTCAGGAATTGCCCCTCGACTTTGCAATTACCTTCGACGGTACCAAGTTCTCTGGCAAGGTAAAAGTAGGCGATTTCGGTGCATTCCCCATCGAAGGTTCCAAAGAGCCACGCAATTAATGAAACGGTAAAAAACAAAACAATGAAGCAATTCACCATCATAAGTTGCTGCCTGTTGATTGCCCTGGGACTCCATGCCCAAGCCAGCAAAGGCAGCATGCTCATCAAAAACGGTACGGTATTGACCGTGACCAAAGGTACGCTGGAAGGCTCCGACGTACTGATCGAGAATGGCAAAATCACCCGAATTGGCAAGGGCCTGACTGCTCCAGCCGGGGTCAAAACGGTAGATGCTACGGGAAAATACGTCATGCCCGGCATCATCGACGCCCACTCCCACATTGCCATCGATGCGGTAAACGAAGCGACCAACCCAGTTACGGCGGAAGTTGCGGTCGGTGACGCCATTGATCCGATGGACATTTCCGTTTATCGGGCTTTGGCGGGCGGCTGTACCTCTTCCCACGCCATGCACGGTTCGGCCAACGCCATTGGTGGCCAGTGTCAGACCATCAAACACCGCTACGGCTCCCTCAATCCCAACGAGTACCCGATGGAAGGAGCTCCTCGCACCATCAAATTTGCCTTGGGCGAAAACCCCACTCGTGTACACGGCATTGGCCGGGGGATTGTTCCACGCACCCGCATGGGGGTAGAATTTGTGATCCGCAAATCTTTCTCCGAAGCCAAAGCTTACAATGAGGCCTGGAAAAAGTACAACGCTGAAAAAGCCAGCAAACCAACGGCCTTGCCTCCAAAATACGATCGGAGATTGGAAACTTTGGCCGCCGTACTTAGTGGCGAGATTCTGATTCACTGCCACTCTTACCGCGCCGATGAAATCCTGATGCTGATGAACGTATGTAAGGATTTTGGCATCAAAAAAATCACTTTCCAACACGTGAACGAAGGTTTCAAAGTAGCGCCTGAATTGGCTGCCTTTGGCGCTTCGGCTTCAGTGTTTGCCGATTGGTGGGCTTACAAGTTTGAAGTGTATTACTCAACGGCTTACAACGCCAGCATTTTGACTAAAAACGGCGTGGTTACTTCCATCAACTCCGACTCTGGCGACTACATCCGTCACCTCTACCACGAAGCTGCCAAGACCCAATATTATGGTGGCTTGACCGACGAAGAAGCCCTGGCTTTGATCACCATCAACCCCGCTAAACAGTTGGGTGTGGAAAATCGGGTTGGTTCTTTGGAAGTAGGCAAAGATGCTGATGTGGCCATTTTTGATGGACATCCCTTGTCAGTTTATGCAGTGCCCGTCATCACTATCGTTGATGGAGTCGTTCGTTTTGATCGCGCCAATGATCCTGACGACATGCGTTTGGACATTGACCCTATCCGGGCTACTACTACTTTCCAAATGGGCTCTGACCACGATCACGATCGTTGCATGCATGGCGTAGCCGAAGCGATGGAGCAATTGTTTCAATTGAAAAACTAATCAGATGAAAATGAGATTTCTAAGCATATTTTTTCTGGTTTTGGGGGGTGTTACGCTGTTCGGTCAGGTGGCCAAACCCAGCAAGGGCACCTACGCCTTGACCAATGCCAGCATTCAAACCGTAACCAAAGGTTTGGTGCAAGGTACCCTGGTGATCCAGGATGGGAAAATTACTGCGCTGGGCACCAACGCAGCCGTTCCCAGTGGGGCCCAGGTCATCGACTGCAAAGGCTTGACCTTGTACCCTGGCTTGATTGATGGAGGCACCCAATTGGGCTTGGTGGAAGTAGAATCGGTCGATGTGACCAACGACGATGATGAAATAGGCGACCTCACCCCACAGGTAGAGGCCCTTACTGCGGTGAACCCCAACGCAACCGCCATTCCGGTTACCCGCGTAAACGGAGTGACCACGGCCTTGGTTGCGCCAACGGGAGGTCGTTTTCCAGGCACTGCTTCGCTGATCAATCTGGTGGGTTATACCCCTGATCAGATGTTTGCCGGATTCAAAGGGATGATCATGAACTTTCCAAGTGTAGGCAGAGGCGGTGGCTTCTTTGGCCCACAGCGTACCGAGGAAGAATTGAAAAAAGAGCAGGAAAAAGCCTTGTCAAAGCTCAATGAGATTTGGGAAGGTGCAAAATTTTATGCCAAAGTAGATTCCGCTGCGCAAAAAGACGCGAGTATAAAAGTGCCTTACAACCCAGAAATGGCGGCTTTGGCACCGGTAGTTCGTGGCCAAATGTTGCTAATGATCGAAGTGAACCGGGCAGAAGACATCGAAAGCGCGATCAAATGGGTGGAGAGCAAAAAGATCACCAAGGTGGTATTTACCGGAGTAGCCGAAGGCTGGCGGGTAGCCGATAAACTGGCCAAGGCAAAAATTCCGGTCATTACTGGCCCCGTGATTACCTTGCCTACTCGTTCTTCCGATCGTTACGATAAAGCTTACGCCAATGCGGGTTTGATGCACAAAGCCGGGGTAAAAGTAGCGCTGCGTACTTTTGAAGTGGAAAACGTACGGAATCTTCCGTTTAATGCAGGTTTTGCAGCAGCTTATGGTCTGGGTAAAGAACAGGCGCTGAAAGCCATCACGATTATTCCTGCGGAGATTTTTGGCGTGGATAAAACCCTGGGTTCGCTGGAAGTGGGCAAAAGTGCAACCTTGTTTGCCACCACTGGCGACGCACTGGAAACCAAATCACAAATCAAGTACTTGTTCATCGACGGCTGGCAGGTGCCATTGGATAGCCGGCATATCCAGTTGTACCATGAGTTTTTGAAACGCTCACCAGGGTTGGATAAGTAAAAGATGAGAGATGAAAGATGAGAGATGAAAGCGGTAACGCAAATGTTTCATCTCTCATCTTTCATCTCTCATCTTTCTATTTCCTTCCTCCGACAAAGTCCCAGATTTCCGCGTCAAAGTTTTGATGTATTCTACCCGTCTGAAGCGCAGCGCGCTCCAATCTTCATTGACGGCCACCATCCGTACTGGCTCAAGGCCGAGTTTGCCCAAGGCCGCCCAACCATTATCTCGATTGAAGTTACACTTATAGCGTTTAGAAGTGCCCTTGGGGTACACGAACCAGAGGATGGTATCATCTTCCAATCGGCCTTCTAGCGTTTCCGCAATGGTCTCGATTTCGGTCAATTGGGTTACGAAGAAGAGGGCAAATTGAGGCTTTTCTACTTCGTCTAGGTGATCAACCAGTTCGGTCACACTTTGTACGTAACGCGCAAAGTCGCTCAATTCGGCAGGCAGATTAAGCAAAAGCACAGGAGATTGATCCTTGTAGTTGAGTTTTTTGAGGAGCTGTTCCATATGAGATGACGGCTAATCTTGATCGGTTTCATTAGCAGCAGCCAATAATTTTTCAATATAAATCACGTCTTTATCTACTATTGCTGCTATTTCTGGAGCGCTCATTTTTACTGTTTCATACAAATAGCGAATAGTATTGTCCAAGCGAAGACGTTCCTCTTCTGCTTTTTGACGCTCTTCTTCCTCGCGACCTAGTGCTTCAATTACGGCCTGACGTTCTTTGTCCAATAACTCCTGAGCTTTTTTCTTTTCCTCTTTGAGGAGCGTTTCAGGATCGTAGCCAAATACATGTTCGTATAGTCCTACCGCAAATTCTTTTGTTCCTTTAGAAATGGTCATAGCTTCTGCATTTGGAAAAACTAAAGAAAATTGAGTCTCTTGAAACTCATTCTCCAGTTTTTGAGGCAAATTCACATAGTCTCTTACAAAGATAAGCATCTTTACAATCTTGTCAATGCCGATATCTTGAGACTTAACCAAGGCAAACAGCTGATTTTTTAGCCCCAATCGGACCTTAGGTTTGTTTCGACTTTGATAAGCGTATAAAGCTGCAAGCATCGCTAGCGCAAAGGGATTATTCGAGACCTTAAGTAAATGCTCTTCTTCTAATTCTGCGGCGATGACCGTACCAAATTTATACTCGATGCTTGTACCAAAAGTATCACTATAATAACTGCGTTCTTCCACAGGAGGAGGTGCACCAGTGAAAATGGCCATCGCGGTGATATTATCTAATCCATAGCGCAAGCCAATTAATGCCCGATAGACAAACATACGTCGCCCAAAGCCTTTCTCTTTTTTATGCTGGAATTCTATATGTACAAATACAAAGTGCTCCAGTCCATTTTTGAGGTATACCTTGACCAATTTATCGGTTTGCTTGCGTTTGCCTCGCACTTTAAATTTTCCGCGTAGCGCATTAATCAATTCTTGTTCAAGAAAAACATACCCTCGATCCCAATCAATAGCCGCGTACAGAAGCGGGTTAGCAAAAGCAATGAGGTCAGGGAAGAAATCGGTAATGAAATCTTTGAGCAGCGCGTCGTAGTCAATAGGTTTCGCCATATTTTGGGTTTAGGTGACCTTAAACTCAAAAATAGCATGTTTTTATTTTTTTACCAAAAAAAGTTTTATTATTTTTTTATAAACACTTGTTTTTTATAAAATCGCGCAAAAACCCCCAGTGGCAGATTTCTCCCCCCCTGATCCCGAATGTACAACTCCCCATTTTCCACATCTTGCGCAAAGGGAAAATATTGCTTCACCAAATTTTCGGCAATTAAGGCTGAGAAGCCCATTGAGTACAAATTGAGGATCAATAAGTGGTGCTCAGGGTCGAGAATCTGCCCACAATGCTCCAGGAGCTCAGGCAAGTGTTTGTCCAACAACCATTTTTCGCCCTCCGGTCCCCGGCCATAAGCGGGCGGATCGAGGATGATCGACTGGTATTTGCGGCCTCTTTTGGCTTCCTTGCGCACAAATTTCAGGGCATCTTCTACCGTCCAACGGATGTTGCTCAGTTGGCTGGCCTCCATATTTTGGCGGGCCCAACTCACTACGGGTTTGACCGAATCCACGTGTACCACATCGGCACCAGCAGCTTTGGCAGCCAAAGAAGCACCACCCGTGTAGGCAAAAAGATTGAGCACTACGGGTTGATCGACTTCCATTTGGCGCAAGCCCTGATAGATGTAGTTCCAGTTTTCGGCCTGTTCCGGGAAAACGCCCACGTGTTTAAACGCCGTTAGTCCCAATCGGAAAGTCAGGTGCATACCTTCGTAGTGGTAGCGGATGTGCCATTGTTCGGGCATGCCGGGTTTGAGTTCCCAGTTGCCATCTTCGGCGCTTGCGGCCGCTCCTGATTTTCGGTTAAAGGTAGCCTGGGCTTTTTTGTTCCATTCTGCTTCGCTTAGTGCTGGCGACCAAATGGCTTGCGGCTCTGGACGTGAAAGGACGTATGGCCCAAAGCGTTCCAATTTTTTAAAATTGCCGCTATCGATGAGCTCGTAATCTTCAAAAGGAGGTAATGGTAATGCCTGCATAGTTGCGAATACACCAAAATAAAGGCTTCAGAGTAGGTAAAGTGCACGAATTTGTGCAGTTTTAGCGCTCTGTTTTATTAAGGTGAAGTATTTAAAAGGGCGATAAAAAAATAAGTTTTCATTTTGCCAAAGGATTAGATGAGTAAACGATTCATTTCAAGTGCCTTATCTAATCCTTTGGCTCAAGAAAAATGAACACTTATTTTTGCCCCACTACAAATATATGTCAAGCGCAAAGATAATCAGCAGTCTGCAAAATCCATTGATTAAAAACATTGGCAGCTTACTGGAGAAAGCCAGGGAACGCCGCAAACAGGGTTTGTTGGTGGCTGAGGGATTAATCGAAGTGGGAATGGCCTTGCGCGCAGGTTATGTAGTGGAACAACTTTTGTACAATCCCGACATCACCCCTGAAGAAAATATCCAACAAGTCTTAAAACATCAACCTTCTGCCGCCCAACAACTGATTCAGGTGAATGGGCCAGTGATGGAAAAAATCGCATACCGGGCGAATGTACCCAATGTGGTTGCGGTATTGCGGAGCAAATCCCCAGCTTTAAACGAGTTTAAGGTTAAAACAAATCCCTTGATCTTGCTGCTCGAAACGGTAGAAAAACCTGGCAATCTGGGTGCCATTCTGCGCACTGCCGATGCCGCCGGGGTAGATGCGGTGTTGTTGTGCGACCCCCAAACGGATTGGTACAACCCGAATGTAATCCGGGCCAGTTTGGGCGCAGTGTTCACGGTGCCTATTTTTAGTGTAGCTGCGGCGGAAGCGCTGGAATGGTTGCAAAAACACCAGATTCGGATTTTTGCTACCCATCTGGAAGCCAGTTATCCCTATTACGATTGTGATTTTCGGGGCCCTACGGCACTGGTGATGGGAACGGAAGCAGATGGGATATCGTCTTTTTGGATTCAAAATGCTTACCAACGGGTGATCATTCCGATGCATGGGCTAGTTGATTCGATGAATGTTTCCGTTTCAACGGCTATTTTGCTATTCGAGGCTTTGCGACAAAGAAAGTAGCCACTAAAGCCACTATGGCTGACTAATTATTACAATACTTGCGTTTAAACTGTGGCTATTTGCTTTTATTTCGTCATAAAGACAATGGCTTAGGGTAAATTTGTCGTAAAAGGCTGCACAAGTTTTTTATTTTGATGGCAAATCAAAAAACCATATACTTAACCCTATTTATATTGATCACAAGCGACGTATTATGAACACGGACAAATCAGCGTTTTTCAACTCTATATTTCTGGTATTTTGCCTGGCTTTAATCAGCAATGTACTAATGGCACAGGAAGACCATGCCACTCCTCTGCCTCCCGAAGCAGGTAAGGTAGATACCGATGGACCACACCTTTTTTACCGCAAAAACAAGGTTTATATCCGACAAATCCAGATGAAGGACACCTTGGCGGTGGCCACCCTTGACTCCATTGAGGCCAGACAAAAAGACAACTTGACCATTAAGTGTCACTTCACCAAAAATCCAGAATGGAATTTCAGCACCAAGCTCAAGTCCAAGCATAGAATTGAGAATACCGAGTATCCCAAAGTTGAAAAAATCCTGGCGGTATCCGACATCGAGGGGACCTTTGGGTCTTTCCGCAACTTTTTGATCAACCACAAAGTAATCGATGCGCAATACAATTGGACTTTTGGCAAAGGACATCTCGTATGTGTAGGTGATTTTTTTGACCGAGGTACCAATGTCACCGAAACACTTTGGCTAATTTACGATTTGGAGGATAAGGCAAAGGCTGCCGGAGGTTATGTGCATTTTATTTTGGGCAACCATGAGATCATGAACATGTCCAACGACCATCGTTATGTGCACCCCAAATACATGCGCAATGCCGACTTGTATCAAGAGCCTTATGGCAACTGGTTTAAAGGCACTACAGAATTGGGCCGCTGGCTGGCCACCAAAAACGTGGTGGAAAGAGTTGGCGACTTCATCTTTGTGCACGGTGGCCTGGCACCTGATCTGAATTATTTGGATAAAACCCTGTCAGAAATCAACAATACCATGCGGCCTTTTTATTTCATCCAGGAGGATGTGTTTCGGATTGACGATGAGATATTGAGGTTTTTGTTTGATGCCAATGGTCCGATTTGGTACCGCAACTATGTGATGGGGCAAGCTCAGGAGGCAGAGATAGAGGAGTCACTACGGAAATTTGGCGGGAAACGAATTGTGGTTGGACACACCTTAGTCAATGCAGTAAAATCTTTTTATGGTGGTAAAGTCATCGCCATCGATACCCGCCACGTGGATCCCAATTCAACGGCTTTGCTGTACGAGGACGGAAAACTTTTCCGCATCGACCAAATGGGAAAACGGGCTGAACTCAAACTCTAAGTAAGCGCTAAAGCAAAAAGCCAGCAGCATCAAAAAAGCTGCTGGATTTTTTTTGTTAAAAATAACTAGAAAAATAGTTGACAAACTATAAAACTAGTTATATGTTTGTCAAACACAATAATTATAACCATGAAGCGACTTACGCGCAAAGAAGAAGAGCTGATGCAAGCCTTGTGGAAACTGGAGCAAGCCTTCGTCAAGGACCTCATCGAGCTACTGCCCGAGCCAAAGCCGCACTACAACACGGTATCAACGGTGATTCGCAGGCTGGAAAGCGAACCCTACGGCTTCGTGACACATGAAGACTTTGGCGGCACTCACCGTTACTTACCCAAGATCAGCAAGGAAGCCTATCAACGCCAGTTCCTGGGGGATTCCATGACTGCGTATTTCGACAACTCCTACAAGAACATGGTGGCATTTTTTGCCCGCGAGAAAAAAATTACGCCTGAAGAACTGAAAGACATCTTAAAAGCCATTGAAAAAGGAGAGTAAGTCGACCTCGCACGTCAGATGCCTCTCATAATAGTGTAATAGGTATGGTCTTTTCCCATTTGCTGCAAGCAGCTATATTGCTGCTAGTTGGTACCCTGCTATACTGTTTATTGTTTTGGCGCAGTACCTTTTTGCGCTGGAACCGGGTGTTGTTGTGGAGCATCTTGCTCGCTTCGCTGATTCTGCCATTCGTGCATTTGCCTGCATCATGGACTTTACAAGGCTGGCAAAACAAGGTGACTACTTCACTCCCTGTAACCAGGTTAAATGCTGACGAAAAACTGCCCGAACCTCAGTTTTTTACGGAGATAAACCTAAGCGAGCAAGAAACACCCTCCGAAACAAGTGAAGTGATTTCCACCAAGCACCCCATTGTGCCCATCACCCAACTGTTGTTTTTGTTCTATGGCCTGGGTCGTTTGGTTTTTGGCATACGTTTTTTGATACACTTATTATCGCTGTTTAAACTATTCCGGAATGCCCACATTGAAGAAAGGGATGGCTATCAATTGGCCTTTTGCCGGGAGGAATTGTCTCCTTTTGCATTTGGGTATACCATTTTTTTATCCGAAGCCTTGCTGCAAAGTGAAGACTTGGAACTGATTTTAACCCATGAGCTGGCGCATGTTCGACAGCAGCATACCCTGGATATTCTGGCGGCTGAGCTGCTGCTCGTCTGGCAATGGTTCAACCCAGGGGCCTGGCTGTACCGGCGACTGGTGGAAACCAATCTGGAATACTTGGCCGATCGCAGTGTGCTTCAACAACAATGGAATAAAAAACAATACCAGCTTAGTTTGCTCCATTGGTCAAACTCGAATGTGAGTAACCGCCTTTCCACTTCCTATAATTTTTCACTCCTAAAAGAAAGAATTATGATGATGAATCGGAAACCCTCGTCAAAAGTGTATTTCCTGGGTTATGCAATGATTTTATCCCTATTACCAATCTTGTCTGTTTTTAACCAGCCAGCATTTGTACAAGCTGCTGCAATTGACTCAGATCAAGGTCCAAAATTTCCCTTGGATTATAAAAAAGCAAATACCGATTTGAATTTGGAAGCGAACGAATCTGTTCAAGCGCCCTCCAGTGAAGCTCGTCAAACAAAAGCACCTTCCAAACCATCCATAAGCTCAATCATTACACACACAGAATCAAGCGAATCGAAAACGGATTCATCCGAATTTTTTATCGTGATCGGGCCAAATGCGACCGAAAGTGAAATGGAAAAATTGAGCGAGATGAGCTTTCCATTGGATAGAAAGCTCATCCTGGATAGAAATGCAGACAACAAATTAATCGGATACACCCTAAAAGGGAAAGGGAGTGCAAGTGGAAATTCGATGCCCATAGGAGAGGATCGCTTGCCTAGTGTTCTTTTTGGCAAAAAAGGATCCACAGGTGGTGAAGATCAACTATCCTTAGAGGTGCTTGACGTAATCCTGGCGGCAGACTGGGATAAAACCAAAATATATTGCGTTGGTTTGCCGGCAACCAAAGAGGCGATTGCTGCACTTCGCCCCAAAGCTTTGGCCATTTATGAAGCTGGAAACCTTCGAAGACTAATTCAGCTTAAAGCTTTAAACTGGGTACATACCTACGAAAAGGGCCATATGACCTATACCACCTTTACCGAAAAGACGCTCAATCACCTTAAAGGTAAGGTGCAAAAATGTACAGAAGGCAACCTGGGATTGATCGTAACCATCAATGGAGGAGCGCCGCAAAATACCTTGCCCGTGCTGGAAAATTTAAAATTGAGCCGCATCGAAGCCCATGACAAAATAGCCCATTACTACCAGGAGAATACCACAAAGTTGATCAAGGAGGAACCTGCTGGATTGAGATTGGAAATTTTCACTGAGCAATAATTGATCCTGTCAACACCCATCGGCTATGCACGACCCAATCCTAAAATACAACTTAACGGCTGCCGTCATCCTCATCATCGGGGTAGTGGTGTATCATGTACTATTCCTTAGGAGTACCTACTTGAATTGGAACCGTAGCTTTTTATTGGGGCTATTGCTGGCAAGCCTGATCATTCCCTATATCCACTTGCCAGAGTCCTGGACGATCTGGCGTAAAATCAATGTTCCATCTGAGCACATTAAATTGCTTACCCCCAGTCAGCGCGAGAATGAGGCCATGATTGAGTTCAGTCCTCCCTTCGCACTGACACAAAACGACCAGGAAAACCAATCCAATCCATCTCCAATTAAACCCCAATCCAAGTCTACTCACCCAATTCGTTTTATGGAAATTGTTCCTTGGCTTTATGGCCTTGGCTGCCTGGCTTTGAGCATTCGGTTCATCCTCCAAATTTTATCGTTGTGGAAATTGTATCGTAGTGCACGCATTGAGCGAAGGGGCAGTTACTGCCTGGCGGTCTGCCCCGGCGCTTTGTCTCCTTTTGCCTTTGGTCGGACCGTTTTTATCTCGGAGCAACTGTACCAGAATTCAGAATTTGACATGGTGCTTACCCACGAATTGGCGCACGTACACCAAAGGCATACCTGGGACATCCTTTTGGCTGAACTCACCCTGATCTGGCAATGGTTTAATCCAGCAGCCTGGCTTTATCGCCGACTGGTGGAAAACAACCTGGAATACCTGGCAGATCATGCGGTATTGCAACAACACTGGGATAAAAAAGCTTATCAACGCAGCCTGTTGAACTGGGCCAACTCCTCATTCAGCAATAGCCTTTCCACCTCTTACAGTTTTTCATTGCTCAAAGAACGGATCATGATGATGAACAGTAAACCCTCTCCTAAACCGTACACCCTGCGGTATGCGCTGGCATTGTTGTTGTTCCCTTTGTTGCCCATGTTTAATCGCCCAGCAGATGGAAAGAACACTCCGGTGGAGGATACCCCAAAGTTTGCTTTAGATGCTCAAGTACAGCATGAACCGGAGTCCATTTCTTTTGATCCCGCACCAACTGCACAGGAAGAAAAAAAGAAGGTGCTTGCTCCCAATAAACCCGAATCAACAAATGTTACACTTGTCCCAAACCCAAGCCCAGATACCATTTTGCCTCCATCAGAAACCAACTTTATCCTCATCATCGTCGATCTGGACATTGATCATGCTGAACTAGAGCGTTTGACTAAAATTCCCTTAAAGATCAATAAACGAATTTCTTATACCTTGAATGAAAATGGCCGATTGAGCTCTATAGCCCTGGAAGACACCAATGGTGGACTTTGTAGAATTTACGCTGGTGAAAACAGCGAATTCCCTTTAGTGATTCAGGGACATGAAAGTGGCTGTGGCACCGAAGCGTTTGACTTCAATATTTTGAAGAAAATGCAAACCGGAAATTGGAGTAAAGACATGCAAGTCATCATTGGAGGGATACCCTTAGACCCCCAAGGTTTTGAAGCTTACAAGACCAAAATCCTGAGCAACCAAAACAATACTTACCTCCGCCGATTATTGACCCTGGAAGCCAAAAAATGGCGCGAAATTATAGAAGATGGCCATTCTACTTTTGAAGGCCCTCTTTCGGAAGAGGGTATTGCAAACATTCGCAATCGAGTAGAGCGCTGCATCAAAGCCGAAAAAGAACTAATGGTAAGCATCAACGGTGGGCCTGACCAATCTACTATGCCTGACCTAGCGAGCCTCAAAGTAAAACGTTTGGCCATCCATATAAAAAGTAGAAACTTTTACGTCACGGGCACAACCAGTGTTTACCGCACCGAGTGGCTCGGCCTGCGCGTGGAAATTTTCACGGAATGAACATGAGCATTCCTCATCTTGAATGTTAAAACACAACCGCGGCAGCGGTTAAATTTAGAATAGCCCCGGTCGTCCGGGGATTTGGAGGATTCAGGCGGATTCCACAACCGCGGCAGCGGTTGAACAATTCACTATGAATTCAACCGCTACCACGGTTGTGACCATTTCCCTTGCATTTTCTCGGACGACCGGGGCTATTCTAAATTCAATCGCTCCGCGATTAGTTTTCCGCAAAAAAATCAACATTCGGGAAAACAACTCATGTTTCCTTCGGTATAACCGCCGCCCCAATTTTCCGCAGCAACTTCATCCGCAAAGCCAGTGGCAGGCCGTTGTTCACCAAAATCATAATCTGGTTCATCACCCCCGGAATAATGATGCGTTTGCCTTTGAGCAGGCCATTGATGGCGATAGGCGCCACCTGATACGGATACATCACGACCAGTTTGGCCTTGCGTCCGCTGCGTTGAATGCGTTTGAGGCCATCCTCGTTGGTTACCACCGGGCCAGGGCACAAGGCACTTACACTGACGCCAGTTTCGGCCAACTCTTCGCGCAGCGAAAGGGAAAAAGCTGTCACAAAGTGTTTGGTTGCGGTATATGCCGCCTTGAAAGGCATCGGCATCAGTCCTTCCATGCTGCTGGAATTGAGAATGTAAGCCTTGTCTAGTTGTTTCAACTGCGGCAAAAAATGATAGGTCATTTCAAACATCACCTGGTTGTTGAGCCGCAGCATCTTTTGGTACACCCCAATCGGCACCCTATCCAAGATGTCGCCAAGTCCAAATCCGGCGTTATTGATCAGCATGTCTACACTGTAGCCATTTTCCTGGCACCAGGTATACACTTTCAGCGGTGCATCGGTTGCAGTGAGGTCTAGGCCAAACGCATGGGCTTCCACCCCGTGTTTTTGCACAATTTCCTGGGCCGCAGTATGCAATTCCGGGCCATCCAATGCTACCAGCAATACATTTCTGCCCCTTTTGGCACATTCTTCCGCCAACGCACGACCAATGCCCATGCTGGCGCCGGTAATGAGAGTGTAATGCTTTTCCATAAAAAACAACTTAGCGTTTTATTCCTGTCCCTTCCGCGCCAACAAACGGTTAATCAGCGGCTTTTCGATCCAGGCAATGGCGGCAAAGTAAGCCAAAAGAATTAAAAAATTGATGCTCAAAATCACCCAAAATGCATCTTGTGCCCAGTAACGTACCCCTTCGCTCAAGCCATAAGCCAGCAAGGCCAGCACCAGGTACAGGGACATGCGCCCCAATGGGTACTGGATGGGATGGTATTTTTGGCCTGCCCAATAACTGACGAGGGTCATAAAAATATAACACACCAGGGCAGTCCAGGCCGGAGCGTAGTAGCTGTATCCTTGTTTGATCAACACCACGTTGAGCACAATGGTGATGAGTGAGCCCCCCAGCGCAATCCAGCCTCCAACCGCCGTACGATCGGCCAATTTGTACCAGATGGAAAAGGTGGTAAACAATCCCAAAAACAGGTTGGCCAACAACAACACGGGAACTGTAGCCAAACCTTCCCGGAAATTCTCCCCCAAAAACAAACCCACCCAATCGATATTCAACATGATGCCCAAAAAAGCCACACAACTGACCAGTGTAAAGGCTTGAGCGACCTGCCCGTACACCTTTTCTGAACCTTTTTCATTGGCATTGCGGAAAAAGAATGGTTCGGCAGCATAGTTGAAGGCCTGTGTAAAGAGGTTCATCATCACCGGGATTTTGGTCGCCGCTGCATATACCCCGCCTTCGCCCAAATTTTGATTCAGATTCCCTTCCCCCAAAAATTTCAACAGTGGAGTACCAATAAACTGATTGATTACTCCCGCTACTCCGGCAATGATCAGCGGGAAAGAATAGCGCAACATTTGGCGCAGCAACACCCAGTCGATCCCCAATTTCATGCGCAGATATGTCGGCAATACTTGCAGCAAATTCACGGCACTGCCCACCACATTGGCTAGAAAGACATCTCCCACCATGTTGTCCTTAAAATGCAGGTATTGCAACCACTGCCATGCGGCTTTTTGCTCCAGTTTTGGGCAAAAATAGAGGTAAAAAAACACCAGCAGGACATTGACAATGACGTTGGTCAGTTTGATCCCCATAAAACGCAAGGGGCGATTGTCAAAGCGCAACCGCGCAAAAGGAATGGAGGTCAGGGTGTCCAGCCCCAAAATCAAAATGAGCGCCACGATAAACTCTGGATGCTCGGGATATTGCTGAAGATCGGCAATGGGCTGCGCCAAAAAAAGCGCAATACCAGTAAAAACGAGGGTAGACAACAGCAGAAATAAAGCCGAAGTGGAAAAAGCCCGCTCTACATCTTCCTGTTTTTGAGCGTAGCGAAAATAAGCTGTCTCCAACCGAAAGGTCAGCAGGATATTGAACAGCGCCACATAAGAATACAGGTCATTAAAAATACCATAATCCGCTTTACTCAGCACCCGGGTCAAAAAAGGGGTCAACAAAACAAAATTGAGCAAGCGCGGCAAAATGCTGCTCATGCCGTAAATGGCGGTTTCTCCGGCGAGTTTTTTGAGTAGAGACATTTATGGAAAGATGAGAGATGAAAGATGAAAGATGAAAGAGGCTACCGCAGCGTTTTTGACGATAACCTTGTACAAGTCCCTGCGGTAGCCTCTTTCATCTTTCATCTTTCATCTCTAATAAATTAGTTTTCCCAATTCTTCTTCTCCTGCTCCACATGGTGCAAGATCACCTTGACGCCGTATTTCTCCTTTAGGTGTTTTGCGAGGGCGTCGGCGGCGTATACGGAGCGATGCTGGCCTCCAGTGCAACCAAAATTGACCGTGAGGTTCATGAAGCTGCGCTCGATGTAGTCTTCTACCGCAGCATCCACAATGCGGAATACGTTGTGCAGGTATTCGTCCATTGTACTGTGCTGCTTGAGGAAATTGATGACCGATTCGTCGCGGCCCGTCAATTTTTTGTACGGCTCATAGCGGCCTGGATTGTGTACGAAGCGACAATCAAATACAAAACCACCGCCGTTGCCACTAGTATCTTCTGGAACGCCGCCAGCATGGTAGGAGAAACTGTTGACCCCTACCGTGAGTAAGCTGCTACTGCTTTTGATTTTATTGAAGGGTTCAAATTTTTTGGAATCCAAAATGCGTTGCATCGCCTCCCGCAAGTGGGGCAGTTCGATGGGCAACTGCCAGTTTTCCAACAGCCCTTTGATGTTGCGCAAGGCGTGGGGAATACTTTTCAAAAAATGCTCTTTGCGCTCAAACAGCCCCCGGAAGCCATAAGCCCCCAAAACCTGGATGTTGCGAATCAACACATAGCCATTGTAATGCTCGGTGAACCGGTCGGGATCAATTGGTGTCAACTCACCGGCCACTTTGATGTAATGCTGCAAAATTTCCTGGCGGATATCGGCTGGAATATTGGCTTTGGCTTGGAATAACAAAGAGGCTAAATCGTATTGAAGGGCACCGCGGCGTCCCCCCTGATAATCGATAAAGTAAGGCTCGCCACTTTTGATCATGATGTTGCGCGACTGAAAATCGCGAAACAAGAAATATTGGGTATCCGCAGTAAGCAAATAATCGGCCAAATCGTGAAAGTCTTTTTCCAGGGCCTGTTCATCAAAACGTACCCGGGTGAGCATCAGGAAGTGGTATTTGAAATAGTTCAAATCCCAAAACATGGCCTCTTTGTCGAAGGCGGGTTTGGGGTAGCTGTGCTCGTAGCTGAGTTCTTTCCCCCCAATGATTTGCAAACGAGCCAATTGCTCCACCACCCGCTTGTAGATTTGGGCCAAGTAATCGGGGAAATAATCATCGTTTTGCAACAAAAAACTATATAAAGTAGTAGAACCCAAGTCCTCTTGCAAATAGACCTTGGTACTTAAGTCTTCTGCATAGATTTCGGGTACGGGCAAGGATTTGCTGTGAAAATGGCGGCTGTAGTCCAAAAATGCCCGACTTTCCCGATCATTGGGGCTATAGGTGCCGATGGCAGCCCGTTCGGAACCCTGCAAACGGTAATAAATCCGCTCGGAGCCAGAAGGTGCCAAGGGCAAAATCAATTTGGGGCTTTCACCCGCCCACTGCTCAAATAAATCGGCTAGCGCTGCTTCTATTTTTTGAGGACTCATTCCAGTACGTTGTTTCTTAACTTAAGGGCGATAAAAAAATAAGTGTTCATTTTGCCAAAGGATTAGATAAGTAAACGGTTCATTTCAAGTGTCTTCTCTAATCCTTTGGCTCAAAAAAAATGAACACTTATTTTTGCCCCACTACTCAGGCGCAAAGCTATAAAATTATTTTAACCGCAAGCGTTTGAGGATACTGCGCCAGGACCAACGGCGGCGCGGCTCTTTGTCGAAGTACTCACTGCCATACCCCTGGCCATACCCATAACCATATGATGCACTATAGCCATACCCATAGCCATAGCCGTATCCTGCTCTGGACTTGAGGCCATTGAGCACGATACCCACCTGAGGTAATTTGTTGTTGCTGTAAATGTCCTGCACCATACGCAGAAACGGGGTGCGGCTCATCCCAAAACGAGTGACAATGATGGTTTGATCAATGTGTTGATTGAGCAAAAGGGCATCGGTGACCAGTCCGACGGGGGCAGTATCCACGATGATGTATTGGTAGCGCTTGCGCAACTCCGTAAACAAATCCCGGGTTGCATCACTCATCAACAACTCGGCGGGGTTGGGCGGAATCGGTCCACAATCCAGGTAATCCACCAGCGGATGATCAGGCAAAGGTTTGATGAGTTCATCCAAGGAAGCCTGACCCACCAGGTAATTGGTTACCCCACGTTCAGCCTGCTGCCCAGTAAGGTAGCGGCTCAATTTGGGCTTACGGATGTCCAAACCCAGCAAAAGGGTTTTTTGGCCCGAAAGCGAAATGCTGATGCCTAAGTTAATGGTAATAAAACTTTTGCCCTCGCCACTCACACTGGAGCTGACGAGGACGACCTTTTTCGTTTCCCCCTTGGCCAGGTATTGCAAATTGGTGCGCAACATCCGAAACATCTCCGCGATGGCAGAGCGACTGCTGCGATTGACTACAATAGATTTCCCAGCAGCAGATTGCATGATCCCTCCCAAAAAAGGTGCATTGGTATGGCGGCGAATGTCATTTTCGTCGTAAACCCGGTTGTTGAAATAATCAAATAGGAAAACCACAAGTCCCGGCAGCAAAAAGCCCATGAACAGATATAGGGTAAAGGTTCGGCGGCGATCGGGCGCCACCAGTCCCTGCCCAACCGGCGGGTTGAGGATACGGGTATTGGACACCTGCGCTGCAACACTCAGGGCCGTTTCTTCTCTTTTTTGCAACAAAAACAAAAAGAGTTGTTCCTTGATTTGTTGCTGGCGCAAAATCTGAAGCAGTTCCCGCTCGTAAGTAGGAATCGCATCAATTTTATTTTCAATAGGCCTTAAGCGTTTGCTAACTTGGGCACGACGATCGTTGAGCTCGCGCCGAATGACCGTAAAATTTTCAAACAGGGGTTTACGCAACTCCTCCACTTTTTTATCCAATGATTTTAAGGCTGGATTGGTAGGGCCTGCGGTTGCCGACAGTTTTTTGCGCTCCTGAACCATCTCATTGTAAGATTTAATGAGCTCTGCCGCAGCGCTGCTGGCCAATATCTCCGAACTTAGCGGTAGGGATTCATTTTGTGCATTTGGGTCATTGAGCTTTTTTTCGATGGCATCCAACATGGTCAAGCGCAGATCAAGCTCCATCAATTGTTCATCAGCAGTGGATACTTTGCTGAGGTATTCACTGGCCTTACTTTCGATGGCCACGGGTAGGTCTCGGCTGCGTTTGTAGCCTTCTACGTCTTTTTCAACGTTGTAAAGCTCTTTGGTGATAAAACCTAAACGTTCATCAATAAATTCGAGCGTTTTACGACCAGACTCATTTTTGATTTCAATCTGACTGCGGTCAAACTCATTGACGAGGGTTTTAAACACATCGATACACTTCTCTGCTACGGGGTCGCGCATGCTGAGGTTGAGCACGTTGGAACCAGGAACAGGTTGAATCACCAGCTTGTTCGCATATTCTGCGGCTGTACCTGCGGGGTAATTGAGGCGGATCAGAAATTCAGTTCCGGGTACCGAACCTGCCCGTCGGCTCAGGGTATATTCAATTTGGTTGAGGACAAATGGGGTATCGTAATGGCAGGTTAAGGTATCGTTTTCACCTTTTACCAAAGTAAAATCGTAATCGTTCAGCGTACGAACCCGCAGTGAAGTGCCATAGGCCAACACCTGAGGCAAAGCGCCAGTTAGTACTACTGGGCAATTGGGGCTGTACATCTCACTGGTTTTTACTCGCCCTACCGTATAGTACGTCACGTTGAGATCGAGGGAATCTACGACCCGGCGCATCAAGGTCGTTGATTTAAGCACCTGAATTTGGTCATCTACATTGGATTCTTGCTCCAGTCCCAGTTTTTCGGTGATGATTTCTTCGGAGATGCTGCTTTTGGCGTTGTCTTCCAGCAAGATACTACCTCCTACCTGGTATATATTGGTCGCATATCGCAATTTGACCCAGGCGATGCTGTACCCGATCATGAGGCCCAGCGCCAACCAGTGCCAATTGCGCAAGAAGAGGAAAAAGAAGTATTTGATGTCCAACTCCTTGTTGCCACTGGGCGTGGGTGTTCCACCTGAATAGTTGTAGGGTGTAGATTGTGAAGTATCCATTGCTCAAAAGTACGAAAGGTTTGAAAATATTCGCCCGCTATTTGCGGACAAGATCGGGAGTATCTGCTTCTGTACTAGCATCATTGCCCGGCCAATGGCCTGATCCATGTCGTAATAACGGTTTTCACCCAGGCGGCCACAAATGAGTAAATTGGGGATTTTCTGGGCGCGTTGGCGGTATTGCTGGTAAAGTTGTTGGTTGATTGTATCCGGAAAGGGGTATTCATATTGATCAATGTCTTGAGGACTAAAGGGGATTTCGCGGGTAATTACGGTGCCTCGGATGGTGGCTTGTTGCGCTACCGACATGAGGTGTTTCCATTCCAAAGTGCGGATATGTGCCCCGTTTTCCAGGGCTGGATTGTTCACCTGGGCGCAGGGCTGATATCGGTCAACTGCGGGCAGGTACTCATGCTCACGCTGCTGCCCGCGATAGTGCAAACGACCCAGGTCAAAGCCGAAATACGCGTCAATCGCCCCGGTAAATACGGTATAGGTGGCGGGTTCAAATGCCTGCGGGTGTTGCAAATAATCTACTCCGAGGTGTATTTTTATTCCCTCCAACATTTTGCTCATCCATGAGGCATAACCATCGGTAGGGATGCCTTGCCAACGGTAGCCTGGAGTCAGGTGTGGATCGTCGTCGTGATGAATCTCAAAACGTTTGACCAAATCAGGGCTGAGTTGCCTAGGGGCCACCCCCCATTGTTTGAATGTATAGTTTTTGACAAACTTTTCATACACTTTTGTAGGCATCAACTGTAGGGCAGCTTCCTCAAAATTGGTGGCTTGGAGTCTCGCCTTAGCCAAGGCGTGTGGTTTCGAATCTTGTCCTGAGTCAATTCGCCGTAAATATGCAGCAGAGATCGGCCAATTCTCGTATTGCCCATCAACAAATGATTTCACCACCGCACGATAAGGAAAAAAAGAGCCAAAACGTTGTACATAAGCCCAAATCGCCTCTGAATTGGTCCGAAAATAGTGTGGCCCATAACTGTGGATTCGGACACCCGAAGGATGCACAAAATCGTGCACGTTCCCACCAACCTGGTCACGGCGTTCAAACACGGTGACATCATAGCCCTGATCTTGCAACAAACGTGCAATGGTAGCCCCCGTCAACCCGGATCCAACGATATGGATTTTTGTGCTCATCGTCTAAAAATGGCAATGATCAAAGTAATCAAAGACAAACCTGCTGAGCCAAAGGTGAAAATGCGGCTGGTCTGGTCGGTGATGCCCCCTATCTTTGCTTTAGTCGGGCTTACGTATATGAAGTCATTTTGTTCCAGGTAGAAAAATTGCGATGCAAATATGCCCGGATCCTGCAAATTCATATTAATGTATTGGCGTTGTCCGTCTTTTTCACGTACGAGTAGGATGTTGGTGCGGTCGGCGTATGGGGTCAAATCACCTGCCATGCCGATGGCTTCCAACAAGGTTACTCTTTTATTCGAAATGCGGACCAATCCGGGCTGGGCTACCTCACCCAATAAGGTGATTTTGAGGTTTAAAAACCGGAGGCTAACTACCGCATCGGACACGTAGGGCAAAATGCGATTGAGGATGGTGTCGTGTGCTACGCCAAGGGTTAATCCACCTACTTTTACGCGGCCAACGACCGGGAAATCGATGTAACCCGCTCGATCTACAAAATAGCCAGTGAACAACTCCAAGGAATTGACCCCAGTTCCCCCGGTACTCTGTTGCATGAAGTTATTGTTTTGCTGGCCGCCTGCTCCACCCGCTTGAGGGACGAAGGCTCTAATCGCGTCTGGTTCAAAACTACTCACATTGATTTGCAACAAATCCTCGGGCTGAATGCTCAGGTCTATGGAATTGAGGATGGCTTCGGCTTTATTTAAAGGCAGTGGCCCTTGGTTAAAATTGACCAATTGCTTGTGTTGCACACAGGAGCAAGTCAAGAGAAGTAGGGTAAAGAAGTACAGAATCCGCATGGATGAATGTTTTGAGGGGTTTCGGAGGTTGAGGAAGGTTGAGAAGGTTGAGGCTGCCGCAGCGTCATTGACAACATCACTGCGGCAGCC